>JBBQDL010000019.1:0-48726 GCA_038319665.1 Candidatus Limnocylindrales bacterium
CCCCGGTTGAGGCGGTGACGGACGGTGTTGCCCGACCAGACCGGCACCGGTGCCGTTCCGTTGTGCAGCGCGAATGCCCCCTTGGAGCGGAACCGACTGAGACCGGCCGTCTCGCCGACGATCTTGGCCGCTGTCAGTGGACCGCACCCGACGAGCTCGAGGAGCGTCGGGGCAAGGGGTCGGACGAGGGTCTCGACCTCGTGATCCAGGAGGCGGATGGTCGCACTCAGCTCGACGATCCGGGCGAGCAGGTCGCGGGCGAAGCGGGCGACCGGCTCGGTCCGGCCAGCGAGGGCGGTCTCGAGCGCGGCCTGGACGACCATCCGGCCGAGCGAGCGCGGGGCGGGTTCGGCGACGGCGAGCTCGACGAGATGCCAGCGCAGGCGCGATTCGTGCCGGGTCCGCTCGCCGACGAGATCCTCGCGATGATCGATCAGGAGGCGGACTTGGCGGTCGGGCCCATCGAGGGTGGCGATCGGCAGGTCTGGCTCGCGAAGGACGGCGCGGGCGACCGCAAGGGCGTCGATCGGGTCGCTCTTGCCCGGCTCGCGGCTCGACTGGCGCACCCCGGCCATCAACTTGGGCGGGACCCGGACGACGGCCTCACCGGCCCGGACGAGCTCGGCATCGAGCCGGCGCGAGAGGTGGCGGCAATCCTCGAGGCCCCATGTCCGATCTGGCCACTGGGACGCCCAGCGGCGCAGCTCGAGGTGCCCCGCATCGGTCGCGGCGACCGTTTTCTCGGCCACCTTTCGACCTGTTTCATCGACCACGACGATCGTATGACTCCGCTTGTGCAGATCCGCGCCCAGGACGACCATGGCCGTGTCTCCTCCTCGTGCGAGGTGACCAAGGACCGGTCGGCGGACACACCTGAGTGGGGGCGAAGCCACGCTCCTGACAAGTCACGTCGGCCGGTCCGACGCGCCTCACGGCCGGCAAAACCAATGAAAGCCACGCGACGGGGCGGGCCAGCCATCGTACGAGCCAAGCCGTGAGACACAAAGGAGGGTGACACTCAGGGCATCGTACGGCGCATGCCGGGTCGCCGTTCGTCCGGGTGGAATCGCGGTCGGGCTCTGCTAGGCTCGGTTGCGTGCGAGTCCATCACGCCCGATCTCGGACCGCCATCTCGGACCTGCCGCTGACATGATGGGTCCCTGGGATCCGAACTGGCGCCCGGACCCGACTGGGCGTCGTCTCGAGGCCATGCGCACGGCGCGACGTGGAGCGTGGGTCGCGGCGCTCATCTTCGGGACGCTGGTCATGGTCGCGACCGTCGTGGCGCCGCCGTTCGCGTCGTCGGTTCCAGGCTCCACGCTGCTGGCCGGCGCGATGGTCGCGCTCTTCAGCCTGCCGGGCCTCGCGCTTCTCGGTGCAGGGCTGACGCAAGCGGCGCTCGGTTCGAGGTCGTCCGCGGCGAGCGCGGGCCTCGCGATCGGGATCGGCTCACCGGTCGCCGCCGTGACATCGGCGATGATTGGCGCCTTCATCGGTGTCGGCCTCGCATTCGGAGCGAGCGTCGGCGGCGATGTCGCCGGGACCTTGTTGCGGACGGGCGTGACCGAGGCCGTCAGGATCTCGCCGCTCATCGCGCTCGGGTCGCTCGCATGGGTGCTGCTGGTCCGGCGCTCGGGTCGCGAGGCGCGGGTCGGCGCTGAAGCGCCATCCGAGCCCGAGGCGCCGGCCGCGCGGCACCTTGCCGGCCGATTCAGGCCAGGACGCGGACCTCGTCGCCGAGGCGAATGACCCCCGGCGTCTCGACCTCGCCCCAGACGCCGAACATCAGGTCCTTGCCGTCGACCTGCCCGCGGTAGTCCTTGATCGCGCGGAGCGTGTCGTGGTCGCGCTCCCCCGTTTCGGGGTCGTGGGTCGTCATCGCGCAACGGGGGACCGGCGCGCTGATCCGCAGGACGGTGGCACCGAGGCCGATCCGGCCGCCGACCCAGGTGTCCTCCTCATGCGGTCCGCCGCCCTCGAGCTCGATCAGCATCCGGAACCGCCGCGCGTCGACATCGCCGACCCCGAGCACGGCCCCGAGCGCCTCGAGCGAGCCATCGCTGACCAGGGTGGCTGGGTGCGCCGTTCGAGTGCCACCGATCCGGTCGCAGCGGACGATCCGGACCGGACGACCGATGTGAGCCCCGAGCGCCGCGGCCCACGGCCCGTCTACGAGGTGCCCATCGGCGGTCCGGCCGTGGACGTGCGTCTGGACCGCATCGCCGAGGCGGACCACATCCTCAACCACGATCCCGTCCGGAAAGGTCATGCGAAGGATCGTCGCGTCAGGATCGGTCCGGGCCGCGACCTGAACCATCGAGCCAGCCGTCAACTGGTCGACGAGGCTGCCGTAGGCATCGATCACGTAGAAGCGACGATCCTCGGCCACGCCGTCCGGCCCGAGGATGATCTCCTCCCGCGATTCCAGCCCAAGGCTCCGGACCGGGGCGATGTTCAACCGCGCGACATGGGGCATGGGCGGATGCTACTTGACGTGGACGTCAAGCACCTTGAAGGGGCCGCCTGGCGTGCGGCTCGCCTCAACCTACATCCGGAAGACCCCGAACCGCGTCTCGGGGATCGGCGCGTGGAGCGCGGCTTCGAGCCCAATCGTCAGGACGCGTCGCGTGTCGAGCGGGTCGATGACGCCGTCGTCCCACAGCCGGGCGGTCGCGAAATACGGCGATCCCTCGCGCTCGTAGGTCTCGAGGATCGGTGCCTCGAAGGCGTCGCGTTCGGTGTCCGAGGCGAACCCCCCGCCGACGGTCGACAGCACGCGCGCCGCCTGCGACCCGCCCATGACGGAGATCCGGGCGTTCGGCCACGACCACAGGAAGCGCGGCTGGTAGGCGCGTCCCGACATCGCGTAATTGCCCGCCCCGAACGAGCCCCCGATGAGCACCGTGAACTTGGGGACCTCGGCGGACGCTACGGCAGTGACCAGCTTCGCCCCGTCCTTGGCGATCCCGGCTTCCTCGTATTCGCGCCCGACCATGAACCCGGTGATGTTCTGGAGGAAGACGAGGGGGATCCGGCGCTGGCAGGCGAGCTCGATGATGTGGGCGCCCTTGAGGGCCGACTGGCTGAACAGGACCCCGTCGTTGGCGAGGATCGCGACCGGGTAGCCGGCGATGTGCGCGAAGCCGGTGACCAAGGTCTCGCCGTACAGCGGCTTGAAGTCGTGGAAGCGCGAGCCATCGACCAGGCGCGCGATCAACTCGCGGACCGGGATCGGTCGCCGGGCGTCGAGCGAGACCGAGCCGTAGAGCGAGGCCGTCGAGGCATCGCCGGCCGGCGCGACGGCGGGTTCCCCCGGGTCGCGTCGGTCCCACGGGAGCTCGGGCGCCTTCCGGTTGAGGTTCGAGACGATCGACCGGCCGAGGGCGAGCGCATGCTCGTCGTCGAGGGCGAGGTGGTCGGCGACGCCGGAGCGTCGAGTGTGGACCTCGGCTCCACCGAGCTCTTCGGGCGTGACGTCCTCGCCGGTGGCGGCCTTCACGAGCGGCGGCCCGCCGAGGAAGATCGTGCCCGTGCCCCGGACGATGACGGTCTCGTCGCTCATCGCCGGAACGTAGGCGCCGCCGGCCGTGCACGAACCCATGACCAGGGCGACCTGCGGGATGCCGAGGGCGGACATCCGGGCCTGGTTGTAGAAAATGCGCCCGAAGTGATCGCGGTCGGGGAAGACCTCGGCCTGGAGGGGAAGGAACGCGCCGCCCGAGTCGACGAGGTAGATGCACGGCAAGCGATTCTCGAGCGCGATCTCCTGTGCTCGGAGGTGCTTCTTGACGGTCATCGGGTAGTAGGTGCCGCCCTTGACCGTCGCGTCGTTGGCGACGATGACACAGGTCGTGCCCTCGACCCGGCCGACGCCGGTGACGATCCCGGCCCCCGGCGCATCGTCGTCGTAGAGGCCCGTCGCTGCGAGCGGGCTGAGTTCGAGGAACGCGGAACCGGGATCCAGCAGGCGGTCGATCCTTTCGCGGACGGGGAGCTTGCCGCGCCCGCGGTGTCGCGCGATCGAGCGATCGTCACCGCCGGCGCCCCGGGCCGCGACCGTCGCCTGTCGCGCCCTCAGATCGTCAACGAGCGCCGAGAGGGCATCATGGTTCGCCCGCGTCTCAGCGGCCGCGGGGTCGAGCCGGCTGCGCAGGACGGGCATGGGCCGATGATAGTGGCCGCCTCGGCCGCGGGACACGAATCAGTCGGACGCGTCTGTTGCGCGTCACCCCGGGACGACCTCGTGCCCCGAAGCTTCGAGCCGCGCGGCGAGATGCCGCCCAACGAACCCGGTCCCGCCCGTGATCGCGATGCGGGTCACGTTGGCGTCTCCGTGCCGGGGTCGCGCCTGGGCCCAAGTGCCTCGGTAAGCGCCTCATCCAGGTCGGGGTGGAGGTAGCGATAGCCTAGTTCGGTGGCTCGAGCGGGCAGGACCCGGCGCGAACCGAGCGCGAGGATCGATGACTCGCGCATCGCGAGCCGGATCAACAGGGCCGGGACCGGCAGCCATGACGGCCGGTGGAGCGTCCGGCCGATGGCCTTCGCGAGCTCTGCCTCACGGACTGGAGTCGGAGAGACGCCGTTGACGATGCCGCGGTAGCGAGGGTCGGCGATCGCCGTCCGCATGAGGCCGATCACGTCGTCCCGGTGGATCCAGCTCATCCACTGCCGACCGCTGCCGAGCGGCCCGCCGAGACCGAGACGGAATGGCAGGGCGAACAGCCGCATGAGCTCCGTCCCGCGACCGATCACGAACCCGGTCCGGATGATGACGACACGCACACCGAGCACCTCGGCAGACATTGCCGCGGTCTCCCACTCCCGGAGGACGTCCGCGAGGAACCCGCCTGCCGATGGAGTCGCCTCGGTCGCGGGAACGGTGTCCTGGCCGGTATAGGCGTCGCTGCCGGAGATGCTGACGAGTACGCCTGGCCGGCGCGCCGGATCGACCCGTTCGAGGGCCTGGACTAGCGCCTTGGTAGGTTCCACCCTGCTCGCGCGGATGCCGCGTCGGCGGCCGGGCGTCCACGGCAGCGGACCGACCGGGATGCCGGTCAGGTTCACGACGGCGTCAGCGTCAGCGAGGGTCGAAGCCAGTTGGTCGGCCTCGCCTGGCACGCCGGACCACTGCTCGTATCGGATCCCTTCCGGCCCGGCGGGTGCGTTGCGCGGCGCGCGCCGGGTCAAGATGACGACCTGATGCCCGTCCGCGACGAGCGGGGCCGTCAACGTCCGGCCCATCATCCCGGTCCCGCCTGCCACCACGACTTTCATGATTCGCGCACCTGGTTACACATGCTACCCTTATATAGCAAGTTATGACCACTAAACAAGCTACTGTCAAGTCGCACGTAATCCCAGGCGGTGCCGGGACGCACGGCCAAAATGGCGCTGCCCCGCCGTCTGAGTCTCGCGGCAGCCGAACCGCCGAGGCCATCAGGCTCGAACTCGCCGCCGCGTGGGGAGATATGGGCGCCGCGTGGGGCGTCACGCCGGCGATCGCTCGTGTCCAGGCCTACCTGATGGCTCGGCAGGAGCCGCTGACCGAACGCGAGGTTCGCGAGGCGCTCGGTCTGAGTCACCGCGCCGCCAGCCTGGCCCTCGCTGAGGCCGAGTCGTGGGGGATCGTCGAGCGCGTCCCCGAACCGCGACGGGTCGGTCGCCGCGGGCCGGCCGGGACGGCCTACCTGGCCGTCGGCGACCATTGGCAATGGTTCGGCCGGGTGATCGCCGAACGCAAGGTCCGCGAAGGCGATCCGATCGTCGCCGTCCTCGAGGCCAAGGAGCGCGAGGCGGCAGCCGCCAACCTCGCGAACCCGGACGACAAGGAACTCGCGGCGCTTCGCGAGTGGCTCACCGCCTTCCTCGTCTTCGTCCGCCTGTTCGACCGGGCGGTCGGCCTCCTGCCCCAACTCGAGCCGCGTGAACTCGAACGCTCACTTGGGCTCCTTGGGCGGATCCCGGATGCGACCATCCTGCGGCTGTTCGACCTCCTTGGCGGTCTGCCCGATGAGGACGTCATCGAGCTGGTCGAGGCGCTGTCGCGTCTCTCGCCGACCGCCGCGCGACGCGCGGCGAAGCTGATGTCGGGGGTCATTCGGACGGTCGCCCGGTAGGACCGCAGACCGAGCCGACCGCACTGAGGACGACATCCCGGTCACTCATGAGAATCGACGTCGGCACGCTCAGCCAGGCACCCGAATCGGCAGAAATGGTAGGCCGGCACGAACGCTGAGCCCGAATGGCATCACTCAAGGGTATTTCGTGTGGCCTCGTGAGCCGAATATCGGGTCGCGCATCGAGCTGCACGACCCGATATTCGGCTCATTGATCGAATGAGCCGCCAGCACGCTTGACCACGGGCCCGAATCGACAGAAATCGCGCTCCGCCACGCACTCTGAGCCCGATTTCTATCAATCAGAGCAATATCGGTGGCGGTGCCGGTCGCGGCGCCGTCCGCGCCGTCCGCGTCGGCACGGACCACCCCGTTGGACCTTGTTCGCGCTCGTGCGATAATCGCCGCGCGCGCGGGGCTCGGCCGACTCGAACGGGCGACGACCCCGGGGCCAGACCCGGCCGGCGATCCGAGCGCGAGCCATCAGAGGAATCCAGTTCACATGACCGTCGAAACGTCCACCTGGGCCACCAAGACCGGTCTAGCCCAGATGCTCAAGGGCGGCGTCATCATGGATGTCGTCACGCCCGATCAGGCCAAGGTCGCCGAGGATGCCGGCGCGGTCGCCGTGATGGCGCTCGAGCGGGTCCCGGCCGATATCCGGGCCGCCGGCGGGGTCGCCCGCATGTCCGATCCCTCGATGATCGAGGGCATCATGGACGCCGTGACCATCCCGGTCATGGCCAAGGCGCGCATCGGCCACTTCGTCGAGGCGCAGGTCCTCGAGGCGCTCGGCGTCGACTACATCGACGAGTCTGAAGTTCTCACTCCGGCCGACGAGCGCAACCACATCGACAAGCACGCCTTCAAGGTCCCGTTCGTGTGCGGCTGCCGCAACCTTGGCGAAGCGCTCCGGCGCATCAACGAGGGCGCCGCGATGATGCGGACAAAGGGCGAAGCCGGCACCGGCAACATCGTCGAGGCCGTCCGTCAGCTTCGCGACGTGCTCGCCGAGATCCGTCGGCTCCAGGGCCTGCGCGAGGACGAGCTGTTCGTCGCGGCCAAGGAACTCGGCGCGCCGTACGAGCTCGTCAAGGACGTCGCGGCGAACGGCAGGCTGCCGGTCGTCAACTTCGTCGCCGGCGGGATCAGCACACCGTCGGATGCCGCGCTCGTCATGCAGCTCGGGGCCGAAGGCGTCTTCGTCGGCTCGGGGATCTTCAAGAGCGACGAGCCGGCCAGGATGGCCAACGCGATCGTCCAGGCCACGACCTTCTTCGACGACCCGAAGAAGATCGCCGAGGTCTCCAAGGGACTGGGAGCGCCGATGCGCGGGATCGCCCTCGAGGACATCCCCGATCAGGAGCGCCTCGCCGTTCGAGGCTGGTAGGTACCGCGACCCCAACGGCGACCGCATCATGAGGATCGGGGTCCTCGCCCTCCAGGGGGCGTTCCGCGAACACCTCGACACGCTCCGCGCGATCGGCGTGGAGGGGGTCCGCGTGCGCCAGCCCGCCGACCTCGCCGGCGTCAGCGGGCTCATCCTGCCGGGCGGCGAGAGCACGACGATGCGCCAGCTCATCGATCGATGGGGGCTCCACGAACCGATCCTCGAGCTCGCCGACCGCGGTACGCCGATCTTCGGGACGTGCGCGGGGATGATCCTCCTGGCCGCCGAGATCGCCGGCGGTGAGCCGCCGATCCTGCCGCTCATCGATGTGACCGTCGAGCGCAACGCCTTCGGGCGCCAGCTCGAATCGTTCGAGTCGGAGCTCGAGGTCCCGATCCTCGGTCGAACCCCGGTCCACGCGGTCTTCATCCGCGCCCCGATCATCGATCGCGTCGGGCCCGAGGTCGAGGTCCTGGCCCGGCTCGACGACGGTCGGATCGTCGGCGTCCGGCAGCGCAACATCCTGGCCACCGCGTTCCACCCGGAGCTCGCGGGCGAGACCCGCTTCCACCGGCTGCTGGCAACGATGGCCGCCGAGCACGACGACCCGGGTGAGGGTTCCGGCCGCCGACCGCACCCGACCCGCCGGTCGCTCGCCGGCCGTCATGGAAGGTCGGCCCAGTGAGCGCACTGCGAGCCCCGCGCAGCAGCGGCAAGGTCCGCGCCGCGCGCCTGACCGACCTGGCTGCGCTCGGTGAGCTGTCACGACTGGCCCAGTCGGACGGTGCCGAGACCCGCTCACTCGGTCTCCCGGTCAACGGGCCACCGATCGGGGTCTTCAGCCTGTTCCGGCTGCCGCTCGGCGCGTTCCGCCCGAACGACCTGATGTTCGTCTACGAAGAGGACGGCCGGATCGCGGGGCTCGTCCGCGTCGAGCGCGAGACCGTCCGCGACGAATGGACGATCGTCGAGCTCGATGCCGTCGGGATGGCCAACGCCGGCGACATCCGCTACCGGTTGGTCCAGCAGCTCCTGCGCGAAGGCGCCAAGCGAGGCGCAGCCCGGTTCCACGTCGCGTGCGCCGACGCGGACGGCAACATCGAGCTGCTGATGCAAGCGGGCTTCATGCGCTACGGCGAGGAACATGTCCTGTTCCGTCCGGTCGATCGGGGGCTTCCGGACCCATGGCCCGACGAACGAGCGGCGGAGTGCCGCATCCGCACGACCACGTCACTCGACGCGCTGCCGCTCGCCAGGCTGTACGCCAGTGCCACACCCGCCCCGGTCGTCCGGCTCGAGGCGATCCGGCTCGCTGACTGGGAACGCCAGGGCACGCACTGGCGCGTCCCGCGCTCGAGCCTCACGCCGATCCTGCGCTTCGCCGATGTTGAGAGCTTCGTCCAGGCTTCGGTCGATGGCGGGAAAGACGGCACCATGCTTGATGGCTTCCTCCAGATCGGCGTGGCCAAGGAGGACCAGCCGCACTACCTCAAGCTCATGGCCCGACCCGAGGCGGACGTCTCCGCCCTGCTCGACTTTGGTCTCGGCGAGATCGCAAGTCGGACGACCAAGGGTGGCGACCATCGCCACGACCGGGGCGTCATCGCCCCGGTCCGGACCTATGAATCGCCGATCGATCGACGCCTGGAAGAGGCGGGCTTCGATTCGATCGCCAGCGTGACGCTGCTGATGAAGGAAACCCTCGTCCGTGTCGCCGAACCGGCCCTCGTGCCGGCCGGCGTCAGCTAGCGGAGGCTCGCATGGAATCACGTGAGCGCCCTCGTGAAACGATCGACGACCTCGACGCCCTGCTGAGGTCGCTCCCGCCCGAGATCGTGGCGGCGGTCAACGCCCTGCCCGACCGGAACGCCCTTATCGAGGTCGTCATGGACCTCGGCCGCCGACCTGAGGCACGCTTCCCGGATTCGGAGGAGAGCCTGCTCGATCGGGAGATCGACGAGTCGGACATCGCCTTCGTGGTCGAGCACATCGGGACGTTCGGTGACGACAACCGGGCGGGTATCGAACGGACGCTCCACCGCATCAGCGCGATCCGCAACCGGAACGGCAAGATCGTCGGGCTGACCTGCCGGATCGGTCGGGCCGTCTACGGCACGATCGAGATCATCAACGACTTCGTCGAGACCGGGAAGTCGATCCTGATCATGGGCCGACCGGGGATCGGCAAGACGACGATGCTGCGCGAGGCGGCGCGCGTCCTCGCCGACGACACAGGCAAGCGGGTCGTGGTGGTCGACACCTCGAACGAGATCGCCGGCGACGGCGACATCCCGCACCCGGCCATCGGCAAGGCGCGTCGCATGCAGGTGCGCACGCCCTCGCTGCAGCACGAGGTCATGATCGAGGCGGTCGAGAACCACATGCCCCAGGTCATCGTCATCGATGAGATCGGGACCGAGCTCGAAGCCCAGGCGGCGCGGACGATCGCCGAGCGCGGCGTCCAGCTGATCGGCACGGCGCACGGCAACAACCTCGACAACCTCATGCTCAACCCGACCCTCTCCGACCTGATCGGCGGGATCCAGAGCGTCACCCTCGGCGACGAGGAAGCGCGCCGGCGGCGGACCCAGAAGAGCGTTCTCGAGCGCAAGGCGCCGCCGACCTTCGATGTCATCGTCGAGATCGTCGACCGCGAGCGCGTGGCCGTCCATGCCGACGTCGCCGACACCATCGACGCCATGCTGCGCGGCGACCAGGTCTCGCCCGAGCTGCGCTGGCGCGACGAGGAAGGCGTCCACCGCAGCCAGGGGCGGCCGAGGCCGTCACCGCGCGAGCAGCTCGGGGCGGAACGGTTCGCCGGCCTCGTCGGTGCCGGGTCGCCATGGCGGATGGAACCCGGCTGGCGCGGCGACGGCGCCTATCGCAACGGCGGCTACCGCGAGGCGGAGCGCGGCTCCGGCGTGCGACCCGGCTATCGGCCCGGCGCGACCGGTGGCTGGCGCTCGTCCCGTGGCGGGTCCGGTCGCGAGCCGGCGACGCGAGGCCCCGCCTCGGAGGGTGGCTGGGCCGGCACCCTGCCTGGTGAACGCCTTGCTTCGACGACCGGGGAGCGGGGTCCGGCCGGTGTCGCCGAGGCGCCGTTCGTGGCGGGAGAGATCGCCGACCGCGGGCCGCTCGAGCGTGGCGCGCTGACGACCGCAGCCGAAACGCGCGCTCGCGAGGCGCGCGAACTCCAGCGCCAGCAGGCGTGGGCCGACCAGGCCAGCCGCGCGCTGAGCGCGATGAAGGCCGAGGACGGGACCGGTCCGGTCAACGCCGACGAACTCGAGGACGACGATCTCGATCGCCTGCCGCTCGGCGCCGAGGAGGGCGCCGATGGCGGGACGGTGCTCGTGGCCGGCGGCTCGCCGCTGCCGACGCTGCGCGTGCTCCCGCAGGGGATCAGCCGCAAGCGTCTCGAGCAGGCGATCCGAGATCTCCAGCTGCCCGTGGTGATCGCCCGGGACGTCGACGAAGCGGACGTCGTCATGACGCTGCGCAACGAGTACAAGCAGAAGACCCCGATGCTTCGCGATGCCGAGGAGCGCGCGGTCCCGATCTACGTCCTCAAGAGCAACACCATCCCGCAGATGCAATCGAGCCTGACCTCGATCTTCTCGCTCGAGATCGATCCGCGCGAGGCGGCGCTGCGCGAAACGGAGGACGCGATCGAGTCAGTGCTGTCGTCGTCGGAGGCCGTCGAGCTGTCGCCGCAGAACGCCTACATCCGGCGGCTCCAGCATCAGATGGCCGAGCGGGCCAACTTGGTGTCCCGCTCCCGGGGACGGGAGCCGTATCGGCGGGTCCGACTCTATCCGGACGCGGCACGGAGCGGCTGGCGCTGATCATCGGGTACCGTATCGGCCGATGACCCGTTTTGGCGTCTCACCGGATGCTCGGCCGCTCGACCTGCGGTTCGGTCTCGACAGGCTCAGCCGCGGGCTGATCGCATATGGGATCGTCGCGCTGGTCGTGGCGGCGATCGGGTTCGGCGCCACCGTGTGGGCCAACGGCCGCCTCGGCAGCCTGCGCGATACCGTCGGGGTGAGCGTGGAGCAGATGGCGAGCTCCATGGAGCAGTCCGCCGCGGCGCTGCACGACGCGTCGAGGACGGCGGCGACGTTCAGTTCCACGCTCGACCAGGGCGCGACCGCGATGCCGGCCATCTCCGCGCAGATCGCCGCCGTCCGGAAGGAACTCGTCGCGCTGGGTGACCAGCTGCGCTCGGTCAGCATCTTCGGCGCTTCCCCGTTGTCGTCGGCCGCCGATGCGGTCGGGCGCATCGGGGTCAGCCTCGAGGGCCTCGACACGCAGCTCCAGCTTGCCGCCGTCGCCTTGACCGCCAACCGCGATGCGCTCGCGACGAATTCGGCCTCGCTCGGCCGGCTGGGCGATAGCGCCGCAGCGCTCGCGAGCCGGCTCCGCTCGGGCGTCATCGAGGACTCATTCGGCGACGTCCAGTCCGTCATCCTCGTCCTGCTGCTCATCTTCACGGCCTTGTCGGTCGTCCCGGCGGTCGGGGCGCTGGTGCTGGGCGTGTGGCTCCAGCGTGGTCTGGCGAGTGGCAGGCCTCCGATCGTGCCCGACGATCAGACCGATTAACGGAGATCGTGCCTGAGCGCCGAGCGCGCGGCCAGCATCCCGCTCATGCCGTGGACACCCCCGCCCGGGGGGGTGGATGACGAACAGAGGTAGAGCCCCTCGCCGACGCGGTACGGGTCGAGGGACGGCCACGGCCGGAAGAGGAGCTGCCGGATGTCCTGGATCCCGCCGTTGATATCGCCGCCGACGTAGTTCGCGTCGTAGGACTCCATCGCGGCCGGGCTGTGGCTGGCCCGGGCCAGCATCCGGTCGCGGAATCCCGGCGCGAAGCGCTCGACCTGTGCCTCGATCCGCGCGGTCATGTCCACCCTGGAACCCGCGGGCACGTGGCAGTACGCCCAGGCCGTCGCCTGGCCCGCCGGGGCCCGTGACGGGTCCCATGGCATGTGCTGGACGAACAGGACATACGGGCGGTCTGGATGGCGGCCGGCGGCGACTTCGGCTTCGGCGGCGGCGATCTCGTCAAGCGTTCCGCCGAGGTGGATCGTGGCCGCGCGGCGCGGTCCTTCGGCGGTCCACGGGACCGGGCCGTCGAGCGCCCAGTCGAGCTTGAAGACGCCCGATCCGTAGCGGAAGCGCTCGGCCCGGCGTCGGGTCTTCGGCGAGAGCCGATCGCCCGCGATGGCGACGAGCTGGCGCGGCGTGACGTCGAGGAGGATCGCGCGCGCGGGCGGGAGGTCTGCGAGCGACCCGACGCGTTGGCCCAGGACGATCTCGCCGCCCGCCACCTCGAGCTCCGCCACCAGCGCATCCGCGATCGCGCCCGATCCGCCGCGGACCATCGGCCAACCGGCCGCATGGGCATACGTGGCGAGAACGAGCCCGAACGAGGCACTCAACGGGCGATCGAGGCGGAGCATCGAGTGCGCCGCTATCCCGGCGAAGAGGGCTCGGGCCGGTTCGTCGCGGAACCGGCCACGCGCCAGGCCACTCGCCGAGCGGAGGGCAGGTAGGCCGAACCGCGCCAGCGCCAGCGGGTGCCGGGGCAGGTGGATGACCGGCCGGAGGATCTCGGGCCCCAGCTTGGCGCTGTCGCGAACGAGTGGCCCGAACAACCCGCGCCAGGCCGGTCCGTCGGAGCCGCCCAGGGCATCCGCGGTGGCCGCCACGGACCGCTCCAGGACCGCTGCGCGGCCGCCATCGAGCGGATGGGCGATTGGCGCGTCCGGGTGGATGAGTTCGACGCCACGGGCGGCCAGGTCCAGGCCCTGGAAGAACGGCGAGACCGACGTGAGGGACATGATCGTCGAGCACACATCGTGGCGGAACCCGGGGAGCGTCAGCTCGGCGGTCCGTGTCCCGCCACCGGCCGTCGCCGCCGCCTCATAGACACGGACCGAGCGCCCGGCACGGGCCAAGGTGATGGCCGCGGCCAGGCCGTTCGGCCCGGCCCCGACGACGATCGCGTCGAGCTGGTTCGCCATCCGGTCATCTTGGCGGTCGCCATCGGGCCATACTTGGCGGACGCAGATGGGAGCGATTCGATGCGGAAGATCGGTGCGGCGGTCTGGGCGACGGGCCGCGCGGGCAAGGTGATCGTCGAGGCCGGGCTGATCCGACCGTGGATCGAGTTCCGCGGCGGGATCGTCTACAGCGCCGCGAAGGAGGGCCTCGATCTCGGCGAGGCGTGCGGGCTCGATGTCCGGCTTGGCGCCCCGGTCTCCGCCGACGTCGACGCGGTCCTCGCGCGCCCAGATATCGACGTCGTCTTCTACGCTGGCATCGGATCGCCGACCGAGGTAGCCGCCGCGTGCCTGCGCGCGAACCGCGCCGGCAAGGACGCGATCACCATCTCCGGCCTCGTCCACCCGCGAACGATCCTCGGCGAAACCGGGGCAGCTGAACTGGACGAGGGCGCACGGGCGGCCGGCCAGCGGATCCTCGGCACAGGGTTCACCGACTACCTGACCATCACCTTGCCGCTCGCCGCGATCTCGAACGTGCTCACCTTCGACGAGATCCGCATGGAGCGCGTCGCCGACCTGACCTTCTGGGGGCACGGCATCCTGCGTGACGAGGGGATCGGCGCGCCCCTGGAGTCGGCCGGTCCCGGGTTCATGATGCGGAACTTCCTGGTCGAGACGCTGGGCCTGGTGGCCGAGTCGGCCGGCCTCGAGCTCGATGAGCCGGTCTTCGAGAGCGTCCCGGTCCTGTCCGATGTGCGACGCGAGCGAGCTGGCTACGTCGTCGAGCCCGGAACGATCTGCGGCCACGATCGGCGGGTGAGCGCGAACGTCCGGGGCGGCGGTCGGCTCGTTTCGCTGTGGCGCGGGCGGTTCGATCTCCAGCCTGAGCGCGACGGGCTGGAGGGCTCGGCCAAGGTGGTCGTCGAGGGCGACCCGGCCTTCGAGACCATCGTCCGCGGCGACATCTTCCTCGACACCTACCCGCCGACCGGTGCCCGGGTGATGGCCGCCGTCCGCCCGCTGATGGCACTCGGGCCGGGCGTGCACACCATCGATGAAGTGCCTCTGCACCCCGTCTTCCGCTAGAGCTTACCGATCCTCGACGCGTTCGTTCACGGTGAGTCCTCGGGCGGCCAGGGCCTCGATGAAGGTGCGAGCCTCGAAGGCGCCCTCCGGCGGGTGGACGCCCAGCCGGCCGCCGCCGGCGACCATGTCGGCCGCGATCGCCGCGACGGTCCCGGTGATCGCCGACGACGCCGACTGGCCGACCCGCTCGACCGCGAAGTCGTAGACGACGGTCACCGGTTTCCCGGCCCTGACCCCTTCGACCCGGACCTGCTTGACGTTGGCGCTTCGCTCATCGGCGGCGATCCCGCGGCGCCCGATATAGGCGGCCGCGAATCGGCGCGGCGAGACCGCGACGCCATCGAGGGCGAAGGGCGCCTCGCGGTCGAAGCCGAGCTCGAGGAGGACCTCGATCCGCCGGGTCTCGTCCGCCGGGTAGCCGACCTTGAAGATAACGTTCGAGACGTCGATGTAACGCGGGAGCGTGACCGGCTCGGGGTGGGGGACGAGGTGGACGTGCTGCTCGCCATACGGTTCGGGGAAGGCGATCGCTTCGTCGTCCGAGAACGACGGGCGCTCGACCAGGGCGCCGTCCTCCAGCACGAGCGAGGTGCCCACACTCGCATCGAAGCGCGTGATGACGATCCCGGGTGAGGTCCACATCGGGTGGGTGATGTACGAGTAGAGCCGGATCGTCTCGACCGTGTCGAGCTGGTCCGCCCCGAGTCGGGCGAGGATGTTGGTCAGGCCCGGCGCCACGCCGCAGCCCGGCACGATCCGGCAGTCCGCCGCCTCCGCGGCCTCGTGCCGTTCGAGCTGGGCGATGGTCTCCGGGTAGTACGAGCCGAGGTCGACGAGATGGACGCCGGCGGCGATCGCGGCATCGGTCACCGGGACGTTGTGGCGCATGTAGGTCGCGTTCAGGACGACATCCGCATCGGCCAGCGCTGCCGCCAGCGATGCGGGGTCCTCGACATCGACGCGGACGACTCGCTCGGGAGCGCCCAGCCGCCCCAGCACCGCCCCCGCGGCATCCGGGCGGATGTCGCCGATGGTGACCTCGTGGCCGGTCCGCTCGACGAGGTCGGCGACGGCCGCCGACCCCATCTCGCCCGATCCGCCCAGGACCAGGATCCGGCTCACCGGGCCGAGCTCACCAGTGGGTCGGGGCGCCGATGGCGATCGGGTCGAGCGGCCGACCGTAGCGGCAGGCGCTGATGTCGAAGTAGGGTTCCGAGCCCGCGATCATCTGGCTCAGGAGCTTCCCGGTGACCGGTCCCGCGGTGTTGCCGAAGGCGTGGCCGGCCCCGACGAAGAGCCCCGGCGCGACCTCGTCAATCACCGGGGCCTGGTCCGACGTGAAGGGCAGGAGGCCGGCCCATGCGCGCGTGATCGGGACGTTCCGGAGCGACGGGAAATCGCGGGCGAAGCCTTCCGCGATCTGGGCCAGACCGGCCAGGGTCGGCGTCGGGTCGAGATCGTCGGGATAGTCGGTCGCGCAACCGAGCAGGACCTCGCCCGACGCGCGCTGCACGAAGAGCGGCAGGAAGACAAGACCGTCGCGATCCTCGCCCGAGGTGGTGAAGAGCGCCGGATCCCACGAGGGTAGGTCGCGAAACAACGCGTACTGCTTGGTGGCATTCGGGCCGTAGACGAGCGGATCGACACGGAACGGCTGGGCGACCGTGCTCACGATCTGCAGTCGCTCGCCACCGATCGGCACGTCGATCGCCGCCGGTGCGAGCAGGGCGGTGCTCCAGGCGCCCGATGCGATCACCGTCGCGTCCGCGGTGATCCGACCAGCGTCCGTTTCGACGCCGATGACCCGCTCGCCATCGAGGACGAGGCTTTCCACGGACACGCCTTCGCGGATGGTGGCGCCCTCCGCCGTCGCGCCCCGAACGAGAGCGTCGAGGAAGGTGGACGTCACCATCTGCGCGTCCTCGGAGCAATAGCTGGCGCCCATGACATCCGGCCGGATCGGTGGCACGAGGCGACGTACCTCGCCGCCATCGATGAGCGACATGTCCAGCCCGTTGTCGCGGCGTGCGGCGACGAATTCCTCGAAGACGGCGCCCTGGCCGGCGGTCATGAAGTACATGAGTCCACCGCTCGGGCGGAACTCGAAACCGCCGGGCAACTCCGCGAGCAACTCCGGGTAGAGCGCACGTCCGGCGCGCGAGATGTCGAGGGCGAAGCCCGGGGTCCGGCAGTGGAGCCACAGCCATCCGGGGTTCCGGCCGGAGGCCCCGTAACCGATCGTCTTCCGTTCGAGGAGCGTGACGTCCATGCCCTCGCGGGCGCAGTAATACGCCGTGGCGCAGCCGACGATCCCGCCGCCGACGACGAGGACCGTGCGGCTCAACGCGCTCCCCACCGGTCAGCTCGGGCGGTCGACCTTGTTGGCCGGGTCGTTCACGTTGGTCACCTCGATCTTGATGTCGCCGCCGGTCACGCCGGTGGCCTCGAAGGCGACGAGGTAGCCCGCATCGGCGATCCAGGTGTCGATCACGGCGCCGGCGGGGAGGCCGGCGAAGCCGCCGACGATCGTCGTCGCATCGATGTGGTAGTGGTGCGCGCTGATCCCGTTCTTCTGCTCCACGCCGATGCTGGCCGCGTTCTGGGCCCACACCGCGCCCGAGAAGGCACCGACCAGGAGCGTCGGGTCATACGCAGCAAAGAGGCCCGTGGCCATCGATGCGGGGACCGCGGTGAGCGCCCCACCGCCCTGGGCCATCCATGCCTCGTTGCCGATGACGACGATCCGGGTGCCGCCCGCGATGGTCAGGTCACGCGACAGGACGGGCTTGGTCACGACGGTGCCCTTGTAGGTCTCGGTACCCGCGACGCTGATCGAGACCTGGTACGAGTCGAGACCGGCGAGGCCCTTGGTCAGGAGGCTGAGGTCGAACGACGGGATGGCGAGGCCGCCGGAGGACGCCGGGGTCGCCTCGCTGCCGGCACTGGCCGGGACGTTGGCGGTCGGCAACGGGGTTAGGATCGGCGCAGCCGTCGCGCCCGGGACTGGAGAACCGGACGCCGTGCTGCCCGAGCAGGCGGCGAGGATGAGTGCGATCGAGATGAGGGCAGCGGCGGCGCGGCTGCCCGAACGGATCGTGAGCATCGGTCTCTCCCCCAGGGTCGCCGGACGGATCGCCGGCTCGGCGATGATGGGGCCAGCCGGGTCGACGACGCAAGCGGCGCCACCATAAGCGGCGCCACCATCTACCCGATGGGTCAGACCGCTCCGCGATCGAACCAGATCCGCTCCCCGGTGAACCGTTCCGTGCCAGGATCCCACGGGAAGAGGATCAGCACCTCGAGCGAAACAGCCATCCCGGACGCCGGAACCCCCGCCCACGTCCCCTGGTTGGTGCCGGTCAGCGTCGCCACTTCGAACGCGCCCTGTGGACCGAGCACGATCTCCGAGAGGGCGAAGGCGTTGTCCGGGAATGCCGCGAACAGCTCGCTATAGAAGTTGCGCGCACCGGCATGGCCCTGCCAGCGCTGGCCCGTCGGGACGATCTCATAGGCGCAATCCGGCGCGAGGGTCGCGACCAGGCCATCGATGTCACGGGCGTCCTCGGCGATCGAGTGGCGGACCCACAGCCGCTTGATCCGGCGCAGTTCGACCGGGTCGAACGGGCGGGCCAGGCGGCGGCGAATCGGCGGCCGATCGCTCACCACCCGCTCATCGGCCGCCGCGAGCACTCATCGCGCGGCAGCGATCTTGCCGATCGCCGCGACGACCCGGTCCACCTCCTGCGCCGTGTTGTAATGGACGAGCCCGAGCCGCAAAACGCCACCCGCCTCGGCCTTGCCCAGCCGTTCGATGAGACCGGTCGCGTAGAAGTCGCCGTCCCACACGTAGATCCCGTCCTTCCCAAGCATCTCCGCCGCGGCCCGCGGGGAGATGCCTTCGATCGAGATGGCGACCGTCGGCACGCGCGCGGTGAAGCGCGATCGGTCGGTGATGCCATGGATCGTCACGCCGTCGATGCCCTCGACGCCGTCGATCAGACGGGTCACCAGGTAGCGTTCGTAATCGGCGATGGCGACCATCCCGGCGACGAGCTCCCTGCGTCGTTCGCTGGCGTCGGTGGCATCGGGCGCTCCGGCCACGTCGCCGTAGTTCCGGCCGACGTCGCGCAGGTAGTCGGTGGCGGCCAGCGCCCCCGCGATCGCTTCGAACGACTGGGTCCCGGTCTCCCACTTGTCGTGCGCCGGGCGAACCTTGTAGGGCGGCAGCTCGTCGAAGATGGCGGTTTTGCCGTACAGCGCGCCGAGGTGCGGGCCGAACCACTTGTAGACCGAGCAGACGAGGAAGTCGGTGTCGAGCGCCTGGACGTCGATCGGGCCGTGCGGCGCGTAGGCGACGGCGTCGATATAGGTCAGCGCCCCGACCTCGTGCGCGCGGGCCACGATCTCGCGGACGGGGTTGATCGTCCCGACCGCGTTGCTGGCGTACCCGACCGCGACGAGCTTCGTCTTCCTGGAGAGCTTGGATTCGAGGTCCTCGAGATCGAGCGTCACGTCGGTCGGGTCGATGTCGACGGTGTGAACGGTCAGGCCGCGGTCGGCGGCCATCGCCCGCCAGGTCGAGACGTTCGCCTCGTGGTCGAGGGTCGTGACGATGATCTCGTCGCCTGGGCTCAGCGTCGCGCCGATCGACCGCCCGATGTGGAAGGTCAGACTGGTCATGTTCTGGCCGAACTTGATCTCGTGCGGGCTGGCGGCACCCAGGAAGTCCGCGACCGCGGCGTGTGCCTCGCTCACGATCTCGTCCGAGACCCGGCTCGTCCAGAATGCCCCGTCCACGTTCGCGTTCGCATCCCGGTAATAGGCGACCACCGCGTCGATCACCCGCTCAGGGACCTGGGTCCCGCCCGGGCCATCGAAGAAGACGACGCGCCGATCGGCCTGGACACGCATCAGCGCCGGGAACTGGGTGCGCAGGGCATCGACATCGAAGGTGGGCATCGGATCTCCGGGGCTAGCTGGATCGGACCGAGGGTAGCGCAACGCACGCCGCGCCGGGACAGGTTCCGCCCCGTCCGGCGCCAGGGCCGTGCCGGCCCGGACCGGCTATGGCAGGCGGCCGAACCAGAGCGCCGAGACCCCCGCCCCGAGCACGACGAGCAGCAACCTCGGCATCGACCAGCGTGAGCGTGACCTCCTGGCGTTGCTCGGTGTAGCCGATGCGCGACTGGAGGTTGGTGTAGACGCTGGCGAGCTCGGCTGCCGTCGGGGCCTTGAACGCGGTCCCGCCCGTGATCGCGGCGATCTGCTCGAGCGTCGCTGTGTCCGGCGGGACGTCGAGCGTGACGGTCCGTCCATACTGGTCCTGGACGTCGACCGTTCCCGTGGGCGTGCCAAGCGCGATGGTGTAGATCGGGACGCCGAGCGTCTTCGCCCGCTGCGCGGCATCACGCGGCTGCGCCCGCCCGACCGAGTTGGCGCCGTCCGACAGCAGGATCGTCGCCACCAGCGGCTTCCCCGGGGCGTCGGCGGCACCCGGGGCGTCGGCGGCACCATCCAGGACCAGGGCCAGGGCGCGGGCCGGCGAGGTCTCGCCGCCACCCTCTTCGGGCGGCTCCGCGGAGACGGCTCGTAGCAGCCCGAGCATCCCCCGACTGCCGCCTGCGGGCGGGCTTACCACCTCACGACCGACACCGAAGGTGACGACACCGCGCCGGTTGCCACGCCGGGCGGCGAAGCGCCCGACCACGAGCGCGGCGCCCTCGGCGACGTCGGTCTTGCGCCGGTCGGCTGTCCCGAAGTACATCGACGGGGAGTGGTCGAGCAGCAGCGACGCGGTCAGTTGTCGGTCGGGCACGTCCTCGCGGACCTGCGGGATTAGCGTGCGGGCGGTCGCGTTCCAGTCGATCCGGCGGACATCGTCGCCCGGCTCATATGGCCGGATCCGGTCCAGCTCGAGGCCCGATCCGTGTCCACGACCGAGGTGGTCGCCGCTCATCCGGCCTCCGACACGACGGTCGAGGGACAGCTCGAGCTGGCGGACCAGCCGGTCGGCGCTCGGGCCTGGACCTGGTCGCGCCGGCGTGCGATCGCGCCGCCCGATCCGCCCGAGGTCGGAGGTCGGGCGATTCGAGGTGGCGGGTCCCGTCATGCGGTCGGCTCCGCTGCCAGCTCGATCCGTGGCGCCGGGACGAGGGTCAGGACCCGCTCGATGATCGTATCGGCGTTGATCCCATCGGCCAGGGCCGCGTAGCTCGGGACGAGCCGGTGGCGCAGGACGTCCGGGGCTAAGGCGATGACGTCGGACGGGAGGGCATAGCGGCGTCCGTGGAGGAGCGCCATCGCCCGCGCGCCGTGGATGAGATTGATCGAACCGCGCGGGCTGGCGCCGTACGAGACGTACGACTCGAGGTCCGGCGCGCCCCAATAGGTGAGTCGCCGGGTCGCCTCGACCAGGGCGACCGCGTAGCTGATGAGTCGCGGGTCGACGTAGACCTCGTTGACGGTCGCCTGCAGCCGGATGGAGCCCTCGGCATCGAGGTTCTCGCGCGGCGGCGTGGCGGTCACGAGCGAACGGGCGACGATCTGCGCCTCGTCGGCCGGGTTCGGGTAGTCGTGAAGGATCTTGAGCATGAATCGGTCGACCTGGGCCTGGGGGAGCGGGTACGTGCCCTCGGCTTCGATCGGGTTCTCGGTCGCCATGACGGGGAACGGGGAGGGAACCTTGAACGTCTCATCGCCGATCGTGACCTGGTGCTCCTGCATGACCTCGAGGAGCGCGGACTGGACCTTGGAGGAGCCCGGTTGATCTCATCGGCGAGGAGGAAGTTGGCGAAGACCGGACCCGGCTCGACGTCGAAGGCGCCCTTGTCAGGCCGATAGATGCGCGTCCCGACAAGGTCGGACGGCATGAGGTCCGGCGTGAACTGGATGCGCTTGAAGGAGCCGCCGAGGACCTCGGCGAGGGTCTTGATCGCGAGCGTCTTGGCCAGCCCGGGCACGCCTTCGAGGAGGAGATGGCCGCCGCTGAGGAGGCCGACGAGGATCCGCTCGAGCATCGCGTCCTGGCCGACGGTGACCCGCCGGATCTCGAACAGGATGGCCTCGCCGGTCGCGCGCGGATCGGACGGGTCGGGGAGGGCACGCAGGTCGGTGGCGGCCTTCGACGGGTGGCTCGAGTCGGACATGTTCGGTCTCCGAAGTCGGGGGATGGCAGGCACCGGATGGAAAGTGCGGTGCCCCGACGTTCGCGGACTCGTCTGAAGGTTTGCTGAGAACGGTCGCCGGCCCGGGCTAACGTTTCGAAATCAAGGCGCGGACGGCGTGGGTCTGGCCGGGCGACCTAGTGCTCGGTACCGCCGGTGAAGGTCCAGCCATCGATCCGGATGGCGGGGACCACGACGCCCCCGAGGAAGCCCCTGAGCGTCTTTCGTTCGCTCGCCACCGCCACCGTCCCGCCCAGCGACCCGAGATAGCTCTGGGTGTACCGCAGGTTCTTGACCGGCCCGACGAGCTCGCCGCCCTCG
This sequence comes from Candidatus Limnocylindrales bacterium, assembly GCA_038319665.1. Lineage (GTDB taxonomy): Bacteria > Chloroflexota > Limnocylindria > Limnocylindrales > CSP1-4 > SPCO01. The sequence continues at coordinate 22,085 of JBBQDL010000019.1, forward strand.
ACCAGGAAGGTGCCGTCGCGAGTCATCCCGGTCACGATCGCGAGCTTGGGATGGACCGGGTTGGTGTAGTGGAAGCGGGTCACGAGCAGGCCGCGGTCGAGGCCACCGATGAGCGCCTCACGGGACGACGTCCCGGGATGCATGAACATGTTGATCGGGAACGGCCCGTACGGGTTGGGCGCCGGGAGGCCGTGGCCGGTCGACGCGACCCCGTCCCGGGCAGCCGTCTGGGCGTCGTACACGACGCTCCGGCAGAGCCCGCCTTCGACGAGGGCGACGCGCTGCTTGGCGACCCCTTCGTAGTCGAACCAGATCGGGAGGCCGGCCGGATCGTAGCCGTCGTCGACGATGGTCACGAGGTCGCTCCCGATCCGCTTGCCGGGCTCGAAGAAACTGCGCCCCTCCTGGACCGCGAGAGCGGAGAAACCGAGGTAGCCGAGCATGTCGAGCAGGTCGACGACCGCGTACTCCTCGAGGACGACAGGGTAGTCGCCGGGCTCGATCGAGATGGCGTTGGCGGTCGCGCCCGCCTTGCCCGCCGCCTCGCGGCCGATGGCCGCCGCATCGATCGTCGTCGCGTCGACCGCGGCTGACTCGGCATAGCCACTGCCGCCGTCCGGACCCATCGAGACGGTGATCAGTTGCGAGGTCGTCCGGGTCCCGGCGGCGCGGGTGCCGGCCGAATTCGCGACCGCCACCGATTCGGTCCCGGTCGCGAACGACCCGTAGGCCGTCACGCCCGCATCATCGGCGGCCCCGATGACCGCGCGGACGGCCTCGGCCCGGAATTCGGGGCTGGCCTCGGCGGTGGCTGCGCTGTAGGCTGCCGCGACATCGCGGATCTCGGTCGGGCCGGGGAGGCCGGCCCAGTCGTCGAGCTCCTGGACGACCCGCGCGATCGCCGCCGCGCTCTCGGCGAGCCGGCGCAGGCCCTCCTCGTCGGTCCGGCCCGACGATGCGACACCGACGCGCTTCCCGACGACGACGCGAAGGTTGATCACGACATTCGACTCGGCGACGTTCTGGTGGATCTCGCTGTTCGCGAACCGGGTGAGCGCCGAGTCGTCGGCCATCACGAGCGCCTCGGCTTCGCTGACGCCCTCGCGCTGGGCGTAGGCGAGCGCGGCTTCGGCGAGGGTCAGCGCGTCGCGGGCGCGATCGTCGTTCACCGCCGCCCTACCACTTGCCGACGCCGACCTGGACATCCCGGAAGCGCGCGCCCGGGACTCCGTGACCGACGTGACCGGTCTGCCCAGGCTCACCCTTGCCGCAGTTGGGCGTCCCGAGCATCACGTAGCTGCGTTCGTCGCCGACCGCGTCGCACGAGCGCCAGAACTCGTAGGTGATCCCGGTGTAGGTCGGGTTCTTGAACAGCCGGCCCTTCTTGCCGCCCTTGACCTCGTACGCGACCTCGGTCGCGAACTGGAAATTGAGCCGGCGGTCGTCGATCGACCACGAGCGGTTCGAGGCCAGATAAAGGCCGTCGTCGGTGTCGGCGACGATCTCGTCGAGGCTCATCCCGGGCTGGGGCAGCAGGTTGATGTTGGTCATGCGGATGAGCGGGATCCGGTTCCAGCCGTCGGCGCGCATCGCGCCGCCACTCTGGCGGCCGATCCGCGGCGCCGTCTCGCGGCTCGACAGGTAGCCGACGAAGATCCCGTTCTTGATGAGCGGGACCGCCTGGGCGACCACGCCCTCGTCATCCCAGCCGAACGTGCCCATCCCACCCGGAGCCGTCGCGTCGGCGACGATGTCGATGAGGTCGGAGCCGTAGCGGAAGCCCGCGTCGAGCTTGTCGGTGGTCAGGAAGCTCGTGCCCGCATACGACGCCTCCGTGCCGAAAACGCGGTCGAGCTCGGTCGGATGGCCACACGACTCGTGGACCTGGAGGTAGAGCTGGCTCGGGTCCAGGATGATCGTGAAGCGCCCCGACGGGCATTGCGGGGCGGTCAGGAGCTCGGCTGCTTCCTCCGCCAGCGGTCCCGCGCGCTCGGCGAGGCCGAGCCGCCGGACGATCTCGTAGCCGCCACCGCCCCAGCCGCCACCCGAATCCGGGTAGCTCCGGCGCTGGTGCTCGTCACCGTCGACGGCGTTGGCCTCGATCCCGGCCCCGACGTGGGTGATGACCTGCTCGGTCAGGCTGCCGTCGGTCGCGGCGAAGGTCTTCCACTCGCGTTGCGCGGCATAGGTCGATTCCGTGAAGGCGATGCCCTTGACTCCGGCCGCGGCCTGGTCGGCGGCGAGGAGGTCGGCGATCTTCGTCTCGAGGGGAACGGTGAAGGGGTCCTCCTCGAACGGCGTCTCGTATCGCCCCGTGGCGGGCGGCCGGTCGTCCAGGCGTGTCTGGTTGCGCAGGGCGGTGGCGCTCGCGCGTGCGATGCGGACGGCCTCGCCGGCGACGCGGTCCGCCTCGGCGATGGTCAGGACATGCGACGCGGCGAAGCCCCAGGCGCCATCGACGAGGACCCTGACCCCGAAACCCTCGCTCTCCCCGGAGGCGACACCCTCGACGCGACCGGTCTTGATCGCGATGCTCTCCTCGAGCCGCCGGACGACGCGCACGTCGGCGTACGTCGCGCCCTTGGCGGAGGCCGTGTCAAGGGCGCGATCGGTCAGGTCTCGCATTCGCGGCCGAGCCTAGCAGAGGGGCCGTCGGGTGGCATCTGGGGGATTCGACCTACTCGGCCGGCGCGCGGCCGAGGGGCGGTCGAGCCCGTGCCGGCGAGTAGGTCGCGCGCGACGCGGGGTGGTCGAGGGCGCGAGTGCGCCAGATATGCGTCCCGTGACTGGTAGTCGCGACTCGTCCGACCGTCCGAGCGTCGGGATCTGTCACGTAGTCGCGGGGAGGGTAGGTGCGGGCAGAACCATGAACGTTCGGTGTCTACGACTCGCCCTACGAAAATGCGGCACGAACAGTCATGACCGCGGGCAGGGCCATCCGCACGGGTCGGGAGCGCTAGGACCGATCTGTCCGCGCATCGGACGCGTGCCACCGCTTTGGCCGCGAGATCCACGCTCGGCCGGGTCGGCCCATTGGCCCGTGATGGCGCGAACGGCGTCGCGAGCGGGCCCAAAGGCTCTCGTCGTGTTCAGAAGGCCGTATCGGCGGCTCCGTGCGGGCGGCCGGCCCCGGCTCAGAACGTGGTGTTGCCAGCGACGGCCTGAAAGGTGAGGTAGATCCCGAGGCCGAAGACGAGGAACGAAGCGACCAGCGGCAGATACCGGCTGACGCTGCCAAGGGTGGACGCTGCGTCCACGCGGTCGAGCCGGCCGCGCGCGACCACGAGCGCCAGGCCGATCCCGCTCATCACGAGCGCCATGCCGAGACCGAAGGCGACGACGAGGACGAACCCGAACACAGGCCGCCCGGCGGCGATGGATCCGAGCAGGATGAGCAGCGCGCTCGCTGACGGGATGAGACCGCCGGCCAGCCCAAGGACGAAGAGGCTGCGCCACGAGATCGTCGCGCCGGCAGGCGGCAGATGCGAGTGCCGAACTCCACCGTGGCTGTGTTCGCCGGGCGTCGACTCGTGGTCGTGGTCGTGGTCGTGGTCGTGGGCGGCCGGATCGCCGTGCGCGGGGTCATGGGCGTGAGCCGCGTCATCGTGATCGTGGTCGTGAGCGTGGGCGTGCGCGACCACCGCAGCGTGGTCGTGCCCTTCGGACGCGCCGTGCGCGTGCGCTTCGCCGTGCGAGTGGGCCAGCACGTGACCCAGGCCGGCCCCCCGGATCCTCCATCGGCGCCGGCCTTCGCTGAACAGCATCCAGCCGCCGATCACGACGATCGAGATCGCGGCCACGAAGGGCGCCGTCTTGACCACGAGGTCCGGAGGCAAGACCCCCTGGGCACCGATCACGAGCCCCGCCAGCAAGAGGATCCCGATCGTGTGCGATAGGGTGACGGACAAGCCGAGCCCCGCCGCATGGAGCGGCGTCCCGCGCGTCCCGACCAGGTATGCCGCCATGAGCGTCTTGCCGTGACCCGGCGTCAACGCGTGGCCCGCGCCCAGCGCGGCCGCCGTCAGGATCGAGACGAGGAGGACGACTGGCGAGAGGTCCGCCGAGCGAAAGATCGAAGGCAGGTCGCCGCTCGTGACCCCGCCCGGCACGGATCCGGCAGACGCCGCGATGGCCACGACCGGGCTCGAACCGGCGACGGCCGGCTGAGCGCCCGCTGATGCCGCTCCGCTCCCGGCGCCCACGACCCCGGCGCCGGCGCCGGCGCCGATGAGCGGCGAGGCATCGGGGATGTCGAAGGCGGCGAGCGTGGGTCCGCCCGGGGTCACGACGATCGCCACCGACTTGTCGGCCAGGGCCTGCGTCAGCAGCTTGGTCGGGTAGAGGGTGAGCCGGGCAGAGGTGCTCGCAGTCCGCAGCTCGCCGCCATCCATCGCGGCGAGGGTCTCGCCTGACCCCGTGGCGACGATCTCTCGCCAGCCAAGTCGGTCGGTGAACGACGTGTCCGCATAGGTGACCATGGTGCCCGCCGACAGGGGGCCGGCCAGCCTCGCCTCGTACCCGCACACCAGCCGCATCGTTGACAGCCCGCCCACGCCTGGCGGGAAGGTGAGTCCGGCTTCGGTCACGGTCAGCGTCTGGGCAACCCCGTCCACGGCCAGGGCGAGTGACGCTGTCTGCGCCTTGCACGCCTTCGCGCGGCCAGCATCGGTCTCGGCGGCTGAGACTTGGCCATCCCCGTTGGTATCGAAGTCAAGGCGCGCCGTGAAGGCCGGGATCTCGGCCTGATCGAGGACGACGTCGAGCAGGATCCGGTCTGGCTCGATGCGGATCCCCGTGTAGTGATTGATCGTGAAGTTGCCGAGCGGGTGCGCGACGGCGAGAGCGGGGATCAGGAAGGCCGCACCGACCCCGAGGAGGACGCCGACCCAGCGCCGCCGTCGACCACGACCGGGAGCGCTCACGGGAGTTCGGCCGGGTTGGAGCGATGAAGATGGGTCATCGTGGTTGCGTCCCAGATCTGCGGCAGGTTCCCTGGGTCGCGCCCCTCGACCAACGGCGGTCGCGCGAGCCAGCACTGTGCATACGCGGCAGGGTCGCTCTCGGATGACATCTTCGAACGCGATACGGGCGTCGGCTACACTCGAAGCGTGACACGACCCGGGGTGCCCATCCGTGGCTGGTTCATCACGATCGAGGGACCCGAGGGAGCCGGCAAGACGACGCAGGCGGCAGCCCTCGCGAAGCACCTCGTGGATCGAGGTCACGACGTCCACCTCACGCGTGAGCCAGGCGGCACGTGGCTGGGCGAACGCGTGCGCGAGGTCCTCCTGGCCCGCACCGACAGCACCGCGCCGACCGATCCGCTCACCGACGCGCTCCTGTTCAACGCCGCCCGTCGGCAACTGGTGACAGAAGTCATCGAGCCGACGCTGACGGCCGGCCGCTCGATCCTGTGTGCCCGGTTCGCCGACTCCACCCTCGCCTACCAGGGTCATGGCGCCGGCGTCCCGCTCGAAACCTTGCGTGCGCTCGAGGCGGCCGCCACCGATGGGCTGGCGCCCGACCTGACGATCCTCCTCGACCTCGCGCCCGAGGACGGCCTGGCCCGGGTGGCACCGGGTGACGTGACCCGTTTCGAGGCAGAATTCGACCTCGACTTCCATCGTCGCGTCCGGGCGGGGTTCCTCGCGCTTGCAGCGGCTGAGCCGCGGCGGTTCGCGGTCATCGATGCGAGCCGTCCGGCCGATATCGTGGCTCGCGACGTGGCGGCCGCAGCGGATCGGCTGGTCGCCTCGGATGAACCGAAACCCGCCGGCGCACGCACAACTGGATGACACAGGCGGGCGAGCCGCTCCGGCTTCGAACTTCGTCCCCAGCGGACGAGGCGGACCGGGCCGTGCTCGTACGTCTGGCCGACGGAGAGCTCGATGCTCTCGAAGAGCTGTACGACCGATACAAGACGATGGCCTATTCGATCGCCTACCGGATCACGAATGACGCCGCCCTCGCCGAGGATGTCGTCCAGGACGCCTTCCTGGGCGCGTGGCGCAATGCCGCCCGCTACATCGAGGGTCGTGGCAGCGTGAAGACGTGGCTGCTGTCGATCGTCCATCACCGGGCGATCGATGCCGTCCGGCGTCGCCGGCCGACCGCCGAATTGCCCGATCTGGAGCTGCCGCCGCCGGCCGCGTTCAGGCTCCCGGATGTCTGGGCCGAGGTGGCGGCGATCCTCGACGCTGAAACGGTCCAGGGCGCCCTCGACACGCTGTCCGATGTCCAGCGCGAAGCGATCGAGCTCGCCTATTTTGGCGGGATGACGCAGCAGGAGATCGCGGAGCGGACGGCGACCCCGCTGGGGACGGTCAAGAGCCGGATGCGCCTCGGTCTGCTGGCGATGCGGCGAAACCTCGAAACGGGTCCGCGATGAGTGGGTCGGACGACGTGCGCGAGCTGACGTGCGACGAAGTCCGCGAGATGGCGGGCGCATTCGTGCTGGAGGCGCTGACCCCGGCCGACGACGCCGCGGTCCGTGCGCACCTTGCCTCGTGCGAGCATGTGCACGGGGAGATCGACGAGCTCGGTAGTGTCCTGCCGGCGCTCGCCGAGAGCGTGCCGGTCGTGGAGCCGCCGGACGGCCTGAAGGCGCGCATCATGGCCGCCGCCGCGGCGGATCTCGAGGCGCGGCGCATGGGCTCGTCGCCGGCAGCGATGCCGACCCGAGGCTCCGCCGCCTCACCGACGCCCGCCGTAGCTCCGGCCTCTTCCGAAACTCCGCCGACCCCATTCCCGATCGCGGGCGAACGCGCGGCGCGTCGTTCGCGCCGCGGCGCGAGCAGCTGGCTCCTGCGGATCGCGGCGGTCCTGGCGATCGTCGGGCTCGGTGGTTGGAATGTCCTCCTGCAGGGTCAGCTCAACGCGGCCAGGACCTACGAGCAGAGCGTGGCCTCGGTCCTCAACGTCGCCGGTCAGCCCGGCTCCCACACCGCGATCCTCACGGCGGCCGACGGGAGCGGCGCCGGACTGGCTGCGATCAGTGCCACCGGCCAGGTCACCATCGCGATGCAGGACCTCGCCGCGACCGGTGGCACCAGCGTCTACACGGTCTGGTCCATCGCCGGGGCCAATGCGCCGGTCGCTCTAGGTGATTTCAAGGTGGGCGATACCGGGACGGCGACATTCAGCGGCACGGGCGTCACGACGGTCAATGGTGTCGTGATCGCGCTGACTCGCGAACCTACACCGGGCGCCAAAGCCCCGACCGGCCCGATCGTCTCGAAGGGGAACGTCAGCTAGGCGACCTGAGCCCTCGGGCGCCCCGAAGTGCCAGGGGCCCTGACGGCCCGAAGGCCCGACGGCCCGATGGCCCGATGGCCCGACGGCCCGACGGCCCGACGGCCCGACGCCCGACGGCCCGACGGCCCGACGGCCCGACGGCCCGGCCCGCCCCGATATTCGTCTGAGTAATGAGGATGGCCCGCTGCAAGCGTGTCCACCCTCGACTTCTGTCGGGATCGGGGGGCGGCCAAGCGTGGACGTCGCGGATCTCATCACTCAGCCGAATATCGCCGGCCACCAAGGCCCTCGTCCGGGCAGCGGCACCCGAGGCGCTACCTCTCCGGCGCGACCCCGCCCGCGATCGTGCCGCGGCCCTCGGCCCGCGCCCGATCGAGCCCCGCGGTCGCGGCCGCGATGAGCGCGTCGGCATCAGTGCCATCGTCCGGGAAGCGGACGACCCCGGCCGAGACCGTGATCGGTCGCCCGGCGACCGCCGGCAGGGCCGCGATGCCGTCGAGGATCCGCTGGGCGACCATCGTCCCGGCCGAGCCCGGCGCGATCAGGACGAACTCGTCGCCACCCACTCGCCCGACCGTGTCGACCAGCCGGACCGACGCCGCGAGGACCGTCGCGACGCGACGCAGCACGTCGTCGCCCGCTTCGTGACCTCCCTGCTGATTGGTCGCCCGGAAGTCGTCGATATCGAACATCGCGAACGAGACCTGGCTGGCCTGGCGCGCGGCGCGCGCAAGCTCGAGCTCCAGGACCCTCCCGACCGTCCGATCGTTCGCGAGGCCGGTCAGTGGGTCGGTGTGGGCCATCCGCTCGAACCATTCGGAGCGTTCGGCCGCCGTCGAGGCGAGACGCGTCCGGTCGACGGCCAACGCCGCCAGCCCCGCGAGTGCCGTGAGCGTCTCTCGCTCGGCTTCGTCGATGACGCGTGGCGCGCTCCAACCGAACCCGATCGCTCCGGCCGATGCCACCACGCCGGCACTCGAGACCATGAGCGGGAGGTATGCCCCGACGAAGGTCGATCCATCGGCCATCGTCGCCTCGCGATCGAACGTCGCGATCCGGGTGTTGGCGGCGGTCGTGAACGGGTCCGCGGGATCGGTCACCCGGTCGGCGAGCCGGGCCGTCGCGTCGGCGTCCATGCCATGCGAGGCGACCAGCTGGAGGCCGGGTCGGTCCGGATCGGAGATGAAGACCGCGGCGATCGTCGGTCGAAGGGCCGACGCGGCGGCCAGGAGTCCATCGAGCGAGGCTTCGAGGTCCACTCCCGTTGCGACGGCCTCGATCGCGCCGGCGAGCGAGGCGCGGGGATCGCTTGGTCGGGCGTCTGTCGACACGAGGGACTCCTGCTCGGGGTCTGGGGATGGGCTCGCATCGTACACCCGGCCAACGCCGATTCCGGAGCCGACGACCGTTGACCCCGGTCGCATGTGGCGCCGATACTCCGCGGGTGAAGCTCGTCGTCGCCATCGTCCATAGTGAGGATGCCGGGGCACTCGTCAATGCCCTCCTCGACAAGGAGTTCCGGGCGACCCGCCTCCACAGCTCCGGTGGGTTCCTGAAGCAATCCAACGCCACGATCATCCTGGGCGTGGAGGACGCCGACGTGGACGAGGTCATGAGCATCGTCCGCGCGAACTGCACCTCGCGTACCCAGGTGGTCAATCCGATGCCGCCGATCATGGAGCCCGGCGAGTTCTTCATGCCGTATCCGCTCGAGGTCGAGGTCGGCGGGGCGACCGTCTTCGTAGTCCCGGTCGACCGATTCGAACGACTTTGACGCTCATCGCCACGACCAGGGTCGCGGGATGAGCCCGTTCCGGCCGGATCTCGTCGATTGCTGGATGTTCCGGGTGGCGATGACCGCCCGCGGCGTGGAGCGTCCCGAGGTGCTCCTCATCCGGCGCGCGCCGGGTCGGATCCTGCCGGGCCTGTGGCAATGCGTCTCGGGCTCGCTCGAGCCGGGCGAGCGGATCACCGCGGGAGCGCTCCGCGAACTCGAGGAGGAGACGGGGTTCGGGGCAGCCGAGATCGAGGCGTTCTACGACCTCGACCTCGTCAACCAGTTCCACGAACCTTCGATGGACGGCGTCGTCACTGCGGCGGTCTTTGCCGTGCGGCTCAGGACGGATGTCGAGCCGCGGCTCTCGCCCGAGCACGACGCCGCGACCTGGCATGACATCGAGGAGGCTCACCAGCAGGTGATCTGGCCGGGCTACCGGACGGCGATCGAGCGGATCCGCGACGACCTGTCTGAGCCGGAGCGGGCGGCCTGGTTCGAATTGACGCTCGAGGGCGAGCGCGCCGGCTCGGATCTCGGGTCGCCCAAGCTGACGCGCTGGTAGATCGGTCAGTAGACCTCGGGGACGTAGGTCTGGTCGGCCTTCGGTGGCCGGACGTATCCTCGATCCGGCTGGCGTGGCGGCAGCACGATCGACTCCGGGGTGAGGTCCTCGTGTGGGATCAGGCTCAGGAAGTGGCGGATGACGTTCAGGCGGGCGCGCTTCTTGTCGTCAGCGTCGACCACGTACCAGGGTGCCTGCTTGATATCGGTGTGGGCGAACATCTCGTCCTTCGCCATCGAGTACTCGACCCAGCGGGCGCGTGACTGGAGATCCATCGGGCTCAACTTCCAGCGCTTGGTCGGATCGTCGATCCGAGCCTGGAAACGCCGTTCCTGCTCCGCGTCGCTCACCGAGAACCAGTACTTGACGACCAGGATCCCCGACCGCACGAGTTGCCGCTCGAATTCGGGACACGAGCGCATGAACTCCTGATATTCATCGTTCGTACAGAAGCCCATCACCCGCTCGACCCCGGCCCGGTTGTACCAGCTGCGATCGAACAGGACCATCTCGCCGGCGGCCGGCAGATGCGCCACGTAGCGCTGGAAATACCATTGCGAGGACTCGCGTTCCGACGGGGCGGGCAATGCCGCGACGCGGGCGTAGCGCGGATTGAGCGACAGCGTGATGGTCTTGATCGCGCCGCCCTTGCCCGCGGCATCGCGACCTTCGAACAGGATGACCACCTTGAGGCCGCGGGCCTTGACCCACTCCTGGCATTTCACGAGCTCGACCTGGAGCGAGGCCAGCGCCTCGCGGGATTGCTTGCCCGGAATGGTCCGGGCCATCCGCCCGACCGATTCGACCGGTGGGTCCGGCCAGACCGGTGCCAGATCCACGTCCTGCTGGTGCTGCTTCGCCTTCGACTTCGCCACGGCCTCACCCTCCTGCTATCCCGAAGTATCACTCGCGACTGACGGCTCGGATAGACTGAACGCGACCTGATCCACTCAGGCGCTACCTGGAGGCCCGAGTGATCGAGCGGACCGAAGCGACCTCCACCGTCGGCGCATCGAGCGCCGCCCAGCGGCGCGTCTTCCGCTCCAAGGTGGATACGATCCGGCCCACATACGGCTTCGAGGATGTCTCGCTCGCGCCCGGTCTCGACACCATCGAGTCTGCCGATGTCGACCTCGCCCAGGTCTTCTGCGGCATCGACCTGGCGATCCCCATCCTGGCTTCCGCGATGGACGCGGTCGTCGACGCGCGGATGGCCGGGGCGCTGGCCCGTCTCGGTGGTCTTGCCGTCCTCAACCTCGAAGGGTTCCAGGCCCGCTACGACGAGCCCGACGCCATCCTCGAGCGGATCGCGACGGCGGCCGACGCCGACGTCCAGGAGCTCCTCGCCGAGGCGTACAAGGAACCGATCCGCGAGAACCTGATCGCCCAGCGCATCGACGAGATCCACGCCGCCGGGTCGAAGGTCGCGGTCGCCGCGACGCCGGGCGCCGCCCGCCGGTTCGGACCGTTCTGCGCCGAGCACGGCGCGGACCTCTTCCTGGTCCAGAGCCAGGTCTCCTCGGCGCGCCACCTCGCGACCGAGTACGACCCGCTCTCACTGGCCGAGTTCACCCGCTACATGCCCATCCCGGTCGCGGTCGGGAACACGACCAATCCCGAGGCTGCCTTCTCGCTGATGGAGCAGGGCGCCGCGGCCGTCTTCGTCGGCGTCGGGCCGGGGGCGGCCTGCACGACGCGCGAGGTGCTCGGTATCGGCGTGCCGCAGGTGACGGCGATCAGCGACGTGGCCGCCGCCCGGGACGCATTCCTCGCCGAAACGGGCCGCTACATCCCGGTCGTGGCCGACGGCGGGATGCGGCGAGGCGGCGAGCTGGCCAAGGCGATCGCCGCCGGCGCGGATGCCCTGATGCTCGGGTCGCCCCTCGCCCGCGCCGAGGAAGCACCCGGTCGCGGCACGAGCTGGGGGATGGCGGCGCCATCGCCGACGCTGCCGCGGGGGACCCGGATCCGGGTGGGCACGACGGGGACGCTCGAGCGGATCCTCCTCGGCCCGGCCCACGTCACGGATGGGTCGGAGAACCTCATCGGCGCGCTGCGCCAGTCGATGGCGGCGCTCGGGGCCCGCACGGTCCGCGAGATGCAGCGGGTCGAGATGGTCTATGCGCCCTCGACCCAGACCGAGGGCAAGTCCTGGCAGCGGAGCCGTTGAGCCGATGACCCGAACCACCCGGCGCCCGACGGCTCCGCGCCGCTCCCGGCCCCGCGCAGCCGCCGTCCTCGTCATCGCGCTGACCGCGTTCGTTTCGGCCTGTTCGAGCGCGACGGCCGGGGCCGGCTGGACGCTCGGTCCGAGTCTCCCGCCACCGTCGTCCGCGTCGCCCGCCCCGGCGTCGGCGGCGCCGTCCGAGCTCCCATCGACTTCGCCCGGATCCTCCGGTTCGGGCGAACCCTCGACGGCACCGGGGTCGCCCGGACCGTCCGAGTCGCCCCAAGCCTCCTGAAGGCCGCGGATCTGGCCCCCGACGACCATGGCCCGATGGAAGACGACCTGGTCGCCTCGGGGCGATTCGTCCGGATCGAGACCCGCGGTGAGCGCTCCGGCCTGGCCCGTCCCGTGACGGTCGGGTTCGTCGAGGACGACCTCCAACCCGGTGCGCTCCTGGTCGCGGCGGGCTCGTCGGAGACGGCCTGGGCCCGCAACCTGCTGGCCGAGCCAGCATGCCGGGTCACGACCGGCGACCGCACGTTCGAGGCGGTCGCCATGCCGCTCGAGGGCGCCGACCACGCCCGGGCCGTTCGCGGGCTGATCCTGCGCTACGGGACGCCGGCCGAGGGTCTCGGCCACGGGACGTCGTTCCGGCTCAGCCCGGTCGGCGAGGACGCGGCATGACCGTCAAGGTGGATATCGAGACCACGATCGCGCGCCCGCCCGGAGACGTCTTCGCGGCACTCATCGATGTCGAACGCTACCCGGAGTGGCTGATCGCGTCGGGCATCGTCCGCGTCGAGCGGCTTGATCCAGGACCGCTGGCGGCCGGCTCGCGTCTCCGGATCAGCCAGACCGTAGCCGGCCGCTCGACCGTGCTCGACGGCACGGTGACCGTGCTCGCTCCGGGTGCCGGGTTCGGCCTGCGCGGTCGCGACAAGGAGGGCGTGAGCATCGAGATCGACGCGGTCCTCGCGCCCGACGAGATGACCACCCGACTGCGCTGGTCGCTCCGCATCGGGCTACCGCTCCGCTTCCGGATGTTCGAATCGATGGTCAGTCCGCAGGCGCGCAAGGCAGCCGCCCTCGATCTCGAAGCGTTCAAGCGCCGGCTGGAGTCGGCCGCGGGCGGCTGATCGGTGACGGACGCCACGACCTTCTACGAGCGTGCCGGCGGGACGCCCTTCTTCGAGGCGCTCGTCGGCCGGTTCTATGCCGGGGTCGCTGCCGATCCGGACCTGCGGCCGATCTACCCGGAGCCCGACCTGGCAGGTGCCCAGCACCGGTTGACGCTCTTCCTGATCCAGTACTGGGGCGGTCCGACGATCTACGACCGGGAACGCGGCCATCCGCGTCTGCGGATGCGCCACGCGCCCTTCGCCATCGGCGCCGCCGAACGCGACCGCTGGCTGGTCCATATGCGGGCCGCCCTTGCCGAGATGGCGCCGCCCGCGGAGATCGCCGAGTCGCTCGAGCGATATTTCGCGATGGCCGCGGAGGCGATGCGCAACCGCACATGATCCGGTCGTGACGGACCCGGCCGCAGCCCTCCGGCCGGGTAGACTGGCGCGAACAGCCGACGAGTGGAGGATCGCATTGGCGGAGGCGACCGAGACGGCGGACGAGAGCGCTGAGAAGTCGGCCGAGGATTCGGCCGCCAAGCCAGACGTCAGGCCCGATGCCAAGCCCCCGACGCGGGGCAAGACGGTCCACGGCGAGGCCGCCAACGCCGGCCATAGGGTCCTCGCTCCCGACGACGCCGAGGTCGAGGCCTACCTCGAGACGGCCATCAAGGCGGCCGGTCCCGAGCGCTCCCCCGACGATCGCCCGGCCGGCGCGGTCCTGACCGCCCCCGCGACCGTCGTCGTCCTCGACTTCGGCAGCCAGTTCGCCCAACTCATCGCCCGGCGTGTCCGTGAGCTCGACGTCTACTCGGAGCTCCTGCCGTTCGATACCCCCGTCGAGGAGCTCGAGCGACGCGGGGCACGCGCCATCATCCTTTCGGGCGGGCCTAATTCGGTGTACGACGAGGGCGCGCCCCGACCGGATCCGGCGATCTGGTCCGGCCGGATCCCCGTCCTCGGCATCTGCTACGGCGCCCAATTGATGGCCCACGAACTGGGCGGCGACGTCATCCCGTTCGACCATCGCGAGTACGGCCCGGCGAACGTCAGCATCACGACCGAGGAGCCGCTGTTCCGCGGCATCGAGCGCGAGCAACCGGTCTGGATGAGTCATGGCGACTCGATCTCGCGCCTCCCGGAAGGCTTCCACGCGACGGCACAGACGGACTCGACGCCGTACGCCGGGCTCGTCGATGCGTCGCGCAACCTGTACGGCATCCAGTTCCACCCGGAGGTCGTCCACACCCCGCGCGGCCGGGACATCCTGCGCAACTTCGTGGTCGATATCGCGGGCGTCCCGCCGACCTGGACGCCGGCGAACTTCATCGACACCACGGTCGCCGGGATCCGCGAGCGCGTCGACGCCCATGCCCGCCAGACGGGCTCGGACGGGCTGGTGATCTGCGCCCTCTCGGGTGGGGTGGATTCGGCCGTCGCGGCTGCCTTGGTCCATCGCGCTGTGGGCGATCGGCTGACCTGTATCTACGTCGACCACGGGCTGATGCGCAAGAAGGAATCGGAGCTGCTCCGGGTCACCTTCGAGCGCGACCTCGGGATGAACCTGGTGATGGTCGACGCGCGAGAGCGGTTCCTCGCCCGGCTCGCCGGCGTCGAGGACCCGGAGGAGAAACGCCGGATCATCGGCGACGAGTTCATCCGCGTCTTCGAGGAGGAGGCGACCAAGCTCGGTCGCATCGATTTCCTGACCCAGGGCACGCTCTACCCCGACGTCATCGAATCGGCGACCTCGGAGACCAAGGCCGCCCAGAAGATCAAGACGCATCACAACGTGGGTGGCCTGCCGGCCGACCTGCGCTTCCAGCTCATCGAACCGCTGCGCTACCTGTTCAAGGACGAGGTCCGGCGGGTGGGCATGGGGCTCGGCCTCCCGGAGGCGATGGTCCTCCGCCAGCCGTTCCCGGGCCCGGGGCTCGCGATCCGGATCATCGGCGAGGTGACCGCGGAGCGGCTCGACACCCTGCGGGAGGCGGACTGGATCGTCATCGACGAGATCAAGGCCGCGAACCTGTACCGCAGCCTGTGGCAGTCGTTCGCGATCCTGACCCCCGTCCGCTCGGTCGGGGTGATGGGCGATGGCCGCACGTACGCCAATGTCGTGGCCATCCGGGCCGTCACGAGCGAGGACGGGATGACCGCCGACTGGGCGAAGCTGCCCTACGACGTCTTGGGCAAGATCTCGTCACGGATCGTCAACGAGGTCCCGGGCGTGAACCGGGTCGTCTACGACATCAGCTCCAAGCCGCCCGCCACCATCGAGTGGGAATGAGCGGGTCCTGCCCGCGCACCTGACGGATGGGTCATCTCTTGCGGGCGGCGACGCGCTAGGATTTGGCGATGGTGACTGAATCGACCCCGACGGACCAGGCCCCCGGCGCCGTCTGCCCATGGTGCTCCGCTGCGCTCCCCCCGAACGCGACGAATTGCCCCTCATGCGGAGCGAGCCTGACATCGGCCGTGGAGCCGGATGTGCCGGGTCTGACCGCGGTCGATGCGAAGGCGGCGCGCGAGAAACCACAACGGTCGCGCAGCCGGCTCCTGTCGTGGATCAGCGGCGAGTACCCGGAACAGGCGCCGCCCGAGGGCGAGACCTCAGCCATCGCTCCGCCTGACGCCGAGGTCCAGCGCGAGATCCTTCGCCTCGAGATCGAGGCCGAGGTCGCGAATCTCCAGGCGGAGGCGGACGCCATGGTGTCCGATGCGGTCGCCGAGGGTCGCATGCCGGACCTGCCCGAGGGCCTGAGCCCGTTCGCGACGATGGACGTCGCACCGGCCACACCCTCGGAGCTCGAAGCGCTCGAACAGCAGGCCGCCACGGAGCCTGAAGGACCGACGACCACGACCGCCCCGCCCGCGGCCGCCACCTCAGCTGCGGACGCGCCCGCCGACGAGGCACCACCGCCCGCCTGACCGGGGCGCCCCGGCTATCCTGCGGCGATGCCCGATCGACTGCCACCGCCCGGCCCCTCGTTCCTGCGCGAGCGACCAGTGCGGATCGGCGATCGGGTCCTTCAGTCAGGGATGTCGCGCCCGTCCGACGCACCCGACGGCTGGTGGCTGGCCGTGCTGTGGGTCGCCGACGAAACCGGCGTGGCTAGTTTTCGGGATGTCGCTCCGACCG
Source organism: Candidatus Limnocylindrales bacterium (assembly GCA_038319665.1). Taxonomy (GTDB): domain Bacteria; phylum Chloroflexota; class Limnocylindria; order Limnocylindrales; family CSP1-4; genus SPCO01. The sequence continues at coordinate 38,108 of JBBQDL010000019.1, forward strand.
GCGGGCCGCCGCCGGATCCACCGCTGGGCCGTCTCGGGCCGGCGATCAGTGGCGCCCTGTCCGGCCTGATCCTCGAGGATGCCGGACGACTCCAGATGCGCCTGGGCCTGATCGCTCCCCCGGACGACCCGACCCGACCCTGGCGCACCCCGCTCGCGATCCGGGCCGCCTTTCGATTCGAGCCGGCGAGGGCCGCAACGATGCATCCCAACGAGCTCGCCGAGACCGTCCTGGAGGGCTTCGTCCGGGCCGTCGAAGGCCTCCACAGGCCCTGATCGAGGAGGACGCGTAGACTCCCCTCGGATGCGCAACCTGTTCGACGATTTTCTGGAGGAGCTGCGCAAGCGGGAGGCGCTCGCGCGCGGCGAGGACCCCGACGCCGGCGCGCCCCGGCAGCCGCCGCCGGCCGACCCCGCCGACGCCTCGAACGACCCGGATTCGGACGCGAACGCCGATCCTGAGACCCTCGTCGGCACATCCGAGGATGAGCGATCGGACGAGGAGCCGGCCGAGGAGCCGGCCGAGGAGCCTCAAGCCGAACCCGTCGCCATCGACGGCCGTCGTCGGCGGGGTGGTCCGCCCCGCCGACGTCTACCGGGCGGGCCGAACGACGGTGGCGGGAGCCGGGCGGGCCGTGCCGGGCGGCGCTTCGGTTTCGCGCTCGTCATCCTGGCGATCGTCGCGATCTTCCTCCTGTTCAGTTTCGGGATCGACCTGTGGACCGATGCGCTGTGGTTCGTCAGCATCGGCTTCGACTCCGTCTTCTGGACTCGCCTCGTTGCGACCTTCGGGCTGGGGCTGGGTGCCTTCCTGATCGCCGCCATCGCCTTCCTCGGGAACCTCTGGCTGGCAGGGCGCCTCGCGCCGCCGGCCTCGGGCGAGGGTTCCGGCTCGCTGCGCTCGCTCGTCGGCCGCTTCAATGACGCTGCGCAGGCAGCCGACGAGCGGCGGGGCGGGTCCCGGTCGCCGTTCGGTGGCGGGCGCGATCGGTTCGGGCCAGGCGGCGCGCAAGCCATCACCTTCGATGCGGCCGACCTGCCGGATCTGACCCCGCTCGCCGGCTGGACGCTCGGCGTCGTCGCACTGCTGCTGGCGCTGATCATCGGAGGCTCGGTCTCCGGGGCCTGGGAGACCGTCCTGCTCTGGATCCACCGGGTCCCGTTCTCGCCGACCGCAACCGTCACCGACCCGGTCTTCGGCAAGGACATCAGCTTCTTCCTGTTCGAGCTGCCGTTCCTGCGCCTGCTCCAGGGCCTCTTCAACGGGATCGTCCTCGCGTCGCTGGTCCTCACCCTCGTGCGCTACGTGGTCGGTGCGTCGCGCGGCGGGCTCGTCTTCTCCACGGCGATCCGCGTCCACCTTGCCGTCCTGGGTGGGCTCTTCCTGTTGTCGGTGGCGTTCGGCTACCAGCTCGACAAGCTCGAGCTCGTGTACAGCACCCGGGGCGTCGCGACCGGCGTCAGCTTCACCGACCAGAACGCCCAGTTCCTCGCCTTCGACATCCTGACCGTCGTCTCGGGGATCGCCGCGGCGCTGCTCGTCGGCGGCGCGTTCACAAGGACGCTGTGGCCGCTCGCCCTGACGATCGCCGTCTGGTTCGTGGCCTCGCTCGTGGTCGGGCGGCTCTACCCGGAGGCCGTGCAGCGGTTCACGGTCGTGCCCAACCAGTTCGCCCAGGAACAGCGCTACATCGGCAACAACATCGCGATGACGAGGTTGGCCTACGACCTCAACGGCTGGAGCGACGTCCCGTTCACGGGGGACCAGGTCCTGACCACCGACCAGATCACCAAGGAAGCGGACACCTTCACGAGCGCCCGGCTGTGGGATCCCCGACCGCTCAAGACGACGCTCGACCAGCTCCAGACCGTCCGCAAGTATTACGACTTCACCGGCGTGGACACCGACCGCTACGTCATCGGTGGCGTCAAGCGCCAGGTCATGCTCTCGGCTCGTGAGCTGGCCATCGACCAGAACCCGAGCGCGACCGGTTGGGTCAACACCCGGCTGTACTACACGCACGGTGTCGGGGCCGCGATGGTGCCGGTCAACGAGGTCGGCAGCGGGGGGCAGCCGCAGCTCCTGGTCAGCAACCTGCCGCCCACGTCCGTGAGCGGGGCGCCGACGATCGACCCCGCCCACTCAGGGATCTACTTCGGCGAACGCCCGAGCTCGTATGTCGTGGTCGGGGCGCAGCAGGACGAGTTCGACTACCCGACCGGCGAGAGCGACACGGGGGGCTCGATCGGCACGCAGACGCGCTGGACGGGGACCACCGGGATCAAGCTCGACAACACGTTGATGCGACTCCTCTTCGCGGCGCGCTTCCGCGACCTTGACCTGCTGATCAGCGACCAGGTCTCGTCAAGCAGCCAGCTCCTCTTCCATCGCTCGCTCAGCGACCGGCTCTCCCGGATCGCGCCGTTCCTGCGCTTCGACAAGGATCCCTACCTCGTCATCGACAACGCCGGGCGGATGGTCTACGTCCAGGACGCGTTCACGACGTCGGACCGCTTCCCGAATGCGCAGGCCTTCGATCCGCCCGCCGGGTTCGACCTGTCGGGCCTCGGGAACGCGCCGTTCGACTACATCCGCAACAGCGTCAAGATCACCGTCGATGCCTACGACGGCACGATGCACTTCTACGTCAACGACCCGACCGACCCGATCATCCGGGCGTATGAAGGCGTCTTCCCGGGCCTGTTCGAGCCGCTGTCGGCGATGCCGGCCGACCTGCAGGCCCACCTCCGCGTCCCGGAGGACTTGTTCAACGTCCAGACCAACATGTTCGGGCGCTATCACGTCACCAACACGCAGCAGTTTTTCCGCACCGACGATCTGTGGACCGTTCCGGGCCAGACGAGCGAGCAGACCTTGCCGTCAGAGGCGTACTACGTCGAGATGCGGCTGCCGAACCAGCAAGGCGTCGAGTTCCTGCTCCTCCAGCCGATGGTTCCGACCAGTCGCCCGAACATGATCGCGTGGGTCGCGGCGCGGATGGATGCGCCGAACTACGGGCAGGTCCAGGTCTACCGATTCCCGGCGGACACGACGGTCTTCGGGCCTGCGCAGATCGAGGCCCGCATCGACCAGGACCCGATCATCAGCGCGCAGGTCTCGCTCTGGAACCAATCCGGGAGCAAGGTCATCCGCGGCAGCCTGATCGTGGTGCCACTCGACAACACGCTGATCTACCTCCAACCGGTCTACCTCCAGTCGACGGGATCCGCGTTCCCCGAATTCAAGCGGATCGTCGTCGCGTCGCCGCGGCAAGTGGTCTGGGCGGATTCGCTCGGAGCATCGCTCCGGCTCCTCCTGGCGGCGGAAGCCGGCGGGACCAACCCGACCCCCAACCCGACACCGGGCCCGTCGCCCGGCCCAGGCGCAACGCCCACCCCGACCCCGACACCGGGCGGAAGCCCGACCGCGACGCCCAATGCCCAGCTGCCGACCGACGTGCCGGGCCTCATCGCCTTCGCGAACCTCCATTACGAACTCGCCCAGCAGGCCCTGCGCGATAACGATTTCGCGCGATACGGCACCGAGATCGGGCTGGTCGGGCAAGCCATCCAGCGGCTCGAGGTCCTCGCACCGGGCCTTGCGACGCCGATCCCGGGGGCGTCAACCAGCCCCACGCCGTGAGCCGAGGCGGGGTGCTGACTGGGGCGTTGCGCGCCACCCTCGGCCGCCCGGCCACCTGGATGCTCGCGCTCGCGACGTTCCTCCTGCGCGGCGGGATCGTGGTCATGGCGCTGCCCATCCTCGTCCTGCCGACGCCGGTCGGGCTGGCGAACGTCTTCGCGCCGACCTTGACCGCGCTCGCGTTCGGGTCGATCTCGACCGAGGTCTACGTCGTCGGGGGTGCGGTCGCTGCCGGGTTGGTCGCGTGGCTCGTTGTGGGCGGATGGGTGGCGGCCGTCCTGGAGGCGGAGGGCGCCCGGATCGTGGCACTCGATGGAGGGCACCGCGCGGCGGCACAACGACGCCTGGCGCGACCCCAGGCGGCCGGCCGGGTCCTCGTGGCCAGACTGGCGGCCCTGGTCCCGCTCGCCATCGCGCTAGCCCTCGGTTCGGTGCGGATCGTGCTGGTCACGTACCGGGAGCTGACGAACCCGCTCGACGTTTCGACGCCGCTCGTCACACGCGTCCTGCGCGAGTCGCCGGAGGTCGTCATCGCGGTCCTCGTCGCCTGGATGCTCGGCGAGATGCTCGGCGGGATCGCGGCGCGCCGGATCGTGCTGGCCGGGGACGGCGTCGCGGCGGCACTGCGGTTCGCGGTCGTCGCGTGCCTTCGTCACCCGGCCTCGACGCTCGTCCGGTACGGGCTGCCGACGATCGTCCTGCTCGGCGTCCTCGTCCCCTCGATCGTGGCGTCGGCCTCGGCGTGGTCGGCGGTCGGCGGGGTCATCGTGTCGGGCTCGGATGGGCGTGCAAGCCTCGCGCTCGTCGCGCTCCTCGTCGCGGCGTGGCTCGTCGAGTTGTTGCTCGTCGGCGTGGTCTGCGCCTGGCGAGCCGCCATCTGGACGGTCGCCGAGGTCGCGCGGGAGGGGACGTTCGGGGGGTCGCCTGACCGCCGACCGGGGGACTGGCAGACGGATCGAACGTCTGCGACGCTGTGACCCAGTCGGCCCCTGGCCGGTCCCGGCGGTGAGGTGCACGATGACGATCAAGACCATCGACTGCGTCGAGTGCGGCGAGTCTGTCCCGTACGGACGGCTGTCGTGCCCCGCGTGCGGGGCCCTGCTCGCTTCGGTCGCCGGCGCCCGCCGTCCAACGGTCCGTGTCTCCAGTACGTCCGCGATCGCGACCGCGACCGCGATCGACGACGCTCCTGAGCCGATGCTCACGCTCACACAGGCGCCGCCCAGCGCCGATCCCGAACCGACGCTTGCCGCCGAGCCGGGGGCCCCGCCAGCCGCCGAGGCCGCGGTGGCCGCCGAGCCCGAGGTCGCCGCCGAGCCCATGTCGGCAGTCGAGCCGGCGCCAGCGCGCGAGCCCGAACCCATCACCGCTGAACCGGTCATCGAGCCGCTGCTCGCGGAGCCCGACGAGGCCGAAGGGACGCTGTGGCCGCCACTCGTCGAACCGGCGCCGACGCTTGCGCCTCGGCCGTACCAGTCAGTCGAAGTCGAACGCCACGTCCCGTACGGCACGCCATCGGCCCAGCCGAGCGGGTATCGTCCGTCGACCTACTCGCCGACCGACGGTCCGGACTGGTCCGATGCGACCGCCGCCGGGTCGGACGCCGCAACGACCGCCGCTCCATCCGTCGACGCCGCGGCGGCGGCTGGAAAGACCACCAGGCCGCTCTTGATCGATCCGGAGCGCTTCGTCGAGATCGCCACCTGGTTCGCCATCGTCGGGGCCGCGATGGCCGTCCTTGGGTTCCTCCTGCCCTGGTCGAGGGTCGTCCTCGGGGCCTCTGGCGTCGGTGGCTATTTCGACGGCTGGGGGCTCGCCAGCCCGACTCATGTGTTCGTGGTCCTCGGGCTGCTGGCGGTCCTCGCCGTGGAGATCCTCCGGGCGCCCGTCCCGGACTGGCTTCGCACGGGCATCCCGGGCCTGATCCTTGGCGGCCTGATCGTCGGTCTGGTGTGGCCATATGTCGTCGGCCGCCTCGGCGCGGACATCGGCGTGCTGGTCGCCGGGCTCGGTGGACTGGCGCTCATCATCGGCGGAGTGGTCGCGTCCTGGGCGACCCGTCACGGTCAGGTCCAGCAAGCCGTCTGAGGACCGTGGCGCATCGCAAAGGCGCGGGAACCTCCCCTGCTACACTGCGCCCGAGCGAGATCGGACCGATCCCGACCCCTCCCCTGGGGCCGGCTGAGGCCGACGGAGGCATCGACCAAGGCGCATGGATCAGATTCTCCAGACGATCGGACAATCGCTCAAGGGCATCTTCGATAGCCAGATCGTCCAGGTCGGCGGGCGGCTGATCGGGCTCTACCTGGTCATCATCTGGCTGGCGACCGCCTACTGGGCGTTCAGGGACATGCAGCAGCGGTCGGACAACCCGATCCTGCCGTACGTCGCCGCCGCCGGCATCATCCTGTTCACTCCGATCTTCTTCATCCTGGCCGTCTGGATCTACAAGATCGTCCGGCCCCACGAGAAGATCGGTGAGGTCTGGGAGCGGAACCTGGCCGAGGAGGCCCTCCTGGCCGAGGTCGAGTCGATCCACCACTGCCCGGGCTGCGAGCGCCGGATCGACGACGAATGGATCATCTGCCCGAATTGCCGCACCCGCCTGAAGCGCGTCTGCCCGAATTGCAGCCGGCTGGTCGGGATGGACTGGTCGCTGTGCGCCTGGTGCGGCAAGGACTTCGAGCGTCGAGAGGCACCGGCCGCCATCGGCGCGCTGCCGAACAGCCGGGAGGTCACCGGCCGGATCGCCGCCTCGGATGATTCGGCGCAGCCGGCGGCCGCGGCCTCCGGCTCGATCCCGACCTCGTTCCCGAAGTCCGCCCGCACGCCACGGCCCGCCAGCGGTCCGATCCCGGCGCCCCAGGATCCGCTGCCGGAGCGTTGAGCTTCCCGGACCCGCCGGTCGACGAACCCGATCCCGACACCGCCGGTCCGGATCCGGCCAGCGTGGTTCCGCTGATCCCGCCCGACATCCCCGGTCGCCCCGGGACCAGCACGTTCACCATCGAGGGGCGCTCGGCACCCGCGCTGTTCGTCGTCGGCTGGCTAGCGACGCTGGTCGGGTTCGGTCTGATCGCGATCGGGATCATGAGCAGCGACCCGACGACCGCTCGGGTCCTGATCATCGTGGGTCTCATCCCGTTGGCGGCCGGCCTCGTCTCGGGGGCGGGCTCGCAGGCGATCGAGCGCCGGGCCCGTGGCGTCCTCGCGTACCAGGGCCCCTCGCCGTTCCTGGTGCTGGCGGCGTCGGTCCCCATCTCGATCCTGGCCGTCCTTGCCGTGAGCGCGCCACTCAGCCTGGCTGGCGTGCCGCTCGACGGGCCGTTCGGGGCGCTCTTGTCCGTATCCATCCAGGCGGCGGTCTATCTCGGGCTGGTGCGCCTCCTCGTGGTCGATGTCGGCGCCCTCGACTGGACGGCGATGGGCGTGACCCGCCCGGATCGGCGGGCGCTCATGGAAGGCGTCGGGGGCGCGATCTGGGCGGTGCCCGTCGTGTTCGTGACCGGTATCGTCGTGTCGATCCTGCTGTCGTTCGTCCCGGTCGAGCCGGTCAGCCCGCTGCCACCGACCGGTAGTGCGATCGGCTTCGCCCTGTCACTGCTGACCGGCGTCATCGTCGCGCCGTTCGGCGAGGAGGTGCTCTTCCGGGGATTCGCCACGACGGCCTGGGTGCGCGGCCGCGGCGTGGTCGGCGGGGTCGTGCTCGGTGCCCTGGTGTTCGCCTTCGCACACGTGCTGACGATCTCGGGGACGAGCGCAGGCGATGCATTCGGGCAGGCGTTCGTGGCGTTTGCCGGCCGACTGCCCGTCGGGCTCGCCCTGGGCTGGCTGTTCATTCGCCGTCGGACGGTGTGGGCGTCGTTCGGGCTCCACGCGACGTTCAACGCGATCTTGCTGATCGTCGCCGAGGCCACCAGCCGGTCCACCTGAGACCGGCCGGGGCGGTGAGTCCCGGTGCACCGCCGGTTGACCAGCCGATGAGCGGCCATCCGTAGGCTGTGCTTCGTCCTCGAGGTCCGGATGGCGGGGGGAATCGGCGGGCTCCCGTCGTTCGGGCCTCGGGACACCTCGAGCAGCCGCGTTCGATCCAGGAGGTTCCCTGTGGCCGCATCCCACGAGTCGTCCACGGGCCGCGCGATCCGGGAGCTGCCGGTCGCCGAACGCCCGAGGGAGCGTCTCGCCATGCGTGGCGTCGGCGGGCTCACCGCGGCCGAGCTCATCGGGCTCGTGTGGGGTTCGGGGACCCGCGGTCGGTCCGCGGTCGACCTGGCCTCGGACGCGCTGGTCCGCCATGACGGCCTGACCGGGCTGGCCCGGGCCACCGAGCTGGAGCTCGCCGCGGTCAGCGGGATCGGCGTGGCGAAGGCTGCCCAGCTCGTCGCCGCGTTCGAGCTCGGCCGGCGCCTCCTGGCCGACTGGCCGTCGGCGCGCTGGACGATCCGCGGTCCGCATGACGTCGCGGATCGGTTGATCCTTCAGATGGGTCGCCTGGAGCGCGAGGAGCTGCGGGTCGTGATGCTCGACACGAAGAACCACGTCCTGCGCGTTGTCACGGTCTACCAGGGCAACGTGTCGTCCTCGCTCGTGCGGGTGGGGGAATTGTTCCGGGATGCCGTCCGGCTCAACGCGGCCGGCGTCATCCTCGTCCACAACCATCCATCGGGTGACCCGACGCCGTCCCCGGACGACCTCCATCTGACGGCCGAGGCGCTGGCTGCCGGCCGATTGCTCGACATCCAGCTGCTCGACCACCTCGTCATCGGGCACGACGCGTACGTGTCATTGCGCGATCGGGGCGTGGCGTTCGATCGGCCAGGGCTCACCCCGCGAGCCGCCGACTGAGGTGCCATCGCGTCACCGGATCTGCAGTCGGCCGGATCTGTGGAACAAGGGGCTCCGAGGCTTACGCCACTCGAGAGCATCAGGTCCGGGGGCTGCGGCCCGATGCGCCGTCCCAGAGACCCCGTGGAGCCGGTTGATGCTCTCGAATGACATAGCGGGGGGAGCGGGCTGTTGAGGCGCGAGTCGCGAACGCCCCTCCGGTCGCGACCGAGTGACCGGGTATACTGCCCCGGCTGCCCGCCCGACCCCAGCCGTTTCGGCGCGACCCGCTCGACCCACGGTGTCCGCGTCCGCGATACCAGCACGAAGGACCCGCCACCCCAATGCTCGACCGGATCCTCGGCATCTTCTCCCGCGACATCGGGATCGACCTCGGGACGGCCAACACGCTGGTCCACGTCCGCGACCGCGGGATCGTGATGAGCGAGCCGTCGGTCGTGGCCATCGACGCCAAGACCAAGCGGGTCCTGGCCGTCGGGGCGGAGGCCAAGCGGATGGTCGGCCGGACGCCGGCCAACATCATCGCGGTGCGGCCACTGCGCGACGGCGTCATCAGCGACTTCGACGTGACCGAGCAGATGATCAAGTACTTCGTCGACAAGGTCCACGCCCGGGTCGGCATGATCGCCCGGCCGCGGATGCTCCTGGGCATCCCGTCCGGCGTGACCGAGGTCGAGAAGCGCGCCGTCCGGGACGCCGCCCTCAACGCAGGCGCCCGCTGGGCCGGCCTTATCGAGGAGCCGATGGCCGCCGCGATCGGCGCCGGTCTCCCCGTCAGCGAGCCGTCGGGCAGCCTCGTCGTCGACATCGGCGGCGGCACGACCGAGGTCGCGGTCATCAGCCTCGGCGGGATCGTCGTCAGCCGGAGCATCCGGATCGGTGGCGACGAGATGGACCAGGATATCGTCACGTTCGCCCGCCGCGAGTACAACCTGTTCCTCGGCGAGCGGACCGCGGAGGACATCAAGATCGCCATCGCCTCGGCCTACCCCGGCGAATGGGACGCCCAACGGGTCGCGCTCCGCGGGCGTGACCTGTTGACCGGGCTGCCGCGCAGCGTGGAGGTCGGCGCGGACCAGATCCGCGAGGCCATCGAACCGTCCGTCCAACAGATCGTCGACACGGTCAAGGACACGATCGAAGAGACGCCGCCGGAGCTCGTGGCGGACATCATGGACCAGGGCATCGTGCTGGCCGGTGGCGGCGCGCTCCTGGCCGGGCTGGACCGGCGCGTCGCCGAGGCGACCCAGATGCCGGTCCACATCGCCGACGACCCGCTGACCTGCGTCGCGCGCGGCACCGGCGTCGTCCTCCAGGACCTCGACAAGATGGCGCGCGTGCTCGTGTCCGAGACGTACTCGCGCCCGCCACGCTGACCCGCACCGCGCCCGCGAGCCGACCGCCCGATATCCGACCAAGCCGATGACCACCGTTCTCGCCACCCGCGCCGCCCGCCGCCGAGGGATCGCCTTCCTCGTCCTGCTCGTCATCTCCGTCATGCTCATGGCCTTCTCGTCAAACCCGTCGGTGCGCGAGATGCAGAACGGGGTCTCGTTCGCCTTCCGGCCGATCCAGGGCGCCCTCGACAGCGTCGCCCGCGGCGTCTCGTCCGTGGCGACGGCCATCGCCGAGATCGATCGGCTGCGGGTCGATAACGCCGCGCTCCGCACGGAGAACGATCGATTGGCGGCCGAGAACGCCAGGCTCGAGGAGATCCGCCGCGAGAACGAGCAGCTCACGGCGCTCCTCCAGCTCCGGGCCGGACTCGACTTCAAAACGGCGGCGGCGACGGTCATCGCCCGCGAATCGTCCGAGTTCCGTCGCCTGGTCGTCCTCGACAAAGGCACGAACGATGGGATCGCCGTCGGTGACGTCGCGGTCGTGGCCGGTGGCGCGCTGGCGGGTCGCGTCACCGAGGTCGGGCCTGCGAGTGCCAAGGTCCTGCTCCTGACCGACAGCGGCTCGACCGTCACCGGCCAGCTGACCACGAACGCGGCGACCGGCGAGGTCGTCGGTCAGCTGGGTGGCGTGCTGATCATGCGCGAGATCGATTCGGGCGAGAAGGTCGCGGTCGGCGACGAGGTCGTGACGGCGGGCATCGTGCTCGGCAGCGGCGTCCGGTCGCCGTATCC
>JBBQDL010000020.1:0-48016 GCA_038319665.1 Candidatus Limnocylindrales bacterium
GAGCCCAGCCGAGGCCGGCGCATGAACGGGTATATGAACGGCCAGATCACCCGGATCGAGCGCCGCTGCAGGTGTCTGCCGCCGGCCTGACGCCGGCTCGCTCGTCGAACCCGCGGACCCCCCCCGCCTCGTCCCCACCGCCCTGGCACCAAGCGGCGCCAGCCCGTCGACCATCGGAGCCCATCCAACCATGCCGAACTCCTAGTCTGACCTCCTTCGCGAGGCCCGCTCCCAGATCAGAGAAGTCAGTCCGCAGGAGGTCGGCGCCCTGCCCGCGGGCTCGGCCACGATCGTCGATGTCCGTGAGGACTCCGAGTGGGAGCAGGGCCACGTGCCCGGCGCCCAGCACGTCTCCAAGTCCTACATCGAGCAGCAGATCGAGGGGGTCGCGCCCGATCGCGGCGCCCCGGTGGTCCTCTACTGCGCGGGCGGCGTCCGCTCGCTCTTCGCCGCCCAGACCCTCGCCGAGATGGGCTACACCGACGTCGCCTCCATGTCGAGCGGCTTCCAGGGCTGGAAGGGCGCCGGCCTCGACTTCGAGACGCCGGTCGTCCTGACCGCCGAGCAGAAGCAGCGCTACAGCCGGCACCTGCTCATCCCCGAGGTCGGGGTGGAAGGCCAGGCGCGGCTGCTCGGCTCGAAGGCATTGCTCATCGGCGCGGGCGGGCTCGGCTCGCCGGCGGCGCTCTATCTCGCCGCGGCGGGTGTCGGCACGATCGGGATCGTCGACTTCGACATCGTCGACGTCAGCAACCTCCAGCGCCAGATCCTCCACACCACCGACAGGGTCGGGGAGCGCAAGGTCGAATCGGCGCGGAAGTCGATCAATGCGCTCAACCCCGAGATCAAGGTCGTCGCCCACGAGGAGATGCTGGTCGCTACCAACGTCGAGCGAATCATCGCCGGCTACGACGTCATCCTCGATGGGACGGATACGTTCGAGACCCGCTACATCCTCAACGATGCGGCGGTCGTGGCCGGGATCCCGGTCGTCCACGCGAGCGTCTTCCGATTCGAGGGCCAGCTCACGACCTTCGTGCCGTTCCAGGGACCGTGCTACCGCTGCCTCTACCCGACGCCGCCGCCGCCCGAGCTCGCACCCGGCTGCTCGGTCGCCGGCGTCCTCGGCGTCGTCCCCGGCATCCTGGGCATGCTCCAGGCGAACGAGGCGCTCAAGGTCATGCTCGAGATCGGGAACACCCTTGCCGGTCGGCTGCTCTTGTTCGATGCCCTCGAGACCGAGTTCACCGAGCTCAAGCTTCGTCGCGACCCGAACTGCCCGGTCTGCTCCGATGCCGCGGTCCAGGCCCGCGCCGAAGGCCGGCCGTTGCAGGTCGATGGCGTCAACGTCGAGGCGCCGTTCCTGATGACCATGACCGGCCTCGCCGGCAAGGTCTCGCCGGACGCCCGGGCATGAGCACGGTCTTCATCCCGGCCGTCCTGCGCGCCAACGTGGGCGGGGTCAAGTCGCTCCAGCTCGGGGGCGACTCGATCCGTGCGGTCGTCGACGAGCTGGTGGCCAAACATCCGTCACTGGGCTCGCAGTTGCTGACCGACGAGGGCGACCTGAACCGGTTCGTCAACGTCTACGTCAACGGCCAGGACGTCCGGTACCTGTCCGGCTTGGATACCCCGGTCGCCCCTGCCGATGAGGTTCGCCTCCTTCCGGCGATGGCCGGGGGCTGACCGATGGCCGTCCCCAGGCGGCTTGATGAGGCCGACCACCAGCATGCGCACGAGGCACTCGTCCCGCACGGCGGGCGATACGGCGACATCCTCAAGGCGATAGGCCATACCCCGCTGGTCGAGGTCCCGCGCATGTCGCCCAACCCGAACGTGCGCATCTTCGCCAAGCTCGAGATGGTCAATCCGACCGGCTCGGTCAAGGACCGCGTCGCCAAGTACATGATCGACGACCTCGAGGCGCAGGGTCGGTTGCGCGAGGATTCGATCATCCTCGAGCCCACCTCGGGCAACACCGGCATCGCGCTGGCCATGATCGGGCGACGCAAGGGCTATCGAGTCGCGCTGGTCATGCCCGACAACATCACCAACGAGCGGCGCCAGATGGCCGCGCTTTTTGGTGCGGAGGTGATCGACTCGCCGGGGGCGTTGGGGTCCAACGGCGCCATCGCCCTGGCCAAGCACCTCGTCAGCAAGGACGAGCGCTTCGTCATGCCCTACCAGTACGGCAACCCGGCCAACCCCCAGGCCCACTATGAGACCACGGGCCCCGAGATCCTCGCCGATTGCCCCGAGATCGACGTCTTCGTGGCCGGGCTGGGGACAGGTGGCACGCTGATGGGCGTCTCGCGCTACATGCGCGAGCACGCGCCGGGCGTGCGGATCGTGGCCGCGGAACCGCTCCCGGGCGAGCTCGTCCAGGGCCTCCGCTCGCTCGACGAGGGGTTCATCCCCGAGATCCTCGACCCGTCGCTCATCGACATGAAGTACCTCGTCTCGAACCGCGACGCGATCGCCGCGCTGCGCGAGCTCGTCTACCGAGAGGGGATCTTCGCCGGGCCGTCGTGCGGGGCGGTGATGGTCGCCGCGGCCCGAGTGGCCGCCGAGATGGACTCGGGGACGATCGTGGCGCTCCTCCCCGACGGCGGCTGGAAATACCTGTCGGCGGGGACGTACTCGACGAACCTCGACGACATGGAGGAGGCGCTCGAAGGCGGCGTCAACTGGTGGTGACCGATCATCCGGGGCCGGCCGCGGCCGCCATCCCGGCCTCCCTGCGTGACGCGATCGTCGCGCAGGCGCGCGCCGATGACCCGAACGAGTCGTGCGGCCTGATCATCGGTGACGCCGCCGCGGCCGGCGGCGGACGGGCCCTCCGTTACGAGCCGGTCCGCAACGAGGCCGCCTCGCCGTATCGCTACGAGATCGACCCGGCCGACCTCTACCGCCTCACGGTCGAGACCGACGACGCGGACGAGGTCTTCTGGGCGATCGTCCATTCGCACACCCACACGCCCGCCGTGCCATCCCCGACCGACCTCGCGCTCGCGTTCTACCCTGACGCGCTCTACGTGCTCGTCTCGCTCAGCGATGAGGAGGCGGACCGGGCGACCGGCGCGCCCAGCCTACGGGCCTGGCGCATCGTTGACGGCGAGGTCCACGAAGTCGCTGTCGCGTGACCCGCCCCTATTTGCAGGTCAGCCCGTCCTTCGGCGCCGTCAGGTCGAGCAGGTAGGCGTCGACCGCCTTCCGCACGCACGAGTTGACCACGTAGCCGGTGTGGCCCTCGCCGACGCGGGTGATCAGGACCCCGGAGTCGAGCTCCTTGGACAGGGCGACGGCCCACGGGTAGGGCGTGGCCGGATCACCCGTCGAGCCGACCACCACGATCGGGGGCGCACCGGCAGCCGTGACGGGCTTGGGCGTCCGCTCGGCCGGGACGGGCCAAAAGGCACATGGCAGGTCGTTGTAGGCGATCATCCCCGCGAAATGCGGCGCGCTGGCCTTCAGTTTCGCGGCCCAGGCCGTGTAGGTCGCGACGTCGGTCGGCGCCGCGAAATCGAGGCAGCTGTTGGCCGTGTAGGCGTCCTGCAGGTTCGAATACGAGCCGTCGCGGTTGCGCCCGAGGTACGGGTCGGCGATCAGGGCCATGAGGGACCCGTTGCCACGCGTGGCCAGCTCGAGCGACACCGCCAGCGTCGGCCACGACGCCCGCGAGTAGAGCGCAGCCAGCACCGAATACCAGGCGATGGACGGTCCGATCTCGCGGCGGCTGCCGAGGACTTTCGCCTGGAGGGGTTTTGCGTCGATCGAGGCCATCAGCGAATCGAACGCCCGTGCGCTGTGGCCATTCTCGTGGAACGCACACGAAGCCTTGGCGGCGCAGTCGGCGAGGAAGTCCCTCAGCGCGTGCTCGAACCCGTTGGCCTGACCGGACCGGAGCGCCTCGAGGTCGAGCGTTGGATCGATCGCCCCGTCGAGGACCATCGCCCGGATGTGCTGTGGATAGAGGTCCGCGTAGAGCGCCCCGATGAGCGTCCCGTAAGAGAAGCCGACATACGTGATCTGCTTCTCCCCGATCGTCTCGCGGATCAGGTCCAGGTCCCGGGCCACCGCGTCGGTGGAGAGATAGGCCAGCGTGGCATCGTTACGCGCCCCGCATTGGTGCGCATAGGCACGCGCCGAATCGACGAGCGCCTTGAGCTCCGCCGGGTCGTCCGGCGAGGGATCGAGCCGGGCGAGCGGGTCCAGGTTGTCGATGCAGCGGATGGGCGAGCTCGAATTCACGCCGCGCGGGTCGAAGCCGACGATGTCGAAGCGCTTGCGCAACGCCGTCGGGAGGACCCCATCGGCCTCCTGGCGGACGAAGTCGACGCCGGACGCCCCCGGCCCGCCGGGATTGACGACGATCGACCCGATCCGGTGCTTGGGATCCGTCGCCGGCAACCGGACGATGGAGAGGTTGAGGTACCCGCTCGACGGGACGTCGTAGTCGCGCGGGACGCGGATCTCGGCGCACAGGAAGCCGTTGCCGCAATCGGTCCAGTGGGCGGGAGGGACCTGGTAGAGGGCGGCGCTGGGGGATGGCGACGACGACGAGCCGGAGGGAGCGGCGAGTCCGTCGTGACGGCCGTCGTCGTTGGCGTCGGCGTGGGGCTTGGTCGGTGAACAGCCGGCGACGAGCACGATCGCCACGGCGACCGCGCACCCGCGGATCGAGCGGCGAGGCCGATTCATGAGGTCGGCAGGATAGCGGAAGTCCCATACGATGGCCGCATGCGTGATCCTGTCGGGGTAGGCGCTCGGGCGGCCCCCTTTGGGGCGCTCGCCGGGGGTGTGATCGCGATCGCTGCGGCGACGGTCGTCGGCGCGCAGGGGAATGCGCTCGATGCGATCGTCCATCCACCGGCCCTCATCCGGGCCGCGCTCGTCGGCGGGTCGGCAGCGGTCGCGGTCGTCCTGTTGGCGCGGGGTCTCGTCCGCCTCGCGGGCGGGACCGACGATGTCGCGAGCCTCATCCGCGGCGTCCGCCTGGTCTTCCTGGCGGTCGCCGCCGTTGCAGCCGGGGCGAGCTGGGCGCTCGGCGACGCGCTGCCGCTCCTTGTCGCCCTCGTCATCGGCGGCATCGACGTGGTCGAAACGTCGTTCCTGCTGGTGGTCGTGGCGACCGGGCGGGCCGACCGGCAGGGCTGAGGCTCAGGACCGCAACGCCGCGAGCAGGCCGGCTGCGTCAAGCGGTACCGCGCCGAGCCGCAGGCGGGCCGCGATCCGGGCGGCCGGCGGCGGTGTGAGCCCGGTCGAGGCCAGGAGCTCGCGGTTCGATGGCGCGAAGACCGTCGCCGGTGGTCCGTCGGCGACGATCGTGCCCTCTCGCATGACCACGATCCGGACGAAGCGCGACGCCGCGAACTCCATGTCGTGGGTGATCGCAATGACCGAGCGACCGGCCGCACGCATCGCATCGATCACGAGCCCGACCTGGGCGATGCCGTCGGCGTCCTGACCTGTCGTCGGCTCGTCGAGCACGAGGACCGCCGGATTCATCGCCAGCACGCCGGCCAGGGCAACGAGCTTGCGCCGTGACAGGTCCAGGTCGTAGGGGTTCGTGGCGCGCTCTTCGGTCAGCCCGACCGCGGCCAGGCTGTTCGCCACGAGCGTGCTGATCTCGCACGCCGCAATGCCGAGGTTGCGCGGTCCGAAGGCTACCTCGCGCTCGACGCTCCGCTCGAACAGTTGCTCGTCCGGGTTCTGGAAGACGAACCCGATCGTCCCAGCCAGGTCCGCGATCGACCTACCTTCAGTGGGTGCGCCATCGAGTAGTACGCGACCCTCCGCCGGCCGAAGCAGCCCGTTGAGGTGCTTCACGAGTGTCGTCTTGCCCGACCCGTTCTGGCCGAGGATGGCGACCGACTCGCCAGGCTCGATCGAGAGCGAGACGCCACGCACCGCCTCGATCCCCGTCGGGTAGCGATGGACGAGATCCTCGACGGCGACCCGGACCGGCGCCCGCTCGCGCGGGGGCGCCCATGCGAGGGCGGCACGGGTGGTGTTCGGTGGCGCCGCGACTACGGACGGTGCCGCCCCGCCTCGTGCTTGCAGGCCCGCGGCGATGGCCTCCTCGTCGAAGGCCTTGGCGAGGTCGATCCCCGCCGCCGCGGCAAGGAGCACCAGCGTCGGAGGGGTCAGGTCGAGCGCCTCGGCGGCCTCCACGAGCGCGGCCCCGGGGATCCCAGATGCGACCTGGCGCCCGCGGTCGAGCACGAGGCAGCGGTCCATCCCGCCCAAGACCGCCGGGTCGTGCTCCACGCAGAGGATGCTCGCGCCATCTCGAGCCAGTTCATCCAGCAGGTCGGCGACCGAAGTGGTGCCTGCCGGATCGAGCTGGGCGGTCGGCTCATCGAGGACGAGGACGTCCGTGCCCATCGCGACGATGCTGGCGATCGCGACCCGCTGCTGCTCGCCACCCGAGAGGGCGAATGGCTCGCGGTCGGCGAGATGACCGATCGCCAGGCGGGCCAGCGTCGCGTCGATCCGGGGGTCCATCTCCGAGCGAGGGACGGCGAGGTTTTCCAACCCGAACGCGAGCTCCTCGCGCACGGACAGCTTCGAGGCGGACAACTGGTTGGCCGGCGTGGCGAAGACGATGCCCACGCGACCGAGCAGCTCTCCCGGGGCGGCCGCCGCGGTATCGATGCCCTCGATCGCCACTCCGCCCTCGAGCCTGGCCCGCACCACCCGCGGGATGAACCCGGCCGCGGCGAGCGCCAAGGTGGACTTTCCGGCCCCTGTCCGGCCCGCGACGCCGACGCGCTCCCCGGCCGCGACCGAGATCGATACCGCCTGGAGGCTGGGCTCGCGGCGGCCCGGGTACCTGACGCCGATGTCCTGGATCCGGAGCGGGATGACCCCGTCTTCCTGCGTCATCGCAGCACACCCGAGATCGCCACGATCACGACGGCCACGCATCCGACGACGAGCAGGAGCCGGAGCCAGCGGTCGATCGGTGGGTCGGCGACCACGCGATAGGCGGTCCGTCCCGGCCGCGCGCCGAAGCCGCGCGCCTCGAGCGCGAACGTCCGCTCCCGGACATCGACGAGCGATCCCAGCATCACGGGTCCGATCAACGGGACGAGCGCCCGGATCCGTCGGAGGAGCGAACCCTCGAGCGACAGACCGCGCGCCTGTTGCGCCTCGAGGATGGCGCCGGCCCGCGCCTGCATCCGCGGAACCATCTGGACGGCGGACAGGACGACGAACGCGATCCGATGGCTGGCGCCTCGGGCGATCAGGGCCTCGAGCGCATCATCCGCCAGGGTCGTGAACAGCAGGGTCATGGATGCCAGGAAAGCCAGCAGGATCCGTCCGGCAGAGATCAGCCCGAACGTCAGGCCTTCGCGGCTGACGGAGAGCGGCCCGACGCTCATGAGCTTGTCCGTGGCGCCCGGGAAGAAGAGGCTGTTCACGATGAGGATGGAGAGCAGCAGGAACGCGGGGATCCTCATCGCGTGCAAGGCTGGCCGAAGCAGACCCGCCGACCAGATCGCGGCCACGATCGCGACGGCCAGGATCGGCAGGACGACGGGCGGCAGGAGGAACGCGGCGAGCAGGATGAACGCCACGGCCAACAGCTTGGTCAGTGGGTGGCGGCGATGGAGCCAGCTCGAGCCCGAGACGAAATAGCCGGTGGTTGCGGACATCCTCGCTCGTCAGCCGCCGGTCCGGGTCACTCGGCGACCGTCGCCTCGCCGCGGCTGTACATCGTCCGAACGGTGATGGGCAGGGCGCCGAGGATCGCGAAGACGACCGTATAACTGATCGTCTTGTCGAGTGGGTCGCTGGTGAGCCCCTGTGCGAAGGCCGACTGGAAGACCCCCAGGCCGAGCGTTCTGAAGAGGGCGACGAGGGCGTCCGTGCCGGCGCCGGTCACACCGCCGAAGACGCCGGCCGAGATAGGCGCCGAGATGGCCGCGGCGATGAGGCCGGTCGTCGCGCCACCGATCCAGACCGGGAACAGCCGGGCGTTGTCGCCCCGGCGCGCCCAGGTCCAAACCAGGTATCCGACCACCCCAGCGAGGACGAGTCCCGCGATCAGCCCGACCGGGTCGGGCAAGGCGAGCGAGGTGAGGTTGGCACTGCCAAGGAAACCGTCGGGCGTGCCATCTGCCTTCACGCCGGTGACGCCCGAGAAATAGCCCTTCGGGCTGAAGAGCAATCGGAAGAGGGCGAAGACGATGGCGAAGGCCGCGATGGATGTGGCTGCCACGAGGTAGGAGCGGATCCGCGGATCGTCGCTGTGGAAGGCAAAGAGCGTTCGAGCGGTCACCCATGCGACGACGGCGCCGATCACCACGCAGGCGATCGCGATGAGGACGAATCGCCCCTGGTTGTCGAGGGCGGTGGCCGGATCGGCCGCGCTGATGTCCGGGATCCCGATCACGATCTGGACGACGAGGAAGGCGAGACCCGCGGCGACGATCCCGGCGGCCAGCGAGAGGAATCCACCCACCCGAGCGTCATCGGCACGGAACTGGAAGACGCCGCGGCTGGCCCAGAAGCCGGCCATCAGGCCGATGACGCCCGCGACCGGCGCGTAGAACGCGATCGTGGGGCCACCACCGCCCGGGATCGGCAGGATCGACCAGATGAGATTGGCGAGGATCCCCGTGAGCGCACCCGCCCACGGCCCGGCCAGCGCCCCCACTAGTACGGTCCCGATGGAGTCGAGATAGATCGGGAGCCGCAGCAGGACCGTGATCGACCCCACGGCGATGTTGATCGCGATCGCGACGCCCATGAGCACGAGCGTTCCGGTCGTCAGGTCGCGCGACCGACGGGCCACGAGGGCGAAGAGGACGACGCCGACGAGCAACGCGATGAGGTAGGCGACCTGGACGGGCGCGACGCACGGCGTCGTCTGTCCCTCGGCGCAGACCTGCAGCCAGTCGACGTTCATCCGTCCCTCCTCGTCCCTCGTGTCACCGCGAGCGGCGGCGACACACCCTCTCCGTTCCTAGCGTGACACGTCCGGGCGGTCCGCCGCCAGCCCGCCGACGCGCTCGACCAGGCGATCGAGGAAGAGCGGGACGTTCGCGCTGACGGCGACATCCAGGTTCGGAGGGTGGCCGGTCAGTCGCCGCCGGTCCGCGACGGTCATCCCGGTCGTGATCTCGCCGCGCGTCTCGACGTCGACGTAGAGCGCCTCGGTCGTGACCAGGCTCCGGTCGAGCGCTGCGGCGACCGCCAGCGGATCGTGGATGAACGCTCCATAGAAGCCGTCGTATTCGGCGTGGAATTCCATGTAGAAGCGGAGGGCATCGGCGACATAGCGGACGACCGGGTTGCTCGCCACGGAACGCGTGGCGTGCATCGGCTCTTCTCCTCGCGCAAGGGCGATCGAATCGTCAGGGGTGCTGCCGGCGCGGCGGGCGAGCCGGACGACGTCGTCGGGGAGGATCCGCGCCTGTTCGGTGACATCGAGACCCAAGGCGAGCGGTCGGGCGATGGCCGGGTCCACCTCGCGCGCCGCGGCCCACGCTCGGAAGACGATCTTCGCCGCCTCGGGGTCGCAGTGGATGTTCCATTCGGTGGTCGGTGTCGTATTGCCCGACACGCCATATGCGCCACCCATCAGCGTGTAGCTCTTCAGCAGGCCCGGCAGGCCGGGCTCGCGCAGGACGGCGATGGCCAGGTTGGTCAGTGGCCCCAGGGTCACGAGGGCGATCTCGCCCGGACGCCCTCGGGCCTCGTCGAGGATCAGGTCGACCGCGTGCCGATCGGAGAGCGGCCGGGTCGGTGGCGGGAGCTCGGCGTGCCCGAGACCCTGCGGGCCGTGCGTCTCGTGGGTGGTCTCGAGGGCGCGCATCAGCGGCGTCTCGCGCCCGAGCGCGACTTCGACGTCGTCGCGGCCCGCCAGCTCGAGGACCGCCCGGGTGTTGATCGCAACCTGGCGCGCGTCGATGTTGCCCGAGACGCAGGTCGCCGCCACGAACTCGACCTCGGTTGAGCCCGCGGCGTAGAGGAGCGCGAGGCTGTCGTCGATCCCAGTGTCGACGTCGAGGATGAGCGCGGTCCGGTCGGTCATGCGCCGATGCTAGCGGAGCATCCCTCGGGTCGCGCCCCGTACACTCGCGAGCGTGATCCTCGTGCCGCCCATCGAACCGCCCGCCGTCATCGGGATCCTCGGTGGCGGGCAGTTGGGACGGATGCTCGGCATCGCCGCGCGATCGATGGGCTATAGCCTCGCCGTGCTCGATCCGGACCCCGAGTGTCCTGCCGCGGCGGTCGCCGACCTCGTCGTCATCGGCTCGTACGAGGACGTGGACGCCGCGCTGCGACTCGCCGAGATCAGCGCGGTCGTGACCTACGAGCTCGAGCACGTCGGAGCGGAGGTGGTCGCGGCACTCGAAACTCGCCGGCCGGTTCGGCCCGGCCGCCGCCCGCTCGTCGTGACCCAGGACCGGCTCGCCGAGCGGAAGTTCGTGGAGGCGGCCGGGGTCGCCGTGGCTCCGTGGCGCGAAGTCCACTCCGTTGTCGACGCGCGCACGGCGGCGTCCGACCTCGGCCTGCCGATGCGGCTGAAGGTGCCGATCGGTGGCTACGACGGTCGGGGTCAGCTCCGGATCGCGTCTGTCCACGAACTGGACGACGCGTGGGAACGGCTCGGTCGCGCCGAGGGAGCCGCCCTCCTCGCTGAGCGCGAGATCGACTTCGCGGCGGAGCTCTCGGTCATCGTCGCGCGCGCCGTCGATGGCGCCATGGCGGTCTTTCCGATCGCCCGGAACGTCCACGACGCCGGGATCCTGGTCGAATCGGTCGCCCCGGCGCCGGTCGGGCCGGAGGTCGTCGTCGCCGCCGTCGCGCTCGGGACCACGCTGGCGGAGGCGATGGACCTGTGCGGGACGCTGACCGCTGAGCTCTTCCTGCTCCGCGACGGGTCGCTCGTCGTCAATGAACTCGCGCCACGCGTCCACAACTCCGGGCACTGGACGATCGAGGGCGCGGCGACGTCGCAGTTCGAACAGCACATCCGGGCGATCTGCGGGCTCGGTCTCGGTTCGTCGGCGGCGCTGGCCCCGACCGCGATGGTCAACCTGCTCGGCAGCGGACCGGCCCGCGAGGCGCGACTCCAGGGCGTGGCGGCGGCCCTTGCCGACCCCGCGGTCCATCTCCACGTGTACGACAAACGGAGCGTGTTCGAACGTCGCAAGATGGGGCACCTGACGGCGCTCGGTTCCTCGACGGACGAGGCGCTCGAGAAGGCTCGCGCGGCATTGGCGGCGCTCCACTGGGCCGACAGCACGACGACGGCGGAGGTCGAGCGATGACCGAGCGAGCGAAGCGGGACGGCGCGGTCGTCGGCATCGTCGGCGGCAGTCGCTCGGACTTCTCGACCCTCGAGGCGGCGGTCGCGGTCCTCGACGAGCTCGGCGTGCGCTCCGAGCTCAAGGTCGTCTCGGCGCATCGCACGCCCGATCGGTTGTTCCGCTACGCCGAGGAGGCGGCCGGTCGCGGGATCCGGGTGATCGTGGCGGGCGCCGGCGGCGCGGCCCATCTCCCGGGGATGCTCGCCGCCAAGACGGTCCTGCCGGTCATCGGCGTCCCCATCCCGAGCGAGCACCTCGGCGGTCTCGACTCGTTACTGTCCATCGTCCAGATGCCGCGCGGCGTGCCCGTCGCGACGGTCGGGATCGGCAATGCCACCAACGCCGGCCTGCTGGCCGCGGCCATCCTCGCCATCTCCGATCCGGCGCTCGCCGAGCGCCTCGCGGCGTGGCGCGCCCGCCAGACGCAGGCCGTCCTCGACGACCCTTCGAACGGGTAGTCGACCGGTCAGGAAGCGGCTTCGCGACCGACCTGCGCCGCCGCCGTGACGCCCGATGGCCCGCGATGCTCGGCGAGATGCAGGCCGAGATCGAGCGCCGTCTTGAGCAGGACCAGGACGAGGACGGCGATGGCCGGGGCGCCGGTGATAGCGATCGCAAGCCCGCCCAGGATGATCGTGATGTGGAGGATGAACAGCCGGCCGTAGGGCGCCGCCATCTGGCGTGCCACGCTCGTGCGCAGGTACTCCCCGCGACCGATGTAGTTCAACTGGTACGAGATCCCGTGGCTGATGAACAGGCCGATGATGACGATCGCGGTGGCCAGCGGATCGGATATGAGCGCCTGGGCCCCCGACGCGAGGATCGGTGCCCCGGTCTCGGGATCGAACGACGTGCCGCCGACACCCAGGAAGCCCGCCCCGCTCACGAAGCCGGTGAACATCGGCAAGGTCAGGATGAAGACGCCGTGGACCAGCCAGAACAGGCCGTAGTGGATGACGAAGAACGGGATGAGGACGACCTTGGCCGAGCCCTCCGTGGGCACCCCGTTTCGCATCATCGACCCGGCGACGACGCCGCCGAGCACCGGCCCTTCCGCTCGCGCCATCTTGAGGACGTTGAAGACCCCGACGACGCCGTTCTCGAGCCAGTAGATGGTCAGGATCGTCCAGACGTTCCAGCCAAGGAACAGGACGCCGATGAGCGGGATCGAATTCGCCACGAGCAGCGCGGCGACGGCGCCATACGAGGACGAACCGAGCCGATACCAGCCAACGAGGCGCTCCATGCGCCCGATGCTAGCCGGTCGGGCGGCTCGCGGCGAGCCTAGGAGGCGAGTTCGATCGGATCGATCGAGACGGACCGGGGCTCGCCGCCGCGCTCGAAGCGCAGCTCGACCGTCCGGCCGATCACGTCGCCCACGAGCCGGCGCTGGAGGTCGCCGACGCCCTCGATCGGGTCGCCGTCGAGCTCGACGACGACATCGCCGACACGCAACCCGGCACTCGCGGTGGGTCCGGGTTCGAGCAACTGGACGATCTCGAGGCCCCGAGCACGACCGAGCCGTGACGCACCGGCCGGCGCCAGCGGGCGCGTTCCGCCCACGATGCCGAGGAAAGCCCGTCGGACCCGCCCGTGCACGATGAGGCTCTCCAGGATCGCCCGCGTCGCGGCGTCGATCGGAATGGCCAGACCGAGCCCGATCCCGGCCACCGCGGTGTTGATGCCGATGACCCGGCCCCGGAAGTCGGCCAGGGCGCCGCCCGAGTTGCCCGGGTTGAGTGCGGCATCGGTCTGTATGACGTTCTCGACCAGGCGGCTTGCCCGGCCGTCGCGGGTGGCGAGCGAGCGGCCCAGGGCGCTGACGACGCCGGCGGTCACTGTCCCGGCGAAACCCAGCGGATTGCCGATCGCGACGACCAGCTGCCCGACCCGGAGTCGCTCGGCGTGACCGAGCGGCGCCGGGCGCGGCGATCCGCCCTTGGTTCGCACGACCGCGAGGTCGGACAGCGGATCGCGACCGACGACTTCGAAATCGAGCTCCGCCCCGTCCACGAAGGTGGCCGTCCCGCGATCCGAGCCCGCGACGACGTGTGCCGAGGTGACGAGGTGGCCGACCGGCTCGATGGCGACCGCCGAACCGGCACCGCCCGCCGTCCAGCCGCCGACCTGGCGGCTCACGCGCAGGCTGGCGACGGATGGGATGAGTCGCTCGGCCGCCGTCGAAACGGCCACCGAGTAGGCATCGAGCGCGAGGTCGTCGGTGTCGTCAGCCTCGCTCCCGCCAACGGCGTCCGCGCGGTCGTTCGGGGCCTCCGCGATGGCCATCGTCACGCCTCGCCGGTCGCCGTCGCGCCACCGCCGACCTGGACGGTGCGCTCGTCGTTGCCACGCACGAGCTTGACCTCGAATGGGACCTCGAGCGATGCGAGAGCGGCATACAGGTCGTCGGCATCGGTGATCGGCTTGCCCCCGGCTTCGACGATGAGGTCGCCGGCCTGGATCCCCGCGGCTGCCGCGAGGCTGTCGTCCTCGACGCCACGGACCAGGATGCCGTCACGCTCGGGAAGCCCGACGGAACGGCGCATCTTGCGCGCGACGTGCGACGGGGCGACGGCCACGCCCAGGCGCGGGCGCTCTGGGGACTCGCCACGACTCAAGGCGTCGATCCGGGTGCGGAGCGCCGCATCGGCCGGAAGCGCGAGATAGAAGCCCTCCCCGATCCGATTGGTGTTGAGGCCGACGAGGTGGCCCGCCGCATCAAGAAGCGCGCCGCCGGACGAGCCCGGCGCGAGCGGTGCCGTGTGCTCGACGCTGCCCTCGATGCGGCGACCGCCGGGTCCCCGGAATGCCCGTGCGATCGCGGAGACGAGCCCGAACGTGAGCCGCGTCCCACCACCGTGACTGGCGCCGGCCCCGAAGACCGCCGTCCCGACGGCGAGGCCTTCGCCGTCGCCCCATTCGATGGCCGCCGCGTTGGCGGTGTCGACGTCCATGACCGCGAGGTCGCCGTCGCCGTCCCAGCCCGCGACCGTGCCACGCGTCTGGCGCCCGTCGGCGAAGGTGACGGTGACCTCGTCACCGCGCAGGTTATGGGCGTTGGTCAGGACCTTGCCCGAGGCGATGACGACGCCGGAACCGCGTGTTCCGCGGCCGATGCCGACGACGGATGGGCCGACTCGTTCGGCGATGGAGGAGACGGCGGTCTGGATCTCTTCGATGGCGCTCATGCGGTAGTGCTCCGATGCTGCGTGCGTGCGATAGACTTGTGACTTGCAATCTACTACTGACCGGCAGCCGTGACAAGCCCCGAATCCGCACCTACCATCGAACCCATGGCCGAGCCGTCCGTCCGCGCGGACCCGTCGCCCCTCGAAGCGGCGCTCGAACGCGTCGGGGATCGCTGGAGCCTGCTGTTGGTGGAGGCGTTGCTCGGCGGCCCACGCCGGTTCAACGAGCTCGGCGAGGCGGTCGCCGGGATCGCCCCGAACATCCTCACCGACCGACTGCGCCGTCTCGAGCGCGAGCGGATCGTCGTCGCGACGCCGTACCAGGCGCGGCCGCCACGGATGTCCTACGCATTGACGGCCGACGGCCAGGACCTGGCGTCCGCGCTGCGTCTGCTCGCCGACTGGGGCTCCCGTGGGGCAACCGACCATGAACCGATCCGGCATGGCACGTGCGGAACGCCGCTTGAGACCCGCTGGTACTGCCCGACGTGCGAGCGGGCGGTCGAGCGTGACGACGCCGACGAGTCGCGGACGGTATAACGACCGCCAGTACACTCCCCTCGATGGATGACGAGCGCTGGGAGCCGGGGATGCCGGTCCTCGATCGGCAGGGGGTGAGGAGCGCGCCGGCCGCGCCGGCCCTGCCGACCGCCCGGACGACCGCCCTCCCGCCGAGCCTCCAGGGCCTTCCGCCGCGCTCGGTCCCCGAGATCGCACCAACCCCGCTCCAGCGCCACTACATCAACCTCAGCGTCATCGTCCTGATCTGTGGCGCGATCGCGATCACGGCGCTCGAGATCGGTGTCCCGCTCGGCGGTCCGCTCATCAAGCTGTGCGTCGTCATCGCCGCGCCGCTCCTCGTCGTGACGACCGCAGACGCCGTCCTGCGGATCTGGCGTTCGGCATGGGCGTGGATGCCGAACGACCGCGGCAAGGGCCTCTTCCGTCTCGCCTGGGTGGCGGTCAGCCTCATCGGGCTCGCGGCCCTCGTCGTCGCCTCGATCCTCGTGATTCTCGCGTGAACCCGCCTGAGCCCTTCGCCCGCGGCCCCGACGGCCGCTCGACCGACCTGCCGTCGGGTGGCGGCGTCCCGGACTGGATCGCCGCCTCGCTCAACTTCTGCTCGCGCTGCGGGGCGGCGCTCTCCTTCGGGGAGGTACCCGGCGAGGACCGCCATCGCCTGGCCTGTGCCGTGTGCGGCCATATCGCCTACGTCAACCCGCGTCTCGTGGTCACCACCTTCCCGATCACCGATGCCGGCGAGATCGTCCTCATCCGCCGCGGCATCGAACCCGGCAAAGGCTCGTGGGCGCAACCCGGCGGCTTCCTCGAGATCGACGAGACCGTCCACCAGGCGGCGATCCGCGAGACGTGGGAGGAGACCGGCCTCCTCGTCGAGCCGGGCGCGATCGTCGGGCTCTACACACGCCTCGAGGCCAGCGTCGTGACCATCGCCTTCGAGGCGACGATCGTCGGCGGCACCGCGGCCCCGACCCCCGAGGCGACCGAGATCGTGGCCTACGCGCCGGAAGACATCCCGTGGTCCGGGATCGCCTTCACGACCACCCTGTGGGCATTGCGCGACTGGCTGGCGCTGCGACACCCCGAGCTCGAGGCTCCGGCCGTCAGCTCAGGTCGATGAAGACGTTCTTGGTCTCGGTGTAGAGGTCGAGCGCCGACATCCCGAGTTCGCGCCCGATGCCCGACATCTTGTAGCCGCCGAACGGTGCCTCGGTGTGGACCGACGAGTTCGAGTTGACGCTGATGACCCCGGCCTGGAGGGCCTTGGCCGCCCGCAGCGCCTTGCCGATGTCCCGGCTCCAGATCGAACCGGACAGGCCGTACGGCGTCGCGTTGGCGAGGCGGAGCGCCTCCTCCTCGGTGTCGAACGGGATGATCGAGACGACCGGCCCGAAGATCTCCTCGCTCGCGATGCGCATGTCGTTCGAGACGCCCTCGAAGACGGTCGGCATCAGGTACGCTCCGTCGGCCAGGTCCGGGTCGGTCGGGGCCTCGCCGCCGACGACGATCGTGGCGCCCTCACCGAGCCCGATCTCGATGTAGTCGCGGACCCGATCGCGCTGCTTGAAGCTGACCAGTGTCCCGACCTCGGTCGTGTCGAGTGACGGGTCGCCCACCGTGACGTTGCGAGTCGCCTCGGCGAAGAGCTCGACGACCTTGTCGTGCGCCGAGCGCTCGACGAGGATCCGGCTCCGTGCGCAGCAGTCCTGGCCCGCGTTGTCGAAGACCGAATAGGGCGATTCCCGGGCGAACCGCTCAAGATCGGCATCGGCGAAGACGATGTTCGGGCTCTTGCCACCGAGCTCGAGCGAGATCTTCTTCACGTTGCCGGCGGCCAGCCGCATGATCTCCTGGCCCGTGGTGGTCTCGCCGGTGAACGCCACCTTGCCGACGCCCGGGTGGCCCGCCAGGGACGCGCCGGCCGTGCCGCCCGGTCCGGTGACGATGTTGAGGACACCGGCCGGGATCCCCGCCTCGAGGGCCAGTTCGCCGAGCCGGATCGCCGTCAACGGGGAGTAGCTGGCGGGCTTGAGGATCGCCGTGTTCCCGGCCGCCAGCGCCGGCGCCACCTTCCACGATGCCATCAACAACGGGAAGTTCCAGGGCACGATCAGCCCGACCACCCCGATCGGTTCCCGCAGCGTCATGTCGAGCCCCGGCTTCGAGACCGGGATCGTCTGGCCGAAGATCTTGTTGGCGGCTCCCGCGTAGTAGTCGAAGACGAGGCTCGCCCCGATGATCTCGCCGCGCGCGCCCGTGATCGGCTTGCCGACATTGCGGCTCTCGAGCTGCGACAGCTCCTCGCTGTTCGACTTGATCAGCGAGGCGAGCTTGGCGAGCGACCGGCCGCGCTTGCCGGCGGCCCAGTTCGCCCAGCCCTTGCGGTCGTCGAAAGCCCGCCGCGCCGCCTCGACGGCGCGATCCACGTCCTCCTTGCCGCCGAACGGCGCGGTCGCGATGACGGCGCCCGTAGCCGGGTTGACGACGTCGAACGTCTGGCCATCGGCGGCATCGACGGCTTCGCCGCCGATGATCATGCGGGTCGAGGTAGGGGCTGCGGTCGTGCTGGTCATGGCGTCGCCTCTTGACTGGATCCGCTGGTATCGGTCGGGGCCTCGGTAACCGGTCGGGCCTCCACCCCCTCAGCCGCGATGATCGCCGCGCCGATGATCCCGGCGTCGTTGCGCAGGAGGGCCGGGACGACGAGGGTCTTCACGGTCAGGCGTGGGACGTACTTGTCGGCGCTCTTGCTGACGCCGCCACCGAGGATCATGAGGTTCGGCCACATCAGTTGATGGATGCGATCAAGGTGCTCATCGAGGTCGGCCGCCCATGCCTTCCACGACAGACCACGACGAACCCTCGCGGCCGCCGCGGACCGCTTCTCTGCGGCACGGCCGCGGATCTCCATCTGGCCGAACTCGGTGTTTGGGACGAGCACGCCATCATTGAACGTGCCCGATCCCACCCCCGTCCCGAGGGTCAGGAAGATGACGACGCCCGGCTGACCCTTGCCGACCCCGAAGCGCATCTCGGCGATCCCCGCGGCGTCGGCGTCGTTGATGATGAAGACGGGGCGCTTGAGCAGCCGGCTGAGCCGGTCCACGACGGGAAATTCGATCCAGGTCGGGTCGATGTTGGCCGCCGTCTTGAGGACGCCGCCGATGGCGACGCCGGGCAACCCGATCCCGACCGGGGTCCCTTCGCCGAGCCCGCTCAACTTGACCAATCGGCGCACCAGCCGCGCGATCGACGCGATGATCGCGTCCGGGGTCGCGGGGATCGGCGTCACGACGCGGAGCCGCTCCGATCGGAGTTGGCCGGCCTCGATGTCGACCACGGCCGCCTTGATGCCACTGCCGCCCACGTCGATGCCGATCGCGATCCGGCCGGCGGCCACCTCGGACATCTCCTCCGTCATTCGATGCCTCCAGGTCCGGAACTAAAAGTAGTTGACGGTGATGCCGCCATCAACGACGAGCGACGCGCCGTTGGTCCAGCGCGACTCGTCCGAAGCGAGGTAAACGGCCATCTGGACGATCTCCTCGGGCTTGCCGAACCGGCCGGTCGGATTGCGGGCGAGCCGGAGTTGCTTGGCGGCCTCGTCCTTGACCAGCCAGTCCATCAGCAGGGGCGTCTCCACGGGACCCGGGCAGATCGCGTTGGTGCGGATGCCCTGCGGGCCGAACTGGACGGCGAGGCTGCGGGTCAGCGACAGAAGGGCGCCCTTCGAGGCCGTGTAGGCGTCCTGCGGCACGCTGCAGCCGACCAGTGCGACGAAGCTCGCGATGTTGATGATCGAACCCCCGCCGCCCCCGATCATCGCGGGCACCGCGTACTTGCAGCCGAGGAAGACGCCCCGCACGTTGACGGCCATCACCGAATCCCAGACCGCGATCTCGGTATCGACCACCGAGTGGTCGGCTTCGGGCATGATCCCGGCGTTGTTGTAGAGGCAGTCGAGCCGGCCATAGGTCGCCACGGCGTGGTCGACCATCGCCTTGGCGTCGGCCTCCTTCGAGACATCGACCTTGACAAAGGTCGCTTCGCCGCCCGCGGCACGGACCTGCTCCACGGTCTCGGCGCCGGCCGCCTCGCTGTACTCGGCGACGACGACCTTGGCGCCCTGCGCCGCGAAGAGGTGCGCAGCGACGCGACCCATCCCGCCACCCCCGCCGGTGATGATCGTGACCTTGTCCTCGAGCCGCATCGCACTCCCTCTCGACGTTCGTCGCGGTCAGAGTAGCGCCCGGCCCGACCCCTCGCCCGCTGGGCGGCCGACAGGTTGCAACTCCGTTGCGTTTGGTCTGGACGGTCATCCAAGCGGGAGGCGGCGCCGCACTCTCGTCGTGACCCTCCTCCATGTTCCTGGTCCAGGCGTTCGCGTGCGCTCGTCGCTCGACGGGCGGCCCGCGGTCGCGGCAGCCGCGCTCAGCGGTCTGCTCGCCGCCGGAACGGCCATCGCCGTCGGCCACCTCGTGGCCCAGGTCGTCGCCCCGGCCGCCTCCCCGCTGCTGGCGGTCGGGAGCACCTTCATCGACCTGACACCCGAATGGTTGAAATCGTTCGCGATCCGGTCATTCGGCACGAACGACAAGGCTGTGCTGCTGGGCGGCATCGTGGCCGTCCTGGCAGTCGCGGCGATCGGGATCGGACTCCTCGGCATGCGTCGGCCGCGACTGGCCACCGCCGGCATCCTCGGGCTCGGCGTCGTCGGCGGCCTGGCCGCCTACCTACGGCCCGGTGGGTCGCCGGGCAGCATCATCCCCGCGCTCGTCGGAGCCGTTGTCGCGGTGGCCGCGCTGATCATCCTCGAGGGCCGCGCCACCGCGAGCGATCGTTCGCTTCAGTCGCTTCAGGCCCAACCCGGAACGGCAGGCGCCGGCCTCACGCGGCGCGGCTTCGTGACGGCCGCGGCGGCCGTCGGCGTCCTCATCGCGGCCTCCGGGGGCGTCGGCACCGTCATCGCCGGACGACGCGCCGCGGGTGCACTCGCCAGCGGGGGGTCCAAGATCCCGGTACCGATCGAGCCGCTGCCCGCCATTCCTGCTGGCGTCGACTTCGGAGTGGCCGGCGTCTCGTCCTTCATCACGCCGAACGACGGCTTCTATCGCGTCGACACCGCCCTCGACGTCCCCGTCGTCGCGGCAGCGGACTGGCGCCTGCGGATCCACGGGATGGTCGATCGCGAGGTGACACTGACGCTCGACGAGCTGTACCAGTACCCGACGATCGAGCGCGACATCACCCTCACCTGTGTCTCCAACGAGGTCGGCGGCGACTACGCGGGCAACGCGCGCTGGATCGGGGTCTCGCTGGCGACCGTCCTCGAGGCAGGCGGCGTCCAGCCTGGTGCCGACCAGATCGTGTCGCGCTCGATCGACGGCATGTCGATCGGCACGCCGACGGCGGTGGCGCTCGACGGCCGTGACGCGATGCTGGCGGTGGCGATGAACGGGGCGCCGCTGCCCGCGGTCCACGGGTATCCGGTCCGGATGATCGTCCCCGGCCTGTACGGCTACGTGTCGGCCACGAAATGGCTGGTCGATCTCGAACTGACGACCTTCGACGCGTACGACCCGTACTGGGTCCAGCGCGGTTGGTCGATGGAGGGGCCGATCAAGACGATGTCGCGCATCGATGCGCCGAAGCCACTCGCTCGCATTCCTGCCGGCAAGGTAGCGATCGCCGGCGTCGCCTGGGCGCAGCATCGCGGCGTCAAGCGGGTCGAGGTCCGGGTCGATGGCGGCGCCTGGGCCGAGGCCAGTCTCGCGACGGTCGACACGGTCGACACCTGGCGCCAATGGGTCTTCGAGTGGGACGCCGTCAGCGGCGGACACACGCTCGAGGTACGCGCGACCGACGCCACCGGCGAAACACAGCCGGAAACGCGCGCGGACCCGTTCCCGAATGGCGCGACCGGCTGGCACTCCGTGGTTGTCACGGTGACCTGACCGTTCACCACTTCACGTCGTCCGGGCAGATGCGCCGGGCGGTTCCACCAAGACAACGGGACGGGGACCACTGAGGTTCGCGCCCACCAGCAGGAGATCGAACATGAACAAGCGCAATCGCACCGGCGCGTTTGCCGGGCTCATCATCGCCGCGACATTCGTCGGGGCTTGCTCAAGCTCAGGTGCGTCGATCGCCCCCGAGGCGACCACGACACCGGCCACGACCTCGCCCACGGCCATGACGTCCAGCGTCCCGTCGAGCGGTGCCGCGATGACGGACCAGCCGTTCGGGTCGGCTTGCGCCTCGGTTCCCACCACGGGCGCCGGCAGCTTCTCCGGGATGGCCACCGCGCCCGTTGCGACCGCGGCCTCGAACAACCCGGCCCTCAAGACGCTCGTCGGCGCGGTTACGGCAGCCGGCCTGGGTGACACCCTCAACACCGCCAAGGACATCACGGTCTTCGCCCCGGCCGACAGCGCGTTCGCAGCCATGGACCAGGCGACCTTGACCTCGGCGATGGCCGACCCGAAGGGCCTGCTGACCAAGGTCCTGACCTACCACGTCGTCCAGGGTCGCCTGACCCCGGCGATGCTGGCCGGCACCCACACCACCCTCGAGGGTGGCACGCTCACCGTGGCCGGCAGCGGTCAGGACTTCACCGTCAACGGCAAGGCCAAGGTCGTCTGCGGCAACGTCCAGACGGCGAATGCCACCGTTTACATCATCGACGGCGTCCTCCTCCCGCCGGCGAGCTGATCGCGGTCGGGCGTGCCTGGGGGCGCGCTCGAACCACGGTCTCGCGGGGGTCGGATCACGGACCATCTTCGGATGGCACGGGGTCCGGCCCTCGCATGCCCGGGGCTCCCGTGTGGCTTCCACCGCCGTGACTGACGCGAGATGTCCGGGCGTGGCACGATGCGGAGATGGCCACGCCCGCGGAGGACTTCATCGACGCCGTCACAGCCGACGATGCGGCCCGCGTCCGGGAGCTGTTGGCGGCCGACCCGGCGCTCGCGTCGGCGCGCGACCGGGATGGGGTCTCGGCGCTGATGCTGTCGCGCTACCGCTTCGATCGGGCGACGACGGACGCGTTGCTGGCCGTCGACCCCGACCTGGATGTCTTCGAGGCGACGGCGCTCGGCTACCTCCATCGCCTGCGAGAGCGGCTCGAGGAGGATCGTTCGCGCGCGGCCGCATTCTCTGCCGATGGCTTCACCGCGCTCCATTTCGCCGCGTTCTTCGGGAAGGCCGAGGTCGCCCGGGCGCTGCTGGAGGCCGGCGCCGCGGTCGGCGTCTACTCGGACAACGACCTCCATGTCCAGCCATTGCACTCCGCCGCGTCCGGTCGCCACCACGAGGTCTGCCGACTCCTGATCGCCGCCGGCGCGGACGTCAACGCGAAGGAACGGCGCGGCTACACGCCGCTCCACGCGGCGGCGCAGAGTGGCGACGCCGAGCTGGTCGAGCTCTTCCTGTCGGCTGGCGCAGATCCGCTGGCCGTGCGCGACGACGGCGAGACGCCGGCCGACACGGCCGATGCGGCTGGCCATGTCGACGTCGCGCGTCGCCTCCGCGAGGTCGTGGCGGAACGGCCCGCGTAGCCGCCTGCCCTTCGGGCGGACCGTTCAGCGCGCCGCGCGTTGTGCGAGCAACGCGGCCCGGACGTCAGTGAATGCCCGCGCACAGGCCTCCACGCGCCCGGTCGCATCCGCGATCGTCCCGGTCCGACCGTCGATCTCCAGCGATCGGCACGAATCGGCCAAGGCCACTGCTCCGACATCGGCGCTGCTCGACTTGAGGCTGTGTGCGGGCCTGACCATCGCCCGGGCATCGCCCGCATCGGCGGCCAGGCGCATGGCGTCGAGCTGGACGATCGCGTCCTCGAGATACGTGTCGATCAGGTCGTCGACGAACTCGAGGTCGCCGCCGGTGATCTCGAGCAAGTGGGCAAAGACCGCGGGATCCAGCATCACTCGCGCATCCCGGCGACGGCATAGACGGGGATCGGCCGGCTGAACCCCTTGAGGTCTCGATCGCCAGCGGGCGTCGCATCGATGACCGCTTCTGCGGCGGCAAACGTCCGGTGTGCGATCAAGATCTCGTCGGGCCCGGCCAGGCTGCTCAGGCGTGCGGCCAGGATGATCACCTGACCGATCGCGCCGTAGTCGTAGCGCCCCTCGAACCCGATCCGGCCGAGCGTGGCGTACCCGGTCGACATCCCGATCCCGATCTCGAGGACGTAGCCTCGTTTGCGCCAATCCGCCGACAGGAAAGCGAATCGTTCGCGCATCGCGACCGCGAGGCCGACCGCCCGGGCGGCGTGATCGGGCTGCAAGACGGGGTCGTTGAAGAACGTCATGAAGCCGTCGCCGGCAAAGTGCTCCAGCGTCGCTCCGTGCTCGACGATGAGCGCGCCCATCGTGCTGTGATAGGCGCGCAGGAATCCCAGGACCTCCTCCGGTTCGGCGGACTCGGAGAACGACGTGAAGTTGCGCAGGTCGCAGAACATGGCGGTGATCTCACGACGGTGGCCGGCCAACATCGCCTCGCCATCCGCGCTCGATACCAGGGCCGCGACCTGGGGCGACAGGAAGCGCGACAGCTCGGATCGCTGCCGGTCGATGGTCGCCAGCATGAGCGTCTGTTGCTCGAGCGTCTCGCGTTCGAGGTCGTGCAGCCGCTTCTGCGCCATCGAGGCCTCGATCCGGGCTCGCAGGATCGCCGGATCGACGGTCTTCGGGAGATAGTCCGTGGCCCCCATCTGGATGCACCGGACGACACTCGCAAGCTCGTCGACGCCGGAGATGACGATGACCGGAAGGTCGCGGAGCCCTGGATCGGCCTTGAGGACGGCGAGCGTTTGGTAGCCGTCCATCTCCGGCATGACGATATCGAGCAGGACGACGTCGACCGGGACGATATCGGGATCGCGAAGGAGCGCCAGTGCCGCTCGGCCGTCCAAGGCCTCCAGCGCTTCGTGGCCGATCGACTCCAGCAGGCGAACCAGGAGGCGCCGATTGAACGCCGTATCGTCGACCACCAGCACGCGACCCTGGGTCACGGCACGACCTTCCCGGACTGTCCATTCTCCCGACGTGCGCTGGCGACCAGCTCTTCCTTGAGCGCCTCCGGCCGGATCGGCTTGGAGATGTAGCCGTCCATGCCGGCCGCGAGGCACATCTCGCGGTCCCCTTCCATCGCGTTGGCCGTCATCGCCACGATCCGCGGTCCGGCCTGGCCGGGCCAGCGACGCCGGATCCGGCGGGTCGCTTCGAGGCCATCGAGTTCGGGCATCTGCACGTCCATCAGGACCACGTCATAGACGGCCCCTTCGATCGCCGCGATCGCTTCGAGGCCGTCGCCCGCGACGTCGGCGCGGTAGCCCATCCGGTCGAGCAAGCGGAGCGCGAGCTTCTGGTTCACCGAGTTGTCCTCGGCGAGCAGGATCCGGAGCGGGTGACGCGCCCCGAGGTCGTGATCGATGCCGGTGCCTGCGGCCCGCACCGGGACCGACGTCGCCTGCCCCGCCAGCACCGTGGCCAGCGTGTCGTGCATCGCCGACGGCTTGACCGGCTTGACCATGAACGCTGCGACCGCATCGCTCGCCCGGTCGTGCATCCCGAGGGAGGACAGGATGACGACCGGCGTCGCCGCTCCGGTCTCGGACGCGCGGAGCGCCGTGGCCAGCGAGATCCCGTCCAGCTCCGGCATGTGCATGTCGAGGATGGCAAGGTCGAAGCGGCGCCCGCCGACGACCCAACCCAGCGCCTCACGAGGCGAGCCGCTTGCGTCCGCGGTCATGCCCCAGCGCTCGAGGAGCTTGACCAGGATCCGCCGATTCGTGGCGTTGTCGTCGACGACGAGGACGTGTCGTCCCGCGAGGTCCACCCCGACCAGCGGTGCGGCCGCGAGCTCACCTTCCGACGCTTCGAGCTCGACGGTCAGCCGGAATGTGCTTCCTTGCCCGGCGATACCCGGGCTCTCGGCAACCAGCGAGCCGTGCATCAGTTCGGCGAGCCTCCGGCTGATCGCCAGGCCAAGACCGGTGCCGCCGTAGCGTCTCGAGATGGACGCGTCCGCCTGGCTGAACGACTGGAAGAGCCGGCCGACCCGGTCGGCGGGGATGCCGATCCCGGTATCGCGAACCGCGACGGTCAGCTCCCAACGCCCGTCGCGCCCGTCGCTCGTCACGAGGGGCCGGCCGGAGACGGTCAGCTCGACCTCACCGGACTCGGTGAACTTCACGGCGTTCGAGAGCAGGTTGAGGACGATCTGGCGCAGCCTCCCCTGGTCGCCGACGACCGTTCGGGGGAGGCCGTCGTCGATCGCATAGGCGAGCTCGAGGTGCTTGGCCGCGGCCGCGGGGGCGATCACGTCCAGCGCGCCTTCGATGCAGGGCGCAAAGGCGAACTGGCGGTGTTCGAGCTCGACCTTCCCCGCCTCGATCTTGGAGAAGTCGAGGATGTCGTTGATGATGAGCAGCAGCGCGTCGCCCGAGGTGCGGATGGTCTCCGCATACTCGCGCTGCTCGTCGTCGAGCGGCGTGTCCAGCATCAGGCCACTCATCCCGATGATCGCGTTCATCGGCGTGCGGATCTCGTGACTCATCGCCGCAAGGAAGGTGGACTTGGACTGGTTCGCCTGCTCGGCCGCGTCCTGTGCCGTGCGACTGTCCTCGAACAATCGGGCGTTCTGGATCGCGATCGCAGCCTGCTGTGCGAGGCCGACCAGGAACGCGAGGTCGGCGGAGGTGAACGCAGCGCCCGGCGCGGATCGCCAGATCGCCGTCATGCCGATGACGACCCCGCGAGAGAGCAGGGGGGCGGCCATCAACCGGTACTCGACGTCATCGCCCTCGGTCCCAGGGATCGGCATCGTCCGGCGATCGCCGGCCACGTGGTTGACGACCTCGGCCTCGCCCCGCTTGGCAAGGTCGCCGATGATCCCCTCGCCGAGCTGGATGGTGTCGGCTTTCACGGCTTTGGCAAACGAGCCGAGGGCCACGATCGGTCGGAAGACACGGCCATCGTCCTCGGCCAGGAAGACTGCGCTGGTGTCAGCGACGAGGAGCGTCATGGCGCGATCCGCGATGCGCTCCAGCACGGATCCCAGGTCCAGCATCGCCGAGATCTCCGCAGCGACCTCGGCCAGGGCCGTCATCTCGGCCGCTTGCCGCTGCGCGTCGCGGTACAGGCGGGCGTTCTGGATGGCAACCCCGACATTCGCGGCGAGCGTGGCCAGCAGTCGGGAATCGGCCTCACCGAACCGCCCGCTCACCGTCGTGTCCTGGACGCTGACGACGCCGATCGCCTCGTCCCCGGCGAGGATCGGCACGCCGAGGTACGAGCTGGCGGGCGTGCCGACGACCGTGCGTCCCGCGAACTGGGCGTCCTTGTTGAGCAGCAGCGGCTCGCGGGTCTTGAGGATCTGCGAGGTCAGGCCCTCGCCGTAGTGCATGGCGGGGTTTTCCCGGCGCACGCCACCCTCGCTGTAGTAGACGAACTCGATCAGGTCCGATTCACGATCGTGGAGCGCGACATAGACGAGGTCGGCGTCGAAGGTCCCGCGCATCTGGTCGCCGAGATCCGAGATGAGCGCATCCAGTTCGAGGTGCCCCGCCAGCGCCTGGCCCACGCTGTTGACGATCGCCAGTTCCGCGGCCCGTTGGCGGGTCTCGTCGATCAACCGGGCATTGTCGAGCGCGACGCTCAGGCTGGCCGCCAGGGTCGTCAGCAGGTCCAGGTCCGAGCCGCTGAACGCGAATTCCCGGTCGATATTCTGGACCGAGATCACGCCACTGGGATGACCGCCGACCATGAGCGGCGCGAAGATGACCGCCTTCGCGGTCTCGCCCTGGATGGCGGCGGCCTGGCCGAGCTCGGCGGCCCGGGCCACGACACCCTCGTTCAGCATGAGGGCCTGCCCGCTCTCGAGGACCTCCTTCCGGAAGCCGACAAGGGCCATCGGTTCGTCTGGAAAGCGGACACCGCGCTCGATCGTGTACGGGAAGCGGACCAGCCCGTCGGCCTGGTCGTAGACCCCGATGTCGACGACCTGCGCGTCGAAGATCTCCTGGATCTTGTCCCCCACCAGGTCGTACATGGCCTGCATGTCCAGTTCGGCTGCCAAGCCCTGCTGGATCCCGTTGATGATCGCCAGCTCCGCATTGCGTTTGCGAGTCTCGTCGACCAGGCGCGCGTTCTCGAGCGCGACGCTCAAGCTGGCCGCGATCGTGGAGAGCAGCCTGACATCGCCTTCGTCAAAGGCGTATTCGATGTCGAGGTTCTGGAGCGAGAAGACGCCGACGACGCGATCTCCCGCGTGGAGCGGTACCCAGAGCGTCGATCTCGGCGGCTCGCCGGAGATCACGGCAGGGTTCCCAAACTCGGCGTTCCGCGCCTCGATGTCGTGATCGATCAGCAGGGGCTGCCCTGTCTCGATGACATGCTTCCGGAAGCCGACGAGCTCCATCGACTCGTCCGGGAACCGGACCCCACGCTCGATGGTGTAGGGGAAATGCAGCCGTCGCGTCTCAGGATCGAAGATCCCGATATCTACGACCTGGGCGTCGAAGATCTCCTGGATCTTGTCGCCGACGAGGTCATACATCGCCTGCATGTCGATCTCGGCGGCGAGCCCCTTCTGGACGCCGTTGATGATCGCCAGCTCGGCGGCCCGCTGATCCGTCTCGGTCAGGAGGCGCTTCGTCTCGTCGAACAATCGGACGTTCTCGAGGGCCACGCCCATGCTCGAGGCCAGGGTCGCCAGGAGCCGCTCGTCGCCTTCGCTGAACGCATTCGGACGAACGCTCTCGAGGCCCACCACACCGACGACCCGGTTGGCGCCGATGATCGGCACGCCCATCCATGACAGCGTCTCCGTGCCGCCGATCTGGACCGCCCCGGCCGCCTTCTGCTCGGCCATCGACCCGACCCGGACCGGACGCTGCGTGGTGATGACGGTCGACGTGATGCCGGGCCCCAGCGGCCGCGGGTCGCGATGGAAACGCTCGCCTTCGTCGATGTCGTACGGCCAGGAGATCTGGTTGGCGACAGGGTCGTACAGAGCGATGAACAGCGAGTGAACGTCGAATATCGACCTCACGCGGTCGCCCACGAGGTCGACGATCGCCTGGAAATCTAACTCCTGGGCCAACGCCCCGCCGATCTCGTTGACGATGGCGAGCTCGGCGTTGCGTTGCCTGGTCTCCTCGATGGCCCGGACCCGACTGAGGGCTGAGCCGATGTGCTGGCCGACGAACGCGAGCAGGTCCTTGTCTGCGTCGGTGTGGAGCCGTTCGTTGGTATAGGACTGGACGACGATCAGGCCCAGCGTCCGGCCCTCGGCGACCAGCGGCGCACCGAGCCAATCGCCATCACCGACGACGCCGAGGGTCCTGAACTCGCCCTTGGCGACCAGCTCGCGATGAGACGCCTGGTCGAGGCGGATCGGCTTCGCGAGTCGCAATGCGTACCCGGTCACACCGGAAGCCTGCCCGCTGCCCAACGGCTCCCAGGCGTTGGGATCCGGGATGTCCGTGTCGACCGAATCCTTGTAATACGGGAAGTTGAGCGCATGTCGTTGATCGTCGTACAAGGCGATGTACGCGTTCTCCGCGTACATCAACCCGCCGACGATGCCGTGAACGGTGGCGTAGAACGCCTGGAGGTCCTCGGCCGCGCTGGCCGCGTCGGCGATCCGGTACAGCGCGTTCTGGACCTGCGCGGCGCGTTCGTGCTCCTGCTCCCGAGCCTCGAGCTCGGCGACGCGGCGGCTCAAGGCATCGACGTCAAGCGCCATCGGTCGTCAGCCGCGCTCGAGATACCGCTCGCGCTCCCAGGCGTGGACCACGGAGTCGTAGGTCTCCTGCTCGACACGGGCGGCGTTGAGGTAGTGGTCGACGACATCCTGGCCGAAGATCTCGACCGCGGCCTCGGAGCGTTCCAGCTCCGAGATCGCTTCGTACAGCGCGCGCGGCATCCGCGGGTGGCCCTTGGCCAGGTACCCGTTGCCCTTGAACTCGGGCTCGAGCGTGAGCTTGTGTTCGATGCCGTAGAGGCCGGCGCCGATCATCGCGGCGTACGTGAGGTAGGCGTTCATGTCGCCGCCCGGGAACCGATCCTCGACATGGAGGCCGGGCCCGCGACCGACCAGCCGGAACCCGGTCGTACGGTTGTCCCGCCCCCAGACGACGTTGACGGGTGCCCACGAGAGCGACGCATAGCGCTTGTAGGAGTTGATGAACGGCGCGATAAAGACGGCCAGCTCGCGCGAGAGCTTCATCATCCCGGCCATGAACTGCTGGCCCACCTCCGACAGGCCATACGGACCCTCCGGCGCCCCGTCGGCGGCGTGCATCAGCGGGATGTCCTTGGCGACGTCCCACAAGCTCATGTGCAGATGGCCCGATGAGCCCGTCCAGCGGTGGTCCGGCTTGGCCATGAAGGTGATCCCCCAGCCGTTGAGGTAGGCGATCTCCTTGGCGCCGTGCTTGAAGACCACGCTCCGATCGGCGGACTCGAGGACATGGTCGTAGCGGATGTTGACCTCGTGCTGGCCGTTGGCGGCCTCGCCCTTGGAGAACTCGATCGGCACGTCGGCCGCGGTCATCTGGTTGCGCAGCAGCCGGTGGAGCGGTTCGGCCTTGGTCGCCTGGAGGAGGTGGTAGTCCTCGTTGTAGTGCCCGAAAGGGCGCGGGACCGGCCATCCGCGATCGGCCAGCTCCTCCCAGGAGTCCTTGAGGACGTAGAACTCGAACTCCGACCCGGCCTTCAGCGCATAGCCGGCATTCGCCGCCCGCTCGACCTGTCGCTTGAGGATCGTCCGCGGGGCGATCGGGATCTCGAGCCCGGTCTCCTCGTCGACCGCGTCGGCGAGGACCATGGCCGTGCCCGGCAGCCAGGGCAGGATCCGCAACTGGTCCCAGATCGGCTCGGCGATCCAGTCGCCGTAGCCGGTCTCCCAGTTCGTGAGCTTGAACCCTTCGGGCGTGTTCATCTCCATGTCCGTGCCGAGCAGGTACGTGCAGAAGTGGGCGCCGTGCGAGATGACGCCATCGAGGAAGGCCTGGCCCTGGACGCGCTTGCCCATGAGCCGGCCCTGCATGTCGGTGATGGCCACGACCAATGTGTCGATCTGACCGTCGCGGACCATCTCCTCGAGCTCGAGGAGTCGAGGGTGCTTCGCGGCATGGTCCTGATCGTGGTCGGTCATGGTGCGGCTGGCCTCCCTTGCCGAATTGCGATATTCGCGCGAGATGCCCTTCGACCATCGCGAATCAACGTCGGGCGCCGGAGTATGCTCCCGTCGTCCCGGCGTCCGCGCGTCCAAGCGACACCATCGTAGCGTCGTGCAGGAGGGTCCCGAGGATGGATTCGGAAGGGGCGAGTTCCCGAGACGTCGAGCAACTCCATGGACTGGGCTATGCCCAGGAACTCCGCCGCGGGATGCGGACGTTCTCCAACTTCGCGGTCTCGTTCACGATCATCTCGATCTTGTCGGGCTGCCTCACGCTGTTCGGGTTCGCCATGAACGTCGGTGGCCCGGCGGTGATGACCCTGGGTTGGCTGGTCGTCGGCTTCTTCGTGACGCTCGTCGCGCTCGGGATGGCCGAGGTCGCCTCGAGCTATCCGACCGCCGGTGGCCTCTACTACTGGGCAGCCAAGCTCGCCCCCGCCTCTGGCCGCGATCCGGCGAAATGGAGCTGGTTCGTCGGCTGGTTCAACCTGGTCGGACAGGTCGCGGTGACCGCCGGTATCGACTTCGGTCTGGCGCTGTTCACGACAGCGTTCCTCAATCTCGCCTTCAGCGTGACCGTGACACCGACCATCACGGTCGCCGTCTACGGCGTGATGCTCGTCCTCCATGCACTGCTCAATACCTTCGGCATCCGCCTGGTGAAGCTGCTCAACGACGTTTCGGTGTGGTGGCACATCGTCGGCGTGTCGGTGATCGTGGTTGTCTGCGTGTTCCTCAACCAGCACACACGGACGAGTCTCGGCACGGTCTTCACGACCGCGGTGAACAACACCAGCAGCGACCCGAACCAGTCGTTTCCCGGCTTCCTGATCTTCGGGATCCCGCTGTACGTCGCGCTGATCGGGTTGCTCAACGCGCAGTACACGCTGACCGGCTATGACGCCTCGGCGCATATGTCCGAGGAGACCCACCACGCCGACACCTCGGCGCCGAAAGGGATCGTCTGGTCGGTCGTCATTTCGGTGATCTTCGGGTTCATCCTCCTCGTCGCGATGAATATCGGGATCACTCCCGACAAGGTCTTCACCGGCACTGACGGCAGCCAGATCGACGGTTACGCACACGCGCTCCAGACGGCGACCGGTGTGCCGCCCGTCCAGATCTGGATCGACGCCGTCGGCCAGACGCTCGGGATCGCGGTCCTGCTGATCGTGATCGGCGCCCAGTTCTTTTGCGGCATGTCGTCCGTGACGGCCAACTCGCGGATGATCTACGCGTTCTCGCGTGACGGTGCCGTGCCGGGAAGCACGTTCTGGCACCGCATCAACAAGCGGACGCGGACCCCGACCAACTCGATCTGGCTGGCGGCCGTCGGCGCGTTCATCCTCGGGCTGCCGTACCTGTACAGCCCGGTGGCGTACTTCGCAATCACGTCCATCGCCGTGATCGGGCTGTATGTCGCGTACATCGCGCCGGTCTTCCTGCGGTTGCGCGCCGGTGATCAGTTCGAGGGCGGGCCGTGGAGCCTCGGGCGCTGGAGCCGCCCGATCGGGATCGTCGCCACGATCTGGGTCGTGTTCATCTTCTTCCTGTTCATGCTCCCGCAGGCGCTGCCGATCAACATCACGACCTTCAATTACACGCCGGTCGTCTTCCTGGTCGTGCTGGGCGGCGCGGCGATCTGGTACTTCGTCTCGGCGAAGCATTGGTTCAAGGGCCCCAGGGTCCAGGGCGACGCAGACGAACTGCGCGCGATCGAGAAGGACCTCGAAGTCATCTAGCGATCGAGCGACCCGGGCGCGCCCTGGGTCAGTAGAGCATCGTCGTCCCGGTGGGGAAGACGAAGTGGAAGGCGGCGGGCGGGAGCGGGCTGTCGGGTGAAAGTTCGATCACCTCGGCGTCGCGCGTCACGGCGCCGCCGATCGATTCGGTCAGCCGCAGGATGACGCCGGTGTCGCGATCGACCGCGATCGAGATGTGGAAGTCCGGCCGGTCGCCTGGCAGCTCCGTCGTGCGGGGATGGTCGCATTCGAGCAGGATCGCCTCGCGGCCGGCGACGATCCCGGTCCCCGCGACAAAGCAACGGCCGGTGGCCAGGACATTCTGGCAATAGCCGGCCGGATGGACGAACGTCTCGGGCAGCGTCTCCATCGGCAGCGCGGTGACCGGTTCGTACACCTTCGCGGTCCCGGGCAGATCAGGGTCGTCGAGGCCGCGTGGTCGATTGCGGACCGGCCGTTGCGTGCCGAGGCCGTGGGCGCTGGCATACGTCTTGACGAGATCGCCATCGGAGATCCAGATCTCGTACTCGGCCTTGGGCCCACCGGTGGCTCGGGTCGTCGTGACCTTGGCCTCGCCCGGATGGCGGAGGACGGCGTCCATGGCGACGACGTCATCGCCGCGAGCCGTCTGGGACCGCTCCTCGATGCGCAGGCGCAGGGTCGCGAAGCGCAGCTCGGCGTCGCGCATGAAATCGAACAGCTCGGTGACGGTGGGGAGGATCCGCGGGAGGGCGACGATCTCGGGCAACCGGCGGCCATCCGTTCGCGCGGGCGGGGCAGCGGCGCGATCCCACAGGCGGGTCTCGGTCATCGGGCGGATTGTAGCGGCCGGCCGATCACCGGGCCGCGCAATGCTGCCCCCCGTGTTGACCTCAGGTCAACGAATCTCGCCGCCCACCCCTCCGGATCACCGAGCTGCCCCCGTGTTGACCTCAGGTCAACGAATCTCGCCGGCCCCGCCTCCGGATCACCTCGCCGCCGCCTCGTGGTGACCTTGGGTCAACGAATCTTGCCTCCCTGCTTAGAACGCCGCGTAGCCACCGAAAAATGTTGACCCCAAGTCAACGTTGCGTCGAATTCGCTCGGCTTTGCAGCGTTGGCGCCAGAAACGTTGACCGGGGGTCAACGCCTCCACAGGATGACCGCCGGCCGATCAGCCGCCCGTGGCGCCCGCACCAAAGCCCGGCTCGGTCATCGAGGCGGGATCGAGGAGCCGATCGAGCTCCGCCGGGTCCATCCCTCGTTCGAGCGCGAGCTCGCGGATCGTCCGGCCCGACTTGAGGGCGTCCTTCGCAAGTCGGGTGGCCTCGTCGTAGCCGATCACCGGCGCGAGCGCGGTGGCGAGCATCAGTCCCTGTTCGACCAGCTGCGGCCCTCGTTCGGTCGCGGTCAGCCCTTCGATGGCGCGAGCGCTGAAGTTGTCGGCCGCGGCGGCGAGCAGGGTGATCGATTCGAGCAGCGCCGCCGCCGCGACGGGGAGCATCAAGTTGAGCTCGAGCAGGCTCCCGGTCTGCCCGAAGACGATCGTGGCGTCGTTCCCGACCACGCGGGCGACGACCATCGTCAGGCTTTCGACGATCACCGGGTTCACCTTGCCGGGCATGATGCTCGAACCAGGCTGGGTCTCGGGGAGGGCCAGTTCGCCGAGACCCGCTCGGGGACCCATCGCCATCAGCCGGATGTCCGAGGCGATCTTCCACAGGCTGAGCGCGATCGTCCGGATCGCGCCGTGGGCGGCGATCGCTACGTCGAGCGTCGCCTGGGCATGGAAGTGGTTGCCGGTCTCGCGGACGGCGAGCCCGCTGAGCGTGGAGAGCCGGGCGCTCGCTCGGAATGCGTATTCGGGATGGGCGTTGATCCCGGTCCCGACGGCCGTCCCGCCGAGCGGGATCTCGAGCAGCTCGGCCTGGGCGCCACGGGCGCGGCGGAGCGATTCCTCGACCTGGCCGGCATACCCGCGAAACTCCTGCCCGAGCCGGATCGGGGTCGCGTCCTGGAGGTGCGTCCGACCGGTCTTGACGACCGGCCAGAACTCCTGCTCCTTGGCCACCAGCGCTGTGTGCAGTCGCTCGAGGGCG
The DNA here is from genome assembly GCA_038319665.1 of Candidatus Limnocylindrales bacterium. GTDB lineage: Bacteria > Chloroflexota > Limnocylindria > Limnocylindrales > CSP1-4 > SPCO01. The sequence goes on from JBBQDL010000020.1 coordinate 34,050, forward strand.
GGCAGGAGCTCCTCCTCGATCGCCATCGCGGCCGACAGCTGGAGCGCCGTCGGGATCGTGTCGTTCGAGCTCTGGCTGCGGTTGACGTCGTCGTTTGGATGGACCTTCCGCTCGCCGCCGAGACGCCGGGCTGCGAGGTGGGCGATGACCTCGTTCATGTTCGTGTTGGTCGAGGTCCCCGAACCGGTCTGGTAGATGTCGATCGGGAACTGCTCGTCGTGATCGCCGTCGGCCACCGAGGCCGCCGCGGCGGCGATGGCGTTCGCGACGTCGGGATCGAGGAGTCCGAGCTCGCCGTTCGTCTCGGCGGCCGCGAGCTTGATGAGCGCCAGCGCGCGCAGGAAACGGTGCGGCATCGGCTGGCCGGAGATCGGGAAGTTGAGGACCGCCCGCTGCGTCGAGGCGCCGTACAGCGCATCGGCGGGGACCTCCATCTCGCCCATCGAATCGCGTTCGGTGCGCGTCGTCGTGTCCGCGGTCTTGGCCATCGGCTCGATTGTAGGCGCCGGGGGAGGCGCCGGCGGCCCGGCCCAAGGTCCCGGGCGGGCGCTAGCATCGTGTCGATGCCCACCATCGGCGCCAACGGTCTCGAGATCGCCTACGAGGTCGTGGGCGGTGGTCCGCCGCTTATCCTCCTCCACGGCGCCTCGACCTCGTCCCGCTCGACCTTCGCCGCCCAGATGCCCGTGCTCGCCGAGACGTTCGAGCTCTACCTGCCGGACGCGCGCGGCCATGGCGGGACGCGTTGGGATGCCGCCGATGGGTTCACCGCTGAATGGCTGGTCGACGATCTCGAAGCGTTCGTCGACGCCCTCGGTCTCCTGTCCTTCCACATCGCCGGGTATTCGATGGGCGCGATGACGGCGCTCGGCTTTGCGGTCCGGTCGCCGGAGCGCCTGCGAACGCTTGTCGCCATCGGCATCACGACCGAGCGCGAGCCGAGGGCGAGCGTGGGCAAGCGGCTCATGGATCCGGCGCGGATCATCCGCGACGACCCTTCGTGGGCGGCCGAGATGACTCTCACGCTTGACTCCGTCCAGGGTCCGGGCGCCTGGCAGCGGCTCCTGCCCGCCATCGCCGCAGATATCGAAACGCAGCCTCTTATCACACCCGCCGAGCTCCGTTCGATCACGTCCCCGACCCTGGTCGCCTGTGGCGACCGCGATCCGCTGGTCCCGGTCGGCCAGGCGTGGCAGCTCGCCCGCCAGGTCCGCGACGGACGGCTGTTCGTGGCGCCCGACAGCGGGCACGATGTCCTGACCAGGCGGCCCGCCCTCTCGCTCGAGGCCTTGCGTGGCTTCTATCGTTCGACGGTGACCACATCGGAGGTGTCCCCATGACCACGTTGCTCGTCCTCTACCGCCGTCCGGAGGGCGGACCCGATGCACAGGCGACGTTCGAGCGCCGGTACGCCGATGAGCACTTGCCGCTCGTAGCAAAGACGCCAGGCCTGCGAGGGACACGCGTGAGACGGGTCGCTGAGGCGCTCGGCGGCGAGACCGACCTGGTCCTCGTGACGTCGATGGAATTCGCGGATCGTGCCAGGCTGGACGAGGGACTCGCGTCCGACGCCATGCGGGCGGCGGGACGGAATCTGCGGGAGATCGCGCCCGGGCTCGCCACCTTCCTCGTCCTCGACGATGTTCCGGAAATGGACGCCGCGGCTTCCCCCTCGGTGGATACTGTCTGAACGACAGCCAAGGAGCCCCGGTGACCGAGACCGCGTCGGCCAACACATCGCAGTCCTCTGCGCGCGATACGTCGCCCGGCGGCGGATCGGCTCGGGTGCTCCTCCGCGTCGAGCGCCCGGCGCCCGCACCCGCCTCGGCCGCGCCGGCGACCTCGCTCGAAGGCGTCGCCCTATTGACCCTCGATCGCCCCGAGGTGCTCAACGCCCTCGACTTCGACCTCCTCGACGAGCTCGCCGCCGCGCTCGAGGCCCTCGATCGGGACCCGGCCTGCCGGGCCGTGGTCATCACCGGTGCGGGTGACCGGGCGTTCGCCGCCGGTGCGGATATCGGGGAGCTCGCGACCCAGAGCGCCACGTCGCTGGCGGCCGGCGGTCGGTTCGGGGCGTGGGACCGGATCGCGGCGGTCGGGCTGCCGATCATCGCCGCCGTTCGTGGTTTCGCCCTGGGCGGTGGCTGCGAGCTCGCGATGGCCTGCGACATGATCGTCGCCGCCGAGGACGCCCAGTTCGGCCAGCCCGAGATCCGCATCGGGGTCATGCCCGGTGCCGGCGGCACCCAGCGCCTGACTCGCGCGATCGGCAAAGCCCGGGCGATGGAGCTCATCCTCACCGGCCGGACCATGACGGCCCAGGAGGCCGAGACGCACGGCCTCGTCACGCGTGTCGTCGCTGCCGAGGCGACCGTCGGTGCCGCCCTCGAGCTCGCCGCCAGGATCGCTGCGATGCCGCCGCTGGCCGTGCGGTCCGCAAAGGCCGCTATCCTCGACGCCGCGGAGCGGAATCTTGCCGATGGTCTCGCGCGCGAACGTGCGGCATTCTTCGATCTCTTCGATACCGAGGATCAGGCCGAGGGGATGGCGGCATTCACGGAGAAGCGCCGGCCGGTCTGGTCGGGACACTGATCGAGCGCGCAGCAGGAGGACGCCATGGAGCGAGACCCCGAGGGTGGGAGCGACGTCGGGCGCGATTACGCGCGCGAACTCGGTGACGAGCCGCCCGCGGCGATCCGCGATACCGCGCCCGACGTCCTGGCACCGATCGACGCGTCCTCCCCGGTCAGCGGCCACAACCCGGCACCTGAGTCGACCTCGTCACCGGCCGACGCGCCCGAGCAGGACTGGGGGAGCGCCCGCGACCTGATCTACCCGGCCTTCCGTCCTGTCGGGACACAGGGCCTGGCCATGGATTCGATCGATCGCGACGCCCTGGCCGCGCGCTCGACGCAGAGCCACGCCCAGCCGCTGATCGACGTCGGCCCGGCCGAGCTCCCAGTGGTGTACACGATCAGCGCGGGTGCCTACGACATCGTCGCCAACGGCGACCACCTGCTGGCGTGGGGCGTCGAGCCGTCCGAGGTCCAGGATGCGGCGCTTCGCAACCTTGCTGCCTGGTCGGCAACGGCGCCCTGGACCGATGAGGTCTCGGGCGAACGCCGTCTGATCAGCTCGGACACCGGGAACGGTTGGGATGCGGCCCGGATCATGCTCCCCGAGGTCATCGCCCACCTCAGCACCGAGCTGGGCTCTGTCGGGCGGATCTTGGTGGGCCTTCCCGAGCGCCACCTGATGACCGCCGGCTCGCTTCGACCGGACGACGCCGACTTCGCGACCCTCTTCGCCGAGTTCATCGTCGAGCACTCGGGTGGCGCCGACGAGCCGATCGATCGACGCGTCTTCGAACTCGTCGACGGCCGGCTGGTCGAGTTCGCCGGCGTCTGACCGCGGCGATGAGCCGCGACCCGGCGGCCCCGGCGTACACGACGCTCCGGTATGAGGTCGCCGAGGCGATCGCGACGATCACGCTCGACCGGCCCGAGGCGCTCAACGCGCTGACCGTGCCGATGAAGACCGAATTGCTCGCCGCGTTCCGGGCGATCGCCCGGGATCGTGCTGTCCGCGCGGTCGTTCTGACCGGCGCCGGCCGGGCGTTCTGTGCCGGCCAGGACCTCAAGGAACGGCTCGAACCGGACGCGGCGCCGCTCGAGGTCGAGGTCCGCGAGCGCTACAACCCGATCATCGCCGCGATGCGCGCGCTCGATCGCCCGATCGTCGGGGCCGTCAACGGGGTGGCTGCCGGGGCCGGGGCATCGCTGGCGTTCGCGTGCGACATCCGGCTGGCGGCCGAAGGGTCCAGCTTCATCCTCGCCTTCGGGCGGATCGGGCTGGTCCCCGACAGCGGCGCCACATGGTTCCTGCCCCGACTCGTCGGGCCGGCGAAGGCCACGGAACTGGCGCTGCTGGGAGATTCGCTGTCCGCGTCCGACGCGGAGCGGTTCGGCTTGGTCGCGCGCGTCGTGCCGGCCGATGCCCTGGCGGGCGAGGCACGGGCGGTGGCGGCGCGCCTGGCCGCGCTCGCGCCGCGAGCGCTGGCCCTCACGAAGCGCGCGCTGGAACGGAGCTGGTCTGTCGACCTCGACGGCGCGCTCGAAGACGAGGCATACCGCCAGGGGATCGCCGGGGCCACCAAGGATCACGTCGAGGGCCTCGCGGCGTTCATCGAGAAGCGGCCGCCGCGGTTCACTGGGGAGTAGGTGCCGAGCGGTCAGCTCCCAACGGGCCGCCCGCCAGCCTTGACGCATGTCCGCCCCCGCCGTAGGCTGACCCCTAACAAGCGTTAGTTAGTGGGACAGGATGGTCGAGACCACCACCCGTCGCCAGGAGATCGAGGACGCGGCCAGCGCCCTCTTCCACAAACAGGGCTACTCGGGGACGAGCGTCCGCGACATCGCCCGGGCCGTGGATATCCAGGGCGCTAGCCTATATGCGCACGTGGCGTCGAAGCAGGAAGTCCTGTGGTCGATCGTCGAGCGGATGGCCGCTCGTTTCGAGGCCGCTGCCGACGCCGTCGAAGCCGCCGATCCCGGGGCCGGCGTGTTCGGTCCGGGCGTCCAGCTCATCTCGCTGGTCCGGGCGCATGTCGCTGTGGTGACCGATGACATCGAACGGGCGAGCGTCTTCGTCCACGAGTGGCGCGCCCTCGATCACGGCCGGCGCGACGACATCGCCCGTCGTCGCGACGCCTACGAGGCGCGCTTCCGCACGGTCATCGAACACGGGGTCGAGACGGGGGTCTTCGAGCCTGTCGACCCGGCCGTGACCGCCGCGTACATCCTGTCCGCGCTCAACGGGCTCGTTGCCTGGTATCGACACAGCGGCCGCCTCCCGGCGCGGACCATCGCCGAAGCCTACGCCGACCTCTCGTTGCGCGCCGTCCAGTCGACTGGAGTCCGACCATGACCGATCCGCTCGTGCTCGAACCCATCCTCGGCCCCCTCGAACGCGGGCGGCCCGCCTTCAACGAGGACCTGCCGCACGACGAGCGGTACGGCCTGTTCGAGGCCCACGTCGAGTCGGGCCTCAAGGTTGAAGCCACCGACTGGATGCCGGACGAGTACCGAACGGCCGTCCTGCGCTTCGTCGAGATGCACGCCAACAGCGAGCTGATGGGCGTCCTCCCCGAGCGCGAGTGGCTGATGCGCGCGCCGACACTGCGTCGCAAGCTCGCGCTCACCGCCAAGGTCCAGGACGAGGTCGGGCACGCCCAGCTCCTCTACCGCGTCGCGGAGGACCTCGGCAAGCCGCGCGAGGCGATGTTCGACGACCTGCTCGCCGGGAAGACCAAGTTCCACAACGTCTTCCATTACCCGACCGTCGGCTGGGCCGATGTCGGGATGATCGCCTGGCACGTCGACGCCGCCGCGAACGTCGCCCAGCAGGCGCTGCGCGACTCGTCGTATGCGCCCTACGCGCGGACGATGCGCAAGATCTGCTGGGAGGAATCGGTCCACATCATGCATGGCCGGGATGTCGTCGTGACCATGGTCACCGGGTCCGCCACGCAGCGCGCCGCGATCCAGGACGCGCTCGAGCGCTGGTGGGGTCCGCTCATGCAAATGCACGGTCCGCGCTCGCCACGCGAGAAGGACCGCGACATCCACTGGCGGATCAAGGCCAAGACCTCCGAGGAGCTTCGCCAGGAGTTCCTGACCATCTACGTGCCACGCATCCGCGAGATCGGGCTGGTCATCCCGGACGCGGACCTGGTCTATGACGAGACTGCCGGGGAGTGGCGCTACGCCGAGCCGGACTGGGACGAGCTGCGGACCGTCGTGACCAACCACGGTCCGATGTCGCAATCGCGCCTCGAATTCCGCCGTCTCGCCCGGGAGGAGACGCGCTGGGTCCGCGAGTCGATCCTGGGCGTGTCGCGAGCGGCATGAGCGCCGAGCCGACGAGCGCCGAGGCGACGACCGGCGAGCCGACCGCGCCGACAACGACCCCCGAGCTCGAAGCCTGGGAGGTCTTCCGCCGGGAGAAGGACGGCGACCCGATGCGCCATGGCGGAAGCGTCATGGCGCCCGATGCCGAACTCGCCGTCCACTACGCCCGCGAGATGTACGGCCGGCGCCAGGAGAGCGTTCGGCTGTGGGTCGTGCGGCGCGCCGACATCCTGGACCTGGACGATCTGGACCTACTTCAGCCGCCGCTCGATCGCTCGTTCAAGAAGCCGGGCGGCTACGTCATGCGCGACAAGCTGGCGGCCGCCCGGGCTCAGTCCGGCCAGGCCAAGCCGAAGGCACGGTCGGGATGAGCGCGACGCTGACCGTCCCGGGCCGAGTCGCCGGGGGCTGGCAGTCCCCACCAGCGAGCCCAAGGCGAACCGAACGCACTGTCGACGCCCCAACACCACAAATCGGGGCTTGGCAGTCCCCACCAGCGAGCCCAAGGCGAACCGAACGCCGTGTCGACCCGCCAGGACCACATAGCGGGGCTTGGCAGCCCCCGACGAGCATTGAAGGACCGATGGAGATCGCCGCGTCGGCCCTTCGGCACCTCGATGGTGACTCGCAGGCACGGACGGAGGACGAAGGGTCCGGCCGAGCGACCCACGCGGTGGCACGACCATGACGGCCACCGCCGCTCCTCCGGCGACCGCGCTGGCCGAGCTGCTCCGCTCGATGGCCGACGACGAGTTCGTCATCGGGTTCTCCGATTCGGAGTGGACCGGGATCGCGCCGCTCCTCGAGGAGGACGTGGCGATGAGCTCGCTCGCCCAGGACGAGCTGGGCCATGCCGCCGCGCTCTACGGATTGCTCGGTGAGTTGACCGGGACCGATCCCGACGCGCTGGCCTACGATCGCGAGCCGGAGGACTACCGGCACTGCCGGCTGCTCGATCACGGCCGGGGTGACTGGGCGATGACGATCGCCCGTCGATTCCTCTACGACAGCGCCGACGTGGTCCGCCTGGAGGCGCTGGCCGGTGGGACGTGGTCGCCGCTGGCCGAGCTGGTAGGGAAGCTCGTCCGCGAAGAGCGCTATCACCGGATGCATGCCGGGGCGTGGCTCGACCGACTGGCGCGGGCCGATGGCGAGCCTCGTGACCGGCTCATCGCGGCACTCGCCGAGCTCGCGCCAGATGCGGCCACGGTCTTCACGCCACTCCCCGGCGAACAGGCACTCCTCGAGGCCGGGATCCTCGGCGCGCCGATGACCCAGCTCGAGGCACACTGGCGTGCCTCGATCGCGCCGACATTCGCCGACCTCGACCTGCCGATGCCGCCACCCGCCCGCGACCCGGAGCGCGGCCGCCTCGACCACGTCGATGCCTTTCGCTGGCTATGGGGCGAATTCACGTCCGTCCGTCGAGCCGACCCAGGCGCGACCTGGTGAGCGAAGCCGGAGTCCATATCGGCGTGGCGCGAGCGCGGGCCGCCGCCGCGGCCGGCCACGGCCGCGCGGTACCCGCACACGCACCGGTCGACGAAGACGCGATCCGAACTGCCCTCCGAGAGGTCATGGATCCCGAACTGCCGATGCTCTCGGTGCTCGATCTGGGGATCGTCCATCGCGTAGACGTGACGCCCGGCGAGGGCCTCATCCATGTCGAGATCCTGCCGACGTTCGTTGGCTGCCCTGCCCTGGAGCTCATCAAGACCTCGATCGCGGAGCGGCTCGCGGCTTTCGGGCGCCCGGTCGAGGTCACCGCCACCTTCGAGATCCCGTGGACTTCCGAGCGGATCAGCCCGGCCGGACGCGCCGCCCTGCTCGCGGCCGGGATCGCGCCACCCGGAGCGGACTCCGCGGACGCCATGGGCTTGGCCCCGGGCGGTCTCATCGACCTCGAACCGCGCGTTCCGTGCCCGCATTGCGGTTCGCGCCGGACCCAGCTCGAGAACGTCTTCGGGCCGACCCAGTGCCGGACGATCCGCTACTGCGCGGACTGTCGCCAGCCGTTCGAAGCCATCAAGCCGGTCTGACCGTGGCCGCACACGAGGGAACGCTCGGTGCGGTTGGTGTCATCGGGGCCGGGACGATGGGGGCGGGGATCGCCCAGCTGGCCATCGAAGCCGGTTCCGTGGTGCTGCTGAACGACGTCGACGCGGCCGCCATCGAACGCGGGCGCGCGCGCATCCGGATCGGCCTCGAGCGTCGAGCGGGTCGGCTCGATCTCGACCCCGAGTCCGCCGAAGCCTGGATCGAGGGCCGGATCGAGCGACTGCGGGACGCGCCGTCGCTCGTGGACCTCGCAGCCGCACAGCCGGACCTTGTCGTCGAGGCGGCGCTGGAGGACCTCGAAGCGAAACGGGTGATCGTGCGGGAGCTCGACGGCCTCGTCGGGCCGACCGCGATCATCGCCACCAACACGAGTGCCATCTCCGTGGCGTCGATCGCGGAGGCCGCCGCCCGTCCGGGCCGCGTCCTCGGTCTCCATTTCTTCAACCCCGCGCCGGTCATGCCCCTCGTCGAGGTGGTCGTCGCCCCGACCACGGACCCGGCGGTCGTCGAGCGCGCGATCGCCCTGATGACCGCGTGGGACAAGGTCCCTGTCCGCTGCACCGATACACCAGGGTTCATCGTCAACCGGGTGAACCGACCGTTCACCCTCGAAGCCCTGACGATCTTGGCCGACGGCAGCGGGACGATCGAGACCATCGATGCGGCGCTGCGGGGCGCCGGCTTCCCGATGGGCCCATTCGAGCTCATGGACCTGACCGGGATCGACGTGACCCTCGCGGCGTCGGGCGGCATCTTCGAGCGGTCGCGCGCAGCCGGCGACCCGCTCGCCGAGCGGTTCCGCCCATCGCCGATCCAGGAGCGGCTCGTGGCGGCCGGCCGGCTGGGGCGCAAGACGGGTTCTGGCTTCTACGACCACGGTCCAGACGGCGGCTCGCTCGGTCCCGCGGCCCAACGCGCGGAGGCCGTCCCTCAGGATGGCGTGCTCCCACCCGAGCGGATCGTGGAACGCATCGTCCTGGCCATCGTCAACGAGGCCTACCGGGCGCTCGGCGATGGCGTCGCGACCGCGGCCGATATCGACCTGGCCATGCGGCTTGGGGCGGCGCACCCGAGCGGTCCGTTCGAGCGTGCGAGCGCGCTGGGCGGCCAACGGGCCGTGCTCGAGGCGCTGGGTCGATACGCCAACGACGGACCCCGCTTCCAGCCGGCGCCCGCATTGCTTGACGCGGTCTGATCCGGCGCCGATCGATCCGTTCCCCGGCCGGCCATTCCCCCCACGCTTCTATGGCGGGCTTGGACCCCCAGATCGCCGGCTCCGGCGGTGCCGATCGCTCGGATCAAGCTCGAATCGTGCTCGGTTCGTGCTGGGCGAACCTCCGTTAGTCACGAATCTCCGCCGATGTGGCCTCCCATGCTCCACGGATAAGCCTGGAGGGCATGCCGGCACGCTCATGGTCGGCATGGGCCGGGCTCGCCGCGCGGTTGGCGGCGCGCTTCCCGACTAGGGCCGCCTCCGAGCCTTCGCCCGAGCGTGGACCGGGCCGCCAGGACGATTGATCGATCGCGGCCGCCTGGGCCGTGGCCTGTTCCAGCCTACGTCACCGAGGCACTCGGCGGGGTGCCCTGAAGTCGGACCCGGCGATCGGGCTGACGAGGCCCCGTCGGCGACGACCACACGCCGCCGCTACCATCAGACGCATGACACGCGATCTGAACCGACCCCTTCGTGAAGCGTGGATCGTCGAGGCGGTCCGCACGCCGATCGGGCGTTACGGCGGCGCCCTTGCGGGCGTCCGGCCGGATGACCTCGCCGCCGCGGTCCTTCGCGCCGTCGTGGACCGCGCCGGCATCGAACCCGCGCTCGTGGAAGACGTCATCCTCGGCTGCGCCAACGGGGCCGGCGAGGACAACCGCGACGTCGCCCGGATGGCGCTGCTCCTGGCGGACTTCCCGGTCGAGGTCGGAGGCCTGACCGTGAACCGGCTGTGTGGCTCCGGGCTGCAGGCGATCAATTCGGCCGCCCACGCCATCGCCGTCGGCGACGGCGACGTCTTCATCGGTGGTGGCGTCGAATCCATGACGCGCGCGCCCTACGTCCAGCTCAAGGCGGAGACGCCCTACGACCGCGGCAACCGCGAGATGGCCGACACGACGCTCGGCTGGCGGTTCGTCAATCCGCGCCTGGCAGAGCGGTACTACCCCTACTCGATGGGCGAGACCGCCGAGAACGTGGCCGAACGATGGGGCGTCTCCCGCGAGCGCCAGGACGCGTTCGCGCTCGAAAGCCAGCAGCGCGCCGTCGCCGCCATCGAAGCCGGCCGGTTCGATGACCAGATTGTGCCGATCTCCGTCCCGCAGCGGAAAGGCGACCCGCTGGTCATCGACCGCGACGAGCACCCCCGCGCCGACACGAGCCCGGAGGCGCTGGCCCGACTGCGCCCGGCCTTCCGTCCCGAAGGCGGCACGGTCACCGCCGGCAACAGCTCGGGCATCAACGACGGTGCCGCGGCGGTCCTCCTCGTCGATGCGGATCGGGCGCGCGCACTGGGCCTGCGCCCGCTCGCGCGCGTGGTCTCGACGGCGGTCGCCGGGGTCGACCCCGCGGTCATGGGGATCGGGCCCATCCCGGCGACCCGCAAGGCGCTCGACCGTGCCGGGATCACCATCGAGGACCTCGACCTCATCGAGCTCAACGAGGCGTTCGCCTCGCAGTCGCTCGTCTGTATCGACGAGTTGGGGCTGGACCCGGCGAAGGTCAACGTCAACGGCGGCGCGATCGCGCTCGGGCACCCGCTGGGGATGAGCGGCGGCCGCCTGGTCACGATGTTGACCCACGAATTGCGGCGGACCGGCGGTCGCTACGGCCTGGCGACGATGTGCATCGGGGTCGGCCAGGGGATCGCCACGATCGTCGAGCGCCTGGACGGGGACGCCTGACCGTGCCGACGACGAAGATCCCGGACGCGCTTGGCGCATGGCGCGCGGCCGAGCGACGCTGGGAGGCCACGGACCCGGCCGAGCCCGGCTACCGCGAGGCGGCCATCGAGGTCATCTCCGCGTGGCTTCGCTATCAGGAGCTCGCAGAGCGCGATCAGGGTTCGTTCGTGCTTGTGACCGACGACGACCATCGATACGTGGCGGTCGGCGGAGGCGTCAAGGTTGCGCTCGGCTACGAGCCGGCAGAGTTACTCGGCCAAGGGGTCGAGGACATCACGGCTCCCGATCTCGCCGCCGACACCGAGATGGCTTGGCAACGATTCCTCACCGATGGGCGCCAGGATGGTGAGTATCGACTCCTGGCCAAGGACGGCCGCGAAGTGTCGATGCACTTCCAGGCCCGTGCGCACCATCCGATCGCCGGGTTCCACAGTTCGCGCCTGAGGCCGGACGCCGCCGGCCACTGAGGGTGACGACGGGTCCGCCATAGAGAGGCTACGTCAGCCGGCGGAGGAACCAGACGACCACGAGTCCGAGGAGCCACGGGATGCCGAAGACGAACGCCATGCCGGCGCCGAGCAGCCAACCGATCGGCCCCAGGCCGGTCAGCAGGAGAAGGATGGCCGGCAGGGCCAACGCCCAGATGACGAGGAGGACGGTGAGCGGCCCGTGCAGGGCACCGTGGCCTCGGTCGACGTAGATCGTTCTTGGTTGTGACTGGATCACTTCGTGTTTCCTTGTGTCCTGGGCGACCCTCGCCCGATGCGTGGATCATCTCAGACGTTGAGGAGACGCGCCTTGCAGCCGCACCTGAAACGTCATGACCCTGCAAGACCGGGCCCGCCTTGCCGGATTCACGCGTCGCGTGCGGAGGTCTACCGTCCGGCAGGACACGCCACGCGACAAAACGAATAGGAGCCGACCATGACCCACCTGAAGCGACTCTTCGGGAGCCTGCCACCCGAGGTCAGCAACGTGATCCAGCAGGTCGAGGCAGGCGATCACAGCGCCGTGCCGGATGCCCAGGCCCATGCTGCGTACAGCCACGTCGCGGGCCAGCTCAGCCCCGAGGAGTTCCAGCAGGTCGCAGCGGATGCCTATACCAAACTGACGCCCGAGCAGCGCTCGCAAGTTGCGGACTACCTCCGCACCCAGGCGCAGCAGCACGGGATCACCGTGCCCGACGTTCCATCGGCGGAAACCGCGGCCGCCGACCCGGGCGCGCTCGCGAACGCCACGGCCCAGATCCAGGGCCAAGGGCCCAACATCCCGCAGCAGCTCTTCGCGCCGGGCGGGACCTTCTCCAACCCGATCGCGAAGATGGCCCTTCTCGCCATCACCGCGATGGCCGCGCAGCGGCTTGCCGGGCCGCGCTAGCCGGCCGAGCAACCTCCGCGTCGACACCCCAGTACGAGAGTTTCGGCGCGCATGCTTGTCGAAACCGGTTGCCGTGCGTACGATGTGCATGCACCGGGTATCCCGAGGCACAAGTCGAACCTGATCCAGTTCCCGGAGGCCCAAGCACGATGATCGACCAGCAGCCCGCGACCGTGGTCTCGCTCACCGATGCCGCGATCGGCAAGCTCAGCGAGCTGACCAAGGAAGAGACCAACCCGGCGATCGGCCTGCGCGTCTACGTCTATTCCGGCGGCTGCTCGGGCTTCCGCTACGGGATGATGCTCGAAGACGCCCCGACCCCCGAGGACCGCATCCTCGATGTCAGCGGGATCAAGGTCTACGTCGACGGCCAGTCCGTGGACCTGCTCAAGGGCTCGCAGATCGACTACGTCGATACGCTGATGGGTGCCGGCTTCACGGTCAACAACCCCAACGCCGTGGCTGCCTGCGGGTGCGGCTCCAGCTTCCGGACCGCCGACGACGGCGGGGCACCCAAGGGCTGCTCGCACTGACCCGTCGCCCGCCGAGTCGCGGGCACCACGACCGACATCACTGAAGCCGCCGGGCCACCGGCGGCTTCCTCATTTGCCGCCGCCCGAGATGGCCGGACCTTTGGGGCATGCGCACCGGCGGCGGGATGCGGACTAGACTCGTGACGGACGGCCGCCCGGCCATCCCGCGATCGAGTCGAGCCGTGAAGGGATGGTCGATGGAGATCCCCCTCTTCCCGTTGCACACGGTCCTCTGCCCGGGCATCGTCCTGCCACTCCACATCTTCGAGGATCGCTACCGGGCGCTGACCCGCCACTGCCTCGACACGGGAGCGCCATTCGGCGTCGTGCTGATCCGCGATGGCCACGAGGAGGGCACGGTCCGGACGCTCGCCCTGGCCGGTGTCGGGGCGCTCGTCGAGATCCGCGAGGCTGGGCGATATCCCGATGGCCGCTACGATCTCCTGGCGGCGGCTACCGGCCGGTTCGCCATCGACACCGTCGATCCGGGCCGCGAACCCTATCTCGTGGCCGACGTCACGCCGCTCGAGGATGAGGTCGGCGACGAGGACCGCGCCGAGCGACTGGCCGCTTCGGCCATCCGGCGCTTCGTCCGATACCTGGAGCTGATGCGGGCTCGCGAGGGCGAGACCAGCGAGGTGCTCGACATCCGGGTCGAAGTCGAAAGCACGGGAATCGATGACGACGCCGATGACCAGCTGGGCGACGACGAGTCGATGATCGGCGAGGTGGACCTCGATGTCGGCGACGAGGACGACGATGACACCGACGAGCCACCGGGCGCCCTCGAGATCGAGACCGTGACCCCGGCCACCGAAGCCGAGCGCCGGCGCGACCTCGTGATTCCCGACGACCCGACCGTCCTGTCCCACCTCCTGTCGGGCATCGTCCAGATCGAGCTGCCTCGCCGGCAGGCGCTCCTCGAGGCGGCCACGACGGCGGACCGGCTCGAAGCCCTGGTCAGGCTCCTGGACCGGGAATTGCTGCTTCTGGCCAGCCGGCTGCGGCTGTTCGCCCCCGATCCGCGCCTGCTCCGCGGTCCGCGCCGGAGCTAGTGTCCCGATTCGCTGATCGCTGACCGCTTGCGCACGGCCTTGGCGAGGATCTGGTCGGCGGACTTCACCCAGACGAAGGGCGAGGCGCCGGCATTCCAGCTCGCGGTGAACGCGTCGATCCGGGCGACGAGTTCCTT
>JBBQDL010000021.1:0-42253 GCA_038319665.1 Candidatus Limnocylindrales bacterium
GCGACCGTTCGCGCCGCCAGCCGCTCAAGGAGCTTGGCGAGGTCGGCCCGGGTGAACCTCCAATCAAATGGCCGGGCAAGGACCTCGTAGCTGGCCTGAAAGGTCAGGATCCGGGCGGCGAGCTCGTCCAGCGAGACGGCCGCGGCCGGGGTGAGGACCTTGCGCTCGAGGATGCTGAAGTAGACCTCGACCTGGTTGAGCCAACTGGCGTGGATGGGGAGGTGGACGGGCACCAGCCGCGGGTACGCCTCCGTCAGGCGGGCGATCGCCGCCTGACCGCGATGCGAGCTGCCGTTGTCGAGGACCCAGAAGACGCGCCGGGCCGAGCGGTATGGCTCGCTGGTCATGACCTGGTCGACGAGCCGCCCGAACGGCTCGATCCCGGTCTTGGGCTCACAGCGCCCGAAGAGCTTGGCCCGGTGGACGTCCCAGGCGGCGAGGTACTGAAGGGCCCCGCCACGCTCGTACTCGTGCTCGACGAGCATCGGGTGGCGCGCAGTCGCGGCGATCGTCGGGTGGCAGCGGATCCGGGCCTGGATGCTCGTCTTCTCGTCGGCGCTGATGACGAACTCGTCGCCCTTGAGCGGGCGGCCGTGCCACTCGCCGGCATAGAGGTCGAGGACGCGCGCCGCCTTGGGCTCGAAGTCGGGGTCACGCGGGAAGATCCAGCTGCGGTGGGTCCACGGCTTGATCGCGTCCTCGTCGAGCCAGCGCCAGATCGTCGTGTCGCTGATCGCGGCGACGAGCCCGCGCCGGATGACCTCGGCTCGGATATCCGGTACGTGGAGCCGGCCGAGGGGCAGACCGAGCCGCGCCGGCAGCTCACAGGCGATCGCCTTGACCGCGACGACGAGCTCTGGGGGGGAAAGCCGGCCGCCGGCCGGTCCGCGGACGCTCCGCCAGGCCAGCGACGCGCTCCTCGAAGAAGCGCTTGCGCCACTTCGACACGATCTGGACCGGCAGCTCGACCCGGCCGGCGATCACGGTGTTCTCCAGGCCCTCGGCGGCCAGGAGCACGATGCGAGCCCGGACGACATCGCGATACGGTGCCGTATACCGGCGACTCGTGGACTCTAGCGCAACGCGCTCGGCAGACGACAACTCGATGACGAACGGACTGCTTCTCGGCACGCTCTCCTCCAGTGACGGACGAGAAGGAGCATACTCCGGAGGAGTCCACAATACATCATCGTATTAGCGTCAGAGAGTACTAAGGTCGCGCTCGGCTTAGTGCCGGTGCTGGCCGCCAGGCTGCTGGTCGGCGTGGGGCTGGCAGCCGCGGAGCTGGCAGCGCCATTGCACCCCGCGAAAACCATGGCGAGAACCGCCCCTGCGGCGAGCGTCATCCATCTGGCGCCTGCGAGCCGGGTCATGTGGATCTCCGCGAAGCCCCTCCGATATCGGCCAAGCCTACTCTCGGCGGTCAAGTCCAGACGTGAGTGACACGCCCGGATCAAATGACGACTCGACGAGACCGATACGCCAATGCGGAACGTCGGCGCTTGCGAAGGCGGCCTCGACCTCGGCGAGGCGATCGGGCGGGATGGCGGCTAGGAGGCCGCCGCTGGTTTGCGGATCGTGGGCGAGTGTTACGAGCTCGGGCGCGACCGACGGCCCGACTTCGAGGGCGCTCGCGACGAAGCGGCGGTTGTGGGCGGCGCCTCCGGTCTCGATGCCTGCCGCTGCGAGTTCGAGGGCGCCCGGGAGGGCGGGCAGGGCCGACGTGTCGAAGACGAACCTCGTACCGGAGGCGCGGGCCATCTCGAGGGCATGGCCTAGCAAACCAAAGCCTGTCACGTCGGTCGCCGCGCGGATCCCGGCCGCGACGAGGACCTCGGACGCCGCCTTGTTGAGGCCGCGCATGCCGTCGATCGCGCCTGCGAGGTCCGCCTCGGAGGTCCGACCCTGCCGAGCCCCTGACACGAGCAGACCCGTCCCGAGCGGCTTGGTCAGCAACAAGACATCGCCCGGCCGGGCGCCGCCCTTGCGCAACAACCGATCCGGGTGTGCGGCCCCGATCACGGCCAGGCCGTACTTGGGTTCCGGATCGCGGATCGTGTGGCCACCCGCCAGCGTCCCGCCTGCCTCGCGGACCTTGGATGAGGCACCGGCGAAGATCTCGGTCATGACGTCGCGCGGCAGCTCCTCGGGGAAGGACGCGATCGACAACGCGAAGAGGACCCGGCCGCCCATCGCGAAGACGTCGGACAGCGCGTTCGCGGCGGCGATCTCGCCAAATGTCCGCGGGTCGTCGACGAGCGGTGGGAAGAAGTCGAGCGTGCCGATGATCGCGAGGTCGTCGCTGACTCGGTAAACGGCGCCGTCATCGGGCGGGTCGAGGCCGGCGATCAACGCGGGGTCGGGGTCGGCGGCGGCCTCCGCGCCCAGTCCGGCCAGTGCCTCGGCGAGCAGGTCGGCGCCCACTTTGGCGGCGCACCCGCCGCAATCGGTCAGTTCGGTGAGGCGGAAGGGGCTCGGCTCGAGCGCGGTCATCCGCCCGATGATACGGCTACCATCGCCTGGGAGCGGTCGGGTCCCGGTGGGTCCCCTGGTCTTCAAAACCAGTGGCGCGGCGCTCGGCGCGGCGCGGTGGGTTCGACTCCCACGCGTTCCCGCCAGGTGCCGACCGAACACGGAGGGCCGATGTCGACCGATCGCCCGCGTCCCCCGAGCGTCGAACGCCTACTGGCGGCGGTCCGCCCGCGTCTGACGGAAGGCATCGAAGCCGACGCGGTGGTGGCGGTCGCCCGGGACGTGGTCGAGGACGAGCGGGCACGGCTCGCGGTGGGGGAGTCGGTGGCTTCTCTTGATG
The DNA here is from genome assembly GCA_038319665.1 of Candidatus Limnocylindrales bacterium. Classification (GTDB taxonomy): domain Bacteria; phylum Chloroflexota; class Limnocylindria; order Limnocylindrales; family CSP1-4; genus SPCO01. The sequence goes on from JBBQDL010000021.1 coordinate 2,813, forward strand.
ACCTAGCCGCCGACATCCTTGCCCGTCTGGACGCCTTCGCCGGTCCGTCGGGGAGTGGCCTGACGCCAGTGCTCAACGCGACCGGGGTCGTCCTCCACACCAACCTGGGCCGGGCGCCGTGGGCGACGGTGGCGATCGAGGCGGCGACCCGCGCGGCTGCCTCCTACTCACTCCTCGAATTCGACGGTGAGGCCGGCCGGCGGGGGCCCAGGTTCCGCGCCGCTGAGGGGCACCTGATCGCGCTGACGGGCGCCGAGGACGCCTTCGTGACGGTCAACAACGCCGCAGCCCTCGTGCTGGCCGTCGGGCTGGCCGGCAAGCACGGCGTCGCGGTGTCGCGCGGGGAACTGGTCGAGATCGGGGGCGGCATCCGGATCCCCGAGATCGTGCGGCGGACCGGCGCGCGGCTCATCGAGGTCGGGACGACCAACCGGACGCGGGCATCGGACTTCGAGGCGCCGCTCGCGGACGGCCGGGCAACCGTCGTCCTCCGCGTCCACCCGTCCAACTTCGCCCAGGTCGGGTTCGTCGAAGCGCCGGACGCCATCGAACTCGCGCGACTCGCCCGCGCGCACGGCGCGATCGTCATCGACGACGTGGGGAGCGGCGCGCTGCTCGAGACGGCGTCGTTCGGTCTGGCCCACGAGCCGACGCCGGGCGAGCGACTGGCCGCCGGCGCCGATCTCGTCACGTTCAGCGGCGACAAGCTGGTCGGCGGACCGCAGGCGGGGCTGATCGTCGGCCGCGCAGATCTCGTCGCCCGGATCAGGAGGGACCCGCTGGCGCGCGCGGTCCGGCCGGAGAAGGTGACGCTGGCGGCGCTGGCCGCGACGCTCGGGCTGTATCGGGCGGGTCGTGCCGTCACGGAGATCCCCGTGTGGCGGATGATCGCGGCAACGCCCGAGGATCTCGGGCGGCGGGCGGATTCGCTGGTGGCCTCGATGCCCGCGCGCTCGCGGACGCGGGTCTCCGTGACGGAGATGGAATCGGCGATCGGCGGTGGGTCGCTGCCGGGCGAAACGCTCGAATCGGTCGGGCTGGTCGTCACCGGTCGGGGAGCGGATGCGCTGGCGCGGCGGCTGCGGACCGGCGATCCGGCCGTGGTCGGTCGGATCCAGGACGGCGCGCTCCTCCTCGACCTGCGGACGATCGATCCGGCGGACGACGCGGCACTCGGTCGTGCGCTCACGCGGACGCTTGGCGAGCGCGGCGGGGCGGCGAGCTCGGGATGACCGTCGTCATCGGCACGGCCGGGCACATCGACCACGGCAAGACGACGCTCCTGCGGGCGATGACCGGGATCGACGCGGACCGGCTCCCCGAGGAGCGTCGGCGCGGAATGACGATCGACGTCGGCTATGCGCATCTCACGCTGCCGGACGGGACCCAGCTCGACTTCGTCGACGTCCCCGGGCACGACCGGCTGGTCGGCAACATGCTGGTCGGGGCGGGCGAGATCGATGCGGCGATGTTGGTCGTGGCCGCCGACGACGGCCCGAGGGCCCAGACGATCGAACACCTGGGGTTGCTCGATGCCCTGGCGATCCGCCACGGTGTGGCCGTCGTGACCAAGACGGACGTTGCAGGACCCGAGCGGACGGCCGACGTGGTCGCCGCGGTCCGGCGGCTGCTCGATCGGACGTCGCTGGCCGGCTCGCCGGTCCTGGCGGTCTCGTCGGTCGACGGGGAGGGGATCGAAGGGCTTCGGGTCGCGCTCGAAGACCTGCGCGATCGGGTCGTCGGGGCGGCGGCCGGTGAGCGGCCGGCCGGCGGCTCGCGCCTCGCGATCGATCGCGTCTTTGCGGTCAAGGGGCGCGGGGTGGTCGTCACCGGGACACTCCGCGGTCCCCCGCTGGCCCGCGGCGCGACGCTTCGGCTCGTGCCGGGCGACTGTTCGGTCCGGGTGCGCGAGATCCAGGTCCACGGGGCGACCGTGGAGGTCGCGGAGCCGGGTCGCACAGCGCTCAACCTCGCCGGTGTCGAGGCCGCTGACCTCCATCGAGGCCTCGTCCTGACCGACGATCCGGCCGTCGTCGCCAGCGACCGGCTCCTGGTCCGGCTCGCGGCGCCACTCCCCGACCGGACCCGCGCGAGGTTCCATCTCGGCACCGTGGCCGTCGATGCGGCCGTCGGTCGGGGTGGGCGCGATGCCCTCGAACTGGCCGAGGGCTCGAGCGCCGCCATCCTTCGACTCGCTGCCCCGATCGCCGTCGCATCGGGCGAACGAGCGGTCCTTCGTCGCACGTCCGGGTCCGACCGGATCGTCGGGGCGCTGGTCATCGACCCGGCCCCCGCGCGCGGGATCTCGCGCCGGCGCCAGTCGAGCGAGCGGGTGGGGCGGCTCGCGACGGCCATCCTCAGCGGCGATGTGGCCGCCACCGCCGAGGCTCGGCTCGATCTTCACGGATCGTTCGGACCGGGCGACCGCGGCGGGCCGCTGATGCTGGCCGTGGACGTGGAAACGGCCGTCGTCAGTGCTGTCCTCGACGCCATCGATCCCGGCGCGACGCTCGCCCAGGCTCGGGCCGCGGCCGCGCGAGCACTCAGGCGCCAGGTAACGATCGAACGGACCGCCGCCGCGACTGCGGCCGCGGCCGTCGTCGACCGGCTCGAAATCGACGGGCGTCTCATCCGCGACGGCGCCGAGGTCCGACGCCCGGGGTCGGTCCCGGTTCAGGTCGGCACGGACCCCGGTCTGACCACGGCCATGGACCGCCTCGAGCAGATCCTTGCCGTCTTCGCCCCGCCCGGGCTGGCCGACGCGGCTCGTGCCGCTGGCTGTCCACCCGACGGGACCGGCGAGCTCGAACGGTCAGGCCGGATCGTCGTCCTCGAACCCGACCTCGCCTACGCGACTTCGACCTACCGCGAGCTCACGGGCCGCGCGCTGGCGCTCGCGACCACCCACCCGCTGACGCCGGCCGCCCTACGCGACGCGACCGGGACGAGCCGGAAGTACGTGATGGCCATCCTGGCCGACCTCGACCGGCGCGGGATCCTGCGGCGAACGCCGGACGGGCACGTGCCGGGGCCTCGAGCCCCGGCGCCGGCAAGCGCCGTGCCGTGACCGACCGGCAGATCGGCGCGATCATCCTCGCCGGCGGTCGATCCAGTCGATTCGGGCGCGACAAGCTCGCCGAGCCGATCGACGGTCGCCCGCTCCTCGATCACGCCATCGATGCCGTTCGGTCGTTAGCGTCCGAGATCGTCGTGGTCGTCGCCCCGGACGGCGCCCTCGCCCTGCCCGACCACGTCATCCTCGTCCGTGATCCGATCGCCTTCGAGGGCCCATTGGCCGGACTCCTCGCCGGGCTCCGTGCATCGAACGAGCCCGTCGTGCTCGTGATCGGCGGCGACATGCCGTCGGTCGTCGGCGCCGTCGTCGATTCGATGGTCGAAGCGCTCGTGCCCTCGGCGGACGCCGTCGTCCTCGAACACGACGGCCGTGCCCGGCCCCTCCCCATGCTCCTCCGGCGGGACCCGGCGCTCGCAGCCGCGACTCGGATCTACGCGACCGGCGAGCGCCGCCTTCGCGCCATCACGGAGCACCTCGCGACGCACGTCATCCCCGAGCCGACATGGCGCCTCCTCGACCCGGATGGCCTGACGCTGCACGACATCGACACGCCGGCCGATCTGCAGGTTCCACGGGTCAGCCGCCGAAGGCCGGGTCCTCGTGGACGGCCACGCCGTCGATGAACGTGGCCACGACCCGCGCCTCGCCGATCGCCCCGGCGCCGCGATCGAAGAGATCGCGATCGAGCACGACCAGGTCGGCCGCCTTGCCGGCCTCGATCGACCCGACGTCGTGCTCGAGATGGTTGACCCACGCGGTCCCGGTGGTGAACGCGGCCAGTGCATCGATGAGCTCGAGCCGCTCGTCCGGGAGGAACGGTTGTGCCCCTTCCCGGCGCTTGTCCGAGATGCGGTTGACCGCGAGCTCCATCTCGAGGAGCGGGTTCGCCGTCGAGACGCTCCAGTCCGAGCCCATCGCCATTCGCGCGCCCGCATCGAGCAGCGAGCGGAACGGGTATTGCCAGTTCGCCCGCTCCGAACCCAGGAACGGGATCGTCAGGTCGTCCATCTGCTCGTCGTGGCAGGCCCAGTAGGGCTGGGCGTTGGCGGTCACCTCGAGGTCGCGGAATCGTCCGATATCGTCGGGGTGGATGACCTGGATGTGGGCGATGTGCGGTCGGGTATCGCTCGGACCGTTCGCCCGGCGTGCGGCCTCCACGGCATCGAGACCCTCGCGGACCCCGCGTTCGCCGATGGCGTGGAAATGCGGCTGGAAGCCGACCGCATCGAGGCGGGTCACGATCTCGCCAAGCTCGGCGGGGTCGATCATGCCCAGCCCGCGGTTCGTCGTCGGATGGCCATGCCCGTCGAGATACGGCTCGAGGACCGCGCCGGTGAAGTTCTCCAGCACGCCGTCGAGCATGAGCTTGACGCTCGTCGGGGCGTAGCGACCGGCGGCGGTCCGGGCCCGTCGCTCGACGAGTTCCTCGAGCTGCTCCGTTCCGCGAGTCCGGTCCCACCAGAGCGCGCCGACGACCCGGGTGGTCAGCTCCCCGCTCCCAGCGAGCGTCGTGTAGGCGATCTCCGCCTCGTTCGGCGTCACGAACGCGTCCTGCAAGTTCGTGATGCCGAGCGCGTGCAACTCGGCCTGGGCGAGCCGGAGACCGGCCACCAGCTCGTCCGGTGTGGTCGGCGGCAGGATCCGTTCGACCAGGTCGACGGCGCCTTCCTGGAGCGCTCCGGTCGGTTGGCCGCGGTCGTCACGTTCGATCCGGCCGTCACTCGGGTCGAGCGAATCGGCGGTGATCCCGGCGAGCTCGAGCGCCTTCGAGTTCGCCCAGCCGGTGTGGCCGTCGCGGCTCCACAGGAAGACCGGGCGATCAGGCGAGACGCGGTCAAGGTCCGTCCGATGCGGCACGCCGCCCGGGAAGTCAGGCATCGCCCAGCCGTCGCCGATGATCCAAGGCACGTCGGGGTGCGACGCGGCGTAGTCCGCCACGATGGCAAGGTAGCCGCCGAGTCCGCCAGCGCCGTGGAGGTCACAGCGCAACCGATTGAGCCCTGAGCTGACGGGATGGATGTGCGCGTCTCCGAAGCCCGGCGTCACCGTTCGCCCGCGGAGCTCCACGACCCGCGTCCGCGGCCCGATCCGATCGCGAACGGCCTCGTCGGTCCCGACCGCGACGATCCGGCCGGCATGGACCGCGACCGCGGCCGCCATCGTGTGCCCCGGGTCCATCGTTGCGATCCGGCCGCCGATGAGCACGAGGTCGGCCGGGGCGTCGGGGCCGCGATCGGGTGATTCGGAGGCTGCCATCTGCGGGAGGATGGCACGCCGCCGCCCGCCGGTCGGGGCCATCCCGCCCATCGCGACGGGCGCTTGGCCGCGGGGCTGATGGTGGATGCAGGACCAATGGGCGATGGTGCCCGCCCGCACCGGCCGTGACGATCCCATCGATGCGCCTCGGATCGCTCGTCCTGATCTCCCTCCTCCTGGTCGCGGCCTGCTCGTCGGGCGGCGCGACCGATGGATCGGGCGCGCCTTCGACGTCCAGCGCGGGCCTCGCGACGGTCGCGCCCGCTGCCACCTCGGTTCCGAGCGCCTCGGCCGCACGAACCCTGCCGACCCAGGCGCCCGGTCGGGCCCGGCTCCAACCGGCGAAGGGCACCTATTTCGGCCTCAATCTCGACTGGGGCAGCGAGACGGCCCGCGAGGCCAGCGACCGACTCGGTCGGAACCCCGCGGTCTGGGTCCAGTTCGCCCGGTTCCCGCTGGACGCCGGGGCCCGCTCCAACCTCGACGCCTTCGTCCAGCAGGTGGCGGGCGTCGGCGGTCTGGCCCTGATCACCCTCGAACCGCGCGACGGTCTCGCCGCCGTGACCGATACGGCCGCGAACCACCTCGCCGACCTGCTCGCGGGCTATTGGAACCAGTACGGCATTCGGACCTTCGTGCGGTTCGCGCAGGAGATGAACGGGTCGTGGTACCCGTGGGGGCAGCAACCCGCGGCCTATATCGCCGCATTCCGGCGGGTCGCGGCCGCCGTTCACGAGCGCTCGCCGAGCTCGGCCATGATGTGGGCACCGAATGAGGGGAGCGGCTACCCCTTCACCGGTGGCAAGTTCGGGGCGGCCCCCGGCTCCCCCGATACGAAGGTGCTCGATACCAACGGCGACGGCGCGCTCACCCGGACCGACGATCCGTATGCGCCCTATTACCCGGGTGACGACGCCGTGGACTGGATCGGCGTCAGCCTCTACCAGTGGGGTCTCGCCTATCCATGGGGCGAGAACGAGATCCCGAAGCCGGGCACGTTCGCGAACCTGCTTCGGGGCCGCCCGACCGGGGCGCAACCGAACGAGGTCGCCATCCCGGACCTCTATTCGGTCTATGCGGACGGCCACGACAAGCCGATCGCGATCGTCGAGACCGCGATCCTCTACGACCCCGCCGCGCCGCCCGGTGGCCCCACGGAGGCCAAGCTCAAGACCGCGTGGTTCGACCAGGTCTTTGCGCCGGCCAATCGGACAGAATTCCCCCGGATCGGGATGATCGACTGGTTCGAATGGCGAAAGACCGAGGCCGAGGTCGGACGTGTCATCGATTGGCGGCTCGCCGCCGATCCCGCCCTCGCGAAGTCGCTCCTGGCGTCCGTCCCAGATGGCTGGCTGGTGTTCGCCGGGAACTGACGCCGCGGTCCATCGGCCGTCTCCACGGCCGCTAGGATGCGGACGTGACGAGCGTCCATCTCCTCCACGCCGGCTATGCCGACGAGCGCGTTGGGAGCAGCATCGTCCTGGTCCGGGATGGCGATGCGTTGATCGTGGCCGATCCGGGCATGGTCGCGCGGCGCTCGCTGATCCTCGATCCGCTGGCCGCGCTCGGTGTGTCGCCGGACGATGTCACCCACGTCTTCCTGAGCCACCATCACCCGGACCATACGGTCAATATCGCGCTCTTCCCGAACGCGGAGGTCGTCGATTTCTGGGCCCGCTACCGCGACGACTTGTGGCTCGATCACGACGGCGACGGCCACCATCTCGGCCCGAACAGCGAGCTGTGGCTGACGCCGGGTCACACCGAGGAGGACGCCACGCTCGTGGTCACGGCAGAGGACGGCGTCTACGCGATGACCCACCTGTGGTGGCGGGCCGACCGGACGCCCGAGATCGACCCGCTCGCGTCGGACCAGGCGGCCATCGAACTTGGCCGGGCGCGCGTCCTGGCCGCCGCCGATGTCGTGGTCCCTGGGCACGGAGCGCCGTTCCGGGTCAAGACCTGACGAGCGGGACGATGTAGGTCGGGCGCCGACGCTCGAGGATCCAAGCCGGGTCGATCCGGAGGCCGGACAGCTCGCTGAGCAGGGCCAGGCTCGCGGCCCGGACCCGACCGGGCTCGCCGAACGGCAGATCGTTCTCCTCGGGGAGCCGGTCGTCTTCGATGTCGTAGAGCAACGGATCGAACTCCCGGACCAGCGCGCCCCCGCTGGCGACCATGAACCTCATCACGGCATTCACGTTCCAGAAGACGTTGATCGCCCGGCCTCTCGCGGAGAGTCGCGCCAGGACGTCGGTGTCGGACGTCGCCCAGCCGTTGGGTTCCAGGAAGACGGTCCAGCCTTCCAGCGTGTCGGTCTGGACGAGGACCGAACCCCAGGCGAAGTCCTCCACCGACAGCGAGGCGTCGAGCGCGCCCGCGACCGTGAGCTCGCCGGCGAGCCGCTCGCGTGGCGCGAGCAGCGCCAGGTACCCCTCGTCGGCCGGCTCGACCACGGTCAGTGACAGCGCCTCGAGGCTCGGATCCCGGCTCGTGTCCGCCCAGGCATAGTCGTCGAGCTGGCTCATCGGCTGGACCGGCGGGCCACGATGTTGAGCCGGACGTAGTCGATCAGTGGCTCGGGGAGTCGCGAGGCGACCTCGTGGACGAACGCCGAGTGCTCGGCGGGCGGCAGACGCGCCAGGTGCGGGCCCAGCACCACCGTGCGCAGGAAGGACTCGAACGGCTCGCCCGGCTCGAACCGGGTCGGCTCGTCGGTGAGCCAGCACTCGATGTCGACGAAGCCCGCGGCGTCGAGCCGGCGGACGGTCGCCATCGGTGTTTCGAAATGGGCCGGCCCGAGCCAGCCGTCGCCGATGGTGGCGAGCACCTTCGTGACCGAGGCGATGTTCCCGACCCCGCCGAACTGAGCGACGAGCCAACCGCCCGGTCGCAGGAGCGCCGCCAGGTTCGCGAAGAGGGCGACGTGATCGGGGACCCAATGGAAGGTCGCCGTCGAGAGGATGGCATCGACCGTCCCCTCGATGGGCAGTGGCTTGCCGAGATCCGCCACGACGTATTCGATGCGCTCGCCGTACGGCGCCAGCCGCTCGCGGGCGGCCTCGATCATCGCCGGCGACCCATCGAGCGCGACGACCCGACCGCGCGGCAGGCGGGCCGCCAGGAGCTCGGTGACCCGGCCGGTCCCGCAGCCGGCGTCGAGGACGCGCTCGTCGCCGTCCAGTGGTAGCCGATCGAGGACGGTCGTCCCCCAGCGGGTCTGTGGATCGGCGACCCGGTCATAGGTGCGGGCGTCCCAGTCGTGCGGCACGTCTCGGGCGGGGCTCAGGCCAGACTCAGGCGGCGGGCGCCACGGGCTCGGCCGCGCTCGCGGAGGCGTCGGCACCCTCGCGCAGGCCGTACCACGAGACGAACGCGCCGACGAAGAGCAACCCCGCGCAGACGAGCATGGCCAGGTGGAATGCCTGGATCGAGGCCTGGTTCGAGGCGAGGATCTGAGCGGGCGTCGCGCCGGCCGGTGGATTCAGAGGTTGGAAGACCTTGCGCACGGCTGGGTCACCGGTATCCACGCCCGCCAGCGAGCCCAGCGCCGCGTAGTAAGTGGCACTGATCGGAATGAAGATCAGCGCGCCGAGGAGCGGCTGCCCGACCCTCGCGATCGAGTTGTTGATCGCCGAGCCGAGACCGGAGAAGCGCCCCGAGATCGAGCTCATGAGCGTGCTTGTCAGCGGCGCCACGACGCACGAGATGCCGAGGCCGAAGAGCAGCACGTATGGGAGGAGGTCGACGAAGTAGGCACCGGGCGGGACCAGACTGGCCGGGTCGCTGAGCGAGGCCCGCCACGGGGCCGAGTCCACCGGGAGCCGCGAGAACCAGAGCAGCCCGACGCCCATCAGCACGGGACCCGCGATGAGGAACCGCCTCGACCCGATCCGACCGGCGAGGCTGCCGATCCGGGTCGACAGGACGGCCAGCATGGTCACGCTCGGCAGACCCGCCATCCCCGCGCCGAGGGCGGTGTAGCCGAGCACGCCCTGGAGCACGACCGCTTGGTAGAAGAACGTCACGTACAGGCCGCCATAGATGAAGAAGGTGGCCAGATTGATCGAGGTGAACGCCCGGGACCGAAAGAGGTCGAGCGGGACCAAGGGGTTCGGTCGCCGCGCCATCAGGATCGGGAAGAGGATGAGCGACACGACGCCCACGACGATCGAGATCCATGCCGCCGTGTCGGCCCATTCGTTCGCCTGGCCGCGGATGACGCCGAAGGCGAGCCCACCAACGGCAAGCGCGGCGACGAGCGCCCCGAGCCAGTCGAACCGCCCGGTCGTCTCCGTATCGCGCGATTCCTGGACGTGTCGCAGCGTCGCCCACAGGGCGAACCCGAGCAACGGGACGTTGATGAGGAAGGCGACGCGCCAGCCCACGGTGTCGACGAGACCGCCACCCGCGAGCGGGCCGAGGATGTTCAACGCCGCGGTGGCTGATGCCCAGATGCCAAAGGCCCGACCGCGTGCCGGCCCATCGAAGGCCTGCGTGATCAACGCCAGCGAGCCCGGGATGAGGAGCGCCCCGGCGGCGCCCTGGGCGAGTCGGAAGACGACCAACAGTTCGAGCGAGGGCGCCAGACCGCACAGTGCCGACGTTGCCGCGAACCCCACGAGCCCGATCGAATAGACGCGCTTGCGCCCGTAGTGGTCCGAGAGCGCCCCCGCCAGGATCAGGAGCGCGGCGAGGACCGCGAGGTAGCCGCCGACGACGTAGGCCTGACCTTCCAGGACCCCGATGAGCGTGTGCGGGAGCTCCTGGCCGATGTGCTTGAGGGCCGCGTTGACGATCGTTCCGTCGAGGAAGACGGCGCCCGAACCGATGACCGTGCAGAGGAGCGTCCAGCGCTGTCGGGAGGTCATGTCGGCGCAGTGTCGCAGCGCCGATGGGGTGAGGGCAAGGTACGGCTAGACTCTCGGCCATGCCCGGACCCGTGGCGCTCATCGGCGCCGGAGAGTTCCTCCCCGCGATGGCCGATTTCGATGCCGAACTGCTTGCCGCGACGGGCCGCTCGCGCCCACGAGTGGCGATCCTGCCGACCGCCTCGTATCCGGACGGCGAGGACGTCTTCACGCGCTGGGCGGCGCTGGGCGTGGCCCACTTCGGGTCGCTCGGCGCCGAGGTCGAGCCGGTCATGGTTCGCGATCGCGAAGGAGCGGACGACCCGGCCGCCGCGCAGGCCATCGGCGAGGCCGACCTCGTCTACCTGTCGGGCGGCAAGCCGACGTATCTGCTGGACGCGCTGGCCGGCAGCGCCGTCGGCGGAGCGATCGCGGCGGCCCACGAACGGGGTGCGATCCTCGCTGGCTGTTCGGCCGGGGCGATGGTCCTGGCCGGCAACGCCTTCGATTTCCGGGTGCGCCTGATGCCCTGGCCGCTGCGCTGGCGGCCCGGGCTCGGGTTCGTGCCGGGCGTCTCGGTGATGCCGCATTACGACGCGTGGCCGGAGCCGTTGTGCGTCCTCGTGGCGCTCCAGGCGCCGCGCGGGTCGGTCGTGCTCGGGATCGACGAGGAGACGGCAGTCGTGGGCCGGGATGGGCTGTGGCAGGTCCATGGCCGGTCGCGGGTCACGGTGTGGCGGGGGCGCCACCGGGATCGGTACCGGGCGGGGGAGACCTTCCGGTCCTGAAGGGCCCTCGGGCGGCCACCGACGGCGCCGCACGGCACCGCCGCCAGCCCGTTTCGGCGACCCGATGTATCCTGCCGGTCTCGACACCGGTGCGCCCCGAGTCAGGGCCCCACATCCGGCACTCTGGGAGCGCGTTCCCGGCATCGTTGGCCAGATCACGCACGTCCCGTCCGCCGATGCGGCCGCCCGCCGAGGCGCACCCTGGAGCGCAGCGCGTCTCGGAGGAGCAACGTGACCTACGTCGATCGAAGCCTCAATTGCGTGGATTGCGGCGTGGAGTTCATCCACTCCGCGGCCGACCAGGAGTACTACCAGCAAAAGGGGTTCGTGAGTGACCCCAAGCGCTGCACGAGCTGCCGGGCAAGCCGCCGCGCCAGTCGGGATGGCGGTTCCGACCTCCGCGACATCGGCGGGCCGCGTGGCTACGAGCGGGGCGACGACCGCCCGATGCGCGAGTACTTCGCGGTCATCTGCTCGTCCTGCGGCAATCAGGCCCAGGTCCCGTTCAAGCCGAGGATGGATCGCCCGGTCTACTGCTCCGACTGCTTCCGGACGGTCAAGCCCGACTGATCGGGGGCTAGAGGGAGAAGTCGGGTCGAGCGCGGTCGGTCGGACGGGTCTGCTGCGTCGTGTCGACCTAGGGTCAACGATCCTGACAACCGCCGCTGCGGCCGACCTTCTTGCAGCAAATCGTTGACCCACGGTCAACGAAATCGGCCTCGCCGCTCGGCCGATGGAGATCCAAGGCGAGTTCGTTGACCCACGGTCAACGTTCCCGACCTGGCGGCCCACCCGAAGGCGATCCGAGGCAAGAACGTTGACCCATGGTCAACAACCGGGGTTCGCGGCCGCCAGTCGGGACGATTCGCGCCGAAAACGTTGACCTGCGGTCAACGGGCCCTGGGCGCGGCCCGGCCGGGCCGAGGCGAGGGCTGGCGACCGCGACACCGTACCTGTCACAATGGCCAGCGAACCTGGAGTCGGCGAGCGGGGAGTCAAAGGGGGCGCCTCGCTCGCACCAAACGCCGGGGCACGCATCGACGTCCCGGGTCCGGAGCCATCGTGGCCGATTCCCTGGTCGCCCGTTCGTGACCGCCACGGAGGCACGCCGCACCGCGATGCTCAGGATCATCCACACCGCGGACGTCCATCTGGGCGCGCGACACAACGACCTCGGCGAACAGGCGGCCGCTCAGCGGGAACGCCAGTTCGCGGCATTCAAGGCCGCGGTGGATCTCGCCCTCGCGGAAAAGGTCGACCTGTTCCTCGTCGCCGGGGACCTGTTCGACTCGAACGTCCAGCCGCGCCGATCCGTCGAGCGGGTGGCGGCCGAATTGAAGCGCCTCGTCGGCGCCAAGATCCGGACCGTGATCATCCCGGGGACGCACGATGTCTACGATCGCTCGTCGATCTACGGGGCCTATGACCTGGCGAAGATGGCGGGCAGCGGTCCGGACGAGGCGATGGTCACCGTCCTCGATCCCGAGCGGCCGTCCGTCCGACTGGCGGCGCTCGACGTGGTCGTCCACGGCCAGGTCTTCGCGACCAAGCGCGCGCCGCAAAGCCCGCTGGGCGAGATGACCCTGGCCGCCGCCGAGGCGGCCGCCGAACAGCCGCCGATGACGTGGCAGGTCGGGATGGTCCATGGCTCGATCGCCATCCCTGGCAAGACGGACCGCGACGACGTCGTCATCACGACCGAGGAGATCGCCGCCTGCGGCCTCGACTACCTCGCCCTCGGCCACTGGCACTCCGCGCAAACGAGCCAGGCCGGGACCGTCACCTACGCCTATGCCGGGGCGCCCGAGGCGGTCGCGCTCGACCAGGACCGCGCGGGCAAGGTCCTCCTCGTCGAGCTCGACGAACGGGCGGGCAAGCGCACCGCGAAGGTCGAGGAGCGCCAGGTCGGCAAGACCCGGTTCGACAAGCTCGAGATCGACGCGGCCACGGTCGCCACGCAACCGGCGCTGATCGAGCTGCTAGCCGCCCGCGCCGACCCCGATCTCGTGCTCGACGCACGGCTCGTCGGCGTTCGTCGTGACGAGCTGGACCTCGACCTCGATGAGATCGAGACGGCGCTCGCCCCCTCGTTCCTGAAGGTCCGCGTCCGGGATGCATCGGTCCCGGCCCTGACCGAGGGTCCGCTGCCATCGCCCGACACGATCGCCGGGGCCTTCATCCGCGATCTCGAAGCCGATATCAAGGAGCTCGAAGCGTCCGGGGCCGCGACGGAGGCGGCCGAGCAGCGCGACGCGCTTCGGTTGGGCCGGCTCCTGCTCGGTGGTCACGAGGTCTCGCTGTGAGGATCCGACGGCTGAGCGGCCGCGACTTCCGGCGCTACCGCACCTTCGATATCGACTTCGCGCCGGGCCTGACCGTCATCCGCGGACCCAACGAGGCCGGCAAGACGACCGTCCAGCGAGCCCTCGAGCTTGCCCTCACCCGACGAGCGACCAGCGCGACCGCCGAGCTCGAGGCGATGCGACCGTGGGGTGCGCCGCCCGACGCCCGATCGACGATCACCGTGACCTTCGAACAGGACGACGAGGACGGGCAGAAGGTCGGCACCCTCGAGAAGACGTTCGCGGGCGCCAAGGGCACGGTCCTGCTCGACTACGACGGCCAGTCGATCGCCGACCCGGCCCTCGCTGACCAGGTCCTGGCCGAGCTGACCGGGATCCCCACGGAGGGGTTCTTCCGCTCGACCGCATCGGTCCATCACTTCGAACTGAGCGACCTGTCGCGCGACGAAGGCGCGCTGCGCGACCGCCTCCAGGCGTCGATCAGCGGCGCCGATCGCGGCACGAGCCGGGCGAGGAAGAAGCTCGACAAGGCGCTCCACGAGCTGAACACCCGCGGCGACCGCAACCCCGGCCGGCTCAAAGTCGCCGAGATGGCGGTCGAGCAGTCGAAGGCAGCCCTTGACCAAGGTGAGCTCGCCCTAGTCCAGCTCGAACGCGATCGCGACATGCTCTCGTCGGCGCACGGGCGTCGAGCCGATGCCGAGGCCGGGCTGTCGGAACGTCGAAGTCTGCTCGAGAAGGCCCGCCAGGCCGAGCGGATCACCGCGGAGCGCGATGCGGCGACCGAGCGATACGAGCGCTATCGGCGGGCGGTCGAGATCGACCTCGAGATCCAGTCGCTGGCGAGCACCCATCCGTCGCCCAACCCGCTGCCGGTCCTGCGGGGAGCCGTGGAGCGGCTGCGGGCGCTCGACGGTCGGATCCGCGAGCTCAAGGCGGCGCTGGCGGGCGAGGTCGAGGTCAGCTTCGAAGTGGCACCCGAGCCGACCTGGCGACCGCTGTCACGCGTCTCCGTCGCCCTGGTGATCGTCGGCCTCCTGATCGCGGCGGCCCCGGTCGTCCTGAAGTTCCTCAACATCATCGACCTCGGCGTCCTCGTCCAGGGCCTCGGCGCGATCATCGTCGTCGTCGGCGTGGTGATGGCGGCCATCGCGCTCTGGCTCCGGCGAAGCTACAAGCTCCAGACCACGATGCGCGACGTCGAGATCGACCGGCGACTGCGCGGCCGCTCCGAGATGGAGGCCGAACTGGTCGATTCCGAGGCGAGGGCGAAGGCCCAGCTCGGGCTCATCGGCCTGAGCGACCTCCCCGAAGCCGAGGACCTTCTCACTCGTGAGGAGGCCCACGTCGGACATATCGACCGGCTCGCGGCGCAGCTCGAGGGACTCGTCGGCAAGGAACCGACCCAGACGCTGCCCGCCCTGCGCGACGCGGCCGCCCTCGAGATCGAGCAGAAGACAAGCGCGCTCGATGCGCTCGGGCCCATCGCCAAGGAGCCACGGGCGCGCGAACGACTCGAGGTCGAGGTCCGCGACCAGGAGGGCGCGCTCGAACGATCGCGCGACGACGAGGCGAATGCGCGAGCACGTGTCGAGGCCAACACCGTCGATGCCGAACAGGTCGCCGGCCAGGGCGAGCGGCTCGCCGCGTGGCAGGAGCAGCTGGCCGCGTCGCAACGACGTCAGCGCGTCTTCGCCGCGACCCTGGCCGCCATCGACCGCGCCGAGCAGGCGACGATGAAGACCGCGACCCGCTATCTCGAGACGCACATGGTGCGGGACCTGGCGGCCGTCACCGATGGTCGATACCGGCGGGTCCGCGTTGACGACAAGAGCCTCGAGATCGAGGTCCGCGCCCCCGAGAAGAACGACTGGGTCCCGGTCAGCTCGTTGAGCCAGGGCACCCTCGACCTGGTGTTCCTCGTGGCCCGTCTCGGGCTGGTCCGGCTCGTCACCGGCGACCGCCGGCCGCCGCTCGTCTTCGACGATCCGTTCGTGACGCTCGACGATGCTCGCGCGGCACGAGCGCTCGGCCTGCTCAAGACGATCGCCGCGGACTTCCAGGTCATCTACCTGACCACGTCGCCGCGCTACGACGAGGCCGCCGACTCGGTCGTGGTCCTCGATGGGCCGACGAGCGTGGACGGCACCGCACCCGCCGCGACGGCCGCCGCTCCGGCCGCGACGGCCGCCGCTCCGGCGCGGACAGCCGCCGCGCCAGGTCGCCGCGCCTGATCGAGCTCGGTGCGGGGACGGCGACCGTCCTTCTCGGCCTGGTCTCCGCGGTCACCTGGGGGAGTGGCGATTTCGGCGGCGGTCTGTTGACCCGACGAACCCCGCTGTTCGGTGTGGTCGTGCTCTCGCAGGTGGTCGGCATGGCCTTCGCCCTTGTCCTCGCGATCGCCCGGGGCGAGACCGCCCCGACCACGGCCGATCTTGGCTGGAGCGTGCTGGGCGGGATCACCGGCGGGATCGGCATCAGCGCCTTGTATCGCGGTCTCGCCGTCGGACGGATGGGCATCGTCGCGCCGGTCACGGGCGTAATCGCGGCGCTCATCCCAGTCGCTGCCGGGATCGTCCTCGAGGGTCTGCCAGCCCCGCTCGTCCTGGTCGGCATCGCGCTGGCAATCGTCGCGGTCATCCTCGTCTCGCGTGTCCGTGACGAGACGACCGAGACGTCCGCGCCTCCCCGACCCTCTGGTCTTGGCCTCGCGCTGATCGCGGGCGTCGCGATCGGGGCGTTCAGCGTCGCCGCCGCGCAGATCAGCGACGGCCACGCGTTCGGGCCGCTCGTCGTCATCCGAGGCGCGGAGGCGCTGCTTGTCGGTGGCGCGGTGGTCGTGACAGGTGCCGCCTGGCGCCCGGACCGGCGGCTCGTGCCGGCCATCTCGGTCGTGGGCATGCTCGACATGACCGGCAACGGCGCGTTCATCCTCGCCGTCCAGGCCGGGGCGCTGGCGGTCGCCGCCGTGCTGTCGTCGCTCTACCCGGTGACGACGGTCGTCCTCGCCTGGCTCTTCCTGCACGAGCGCGTGACGCGCACGCACGCCGCGGGGATCGCCCTGGCCATGGCAGCGATCGCCTGCATCGCCGTCGGGACCACGTAGACTCGCGGCCATGTCCGACGAGCCGCCCGCGCCCGAACCGCGACCCGAGATCACGATCGCACCGGCCTGGCTCATCGAAGCCACCTACGCGCCCGATGCGGCCGAGACGCGAATCCCGTTCCGTGCCCGGCACCTGGCTCGTGCCGCTGACCTCATCGACGCCGGGGTCATCGTCGAGGTCGGCGCCTTCGCCGACGTCTCGGCGTCGATCCTCATCGTCCGCGCCCCCGACGAGGCGGCCGCCCTCGAGATCGCCCGGGGCGACATCTACATGGCGAACGGGATCTGGGTCGAGCTTCGAGCGCGACCGTTCGGGCGGGTGGTCAGGCCGGACGCCGCCGGATCCTGACGAGGTCCACCTCGGCCGGATCGCGCAGGACCACGACCTGCCGGAAGCCCTCGCGGTGGAGCGCCGGCGCAGGGCCATCGAGCGACGCCCGAACGCCGGCGAGCTGGTGGCGGACGACCGCGAAGTCCACGGTCCTGGCCGGCCGCGCCGCGTTCCGCGCGAGGACGGTCTCGGCGGGCAGGTCGAGGACGATCGCGGTCACGGGCAGCCCGGCCGCTGTCGCACGCGCGAGGAGCGCCCGCCGCGCCGCCGACCGGACGCTCGTGGCATCGACGACCGTCAGCCGGCCCTGGGACAGTCGGATCTCGAGGTCGCGATGGAGGCGGACGAAGGCCGCACGCGTGGCGGCCTGGTTCGCCTCGTCGCCCGAGACCAGCCTCCGATAGCGATCGGACGAGAGGACCTCGTCGGCCGCGAAATGACGGGCGGCGAAGGTCGTCTTGCCCGCGCCCGCCGCCCCGATCAGGACGACGAGGCTGGGGTCATCGATGACGATCTGGTCGATCACCTACGTAGCCAGGCGCCGGACCTCATAGCCGCCGCCCTCGGCGGCGCGGATCTCGTAGGCCGGCTGGTCGTAGACGGTCGGACCGCGCTGGAAGTGGCCGTCCGACATGCGGAAGCGCGAACCATGCCACGGGCACTCGATGCAGCCGTCGGCGAAGGTGCCCTCCGCGAGCGGCCCGCCGGCGTGGGCGCACACCGCGTGGAGCGCGCGCACGGAGTCGCCGACCCGCACGAGGACAAGGTCGTTGATCCCGGCCTTCATCTTGGTCGGGGTCGCCTCGGGGAGGGCGGCGAGATCCGCGACGCCGCCCGTGTCGAGCTTCACCCACTTCGTGCCCGAGCCGCGAAAGGCGTGCCGGTTGACCATGTTGCCGAAGATGTAGACGACGTCCCCACCGACGTAGGCGCCCGCGGTCACGATCAGGAACCCCAGAAACGAGATGGCGACCGCGATGGATCGGTCCGAGTTGCCGCCCGCGGCCCGCAGCACGACGGACATGAGCAGGAGCAGTAGCGCGATGACCATGAGCGTCGCGTGGAGGGTCGCCCGGACGCGCGCGGTCCCGTCCGTATCGGTGTAGTCGGCGGCGCCCGTGGCGGCCGCCCCGAGCATGAACAGGATGGTCGCCACGAGGGCGATGTCGGCTGCGGCGTTCTGGCCCAGGACGTCGAGGATCACGGTGAGGAGGAGCGTCCCGATGGGGATGTCCGTGGCGGCCGAGTGGACCGGATGGCCGAGCCAGACGCCGTTCAGGAAGTCCTTGACCGGGCGCATCGGCAAGAACAGGGCACTCAGCCAGCGGTGATTGAAGTCCCCGAACGGACGGGCCCAACCGTCCTGCGCCGCGACGAGGCGGGCGATCAAACGAGCCATGCGATACCTCCCGGCGTCGAGTGTATCCACAGACCGTCCACATCGCGCCCAAGTTCGGGGATAACTTTTCGGGGAGGCGCCGCAAGTTCGTGGACAAGCCCGTTGTGGGGGCCCGGGCCCGGGCCGTACATTTCGTCTTGCCCGAAGGGGCAGATCGAACCGCCAGACCGGTTCGGGGAGTGATCCTCGGGACGGTCCCGGGAACCAGGTTCGCAGGTCGCAAGGCAGGCGAGCGAGGGACCCGGCGACGACTTGGGACTGCGGACTTGTTCGCAGCTTCAGGACCCGTCGAACGGAGGTCCCCATCAGTTCCTTCGGGCGTTTTCGTGTGTCCGGGGCCGGGCGGGTGGTCCCGGACCCTCGCCATACGCCCCCGGTCGCGGCTCCGGGCGCGCCCGCGCGCCAAGTCCGCCAAAACGTCACCGGGGTGAACGTTAGGCGGGATCCGCCCGCAGATCGGCCCGGCATCCGGTCGTCCACGGGCCCGAACCGTGCTCAAGCAAGCGCGCGGCGTGTCTCCAGCTTGGCCTGGGACGGCCCGGCACCTCGCCTAATATTCGCCAGCGATGCGTTTTGGCGGAGTTGCCGACCGGCGCTGCCCGTGCCCGCGCGCCAACTCCGCCAAGGCAGCGCCAAGTCCGCCAAAACGTCACCGGGGTGAATGTTAGGCGGGATCCCCTCGCGGATCGGGCCGGCATCCGGACTTTCGTAGACCCGAGTCGTGCTCAAGGGCCCGCGCGGTCCGCTTCTTGCGTAGCCGGGGACCGCCCAGACCTGCCTAACATTCGTCAGCGACAGGTTTTGGCGGAGTTGCCGACCGGCGCTGCCCTGAGCCCGGTCGCGCGGGCCGGGTGCCTCGCCGGTCGCGAGCGTCGGTCGCGAGCGTCGGTCGCCGGCCGGCCGGCGACGCCCGCGGGCCCGGACCGCATCCGCTAGGCTCGCGAGGTGTCCGCCGCGACCCCGATGCCGACCCCGATGCCGACCCCTACGCCGACCCCCACCCGCCCCGCACAGGACTGGCGCATCCTCCTGGGCATCTTCTGGATCACCTCGATGGTGGAAGGTCTGGGCGTCAGCCAGATCTTCGCGCTGCTGCCCACGTACCTGCGGCAGATGGGCGTCGCCGAGCATGATCGCCTCCTCTTCGTCGGGATCTTCAGTGCCCTGATCTTCATCGTCGGGATGCCCCTTGTCCCGTTGTGGGGTGCGTGGGCCGACAAGTACAGCCGCAAGGTCGTCATCATCCGCAGCGCACTGGTCGAGGCGGTCGTCTTCGCGGCGGTCGCCCTCGCGAGAGAGCCGTGGCAAGTGGCACTCGCCATGCTCCTTATCGGGTTCCAGCTCGGCAACACCGGGATCATGTTGGGCGGGATCCGCGACGTCACCCCGCGGCCCCGGCTTGGCACGACCATCGCGATCTTCGGCGCGTCGGGTGCGGTCGGCTTTGCGGTCGGGCCCGCGCTCGCGGGGATCCTGATCGATGGCTTCGGCTGGGGGCTGCCACCGGTCTTCGCGCTCTCGGCGCTCCTCTCGGTCGGGACGGCCGTGCTAATCGCCGTCGGCTCGAAGGAGGTCCGGCCCGAGGTCGTGCCGACCGGCCGCATCGTGGACCTCGCCTTCGCGAACCTGCGTGGTGTCCTCACCGACCCGGCGACGAGGCGGATCTTCGGCATCTTCGGCATCTCATACGTGGCGATCCAGATGAGCCGGCCGTACATCCCTGTCCTCGTCGAGCGGGTCGCGGGCGCTGGGCCGGGGCTGGCGTCGGCGATCGGGCTCGTCGCGGGGACGGCAGCCCTCGTCGGCGCCTTGGCATCACCGCTCGGTGGCGTCATCGGCGACCGCATCGGATTCCGTCGCGTCCTCGTGCCGGCCCTGGCTGGCGCAGGCGTCGTGTTGTTCCTGATGCCGATCGCCGGGTCGATCGGGGTGCTCGCCCTGCTGGCCGTCATCCTCGGCGCCGGGACCGCGACGATCAGCTCGATGATCTTCGGACTGCTGGCCACGGAACTCCCGGCAGAGCGGCGTTCGGCCGCGCTCAACCTCGTCTATCTGCCGCTCTATGCGGCGGGCACGGTCGGGCCGGCGGCGGGTGCAGCGGTCGTCGCGTTTAGCGGCGTCGATGGGCTGTTCGTGGTGGGCGCAGGCATCTTCGTCTTCGCGGCGGCTACGGTCCTCCTCCGCGGCGGCCCGGTGACGACCCATTCGGCGCCCGGCGCCACGCCGGCCACTCGCGCTACGCCTGAACTCTGATCGATCAGCCGGGCCGCCGCCGGGCGACCACGACGCCGGCGATGAGTAACGCCACGAGAGAGCCGCCGGCAAGCGCCAAGGCCTCACGAGCCTCCACGAACCGATAGCGCTCGCCCGGGATGACCAGGGCGATCTGCGGGTACCGCGGCTGGCCGTTCTGGTCGTAGGGGTCGCTGCCGTTGAAGTACTCGTATCCGACGAGAGTGCCGTCAGGGAGCTTGAACTTCTGGTCGATGTACATGTCGCCAGGCTTGCCGCCGCTGCCAGCGAATGGGTCGATCGGCACCTGCACCGCCTCGGTCGCCAAGATCTTCTGGTGGATCTGGATGCCGCCAGTGAGCCCGAAGAAGGCGATCGCCGTCGCGATGATGACCGCCGGCATGGCACGTCCGATGAACGACCCGACGAGGACCGAGACCGCGAAGATGAAGATCGCCCGGCTCGCGATCAGCCCCCCGCGGACGCCATACCCATCGAACGACATCGAGACGTCGACGTTCGGGCTGCTCGCAGCGAACATGCGGTCCATCGCCACCCCCGCCACGATGGTCAGCACCGCGAGGATCACCAGGATCGGCAGCAGTCGGGCGAGGTACCAGCGCCAGCGCGAGGGTGCCAGCCACCAGGCGAGGCGCACGGTGCCACGCTCGAGCTCGCGAGCGATGACCGGGACCCCCAGGAAGAGCCCGATCGCGTATGCGACGAGCAGCAGCGGCGTCGTCACGAGGCCCATGAGGCCCCGGGCGTCCTCGACCTTGCGGAGCGCCTCTTGACAACTGAATGGGACGTCGCCGTTGGCGGTGAGGCAGTCGGCCGGTGGCCGAACGCTGTCAACATAGGCGGACGCGACGAATGCCCCGATCGCGAGCCCGATGATGGCGGCGCCGAATGCCAGCAGCTCGAAGCGATGGAGTCGGAGGGTCAGGCGCGCCCATTCGAAGCGCCGGGCGATCATGCCGCCAGCCCCCCGCTCGCGACGGTCGACCGAGGTCTGCGCGCCGCGGCAAGGTGACCCAGCACCACCTCCTCGAGCGTGGCCGGTCGGCCACCGACCGACTCGTCGCCGCGGACGAGGCTGAGCTTCTCGCCGGCCGGTCCCGGGAAACTGCCCACGACCTTCCCCGGCGGCGGAGCCACGGCATCAACGTCGGCGGCGTCGACCACCCGGTGCTCCGCGATGGCGCCCGCGATCGAGAGGTCGAGCAGCGTCCGCCCGGCGCCCAGGACGAGCAGCCGATCGCACGCCTGCTCGATGTCGGTGATGACGTGCGAGGAGAGGAGCGCGGTCGAGCCGTCGGCCCGGACCGCGTCGACGAGGACGTGCAGGAATTCGCGCCGGGCCAGCGGGTCCAGGCTGGCCAGCGGTTCGTCGAGCAGGAGGACCGGCGCTCGCACCCCGAGCGCGAGCGCGAGGCCGACCTGCGCCTGCTGTCCCCCGGACAGCTCATCGGCGCGCGCGTCCAGCGGGATGTCGAGGTCGTCGAGTCGGTGGCGGGCGATCGACGGATCGAACCTCGGTCGCAGGGTCCTAGCCATCGCCACGTGTTCGTCGACCGTGAGCTCGCGATAGAGCGACGGCGCCTGGGGCACATAGCCGATCCGCTCGATGGCGCCGCCGCGATCCTTCCACGGGTCGATGCCATCGACGGTCAGGTAGCCCTCGGTCGGTCGCTCGAAGCCGACCCATGCCTTGAGAAGGGTGGACTTGCCCGACCCGTTCGGACCGACGATGGCCGTGATGCTGCCGTCGGGGACTTCGAGATCGACGTGGCGGAGCGCCCAGTTCCGGCGCCCGTAGCGCTTGCCGATGTCGTGCGTCTCCAGGACGGCCATCGTCACTCCTTCGGTGGCCGGTGCCGTTGACGCCCGGACGAGACCCATGGTAGGCGCCGCCGACCGCACGACGATGCCCGGCGCTGCCGGACCCCTCCTTCAGGTGGGGAGGTCGCGCTCCGCGGGCCCGACGTAGTTGACGTCCGGACGGATCAGCCGGTTGTCCGCGGCCTGTTCGAGGACGTGGGCGGTCCAGCCGGCGTGGCGCGAGAGCGAGAAGGCGGCCGGGAACAGGTCCGGCGCGAGGCCGACGCCCATGAGCACGGGCGCTGCGTAGAACTCGACATTGGTCTTGAGCGCGCGCTCCGGGTGCTTCTCGGCGAGGACGCGCAGGACGACGTCCTCGACCTGGATGGCCTTTTCCAGCCAGTCCGGGCGGTGCTCCATCCCCTCGGCGACCTTGCGCAGCGCGGCGGCGCGTGGGTCGTAAGCTCGATAGACGCGGTGTCCGAAGCCCATCAGCCGCTCGCCGCGACCGAGCGCCCCGCGGACCCACTCCTCCGCATGCTCAGCCGAGCCCATCTGGCTCAACTGGTCCACGACCTCGGATGGGGCGCCGCCATGGAGGGGACCCTTCATCGTCCCGATCGCGGCGGTCACCGCCGAGGCGATGTCCGAACGGGTCGAGGTGACGACCCGGGCGGTGAACGTCGAGGCATTGAAGCCATGCTCCGAACCGACGATGAAGTAGGCATCGAGCGCGCGCGTCGTCTCGGCGTCGGGTCGCGTGCCGTTGAGCTGGTAGAGGAATCCTTCGACGAGGTCGAGCGAGGGGTCCGGATCGATGGGCTCGTTGCCGGCGCGCAGCCTGGCGAACGCGGCCAGCGCGGACGGGGAGAACGACGTTAGGGCTCGGGCGTGTTCGATCGTCGGCGGCCACGCCAGGTCCTGCGTCGTGCCCCACGCCGAGACGGCGGTTCGCAGCGCATCCATCGGCTTGGTGGCCGGGCGAAGGGCGCGCAGGACGGTCATGACGGCCGCTGGGATCGGCGCGGTGGGAAGGCGATGGTTCGGATCCCAGTCGCCCGTCCACAACAGGTTCGCGACGGCCGGATAGGTGCCGTGCGCGACGAGGTCGCCGATCCGATAGCCCCGATAGAGCAATCGGCCGCGCTCGCCATCGACGAGGCTGAGGCTCGTCTCGCCGGCGATGACCCCCTCGAGACCGGGTGAGTAGGGCCGGCTCGCGGTCGAGGTCGCGTCAGTCATAGACCGATGGTAGCCGGGCCGGTCAGCGCCTGCTCATGGCGTCGAGGACGAGGCGCACCACGAGGGAACCGAATATCGCGACGACCACCGCGGCGATGAATCCCTGGACGTCCGTGAACCCCATCTGGTTCGCCAGCCAGCCGCCGATCACGCCGCCTAGGATCCCGACCACGATGTTGGGCAGGCAGCCGCGCGCGGTACGGGCACCGACCAGGCGGGCCGAGATCGCGCCGGCGATGAAGCCGACGACGATCCACCCCAGGACGTTCATCTGCAGCATATGGTCAGATTCTGGCACGAACGGCGAGGCGCGGCGCGGCGCTGGCGTGCGTCGACATGGCGCCCGCGACCACTTTCTGAGATTTGCACGTCAGGCGAGCGCAAGTCCGCCCGTTTCGGACAGATGTGACACGAGGTGGCAACTGGCCGGAGATTGGCCGTCGCGGGGTCCGTGACCACGCTCAAGAAAGGTCGTCGTGGCCGATCACTCCTGACGAATGCCCGCGTGTCGTGCATCCGTCAGGAGTCGGTCCCCTCGGGGCCGACGAGATCCGCACGGGCAAGGAACGTCCGGACTGCCTCGACGACCACATCCGGGTGCGTGTGGTGGGCCGCGTGACGGGCGCCTTCGATGACCACGATCCGGCCGTCGGCGAGCCGGTCGTCGAGGGCCACGGTCGCTTCGCGAAAGACGGGCAGGCTCTCGCCCCCGAGGAGCTGGAGGACGGGTTGCCGGATCGCGCCGAGTCGATCGAGCGAGGCGGCCGGATCCACTTCAGCCTCGAGCTCGCGAAGGATGGTCCCGGCGGCGGCGGCCCGCAGTGGCCAGACCGGGTCGGCCCGGTAGGCGGCGAGGTCCTCGGACCGCATCCCGACCACCTCGGTCAGGAAGAGCGCGAGGGCACCGTCCTGGTCGCCCGTCGCGATTCGCTGGCGCAGGCGTGCCTCGATGCCGGTCGGGTGATAGCTCGATCCCGGTGGCGTCGGCGCGCCCTCGTACGAGATGACCCACCCGATCGTGTCGGTCAGCAGCGCGGCGCCCAGGGCGCAGCGCCCGCCATACGAGTGGCCGAAGACGGCTGCGGGCGCCCCGGGTTCGATGGCGACCACCTCCGCGACAGCCGCGACGTCCTCGTATTCGCGCTCGATCGTGTACCGGGACGCATCGCCCGAGGCTCCGCGGCCGCGTCGATCGATCGCATGCACCGTGAAGTCGCGGGCGAGGAGCGGTCCGACGACGCGGAAGGTCGTGTGGTCCGCGGTGGCGCCGTGGACGAGGACGAGCGGCGGACCCATCCCGCTTGTGAAGACCGCGATCGGCGTGCCATCGGGCGAGGCCACGACGAGCGATGGGGACGCGGCCGTCACCGACCGGGCAACCCGCTCGCGGCCGCCTCATCGAGGATCCAGGTCGCCCCCGCCCGAAGGGCGAGCTGCGCCGGCCAGCGGTGCGGGTCGCGGTCCGAACCGAAGATCGAGGGGACGATCGAAGCCTTCTCCGCGCCTGTCACCACGACGACGACACCCACGGCCGCCCCGACCACGGCTGGATTGAGCGTGACCCGCTCGACGTG
Source organism: Candidatus Limnocylindrales bacterium (assembly GCA_038319665.1). Lineage (GTDB taxonomy): Bacteria > Chloroflexota > Limnocylindria > Limnocylindrales > CSP1-4 > SPCO01. Next base: position 27,791 of record JBBQDL010000021.1, read on the forward strand.
CGGCTCGATGTGGGTCGGTGCCGGGATGGCAAGGGCGAGCTCGGTCGCATCGAGCGCGGACGATCCGGGGAAGACCGACAGGAGGTGTCCGTCGACCCCGATCCCGAGCAGGATCAGATCGAACGCAGGCCAGCCGTCCACGACCGGCAACCCGGCCGCCCGCAACTCGTCGGCGAGGGTCGCCGCGCACCAGGCCGCCCCCCGGCCTTCGCCGATCGCCTCGCCGATGGGGAACGGATGGATGTTCTCGACCGGGATCGGGACGCCCTTGTAGCCGCCGCCGGCGGTGCCTTCCTCGGCGGCCGAGATCCCGAGCATGATGTCGTCGAATGGCTTGACGTTCGAAGCCGGGTGGTCGCGCGGGACATAGCGGTCGTCGCCCCACCAGACGTGGACGGCTGGCCATGGGACCGCGTCGACGAGCGGTGGCGCGACCAGCCGCCGGTAGGTGCCGACCGGTGTCGAGCCCCCGGTCGTCGCCCAGTCGGCCCGCCCGCGCGCCTCGATCGCGGCATCGAGCGCCGTCACGATACGGGCGGCCGCCTCTACCGCGGCAGCCGCCGGATCGGCGGCGACGACGATCGTCGGGTCGCTCATGCGGTCTTCCCGTCCGGCCCGATCAGCTGGGCCGCCGAGCGCAGCGCACCGACCGCGACCGGGTCGCGCCCGCCGTTCTCGATCGCCTCCGCGAGCAGATCGACCTCGCCACGCCGGGCGGCCCGAAAGTGCCGGTCCCACGCCTCGACGCCGTCCTGCCAGACCCGGACGTGGACCGTTTCGGCCTCGGCGGTCACATCGGCCCGCAGCTCGGATCCGCGTCGCTCGGCGAGGAGCTCGACTCGAAGGGTCGTCCCGGCGGGCATCGCCGAGACCACCGGACGGACGACGACCCCGACCTCGGCGCGGCCGTCCGCCAGCGTGGCAACCAGCCCACGATCGAGGACGGGCTTGACCGGCCCGCCGCGAGCCGGGCGGGAGGCGCCGGCCGCGCGCCCGCCCGCGAACTGGGCGAGCGGCTTGACGACCGACAGGTCGAGGCGTGAGGCGAGCCAGCCGACGTGGTAGATCGGCTTGACCAGGTTGGTCGATCCGGGCGCGCCCGTCTCGTCGTGCGTCCCGTAGGTCACCGCGATCCGGCGCAGCGAGCGCAGGTAGCGGAGGAAGTCGGGGTCGTCGAAGATCGAGGCGATGGCCTCCCGCCAGCGCGACTGGCGGACGAGCGCGAAGTCGCTGATCGCAAGGTGCGTGGTCTCGAGGAGCCCCGCCAGCTCGCGCAACCGTGCCAGGCCGTCGCCGCTCCAGCTCGAACCATCCACGATGAGGCGGTCCGCGCTGGTGAGGAGGTCTTTCGCCGAACGATCCTTCAACGACGGCTCGCCCGGCCACCAGATCGTGACCGGGAGGTCATGGATGATCAGCGGCGTCGCGATCGCGGACAAGTGCCGGCCGGATTCGCCGCCGCAGACCAGGTGGATCGTCTCGGCGCATGTCTCGGGGGCATCGGCGCGGGGCATGATGCAGTGCGCCTCGACGCGGGCATCGAGCCACGACGGACCGTCGGGATCGGCCGACTGGATGACGATGGTGCGCGAGGGGTGCCGGCCGGTCAGCATCTGGATGGTCGCCGCCGAGCGCTCGGCGATCTCCGGTCGGCGAGCCACGACGACCAGGTTCATCACGCTCGTTCGAGCGGCGATATGGCGGCCCGGTGCTCCGTCGGTGTCGACGCTCAGGTCCTGTTGCGCCCAGATCTTGGCCAGCTCGGTCTCGATCTCGGGGATGCTGTGGGCGCGGGCGGTCCAGCGCAGGACCGGCTCACCGATCTTGATGGGCGCATCCGGGGCGACAGGCGTCTGCGTCGTCATCGGTGGGCCGCCCTCAGATCCGGCGCCAGTGCCGGCCGTCGCGGGCGATCAATTCGTCGCCGGCCGGCGGGCCCCAGGTCCCCGCATCGTAATTCGGGAAGTCCGGCGCCGGGCCTGACGCCCAGGCGTCGATGATCGGATCGACGATGCTCCACGCCTCCTCGACCTCGTCGGCGCGGGTGAATAGCGACGCGTCGCCCTGGAGGGCGTCGAGGATCAGCGTCTCGTAGGCGTCGGGTGAATCGACGCTGAAGGCGGACCCGTAGGTGAAGTCCATGGTCACCGACCGCACGTCCAGGCCGAGACCCGGGACCTTGGCCCCGAACCGCAGCATGATCCCCTCGTCCGGCTGGATCCGGATGGCGAGCAGGTTCGCGTCGGGTTCGACGCCTTCATCCTTGAACAGGCGATGGGGGACCTCGCGGTACTGGATCGCGATCTCGGTCGCGCGTTTGGGGAGCCGCTTCCCGGTCCGGACGTAGAAGGGGACGCCGGACCAGCGCCAGTCGTCGATCATCAACTTGGCCGCGACGAACGTCTCGGTCTCCGACTGGGCGTCGACGTCGGGCTCGGCGCGGTAGCCCGGGACCTGGGTCGCGGCGACCCAGCCCGGACCGTACTGGCCGCGAACGACGTTTTCGGGGACGTCGGCGGGCGTGATCTCGATCGCGCGCAGGACCTTGACCTTCTCGTCGCGCAGGGCATTCGCCTCGAACGTGGCCGGCGGCTCCATCGCGACCAGGCTGACGAGCTGGAGGAGGTGGTTCTGGAGGACGTCGCGCGAGGCGCCGGTCTGCTCGTAGAACGCGCCCCGGTTCTCGATCCCGATCGACTCTGCGACGGTGATCTGCACGTGGTCGACGTAGCGCCGGTTCCAGAGCGGCTCGAAGATCCCGTTGCCGAACCGGAAGACCAGCAGGTTGCGGACGGTCTCCTTGCCCAGGTAATGGTCGATGCGGTAGACCTGCGACTCGCGAAAGACCTTGCCGACCTCACGGTTCAGCCGCTTGGCCGAGTCAAGGTCGTGCCCGAACGGCTTCTCGATGACGATCCGACGCCAGCCCCCATCGTGGTGCTCGTGGTCGAGGCCGACGCGTCCCAGCTGGCCGACGATCTCGGCGAACTGGATCGGCTGGGTAGCGAGGTAATAGAGGCGGTTGCCGCGCGTGCCGTGCTCGGTATCGATGGCGTCCAGATGGGTGGATAGGGTGTCGAACGCCGCCGCATCGTCGAAGTCGAGCTGCTGGTAGGTGATCCGTTCCGCGAACGACTCCCAGGCTTCCTTGTCGAGCGGGAGGATCCGGCTGTACTGCTCGAGGGAAGTGTGGATCTCGGACCGGAAGGTCTTGTCGTCGTATGGCCGCCGGCCGATGGCGAGGAGGATGAACTCGTGCGGCAGCAGGTTGGTCCGCCACAGCTGGTAGAGCGCCGGGATGACCTTGCGGTGGGCGAGATCGCCGGTCGCGCCGAAGAGCACCAGGATCGACGGGTCGGGGACTCGCTCGAGACGCAGGCCCTCGCGCAGCACGTTCTCGACCGGTTTGGCGCGCGACGGGCGCTTGCCTTCGCGCGAGAGGCGGACCTCGCGCATCGTCAGCGGCGCGTCCTTCGGCCGCGGCGAGGGCCGGGCGGGGATGGGCTGGTCGGCCGGCGCCTCCTCGCCCGGGACCGGGTCCTTGGCGGGGACCTTGGCCGAAGCCTTTGCCGAAGCCTTTGCCACCTACGAATCCCCGTCGTGCTCGGCCGCGCGTCGCCCTGCCGGCGGCCGAGGGTAGATCGCATCCTGCCGCCGCCCGGGTCGCGCCACGCTCGTCACGTCGGTCGCCGGCGCTCCGTCAGTCATCGATCGCCTCTCGATGAACTCACGCTCTGGCATAGCACGAACCTCGGTCGTAAATGGCGAACGCCGGCCATGAAACGCCGCCGCTACTCGGTCTTGACTTCGTGGCCGCCGAACTCGTTGCGGAGCGCGGCAAGCACCTTCGCCCCGTACGAATCGTCCTGCCGCGAGCGGAAGCGGGTCAACAGCGAGAGGGTGATGACCGGAGCCGGGACGTCGTGGTCGATCGCTTCCTGGACCGTCCAGCGGCCCTCACCGGAATCGGCCACGAAGCCCTTGATGTGCTCGAGGTCCTGGCCGTTCGTCTTGAACGCGCTGCCGGCGAGCTCGAGCAGCCACGACCGGACGACCGAGCCCTGCATCCACAGCTCCGAGATCGCCGCGAGGTCGAGCTTGTAGTCGCTCGCGTGCATGATCTCGAAGCCCTCGGCATAGGCTTGCATCAGTCCGTACTCGATGCCGTTGTGGACCATCTTCACGTAGTGGCCGGCACCCGGTCCGCCGACATGGAGATAGCCGTTCGGCGGGGCGAGGGTCGTGAAGACAGGGACGAGCGGGTCGACGGCCGACGGGTCGCCACCGACCATCAGGCAGAAGCCGACCTTGAGACCCCACACCCCGCCCGAGACGCCCGCGTCGACGTACTGGATGCCCTGCTTGGCCAGATCCGTGTGCCGGCGGACGTCGTCGTGGAAGTTCGTGTTACCGCCATCGATGATCGTGTCGCCCGGCTCGAGGTGCTCGAGCAGCTCGGTGATCTGCGCCTCGGTGGCGTCGCCGGCCGGGACCATGATCCAGACCGCGCGCGGCTTCTCGAGCGCGGCGACCAGCTCGGCGATCGAGTACGACGGCGTCGCGCCCTCGCCGGCGATCTCCACCGTCTTCTCGGGCGTCCGGTTGTAGACGACGATCTCGTGCCCGTCGCGGACGAGGCGGCGGACCATGTTGCCCCCCATCCGCCCGAGGCCGATGAACCCGATGCGCATCTCCGTCAGGCCTCCGTCTTGTCGAGGGCCGCCGCGAGGGCCCGTTCGAGCGCAGCCAGCCCGGCATCGGGATCGGCGCCGAGATGGACTCGCAGGATGGGCAGGTCGTGGGATTCGAGGGCGCCGAAGTCGCCCGCCGCCTGCGCGTCGATGAGCTGGCCGAAGGTGTACGGCCAGCCCGGGATCTCCACATCGGCCGGATGGTCCGAGGTCAGCTGGAGGAACCATCCGATCGGAGCGCCGCCCTTGTGGAGTTGCCCGGTCGAGTGGAGGAAGCGCGGCCCGTAGCCCGCCGTCGTGGCCCGCTTCGTGCGGTCGCGCAGCAGCCTCCGGATCCGCGCGAGCGCTGCGTCGCGCGCCGGAGTCGGAGCGATGAAGGCCTGCAGACACAGGTAGGCGTTGGGACGCCGGCGCTGGAGATGGCGGCCCAGCTCCGTGGCCACATCGCCGTCGCCATCGCTCGCGGTCAGCCGCATGGCGGCGTCGCCATAGAGTGCGAGGTCGTCGTCCTTCGCGATCGGGCCCGGCTCGCCCGCGACATCGGTCGATCGGCGATCGGCTCCGTCGCCGCGGCCCTCGAGCAGTTCGCGCGTCAGCTGCTTGGCCTCCTCGACGTTGGGCTGGTCGAACGGGTCGATGCCGAGCACCGCGCCGGCGATCGCGGTGGCGACCTCCCAGCGGACGGCTTCGGCGCCGAGGTCGATCGGGTCGGCGAGCTCGATCCGGATGACCGGGTGGCCGGCCGCCTCGAGGGCGTCGGCCAGGACATCGCGTTCCGTGCCGGCGACGCCGGCCAGTGCCAGCCGCACGAAGGCGCGGTCGGACCCGTAGCTCTCGACGGCGCCGAGTGGCTCGAGGTCGACCGGGACGATCCCGACGCCGTGCTTGCCGGTGCTCTCGGCGATCAGTTGCTCCGCCCACGCCCCGAACGCGACGATCTCGTCGTCGGTCAGGAAGGTCAGCTTGTCGCGGCCGGCCTTCGCGAGGGTTCCCATCGCGAGTCCGAGCGAGAGGCCGGGGTTGGCGTCCGGATCGGCCTCGCGGCAGGCGTCGAGCATCGACGAACCCGACGCGAGCAGGGGATCGAGGTCGATGCCGATGAGTGACGCCGGGACCAGCCCGACATAGGTCAACGCGGAGTACCGCCCGCCGATGTTCGGCGGGTTGAGGAAGACCTCGCGGAAGTCGTCCGTGTGCTCGATCGCGTCGACGCTCTTGCCCGGGTCGGTGATAGCGACGAAGAAGGCGCCGGGGTGCTCGTACACGTGATGGGGGACCGCCTTGAGCGCCCGGTCGGCGCGGTCCCAGGCGTACGCCAGGAAGGCGTTCGGTTCGGTCGTCGTGCCCGACTTCGAGGCGATGATGACGAGCGTGCGCAGCGGGTCGAGATCGTCGAGGGTCGCCGCCACGTAGGCCGGATCGGTCGAGTCGAGGATCCGCAGGGCGAGGTAGCCCTCGAGCGACCCGAACGTCCGATGGAGGATGTCGGGCGCGAGACTGCTGCCGCCCATCCCGGCCACGACGGCGGTCGTGAAGCCCTGATCGACCACCGCGTCGCCGAACGCCTCGAGACCCGGGATCTGCCCGGTGAAATGGGCGGGCGCGTCGAGCCAGCCGAGCCGGCTTGCGATGGCCTCGCCGACGCGTGGATCGGCGGTCCAGAGCGTGACGTCCCGGTCGAAGAGTCGGGCCGCCCAGGCCTCCGTCCGTACCCGTTCCACGGCCGCCTTGTAGGCGGCGTCGCCATCGCCAAGGGCCAGGCGGGGAGCGGCGAGCGTCGTCGAGGCGGGGTCGGTCATCGTGACCTCCGAGCGTGGTCGTTCATGGTACGCCGACGATGGCGCGATGCTCAGGACTTCGCGGCCGCCGCCTCGATGGCAAGGACCTTGCCTAGGCGCCGCACGTGGCGCGGCTCGCCGCTGAAGGTCGCGTGGAGGAAGGCCACCGCGCACTCGTAGGCCGGCTCGGGCCCGATGACCCGGGAGCCGAGGGTCAGGATGTTCATGTCATCGTGCTCGACGCCCTGGTGCGCCGAATACGTGTCGTGGCAGACGGCCGCGCGGATCCCGGGCATCTTGTTGGCAGCGACCGACGCGCCGACGCCCGAACCGCAGATCAGGATCCCGCGATCCGCATCGCCGGCGACGATCGCCTCGCCCAGCCGCTGCGCGAAATCGGGGTAGTCGTCGTCCGGATCCGAGCCATCGCCGCCCAGGTCGATCAGCTCATGCGCGAGGTCGGCCGCCGCCAAGCGGTGGAGCAGCTGGTCCTTGAGGGCGGCGCCGGCATGGTCGGCCGAAAAGGCGATGCGCATGCCGGCAAGGATACGGCCGACGCCGGGGGTGACGGCAGCGATCTACGTCCCCTCGGTGATCCCCTCGTCCGGATCTTCGATCTCGACCCCGGGCAACCGGTCGAGATCGGCGCCGAGCGCCTCGGCCTGCTTCGGATCGACGAGCTTGGCGTCGCCGATCGGTCCGGTCACGACTTCGCTGCTATCGCGTTCGTCATCGGGCTCAGTGCGTGGCTGATCCGTCATCGTCATCCCCCTTGCGGCTCGGCGGCGCCGTCCCGGTCGGGACCACGGTTCCGTCGATCTTGATGGTACCCCGGGGTCAGGAATGCCCGGGGTCGGAGCTCCCGGTCCGCGCGACGCCGGACTGGCCGGCCTCGATCGTGGGGTGGTGACCGAAATGGCCAGGATCGAGCGTCGGGATGCGACCGCGCAGGCCCTCGCGGACGACGCGCCGAGCGACGTCGGTGACACGTTCCGACGTGAAGCCGAAGTGTTCGAAGATCGTCCCCGCCGGAGCCGACGCGCCGAAATGATCGAGCCCGATGATCGCTCCCTCGTCACCGACCCAGCGTTCCCAGCCGAGCGAGACCCCGATCTCGACGCTGACCCGCGCCCGGACGGCCGGCGGCAGGACGCTGTCGCGGTAGGCGGGGTCCTGCAGCTCGAACCGTTCCCAGCAGGGGAGCGAGACGACACGGGTCGGGATGCCTTCACCTTCGAGCGCCTCGGCGGCGGCGAAGGCGAGCTGGAGTTCCGAACCGGTCCCGATCATGATCAGCTCGGGAGAGCCGCCCGATGCCTCGCGCAGGATGTACCCACCGCGCGCGACGCCCTCCCGGGCGAGACGGTCCGTGCCGGCCAGCGTCGGGAGCTTCTGGCGGGTCAGCGCGAGCGCGACCGGGCCATCGGTGCGCTCCGCGGCGAGCGCCCAGGCAGCGGATGTCTCGTTCGCGTCGCCGGGCCGCACGAAGTAGAGATTCGGGATCGCCCGGAGCGCCGCGTAGTGCTCGACCGGCTGGTGGGTCGGGCCGTCCTCACCGAGGCCGACCGAATCGTGGGTCCAGACGTAGACGACGTGGATCCCGGACAGCGAGGCCAGGCGGACGCTCCCGCGCATGTAATCGCTGAAGGTCAGGAACGTGGCGCAATACGGGAGGAAGCCGCCGTGGTACGCGAGCCCATTGGTGACGCCGCCCATGCCATGTTCACGAACGCCGAAGCGCAGGTTCCGGCCGGCCTCGTCGGCGCTGAAGTTCGGTTCGCCCTTGATGTCGGTCAGGTTCGATTCCGAGAGATCGGCCGCGCCGCCGAACAGCTCGGGAACACGCGAGGCCAGCGCCTGGATCGCGTCCTGGCTGGCGTTGCGGGTCGCGATCTCGGTCCCGGTGTCGTAGGTCTTGAGGTCGGTGTCCCAGCCGTCGGCGAGCCCGGCCCGACGCATCCGTCGGCGGAACTCGGCCGCCTCGTGCGGGTGCGCGGCACGATACGCGTCGAAGCGGGCGTCCCAGTCCGCGACGAGCGCCTCGCCCGCGGCGATCGCCGAGCGGAAGTTGTCGCGTGCGGCATCGGGGACAAAGAACGACCGGTCGGGGTCCCAGCCGTAGGCCTCCTTGGTCAGGCGGACCTCCTCGGGCCCGAGTGGCGCGCCGTGCGCCTTCTGGCTGTCGTGCTTGTTCGGGCTGCCGTAGCCGATGTGCGTGCGGACGGCGATGAGGCTCGGGCGCCCGTCGCCGCGCGCGGTCTCGATGGCGGCCTCGATGGCGGCGATGTCGTTGCCGTCCTCGACACGCTGGGCATGCCAGCCATAGGCCTCGAAGCGTTTCGGCACGTCCTCCGACCAGGCCATCGAGGTCGGGCCATCGAGCTGGACGTGGTTGTCGTCGTACAGCACGACGAGCTTGGCTAGCCGCAGGTGACCGGCCAGGCTGGCAGCCTCGGATGCGATGCCCTCCTGGAGGTCGCCGTCGGACGCGATCGCGTAGGTCCAGTGGTCGACGATCGCGCCGTCCGGCCGGTTGAACTCGGCGGCGAGCCGGCGCTCGGCGATCGCCATCCCGACCGCGTTGGCGAAGCCTTGGCCGAGCGGCCCGGTCGTCGCCTCGACGCCCGGCGTGAGGCCGTACTCAGGGTGGCCGGGGGTGATGCTGCCCCACTGGCGGAACTGCTCGAGATCCTCGAGCGAGACCGCGTACCCGGTCAGGTGAAGGAGCGAGTAGAGCAGCATGCTGGCGTGGCCGGCACTGAGCACGAAGCGGTCGCGGTCAGCCCAGTCGGTGTGGGTCGGGGCATGGCGCAGGAACCGCGTCCACAGGACATAGGCCATCGGGGCGGCGCCCATCGGGGCGCCCGGATGGCCCGAGTTCGCCTTCTGGACGGCGTCGATCGAGAGCGTCCGGATCGTGTCGATCGAAAGCAGGTCGAGATCCGTGGCCACGGTCATGGGGCGGCCTCCGTCGGTGGTGGCTGGCGCGTCTCGTGCAGGTCGGGCCATTGTAGTCGTGGCCCGGCTATCCTCCGTTGATGCCGCAACTCCCCCGTCCTGCTCGACCCGGCAGACCACGACGTCCGGGTCGCCCTCGACGGCCGGGTCAGCCGGGTCGCGCCGCGGGCATCGGGGCGCGCGGCTCTCGACCCGCCATGGTCGTCGTCCTGGGCGATCTGCTGCTCGACGTCGTTGTCACGGCGCAGCGCGAACCCGAGTCGGGGACGGACGTTCCGGGTCGCATCGCGCTCGCCCAGGGTGGGTCCGCCGCCAATACGGCCCGCTGGCTGAGCCGGCTCGGGGCGCGATCGAGCCTCATCGCGGCCGTCGGGCGAGACGGGGCGGGCCGCAGGCTGGTCGACGCCATCCGGTCCGACGGGGTGGTCGCCCATATCTCGCGCGTCGCCGGCGCGCGCACGGGTCGAGTCGGCGTGCTGGTCGTGCCCGGTGGCGAGCGCAGCTTCGTGACGGAGCGCGGCGCGGCGGACCTCCTCGAACCGGGCGACCTGCGTCCCGACTGGTTCCACGGTGCGGACGCCCTGCACCTGCCGGTCTACTCGCTGCTCGAACCGCCGCTCGGACTGGCCGGCGCCCGGGCGATCGAGCTCGCCCGCGCCGCCGGGGCCTCGATCAGCGTCGATCTCGCCTCCATCGGCCCGCTCATGTCGGGTGGCCGTCGCGCGGCCCGGACCCTGATCGCTGGGATCGCGCCCGACCTCCTCTTTGCGAACGCCTCCGAAGCCGACGCGCTGCTCGGAGGCCGCGGCGTCGAGGGCCTGCTCGAGTTCGCGGCGATCGCGGTCGTCAAGCGCGGGGCCAAGGGGGCGACCGTCCTGACCCGTCTGGGACCGGACCACGGTCGGTTCGAGGTCGCGACCGAGCGCGTCGACGCATCCGACACGACCGGCGCAGGTGACGCGTTCGACGCCGGCTTCCTCGTGGGCTGGTTCGCCGCTCGGGCCGTCGGCCGCTCGCTGACGGCGTCCCTCCAGCGTGCGGCGTTGGCCGGTCACCGTGCGGCGGCCCGCCAGCTCGCCTCCGCCCGGCCCGAGCTGCCGCTTGCCTGAGGGCGGGCGATGATCGCCGACCGACTGGAGATCGGCCTCGAGGTCGCGGCCGCGCTCGCCGACGGCCGACCGATCGTCGCGCTCGAGTCGACCCTCATCAGCCACGGCCTGCCGTATCCGCACAACATCGAGGTAGCCCGCGCGTCCGAGGCTGCCGTCCGGGCCTCCGGTGCTGTCCCGGCGACGATCGCGATCAGTGCGGGGCGACTCCTGGTCGGCCTCGACGAATCCGCACTGGACGCCCTCGCCATGGCGGCGCCCGGCTCGGTCCGAAAGGCGTCGCGGCCGAGCCTGGCCGCGGCACTGGCGGATGGCGGCTGGGCCGCGACAACGGTCTCGGCCACGATGGTCGCGGCCCACGCGGCGGGGATCCGCGTCCTCGCGACGGGCGGGATCGGCGGCGTCCACCGTGGCTCGCTCGGTGGGGGAGGCACCAGCGGGCGTGCGGCCGCCGCCGGCGCGCAGCAGAACCCCACCTTCGACATCTCGTCCGACCTCGACGAACTCGCCCGGACGCCGGTGGCCGTGGTGTGTGCCGGTCCCAAGGCGATCCTCGACGTCTCGGCGACCCTGGAATACCTCGAGACGCGCGGCGTGCCGGTCGTGGCCGTCGGCCAGGCCGAGCTGCCAGGGTTCTATGCCCGCTCGGCTGGGATCCCCGCACCGTCGTCGGTGGCGGACGTCGAGGCGGCGGGAGATCTCGTCGAGGTCCATCTCGGGCTCGGGCTCGGCGCCGGGATCCTGGTCTGCGTTCCCGTCCCGGCGGCGGATGCGCTCCCGGACGACGTCGCACGGGCCGCCGTCGATCGTGCGGTCGCCGAGGCGGCCGACGCCGGCATCGCCGGACCTGCGCTCACCCCGTGGCTGCTCGCCCGCATCGCGGTCCTGACCGATGGCGCCTCGGTTCGAGCCAACACGTCGCTCATCGTCAACGACGCCCGGTTCGCGGGCGAGCTTGCCGCGGGCCTCCTCCGCGGACCGGCTACCCACTGACTCCGCGACCCGTGCGGCGGCCCGCAGCCGTCCGTCGGACGATCGTCTGCCTTGCCGCTCGGCGGGTCCCTCGTTACACTCGGGCGGACCCGACGTTCGGGTCCCGACCCGGAGGAACCCCGAGCGCATGCGGATCTACGAGGGCAGCCCTCGCCAGGACTTCGAGGAGGTCTTTCGCTCGATCGGGGCGTTCCTCGACCAGCGCGGGATGAAGGACGTCATGCTCCTCGAGGCGCCCGATGGGTTCATCGTCCAGGGATTGGTCGTCTCGGGCGCCAGCACCGGGACGTGGTCCGAATCCGTCGGCACCCAGTCGAAGGAGACGTTGACGTTCCTCGACGACGACATCGCGCGATTCATGGAGGAAGCGGGGGCCCGCCGCGGGACGCCTCCCGGGCATCAGACCGGCTATTACGAGTCCGCATTCCGGGTCATCGGCCGCTACATGGACGATCAGAAGCCGCGCGACGTCTTCTTCTTCGAACAAGGCGGAGCGTTCGTCCTCCGGCTCCTGATGAGCGGGCAGGCCGGCTCCCGACACGAGCTCGCGGAATTCACCCGTGAGGACATCGAGGACATGGTGACCCGGGGCCCGGCCCTGCGGCATGCCGAACCGAGTCCCAAGACGGCCGAACCGAGCCGCAAGACCTAGCCATCGACCATCCATCCCACCGAATCTGGAGGTAGGCCATGAAGGCACTCAAGACCGTCGCCGTCGCGCTGGGAATCACCCTCGCGGCCCTCATCGTCATCCCGCTCGCCGTCCTCGCCGGACTTTTCGTCTGGTTGAAGGTCACCGAGGAGGACGACGAGGAGCTGCTCGAGCTCGACCAGGAAGGCGCCTGATCGACATCGACCCGAGCATCGAGCTCTACGAGACGCCCGCCGAACCGGCGGGCGTCGAACTGTCCGGCGCGCACCCATCCGGCGCCCACGAGCCGGCCGCCCGCCCGAACAACCCGACCGCGCGCGATCGTCGGTTTGCCGAGTTCGCCGTCCTCATCGTGATGGTCTTCTGGGCCGGCAATTTCATCGTGGTCAAGGGCGCCATCGGCATCCTGCCCCCGGTCGGCTTCACCTTCCTGCGCTACACCATCGCGTCGGTGACCCTGCTGGTGCTGCTGCGCTGGCGCGAGGGGGCGATCCGCCTGCCGCACGGGGATGTCGTGCCGATCCTGCTGCTGGGCGTCATCGGGTTCGGCTGCTACCAGATCCTCTGGCCGGTCGCCCTCCAGACCATCCCGGCCGGTGATTCGGCGCTGCTCATCGCAGCGACCCCGGTGATGACCGCGCTCCTGGCGATGGCGACCGGCGCGGATAACCCGAACGCGGTGAAGCTGGCCGGCGCGTTCATCTCGTTCGCGGGCGTCGCGCTCGTCATCGCCGCCGGCCAGGGACTCGCCCTCGGGGCGTCGCTGGTCGGCGACCTGCTGACGCTGCTCGCTGCGGGGTGCTGGGCCGTTTACACCGTGCTCGGCTCGAACATGCTGCGTCGACATTCGCCGCTCGTGACCACGACCTGGGCGATCCTCGCCGGGACGGTGTTCATGGCGCCGATCGGCATCGCCCAGCTCGTCAGCGACGGGGTCTCGGGCGGACTCACGGGGATCGGGCCGCCCTTGTTCCTAGCGATCCTCTACTCGGGCACGCTCGCCGCGGGTTTTGCGAACGTGATCGTCTTCCACGGCGTGAAACTGCTCGGGCCGACCCGGATCACGGCCCTCCAGTTCCTCGTCCCGGTGCTCGCGGTGGCGATGGCGGCGATCTTCCTCGCCGAACCGATCCGCCCGATCCAGATCGTCGGCGGCGCCATCATCCTTGCCGGCGTGGCCCTCCTGCGACGGGGTTCGCTGCCCGGCGGCGGCCAAGCCGTCCGGGCCTTGGGCAGTCTGGCGCGCTGATCGGGGACCGCGTCGGATTCGACGCCTCGGAGGTCTTCCGGTACCATTCGAAAAACCCCCGGAGGAACATGACCCATGGCGAAGTATGTCTTTGTGACCGGAGGCGTGACCTCCTCGTTGGGCAAGGGCATCACCGCCGCCAGCATCGGTCGCATCCTCAAGGCGCGTGGTCTGCGGGTCTCCATCCTCAAGCTCGATCCGTATATCAACGTGGATCCGGGCACCATGAGCCCCTACCAGCACGGCGAGGTCTTCGTCACCGACGACGGCGCGGAGACCGACCTCGACCTCGGGCACTACGAGCGGTTCATCGACGAGAACCTGTCGCAGCTCTCCAACGTCACGACCGGCCGCATCTACCAGGCGGTCATCGCCAAGGAGCGGCGCGGCGACTACCTCGGCGGCACGGTCCAGGTCATCCCGCACATCACCAACGAGATCAAGGAGCGGATCGCCCGCGTCGCGCGTCACGGCGACCCGGATGTCGTGATCGTCGAAGTCGGCGGGACCGTCGGCGACATCGAATCGCTGCCGTTCCTCGAGGCCATCCGTCAGATGCGCAAGGACGTCGGGCGGGCGAACGTGCTGTACGTCCACGTGACGCTGCTCCCCGCGCTGGCCGCCACGGGCGAACTCAAGACCAAGCCCACGCAGCACTCGGTCAAGGAATTGCGCGGGATCGGCATCCAGCCGGACGTCATCGTCCTGCGCTCGGATCACCCGGTGTCCGACGAGATTCGCGAGAAGATCGCGCTGTTCACAGACGTCGCCATGGATGCGGTCATCCCGGCAGAGACCGCCGACACGATCTATGAGGTCCCGCTCATGTTCGAGTCCGCCGGCCTCGGCAAGCTCGTCGTTCGCGAGCTGGGTCTTGGTGACCCGGAGGTCGCCCCGGATCTCGATTCCTGGCGCGCCCTGGTCGCCCGGATCAAGGCGCCCAAACCGGCCGTCGAGATCGCCCTCGTCGGCAAGTACATCGAACTGCCCGACGCCTACCTGTCGGTGACCGAGGCGCTTCGCCACGCGGCGT
>JBBQDL010000022.1:0-42234 GCA_038319665.1 Candidatus Limnocylindrales bacterium
CTCACCGGGATGATCGCCGCGATCCGGGTCACGGCGAGCTCGCGAAATCGAGGATCGAACGGGCGAGACGGGCACGACCGGGATGATCGCCCATCACCGTGTCCGTCACGAGGGTCCGAAGTCCGAGGTCGGCGATGTCCGGTTCGAGGTCCGCATCGAGGGTGTCGAGAACGAACGCGGTGGCGAGATCGCGGTAGATGCGAGCCACACCCCGGGCGCTCGATTCGTGACCGAGCGAAACGAGCATGCGGTCGGCCGGCCCCTTGAGTGCCACGCCACCGATGATCGGGCTGACGGCCACGACCGGGACCCCGGTCCGTGCCTTCGCCGCGACCAGGTCGCGGATCGGGCCGGCCAGGATCGGCCCGATCGAGACGATGGGGTTCGACGGCCCGATGACGATGACCTCCGCCGCGGCCACCGCGTCCGCGACCGCCGATGTCGTCGTGAGATCCCCGCTGAACCGAACCTCGCGAACCTCGGGTTCCTGGCGCAGGTGGACGAAGTACTCCTGGAATGCGAGCCAGCCCGCGTCGGTGCGGACGTGGGTCCGGACCGACGCGTCGGCCATCGGCAGGATCGGCGTCGCGATGCCGAGCGCCGACTGGAGCGAGCGAACGACCCCGGTCAGGCTTTCGCCGGCGCGGAGCCGCGCGGTCCGAGCGATGTGCGTCGCGAAATCCCGGTCACCAAGCCGGAACCACGATTCCTCGCCGTACTCGGTCAGCCCGTCCATCACGGTCCAGGTCTCGCCGGTAAGCCCCCAACCCCGTTCGTCGTCGAAGCGTCCGGCCAGCATGTACATGACGGCGTCGTGATCCGGCATGACCAGCAGGCCGTGTCGCTCGGTGTCGTCACCGGTGTTGACGATGATGGTCAGGTCGCCGGCTGGGAGGATCTGTTCGAAGCCATGGGCCAGTTTGGCGCCACCGGTCCCGCCGGCGAGTGTGACGACCTTCACCCGTCGAGGAGCTCGCCGACCCGTGCCATGCGGTCGATGGTCTCCCGATCGTACGGGGCGGGCATCCGGACGATGACGGTCTCGAAGCCCATCTCGATGTACGGCCGTATCGCGTCGGCCACCTCGGTCGGGGCTCCAAGGAGGACTGGTCCTTTCCCCATGTCCGGGATCCCGTTCTTGGCGAGCATCGGCGCGTAGGCACGCTCGGCCGCCGCGCGGTCGTCACGGATCAGGATCGGGAAGCTGACCGTCTTCTCGATCGACGCGATGTCGCGCCCGATGTCCGGCGCGGCACAGTGCTCGGCCAGGATCGCCAGCCGGTCCCGGGCTTCGTCCACGGTGCCCGCGGTGTTCCAGGCGTCGGCGCGCAACGCCACGGTCCGGAGTGTCTTGCGCGGCCCGGACCCGCCGACGAGGATCGGCAGATGGGCCTGGATCGGCCGCGGCGTGCACAAGGCGTCGTGGAAGGTGTAGAAGCGGCCCTCGTGGCTGAATCGCTCGCCATCGAGCAGCCGGCGCATGAGCATTACAGATTCGTCGAGGCGATCGAGCCGTTCGCCGACACTGGAGCCGAAATCGATGCCGAAGGCGTCGTGCTCGCGCTCGAACCATGCGCCGCCGATGCCGAGCACCGACCGCCCGTTCGAGAGGTGGTCGAGCGTCGTGGCGAGTTTGGCGGTCAGCCCGGGGTTTCGGAACGTGTTGGCACCGACCATCAGCCCGAGGCGGACCTTCCTGGTCAGTGGGCCGAGCCCCGAGAGCACGCTCCAGCCTTCGAGGATCGGCTGCTCCCAAGGCCCGAAGATGGCCATCAGGTGGTCCCACGTCCAGATCGAATCCCAGCCGGCGTCCTCGGCCGCGAGCGCCGCGTCGCGGAAGCCCGGCCAGTCGGTCTGCTGCGACCACAGCTGGAGCCCGAACCGGGTCATTCGTCGAGCTCGTCGTGGATGTTCGCGGGCCGGAACCGGAAGGAGATGCGTTCCTGTCGCTCGAACCGCTCTCGGATGATCCGCTCGGCCTCATCCGGCTCGCCAGCGTGGTAGCGGCGGCACATCGCCGCGATATCGGCCTGCGTCGTGGCCCAGTCGCTGATCGCCCGGACGGTGCCGCGGAGCCCGACCCAGCGGTATTGATCCGCCGCGTCGACGACGTTGAATGCCAATCTTGGGTCGCGCACGAGGTTGGTCGGCCAGCGTCGACCGACCGCGCTGTTGATGACGATCTCGTCGCCCTCGACGGTGTACCAGACGACGGCCTGGAGCGGCATCCCGTCGGGATCGATGGTCGAGATGGTCGCGTAGCGCTCCTCGTCGAGGAAGGCCCGGATGTGGTCGGGGAGGGCGGTCAGCTCGTGCGTGGCAGGCCGGTCGGTCATGCCCTCGATGGTACGCGAGCCGGCCTCGAGACGGCGTCCTTGGTGTTGCCGGCACGCCTGGCGGTCTTGCGCTGGACGCCGTCGGTGCGTCGCGGCGCGGCCGGCTCGGGGGCCGGTTTGCCGAGGAGGTAGCCCTGCCCGAGCTCGACTCCGAGCGTGCTCAGGGCGGCGAGATCCGCGCGTCGCTCGATCCCCTCAGCCAGGAGCCGCGCGCCGATGCGCCTCCCGAAGGAGACGAAGGCTTCGACGAGCGCCTGTTTCGCGTCGTCGTGGCCGATCCCGTGGATGATGTCGCGGTCGATCTTGATGACGGTCGGCCGGAGCGCGGCGATGAGCGCGAAGCTCGCGTAGCCGGCGCCGGCGTCGTCGACGGCGAACCCGAAGCCGAGCTTGCGCAGGGCGCGGACCTGGCGCTGGAGCGCCCCGATGTCGGCGACCGATTGCTGCTCCG
Organism: Candidatus Limnocylindrales bacterium; assembly: GCA_038319665.1. Lineage (GTDB taxonomy): Bacteria > Chloroflexota > Limnocylindria > Limnocylindrales > CSP1-4 > SPCO01. Next base: position 2,788 of record JBBQDL010000022.1, read on the forward strand.
TGCATTCGATCGTGATCTGGCGCGGGTCGAGGCCCGTGGCCCGGACCTGGTTGCCGAGCGCGCCGGCTTCGAAGCGCGGATCGACGAGGCTGAACGGCGTGAGGTTGATGGCGTAGTGCCGCGGCGGCCGCTCGGCCGCACGCTCGATCGCCTCCAGGCGGCCGACATGCTCGAGGATCCTCGCCACGATGTAGATGTCGAGCTCGACGCCCCGGTCGGTGTTGATCGCCGCCTGGACGACCGAGGTGATCGACTGCGACAGCATCGGCATATCGGGGCGGAAGAGGCACTCATGTTCGTACAGGTCGCCGGTCGCGAGCGTGACGATGGGCTGGAACGCGATGCGGTGGAGCTTTCGAAGGCTGAAGAAATAGTCGAGCATCTTGGTCTGGACGACCTGCGTCGACTGCGCCATCCCGATCCGGTCGGCCAGGCCGGAGAGCTGGACGGCCGCCGACATGGCGACGAGATAACGGTCGCGCTCGGGGAGCGTGTCGTCCACCGCAACGAGACCGTAGTCGGGCGAATTGGCGGCACCCGCGACCTCTGCGGCGACAGCGTCGGTCAGGGTCCCCATCGGCCCGATCAGGACGGTCCCTGTATGGAGTTCGAGCAGACGGCCACCCTCGACCAGCGCCGCGAGGCGGCGGACGAACCGGATATCGCGCGACCAGAGCAGGCGCTCGTCGGAAGCGCGACGCGGCGTCGTCAGGAATCTCACCCAGACATGATGCCCCGCAGTACCCCCGGTGGGTGTCCACCGGGCGTCCCGGTCGCGATGGACCCATTGGTACGGTCGCCGAGCGAGTGTCAGGCGAGGCGTTCACCGGCGCGGATCGTGAGGTCCAGGCGGTTCTCCGGCGGCGCCAGGGGGCAGGCCCAGCGTGGATCGAAGGCGCACGATGGCTGGAACGCGAAGTTGAAGTCGATGATGAGCGTCCCCGCGGCCGGATCGCCGCCGAGATCCGCGCTCTTGGCCGCGTCGACCAGGTACCGGCCCGCCCCGTACGTTTCGTGGCCGTTGGTGGCGTCACGGAACGGGATGAAGAGACCGCCCGCGTAGCCCGCCATCCAGAAGACCGAAAGGGTCCGATGACCGTCCGGGAAAGGGATGTCGATCCGGCCGACGCGAGTGAACGACAGGGTGTCGGCGCCGCTGTTCGGGAGTTCCAGGGCGAAGGCGCCCGGCGCCGGCGGCGGCGCGGGCTCGACCCTCACCTCGAATCGAAGGTTCGGGTCGTGATCGAAATGGACGGCTTCGAAGGTCGCCCGCGCCGCGGCAGGGACGGGCGATTGGGCGTGCTCGCGGAAGAGCGATTCGCGGACCGCGCGCCAGTGGGCGAGGGCGACCGCGGGGTCCGTGGCGGCCATCGCGCGGACCTCGCTATAGAGCGTGGCCACGCGACGGCGCCAATCCGCGAGCCAGGCCCGGTCCGTCGCGGAGCCATCGCCCTGGGTCCACGCCTCAGCCATCGCCTACGGTCCGCGCCGGATCGAGCCCAGGACGATCCAGGCGCCCACGGCGATCACGATGATCGGCCATAGCTGGTCCCAGTCGAGGCGCGGCAGGTCCAGTCCGAGTGTTTGGCTGGCGAAGAACCACAGCCCGACCACCAGGATGATCACGCCGAAGAAGAGGGAGCCGTTGCGATCCCGACGTTCGTGCCGTGGTCGCCAAGCCGGTGGCGGCGGCAGCGGCGGCGGCGAGGCGGCAGGCGTGGCCGTGCGCGTCGTGTCTGTCGTCTCCGCGCCGTTCGGGTCGGTCATCTCGTGCTCCCGCAGGTTCCGTCCGGACCGACGTCATCGTAGCCGGGGTCGCGGGCTGGACGTGGCGTGTGTGCGGCGCGGACGCCCCCGAACTATCCGGAATCCGTCTCTCAGGGAGGAGACTTGCCGGCGGAGGAGACTTCCGCGGGGCGCGGCCCAGCCCGTCGAACCGACGACGGGATGGTCGCCTAGAATCCGTCTTCGGATCCCACGAGGGGTGCTGCTCGGCACGAAACGACGGAGGCGACGCGTGGGCGAGGCGAGGGAGACAGCGGAGATCGGGGTCGTCGGGGGCTCGGGCTTCTACTCGCTGCTCGACGATGTGCGCGAGGTCAAGGTCGATACGCCGTACGGGCCGCCCTCGGATTCGATCTTCCTGGCCGAGGTCGCGGGGCGGCGCGTGGCCTTCCTGCCACGTCACGGTCGCCGCCACACGATCCCGCCGCACAAGATCAACTACCGGGCCAATGTCTGGGCGATGCGATCGCTCGGGGTCAAGGCGGTCATCTCGCCGTGTGCCGCGGGCTCCCTCCAGCGCGACGTGAAGCCCGGCGATTTCGTCGTGTGCGACCAGTTCGTCGATCGCACCAGCGGCCGGATCGACACCTTCTACGACGGCCCGATCGTGACCCACCTGTCGTCGGCCGAGATCTACGACCCGGTCCTGCGCGACCTCGCCATCGCGACGATCCGCGAGCACGGCATCGAGGTCCACGAGCGCGGCACCGTCGTCGTGATCCAGGGTCCGCGCTTCTCGACCAAGTCCGAATCGAAATGGTTCAGCGACGCCGGCTGGGAGGTCATCAACATGACCCAGTACCCCGAGGCGTGGCTGTGCCGCGAGCTCGGGATGGCGGTCGTCAACATCAGCCTCATCACCGATTACGACGCGGGCGTCATCGAGGGCACCGAGGCCGTCGACGCGATGAGCGTCCTCGAGGTCTTCCAGCAGAACGCGGAACGGATCCAGTCGGTGGTACTCGACCTGATCGGTCGCTTCCCGGCCGATCTCGACGCGCTCGGCGCGCTGGCAGCGCTGGGCCCGACCCGGGGTGACGGCCACGCCATCTCGCCCGAGGACATCCGGCTGTTCGAGACCGGGTTGTGACCGACTCGACCCTCGAGCCGTCGGCCGAGCTGGGGGTCGCGGCGCGCCTGCCGATCGGGGTCTGCATCCGCTCGATCCGGGCCGAGCCGCGCTGGTGGCTCGAGAGCGCCAGGCGCCTCGACGCCGCGGGTTACGCCGGTGTCTGGAGCTGGGACCATTTCATGGGCCGCGGCGATCTCACGGTCCCGGTCGTCGAGAGCTGGACCATCCTTTCGATGGCAGCTGCCTCGACGGAGCGGGTGACCGTCGGGCCATTCGTGATGAACGTGATGAACCGCCACCCGGCGGTCGTCGCGCGGATGGCGTCGACGCTCCAGATCGCGAGTGGGGGACGGCTGGTCCTCGGCATCGGCATCGGCGGTGCGCCCAAGGAGCACGCGGCGTACGGCATCGAATTCCCCGCGCCGCCCGAGAGGGTGGCACGGCTCGAGGAGGCGGTCGCGGTCATCCGAGCGCTGTGGACGGGCGGTCCGGTGACGCGCGATTCGCCGTTCTACCCGGTGCGCGAGGCATACGCCTTCCCAGTGCCCGTGCCACCACCGCCGATCATCGTCGGTGGCGAGACCGCGGCCGGGGCGCGGCTGGCCGGGCGGATCGGCGACGGCTGGTCGGCGTTCGACGACAACTTCGAGGCGAATCTGCCGCTCTATCTCGAGTCGCTCGAGGCATCGGGGCGGAAACGTTCGGACCAACGCGTGCTCGTCGGCTTCCAGGGCGAATGGCTGTCGGACGAATCGATCGCGGACTCGCCGTGGGTGACCGCTCCGCGCGAGACCTGGGCGCGTTGGCAGACGGCCGGAGCCGACGGCGCGATCGTCCTCGTCCGTACGACCGCCGACGTCGATGCCCTCGTCGGGGCGGTCGGCCGCTGGTAGTGGCACCATCCATCACGTGACCGCACCTCGGACCGCCCAGCCGCCCGCCGTTCCGGGAGCCCCGCCATCGCCCGCGCCCATGCACGCATGCGTGCGCTGCGGTGCCCCGGTCGCAGTCGACGTCGGGCTCTGTGAGCGCTGCAATCCGCTCGGGCTGCGCGACAGCGCGAGCTCGCAGGTCCACGCCATCGCCATCGGCGGGATCTTCCTGTTCGTGGCCATCCTCGCCGTGGCCGGGCGGTTCGCGCTGGCCGGGATCGGACCATTCGACGCCGTCGCGAACGCCGTCCCGGATGGGACCGCGTTGACGGTGACGCTGACCGTCACCAACCAGGGAACGAGCACGGGTCAGACGACCTGTCGCGTGACGGACCCGGCCGACCGGACCGGGAACCTCGGGGCGTTCGTGCTGAGCCCGAGGATCGACGGAGGGAAGACCGTAACGTTCAGCCAGCGCGTGACCGAGCTCGGCGCAACCGTCCGGCCGTTGACGGCGGCGTGCAGCACCCCGTGACGGGCACCACCGAGATCGCACCGCCGCCGGCCGCCTTCGCCGATGAATTGGCCTTCACGCTTGAGGTCGCGGCAAGCGCCGGGGCGGTGCTGATGGACCACTACGAGCGGCTCGAGCGGATCGACCACAAGAGTGCCCGTGACGTGGTGACCGAGGCGGACCATCTGTCCGAGGCGCTCATCCTCGACGCGATCCGGGCGCGCTACCCGGCCGACGCGATCCTTGCCGAAGAGACCGGGGAGCACAAGGCGAAGGCGGGCGAGAGGCCCACCTCCGGGCGCGGCCGGGTGTGGATCGTGGATCCGCTCGACGGCACCATCAACTACGCCAACGGTCTGCCCGTCTTCTGCGTCGCGATCGGGTTGGTCGTGGATGCCGTGCCGACGGTCGGGGTGATCCTGGACCCGACACGGAACGAGGTGTTCGCAGCGACCCGTGACGGCCCGGCGACCCTCAACGGGCGCCCGGTCCGTGCCTCGGGCAAGGAGAAGCTCTCCGACTACGTGATCTCGATGGCCCTCCGCGGCCGGACCGCGACGTTGCGCGCCCGAAACGTGCGCAAGGAGATCCGCATCTCGCGAGACATGGGCTCGGCGGCACTCGCCCTCGCGTACGTGAGCAACGGCCGGTTCGATGCCATGGTCCAGCAGGGCGGCCTTTCCCCCTGGGACGTCGCTGCGGCCGGGTTGATCGCCGAACGTGGCGGCGCGATGGTCACCTCGATGACTGGCGGCCCGTGGTTCAACTTCGCGAATGGGCCCAAGCAGGTCGGGGTCCTGGCCGCGCCACCGGCCCACCATGCAGGTCTGCTCGACTTGGTCCGGCTGCCGCCCTCGCGCTAGGCGTCCTCGAGCCAGCGATGCGGCCGGCGCGCGAGCCGATCGAGGCCCCATTCCTCGCAGAACCCCTCCCACTCCGCTTTCGGGGCGCCGTCCCATCGAAGTTCCTTGGGGTCGCGCTGGCGGATCTGGACGCCGTCATCGGCCGTCCGGAGCCGGGCTAGGTCGCGATAGAGCACTGCCTCGTCCCAGTGGTCGCGCAGGGTCGCGGCGAGCGCCATCGCGCGGGAGCCACCGATTCCCGGGACCTCCCACGAGGACGCCTTGCGTGGGATCTGTTCGTAGCGGCGATAGCGGGTCAGGACGGCCGCGGCCGACTTGGCGCCCCAGCCCGGGAGTCCGGGGAAGCCGTCGGAGCTATCGCCGACCAGCCCGAGCCAGTCGGGGATCGAGGTGGGCGGGACACCCCATTTGGCGCGGACGCCCGCGTCGTCGTAGACGATCCCGCGGCGCCGATCCCAGAGGACGACTCGATCGTCGCGGACCAGCTGGGCCATGTCCTTGTCGGGGGTGCAGACGAGGATCTTCTCGACGTCCTTGCTCTCTGCAAATCGGGTCGCGGCTGCGGCGATCGCGTCGTCGGCTTCGAATTCGACCATCGCCCAGGAGACGATCCCCAGCGCCTCGATGGCGGCTTCGGCGATCGGGAACTGGGCTAGCAACTCCGGTGGCATCCCGGCCGAGGATTTATAGCCCGGGTACAGCTCGTTCCGGAAGGATTCGATCACTCGGTCGGTGGCGGCCCCCACGTGCGTGGCGCCCTCCTCGCGGAGGAGGTAAAGCAGTTGCTCGACCAGCCCCGAGACGCCCGACAGCGGGATCCCGTCCCGCCCGAGGACTGGCGGTCGCGGCGCGAAATGCGCCCGGAACAGCTCGTACGTGGCGTCGACCAGGTGGAGGCGCATCAGTCGATGGTGGCGCCGGCGTCGCGCATCTCGTCGAGCGCGCGGTCGCCGTCGCCCGGTTCGAGGTCCACGGCCGCGATGGCGTCAGTCAGGACCGCGGTCTCGAAGCCACGGCGGAGCGCATCGAGGGCGGTCGCCTTGACGCAGTAATCGGTGGCGAGACCGACGACGACGACCCGCTCGACGCCGGCGTCGCGAAGCAGCGATTCGAGCTCGGTGGGGGTCGTCGCGCCGGTCGTCGGGTCGCGCATCGTGAAGCCGGAGTAGCCGTCCTCGCCGTTGGCGCCCTTGCGGACCCGCGGCGCGTTGAACGGAAGGGCCAGGTCCGGGTGCAGCATGGCGCCCCATGTCTCGGCGACACAGTGGAGCGGCCAGATCCCGCCGTCCTTGGCGAAATGCGGCGTGACCGGTGGGTGCCAGTCCTGCGTCGCGACGACGAATGCGCCGCCAGTCATGGCATCGACGATCTCGCGATCGATGGTCGGGACGACCGCCTCACCGCCGGCGACGCTCAGACTTCCGGCCGGATCCGCGAAATCGTTCTGGACGTCGACGACGATGAGGCCTGTCCCCGGCGCGTAGCGCTGCATCGTCGGAGCGTAGCGCACGACCGATCGGGGGCGACGGCCGCGTTGGCCGCGCCCCGCCCGCGGGTTACCCGATCAGGGCGGACTGCGGATCCGGGGCGGGTGCCTGGACGGTTTCAGGCGCCACCGGCGGCTCGACGTCGAGCAGATAGCCGATGCCCTGGAAGGTCTTGATCCGGCCCGGCTCGCCGGGTTCGGCGCCGAGCTTGCGGCGCACGCGTGAGACCCAGACGCGCAGGTACTGGAGGTCGTCGCGGTATTCGGGTCCCCAGACCTTGGTCAGGAGCTCGGTGTGCAGCACGACCTTGCCGGCGTTCGCGGCAAGATGCTGCAGGAGCAGCCATTCGGTGCGGGACAGCTGGACCAGCTCGCCATTTCGGGTGACCATCCGGCGCTCGAGGTCGATCTCGACGTCGTCGAACTTGAGGACGCCCGACCCGGGCTGCGCACCGGACGAGCGGCGCAGGACGGCCCGCACCCGGGCGGCCAGCTCATCGGGATGGAACGGCTTGGCGATGTAGTCGTCGGCACCCAGGTCGAGACCCTTCGCCTTGTCGGCGGTCGAGCCCTTCGCGGTTAACAGGATGACCGCAACCGGCCGGCGTTCGCGGAGCTGGCGCATCACCTCGATGCCGTCAAGGTCGGGCATCACGATGTCCAGAAGGACGATGTCGGGGCGGACTTCCTCGGCCTTGGCCAGCGCCTCCTCCCCGCCACTGGCGGTGACGACTCGGAACCCCTCCTCGCCGAGGGCGATCGATACGAGCTTCGTGATCCGTGGTTCGTCGTCGGCAACGAGGACGAGCGGTTGGGTGCTCACGGCCACCTCCATTCGATGACATGGTGACGGTCCATGCCTGAAACGTCATCAGTCCGGGCACGAGTCGGTCGGCTGTTCGTCATCGAGCGCGAGCATCGATGGAGCGGCCTGACGGCCGGTGCGTCGCCGGTTGTAATACTCGTTGCATCCACATTGCAATCGGATGGGCCTGCCTCGCAGCCGATACCGACCCGCAAACATCGGCCGGGCGCGAGATGGGCTACGCTGGCCGAGAGCATGTATTTCGACGAGTTCAAGCACCAACTTCCCGACATCGACCCCGAAGAGACCGACGACTGGATCGCGTCGCTCGACCAGGTCGTCGCCAACGAGGGAGAGGCGCGGGCGCGCTTCATCATCTACAAGCTCCTCAAGCGCGCTCGCCAGCTCCAGGTCGGGCTCCCGCCCCTGACCGAGACGCGATACATCAACACGATCAGCCCGGAGCAGGAGCCGTCGTTCCCGGGTGACGAGGAGATGGAGCGGCGGATCCGCCGGCTGATCCGCTGGAACGCGGTGGCCATGGTCCTGCGTGCCAACAACCAGTTCTCGGGGATCGGGGGCCACCTCGCCACGTACGCCTCCGCGGCAACGCTGTACGAGGTCGGATTCAACCACTTCTTCCGTGGCAAGGACGGCGGCGGCAGCGGCGACCAGATCTTCTACCAGGGCCACGCCGCACCGGGCATCTACGCCCGCGCGTTCCTCGAAGGCCGGCTGAGCGTCGACCAGCTCGACCATTTCAGGCGCGAGACGAGCGGCCCGAATGCGGGCCTGAGCTCGTATCCGCACCCGCGCCTGATGCCCGACTTCTGGGAGTACCCGACCGTCTCGATGGGTCTTGGACCGCTCAGCGCCATCTACCAGGCCCGCTTCAACCGGTACCTGCTCAACCGGGGGTTGCTCGATACCTCGGGTTCGCGCGTCTGGGCATTCCTCGGCGAAGGCGAGACCGACGAGCCCGAGACCCTCGGCGGACTCCATGTCGCGTCGCGCGAGGGGCTCGACAACCTGACCTTCGTCATCAACTGCAACCTCCAGCGGCTCGATGGCCCGGTCCGTGGCAACGGCAAGATCATCCAGGAGCTCGAATCGGCGTTCCGCGGCGCGGGCTGGAACGTCATCAAGGTCATCTGGGGCCGGGAGTGGGACGACCTGCTCGCCCGGGACGTCGACGGCCTGCTGGTCGAGAAGATGAACGAGACGCTCGACGGGGAGTTCCAGAAGTTCTCGGTCGCCGGTGGCGCGTATATCCGCGAGCACTTCTTCGGGCCTGATCCGCGGCTGCGCAAGCTGGTCGAGCACCTGAGCGACGACGATCTCGCCAAGTTGCGCCGCGGCGGCCACGACTACCGCAAGGTCTACGCCGCCTACAAAGGCGCGACCGAACACACCGGCGTGCCCACGGTCATCCTCGCCCATACCGTGAAGGGCTGGACGCTCGGTCCGGGCGTCGAGGCGCGCAACATCACGCACCAGGCCAAGAAGCTCAACGAGGCCGAGCTGCGCATCTTCCGCGACCGGCTCGAGTTGCCGATCCCCGACGCCACCATCAAGGAGGCGCCGTACTACCATCCGGGCGCCGATTCGGAGGAGATCCGGTACCTGGTCGAGCGCCGGCGGATCCTTGGCGGACCGCTGCCGCGCCGTGTCGTGAGGTCTGTGCCGCTGCCCGCCCCGGCGCCGGCGGTCGACGCCGAGTTCGCCGCCGGCAGCACGACCCCGGTCTCGACCACGATGGTCTTCGCCCGGATCCTGCGCAACCTCCTCCGCGACCCCGAACTCGGGCCTCGGATCGTGCCGATCATCCCGGACGAGGCAAGGACCTTCGGGATGGACCCGCTGTTCAAGGAGGTCGGCATCTACTCGGCGCTGGGGCAGCGCTACTCGCCGGTCGACTCGGATCTCGTCCTCTCCTATCGCGAGTCGACCGACGGCCAGGTCCTCGAGGAGGGCATCACCGAAGCCGGCTCGATGGCCAGCTTCCAGGCGGCCGGCACGTCCTATGCCACCCACGGCCTGGCGACCATCCCGTTCTACATCTTCTACTCGATGTTCGGCTTCCAGCGGACCGGCGACCAGATGTGGGCGTTCGGGGACGCGCGTGGGCGTGGCTTCCTGATGGGCGCAACGGCCGGGCGCACGACCCTCACCGGCGAGGGCCTCCAGCACGACGACGGGCACACGCAGATCCTGGGTTCGACGGTCCCGAACCTGCGCGCCTACGACCCGGCGTTCGCCTACGAACTGGCGGCCGTCGTCCGCGACGGCATCGAGCGGATGCATGGCGCGAAGCCCGAGGACGTCTACTACTACGTCACCATCTATAACGAGAACTACGTCCAGCCGGTCCGGCCCGAGAGCCTCACCGACGAGGCCATCCTGCGCGGCCTGTACCGGTTCGCGGCGGCCCCGGACCTCGGCAACGAGGCACCCCCGGCGCGGCTGGTCGGCTCGGGCTCGATCCTGCAGCAGGTCCTCGCCGCGCGCGACCTGCTGGCCGAGAAGTTCGGTGTCGCGGCCGAGGTCTATAGCGCGCCGTCGTTCCCGCTGCTTCGTCGCGACGCGCTCGAGACCGAACGCTGGAATCGCCTCCACCCCGACTCGAAGACGGCCCGCGTCCCGCTTGTCAGCACGATCCTGCCCTTCGAAGGCGGTCCGATCGTTGCCGCCACGGACTGGATGAAGGCCCTCCCCGACATGGTCGCGCGCTGGCTGCCGCCGCATTACCTGGCACTCGGGACCGACGGGTTCGGCCGGAGTGACACGCGCGAGAACCTGCGGGCACTGTTCGAGATCGATCCGCCGCACATCGCGGCGGCGACGATGGTCGGGCTGGCCCGATGTGGTGCGCTTCCGGCCGCGAAGGCGGCCAAGGCGATCCGCGAGCTCGGGATCGACCCGGACAAGACGGATCCGCTCGCGCTCTGAGCGCGAGCCCCTTGACCGTGCCCGTCACGAGTCTGATAGGTCGACCGCCGAGCCCTGTGCCGCTCGCGTGCGCCGTCGCCGTCTATGGTCTCTTCGTCCCGAGGAGGAACCCATGACCCGTCCATTGCGTATCGCCCAGGTCGCTCCCCCGATGGAACGCGTCCCGCCGCGCGCATACGGCGGCACCGAGCGCATCATCGTCGAGCTCGTACGCGAACTGGACCGCCGAGGTCACGACGTCACGACGTTCGCCAGCGGCGACTCCGATGTACCCGGTCGCCTGATCGCGTCGGTGCCCGAGGCCCTGCGACCGAGCGGCTTCAGTGGGGACCCCTCGCCGTACTTCTACCTGACCATCCAGGCGGTCCTCGACCACATCGACGAGTTCGATGTGATCCACAGTCACCTCGAATGGGCAAGCTTCCTGCTCGCGAGGATCTCGCCCATCCCGGTGGTCTCGACGTTCCACGGCCGCCTCGACCTGCCGTGGGCGGAGGCGTCATTCAAGTCGGCCCCACCCGGACTGGTGGCCATTAGCGCGAACCAGGCCTCGACCCACCCGGAGGTCCCCTGGGCCGGCATCGTCCACAACGGGCTGACGCTGGACGACGCACCATTCGACCGACGCCGGGGCGACGGTCTGTGTTTCGTCGGCCGGGTCGCGCCGGAGAAGGGGATCATCGAGGCGATCGAGATCGCGAAGGCGACCGCGAGACCGCTGCGTATCGCGGCGAAGACGAGCCAGCTGCCGGTCGAGCGCGCGTACTACGAAGACGTCTTCCTCCCCGCGCTCGAGGCCGCAGGGTCGTCGGTCGAATACCTGGGCGAGCTCGAACAGGCCGACCGCGACCTCCTCTTCGCCGAGTCCTACGCGTCGCTGATGCCCGGCTCCTGGCCCGAGCCATTCGGGCTGGTCGCCATCGAGGCACTGGCGTGCGGGACACCGATCGTCGCCCGCCGCGTCGGAGCGCTCCCGGAGATCATCCGCGACGGTGTGGACGGCTTCTTCGGTGACGACATCGACCAGCTCTCGTATCACGTCGATCGGATCGCGGACCTCGACCGCGAGGCCATCCGGGCGTCCGTCCTGGAACGCTTCTCGGCGGCGCGGATGACGGACCGTTACGAGGAGATCTACCGGACGATGCTTGATGCGGGCGCCAACGTCGACGAGGTCGGTCGGCGGCCGCGTGCGCTCGACTCGGTGGCGGCGGGCCTGGCCGCCAGCGGCCGGGCGTCCTAGCTCGGAGGCGCGACCGGGGCTGGAGGGACGGCGCCGGCCACGAGGCGATCCGGCATCACTCCGGTATCGGCACGGGGAAGCGCGAGGCGCCCCCGATCTCTCATGCCCGCGTCATCCCTCGTCGCAAGCGCAGCCAGGCGAAGACCAGGGTGACCGCGGCGATCAGTGCCAGGATGCCGAACTCCCAGGTCTGGGTCGTCCCACCGCGCAGCATGATGTCCTGCATCAGTCGGATCCCGTGGGTCACGGGCAAAGCGAAGGCGAGCGTCCGGACAGGCTCGCTGAACTCCGAGATGGCCAGCACGAACCCGCTGAAGAAGACCGACGCGAGCAGGAGCAGGAGCGAGAGCTGGACCGCCTGCCGCTCGGAGTCCGAGATGACCGCGATCGCCAGCCCGATCCCGAGCGACGCCAGCACCACGAGGCCGATGGTCAGCCCGAGCGCCGAAGGGTCGCCCAGCATCGGGACGTGGAAGATGCCGATCAGGAGCCCGATCGTCGCCGCCGCGATCACCCCACCGAGCAACGCGTACGCGAGGACTTTGCCGGCGATCACCTCCCAGGCGTTGACCGGGGCGACCCTGAACAGTTCGATCACGCCGCTCATCCGTTCCCGGACGAGGGCCAGCGCAACGAGTGTCACGGCGAGGTGCTGGAGGATGAGCGCGAGCACCGCCGGTCCGTAGAAGGCCAGCACGGCCGGCTCGACCGGGGCGATGTTGCGGACCTCTGCCCGGGTCGGCGCCGCGATGACGTCGGGCGGGATCTTCGCGGCCGCCGTCTGGCCGCTGGCGATCGCGACGGTCAGTCCCTGCTCGACGGCCTGCCGGATGATCGTCTCATTGACCGCGCTGGTCATGTTCGCGGCGAGGAACCCCGCGTAGTTCAGGCTGAACGGGTCGACCGTGTTGACGACGACCTGGATGACGGCCTGCTTGCCGGCACGGAACTGGGCCTGGGCATCGGCGGGCGCCACGATCACGACGTCGGTGCTGCCATTCGCGAGTCCGGGCTCGGCCACCGCCTCGTCCGGAACGACCGCGGTGATGTGGAGACCGCCGCCGGCCAGGTTCTGGTAGCCCTGCGCATCGGTGGGCAGGCCGGAATTCGGCGGGATGACGACCACGGTCTCGAGCGGTCGGCGTATCCCGTTGTAGCCGAGGCCGAAGACGGCCATGATCAGGAACGGCCCGAGCACGAGGCTGAGCAACGCCCCCGGCCGCCGGATCACCTCGACGAGTTCCTTCCCGACGAGCGCCAGCAGGCGCAGGATCATCGTGGTCAGGGCCCTCATGCCTCCGTCTCCGCTGCCGCTCGATCGCGCGTGACCAGGGTGGCGAAGACCTCGTCGAAGGAGGGTCGGACCTCGCGAGCACTCACGACCACGCCGCCCTGGGCGCGGATCGCCTCGACCACGTCGGGCGTCGCGGTCCCGGCGTCGTCAACGGTCACGGTCAAGCGGCTAGGCCCGTCCTGCCGGACCTGGCGAACGAACGGCAGCGCGCGGAGCGAGTCGCCATCGAAGAGTGCGGCGGTCTCGATCTCCACGACGTCGCCGCCGGCCGCCTGGCGCCGGAGGTCGTCCGGCGTGCCGAGGGCGATCAGCCGGCCATCGGAGATCAGCGCGACGCTGTCGCACGACTCGGCCTCGTCGAGATACTGCGTCGTGACGAGCAACGTGCGTCCCGCGTCGCGCAGTCGGTGGAGCTCCTGCCAGACCCGTCCACGAAGGAGGGGATCGATGCCCGCCGTCGGTTCGTCGAGGAAGAGCATCGCCGGGTCGTGAACGAGGACGCAGGCGAGCTCGAGCCGTCGTTGCATCCCGCCCGACAGCTTTCCGGCGCGGCGGCCGCGGACCGGCCAGAGGTCGACCAGCTCGAGGACCTGGCGCGTCCGTCGCCGTCGGGAGAAGAAGAGCATCCCGAAAAGCGAGCCCACGAAATCGACGTTTTCGCGCACGGTCAGGTCCGGGTAGAGCATGAACGACTGGGGCATGTAGCCGATCCGCTCGCGCGTCTGTCGTCGGAAGATCCGCGGCTCCTCGCCCAGGACGGTCACCCGACCTCGATCCGGGGTGAGCGCGCCGGTCAGCAACCGGATGGCCGTCGTCTTGCCGGCGCCGGACGGCCCGATGAGGCCAAGGATGATGCCCGGCGGGACGACCAGCGAGATGTCGTCGAGGGCTAGCTCGCCGGCGAATGCGACGCTGACACCGTCGACGACCACAACGGCATGCGCCGTGTCAGTGTCGGGCGAGGGCACTGCAGTCGCGTTGGGTCGACGGACTGGGTCTGCGGTCACTGGGGGTCTCCGAGGTGGGATTGGTCTCGCTCTTGTAACCGAGGATGCGGGTTCGCCGGTTGCGCCTGACCGCGTGGCGAGACGCCCGGTACGGGGCCCGGGGGATGCACGTGGGCGCCTGCGAGTGGCGGGCGGCGACGCTTCGGCCATGCCCGTCGCAGACTTCGCAGGATGACCGACATCGACGATCGCGCATCGGCCCGCGCCGCGGGCCTGCGCTACTCGACGGACGCCCGACCGGGGATCGCCCGTCTGCGGGCCGGCCGTGGGTTCGGCTACCGACGACCGGACGGCACGCCGGTCGCCGACACCGCGACCAGGGACCGGATCCGCACCCTGGCCATCCCGCCGGCCTGGACCGATGTCTGGATCTGTCCCGATCCAGCCGGTCATCTCCAGGCGACGGGACGGGACGCCCGTGGCCGCAAGCAGTATCGCTACCACTCGCGCTGGAGCTCGCATCGCGGCGATGCGAAGTTCGAGCGGATGCTGGATTTCGCGAAGGTCCTGCCGCGCATCCGCCGCCGATGCGAGGCCGACCTGGCGAAGCCCGGCCTGTCTCGGGAAAAGGTGCTCGCCACGGTCGTCCGGCTGCTCGAGCTCACCCTCATCCGGGTCGGCAACGACGAATACGCCCGTCTCAATCGCTCGTTCGGGCTGACCACGCTGCGTACGCGTCATGCGCAGGTCAGCGGCACGGCGATCCGCTTCCGGTTCCGCGGCAAGTCCGGCCAGCAGCACGAGGTCGGGTTGCGCGATCGGCGTCTCGCGCGGATCGTCCGACGATGCCAGGAGCTGCCGGGGCAGGAATTGTTCCAGTACCTCGATGCTGCGGGCCAGCCGCATGACGTCGCCTCGGAAGACGTGAACGACTATCTGCGCGAGATCTCGCGCGCCGACGTGACCGCCAAGGATTTCCGGACCTGGGCCGGGACCGTACTCGCGTATCGAGCCCTGCGGGCGCTCGCCCCGAGCACGGACGAGCGGAGCGCTCGCCAAAACGTCGTGGAAGCCGTCCGCTTGACCGCGGATCGCCTGGGCAATACCCCTGCCGTCGCCCGCCGGAGCTATGTCCACCCGGCCGTCCTGGAGGCGTATCTCGACGGCACGATCGGCGGGGCGCTGCTCGAGGCGGCCGAGGAGCAGGTCGACCCACCGACCGCGCCGGATCGGGCCGAGGAGGCCGCGGTCGTCGCGTTGCTCAAGCAGCGGATGCGCGCCGCTCGGTCGCGCCGACCCGCCCGGGCGCGCCCACCGACCGCCGGCTAGAGCCGTCTCGAGCTCAGGCGGGGGGAAGGGCGGAGCCCGGCGGAACGAGCGATCGAGAACCCGAACTCGGCGCCGATCGGGCGGGCCGGCGAGGCCCACATCCGACCGCGCAATGCGTGGACGAGCAGATTCGCGACGTACAGGGCGATGCCACCGCCGGCGCGTCCCGCGGCGGTGACCGGCGTCCTCGATGACAGGGCAAAGGGGTCGCTCCCTCGCGTGGGCGCGGCACCCAGGTCGATGACCTGGACCGCCACCTCCGCCTCGGTTTCGCTGACGATCACCTCGATGGGTCCCGCGGCAGCCCCGTGGCGGATCGCATCGTCGAGCAGGTCGCGCAGGATGTGGGTGATGAACCCCTCGTCGGCTCCGTCGGCTCCGTCGGCGACGGCGGCGCTCGTCCCTGAGAACCGCACTTCGAGCCCGGGATGCCCGGCGCGCGCGTGGTCGTCGGACTCGTGGTCGCCGACGCTGGCGGGCTACCGTTCGAGCGGGAAGCGTTCGGAGGCGTGGCATGGGCGATCGTGGATCGGGATACAGCCAGGACCAGATCGTGGAACCGCGAGCCTGGCACCAAGTCGGGACGGAGACGTGAAGAAGCCCCCGGCAGGACCGGGGGGCTTCTTCGCTGCTAAGAGGGAGTCGGGGTTAGCGCCCCCGGACGTCGCCGCGAAGCTCGTCGCCGGCGTTGCCCACCTTGTCGGAGAGGCTCTCGTCGCCGTCGCTCCGGCGCCAGGCCGCCTTGCCCGAGTCCGTGGTATCGCCGACGCCGCGATTGATCGTGTCGCCCGTGTCGCCTGCCTTCTCGCGGACTTCGTCGCCGACGTTGCCGACCTTGTCCGTGAGGCTTTCGTTGCCGTCGGCATCGCGCATCGCCTGCTTGGTCTGCTTCTCACCTTCGCGATAGGTGTGCTTGACGTCGTCCATGGTTGATCTCCCGAATTGGGTCGCTACGTCGAGCGACGGTGAGATCACCGTACCGTGCGGGTCATCGCACGCAGTCGACCGGGCGCCGGACTCCGGCTATCAAGCGCCTTGCACGCGGCGGCCGCTGGCGGCCCGCGTTCGACTCGAGCGGTCGAGCATCGTCAGGCCCATCGCCGCCGCGGGCGTGAGGGCCGCGGCGACCAGGATCCGATTCGCCCCGCCGATGAGAAGACCCATCGCAAAGCCAAAGGAGAGGATCGTCCCGACCGCGAGCATCTCGTCGCTGCCCGCGCGCATCTGGCGGTTCGCGTCCTCGATCGCGGAGCGTGTCGTGGCGGCAACGTCGGGCAGCCGCGCGACCGCGTCCGAGGCCGCGCCCTTGACGGTCCCGGCCGCGTCGGAGACCGCGCCGCCGACGGCGTCCGTCTTGGAGGTCGAGCCGCTCGTTCGCGCAGCCGTGGTGTCGTAGGTGTCGGTGGCCATGTCATCTCCTTCAGGTGATCCGGTTTGCGACCGCACATCGGACCCGAGAATGGCGACGGACGACCCGGGGAGGGGACCCGGGTCGTCCGTGCGAGTCCTGGAGTAGCCCCGTCACTGGCGGTCCAGGCGATCGAGTTCGAATGTTGAGTGGGCCGATCGTAGGGTCGGCGCTGTGCAACTCGGACAAGCAGGAAGGCCCGCCGCATTGCATCGGCATATCGGTCTGGGTCGGGCCCTCCCATCAGAGGCTTGGAACGTCGGCCCCCGGACCCCCAGTGGCACGGGGACCGACTTGGTCCACCTTGCCTCCGGGGAGGTGGCGGGCGGACCGGTCCGGCGGCGCGTCACGTTGCAGGGGCGTGGCGGACGGCGATCGCGCCGAGCGCGGGATGGCCGGAATCTCGTTCGTCTTGATCGTCACCGCCGGCGACCGGCGGCGCTATCGGTCAGATGCTGCCGCGACCGACCCGGCCCCGGCCCGTCACCATCCCAACGACGAGGACGACGATGACCGCACCGATGACCGCCACGACGATCGTCTCGATGTTGATCCCGGTCGTCAGATCCTTGTTGAGGATCAGGCTGGCCAGGAAGCCGCCGACCAGCGCGCCGACGATGCCGAGGACGATGTGGCCGATGACGCCGAGCCCTTCGTCGCCGGTGACGAGGAAGCCGGCCAGGTAGCCGGCGATGGCGCCGACGACGATCCACGCGATGATGCTCATCTTGTTCCTCCATCCCCGCGCTGGCCTCTCACCCGCCCGCTGGGGTTCTCTGTCGATCCCGGGTGGGATCTGCGATCCAATGTCACCCGCAGACCGAACCGGGATGACAACGTCGTCCGGCCCACGCATAACAACGGAATGTCAGGCCCCAAGACCCTCATTCCCGACCTGCGATGCATCTGCGATGGGGTGGCGCCTATGCACACGTGTGCTCGGGATGACCCGAACCGGATGCTTCGACCATAGATCGGGGACGACCGGACCAAGCAGTCAACCGACCAGGAGTCGATGATCGATGCTTCACCTGCCGATATCCCAGGCGCGACCGGAAAGCGTGACACCGCGAGTCCAGCGTCGGTCGGACGTCGCGATGGACAAATTCCAGTACGGCACCGCGTTCCTGGCGATCGCCGTGGCCGTCCTCCTCGCGGCCGCCCGCTGAACGCTGATGCCAGTCCGCTGAACACCGACGACCGGGCCTCTGCCGGACTGCGCGTCCGGCTCTATCGACGCGGACGGTCGCGATCGCGAAGTCCTGATCAAGGACCGGCTCGCGTCAGAGATCGGCGATCGACAACTCCTCTGGATCGACCTCGACGGTCGGGACCACGAGGACCTGAGGGCGATGGCCAGCGCCGTCAACCTCGAGCCTTCCCTGGTCAGGCTGTTGGGGACCGCCCCGGAGCGGGCGGACATGACGAGCTACCCGGAGCATGTCCACCTGATCCTCCAGTCGATGGAGCCGCACGAGCCGGCTGCGAAGGATGCGCGAACCCTCGTCCGCAAGCCGATCGACCTTGTCGCGGGTCGCAACTGGGTGGTTACCGTCCACGACGGGCCGCTCCGCGCCTTCGAGCGGATCGACGCATCGACCGAGGGCGACACCCGGCTCGGCGCGCTCGATGCCGCGGGGTTCATGGCGTCGATCGCCGATGAGGTGCTGGCCGACTATCTCGAGCTGGCCGAAGGCATCGAGCGGGAGATCGACCAGCTGGATGAATTGGCGCTGCGACAGCAGTGTCCGCGGTCCTCCTTCCGGCCGTCGTCCTGGCCGGCGTGATGGGCATGAACTTCCAGATGGACTTCTTCAACGACACGAATAACTTCTGGGTCGCCATCGGGGCCATGGTCGTCTCGGCGGCCACCATCCTGGTGGTCGCGCGCTGGCGACACTGGATCTGACCGCCGCCGAGGCTACTCGTCCAGTTCCGCGAGGGCGAACCCGAATTCCGCGCCGCCGTCGGCGCGTGGCGTCGCCCAGATCCGGCCGCCCATCGCAGCCAACAGACGGGCGCACACGAACAACCCGATCCCGGCGCCGCTGGCGGCCGACGCGGTCCCCGGCGAGCGATAGAAGAGCTCGAACAGGCGAGTCGCCTCGTCCGCCGGAAATCCCGGTCCGTCGTCGAGGACGCGGACGATCACCTCGCCGTCGCCCGCCTCGGAGGTGATCCTGACGGTCGATCCGCTACCGCCGTACTTGGCGCCATTGGACAGCAGGTTCCGGATGACCTGCTCGACGTAGGTCGGATCGGCGGTGACGGTCGGCAGGCCCTGCGCCATCTCGACGACGAAAGTCACACCGGGCCAGCGACCCTCCTCGGACTGGACGACCCGGGGCACCAGGCGTTGCAGGAGGACAGGCTCCCAGCCGATCTCGCCGCGACCCTCACCGAACCGGTTCAGCGCGACGACATCCTCCACGAGGCGTTGCAGCCGTTCCGCTTCGTCGTGGATGTCGCGGAAGATCCCGCGCTTGGTCTCTTCGTCGAGGCTCGAGATCTCGCGCGCAAGCAGCTTGGCGCCACCGAAGATCGTCGTGACCGGGGTGCGCAACTCGTGCGACAGGACGCCGATGAACGTCTCGCGCACCAGCTCGCGATTGCGAGCCTCGGTCACGTCCCGCATCACGACGATGGTCTCCTCACCATGCGTGGCCAGGCCCATCTCGAGGTTGACCGGGTAGGTCGCGATCTCGAGCCAGCGTTCAGGGTCGCTGCGCGTCGCCAGCTCGACCGGGCCGCCGGGCTGTCCGAGGCGCGGCGCGATCTCGTCCGGATCGTGCAGCTGGCCGAGGATATCCGCGAACGTCCGCGGCTCGATGCCGGGGAACAGTTCCTCGCTGGCAGGGTTGGTGAGGGTGATCCCCCCGTCCGCCTGGCAGACGACGACGCCTTCGCCCATCGCCCGGATGACCGCATTCAGCTCCGCAGCGCGGGCGTGTTCCGCCTGGGCGAGGCGCTGGAGGCGGACCTGGACCTCGATCCGGTCCCGAACATCGCGCGCGATGGCGACGATCGCGCCCGAACCGTCCGGCAGGCGGACCCGCTGAAGGGCGATCTCGACCGAGACCGACCGACCGCTGGCGGCGCGGTACTCGGCCATCACGGTCGCCACGTCACGCTGGCCCGACGCGACTGGCCCGACGAGGCGCGCCAGTCGGGCGGCGTCGGATGGCCGGAGGAACTCGTCGATGGGATGGCCGACGAGCTCATCACGGCCACGGCCCAGGAGGTCGCATGCGCCTCGGTTCGCGGTGACGATGGCCCGATCGTCGGGATCGAAGACGACGATGGCTTCAACGACAGAGTCGACGATGGCCTCGGCCAGGGCGCGGTCGCGCTGCTCGTCGGGACGGCTGGGGGCGGCTCGTGACCCGTCCGGCGGATCGGCCGTGGGCGTGGGGGCGATCGACTCTGGCACGGCTCCTCGATGATACTCGCGGCCGTTCGCCGGCCATGACGGCACCGGCCGGTCCCCGCTACTGGACCAGCCCGGCCGTATCGGCGACTGCGTACCGGCGCAGGAGGGCATTGCAGGCGCATCGCAACCGCCCGGGTCCTCCGGCTCCGTCTATACTTCGGCCCCCAGATCCACGACATCATCGATCGCGAGGGGCCAATCGATGCACGTCGCGCCGGGCGAACTCCGGACGGTTCGGCAGGACGGGATGCTCGTTCGGTTCGCGGTGCTCGATTCGATGGCCTACGCCCTGGCCGAGATCCCCGCGGGCGGCTCGAGTGGGACGTCGCTCGAGCGACCGTGTACCGATCCGCACTGGGGCTTCGTCGTCAAGGGTGAGTTGACATTCGTGACCGACCGCGAGCGCGAGACCATCCCGGCGGGCGGCGGACACCGACGTCAGCGACGTCGGGCTGGTGGCCCAAGGTTTTGAGCTCGTCGAGACCCGCTCGGCCGCGACGGTCGTGCCGGCGGTCGCTCAGCGTAAGGTCGGGACGGGTCTGATCCGGGCCGAATCGTGGCCGATGTCGCAATACCAGCTGATGCGGGTCCGTATGGGCGAGCGCAGCGGGTTCAATGCGGCATGGTGCGATGCCCCGCACTGGGGCCTCATGACGAGCGGCCGCATGGCGATCGAGTGGGAGGACGATATCGAGATCCTCGCGACCGGGGATGTCTTCCATTGTCCGGCTGGCCCCCCGGGCCATCGCGTCGAGGCGGCCGATCCGGCCAGCTTCATCGATCTGACACCGGTCGCAGCGCTCGCCTCCGACGGGCGGATCGCGGAATGGCGCCGGGATCTCGGTCGACCGAGCCCGATGCGGTCGCGCGGGATCGCGGTCGCCGCGTTGGGCTGAAGGGCTCTCGTCCGGCAGGCTGGAGTCAGCCGGCCCGCAGCCCGTCGCCGGCGTCGGGGAGTGAACGGCCGTACTCGTCGAGGGTCTTCTCGTCCGGCGTCTCGATCGCGCCCGGATCCTGGGCGACGGGCTTCTCGCGCGCCTGCATCCGGGCCAGGACGATCTCGACCGACGCGGCGACCGGGACGGCCAGCGCCGCCCCGAGGAAGCCGCCAGCAGCACTGCCGACGAGCAGGCTGAGCAGGACGAGGAGTGGCGAGATCCCGATCGTGTTGCGCATCACGAGCGGGACGAGGACGCTCCCTTCGATGAGCTGGATGACGATGTAGACGCCGCCCACGAGCAACGCCAGTTCATTCGAGACCGTCGCCGCTACGAGGACCGCGGGGATCGCCCCAAGGAGCGGGCCGACGATCGGGATCGCCTCGGCCAGCGCCGCGATGAGTCCCAGCAGGAGCGCGCCAGGGACGCCGAGCAGCGCGTAGGCGGTGCCGGTCGCCAGGCCCATCGTGCCCATGAGCGTGAGCTGGCCGCGGACCCACAGGCCGAGCCGGTTCTCGATCTCGTTCCACGCGTCACGAGCGCCGGCGCGCCGATCCATCGGCAGGTACGCCAGCAGGTAGCGCTGGAGACGGGCGTGTTCGAGCAGCCAGAAGAAGACGATCGTCAGCAGGGTGAGGACCGAGATGACGCCCTCGATCGCGACCCGCCCGACCTGGACCACCGTGTTCGGGTCGGGCGGCTTGGGCGCGAGCGCACCTTCGACCTCTCCGACCAGCTGCGTGATCGAGTTGGCCAGTGCCTGCGGGCGCAGGGTCGCCGCCCAGCCACGGATCGATTCGAGGAAGGCGGGCAGGCTGGCGAGGATCTTTTGCCCTTGGCCGATCGCAGCCGGCACGAGCACGAACGCCAGCCCCACCACGGCCACGAAGAACGTGGCGTAGACGAGGAGGATCGGGGCACCGCGGCCGATCGGCAGCCGGCCTCGGAGGAAGCCGACGATCGGCTCCAGGGCCGACGCGAGCAGCACGGCCACGAACAGCAGCACGAGGACGCCGCCCGCGGCGCCAGCGAGGGCGATCAGGCCGATCACGATCGCCACACCGAACGCCAGGCCCATCCCACGGACCGTCCAGGGCAGGAGCTCGGAGCGCACGCCCAGGCCTACTGCGGGGCCGGGCTGGTCGTGGGCGCCGGAGCCGGGGTCGCGAGCGGCCCCCCGCCGCCGTGCTTGTGCTTGTGTTTGGGCCCTTGATTCCCGCCGCCATGCGTTGGCCTCGATGTCGAGCACGAGCCGCCGATGGGCCCGCCCCACGACGACTGCTTCCAGAAATAGGCCGTCCGCGAGCCGTACTGACCCATCCTGCCCGGGCCGCTCTGAGCACGGCGCATCCAGTCCGCGTCGGCCGCGTCCCAGCTGCTCGGCTCCAGCTCGGCCTTGACGAGGTCGACGCGATAGCCGCCGCACGCCGGCGAGTAGAGCAGGCCATCCGGATCGATCGCGTTCTTCGCGTCGGGCTGCGTGCCGTTGATGAACCAGGCCGTCGTTCGCGCTCGCGTCCAGGGGCCCGGCTTGCCGCCTGACCAGGCGTCGATGGTCGCCTTGACGACGCCATTCGGGGGCCTGAACTGCGTCACCGGCCAGCCGTTGGAGTAGTCCCGAACGAACGCGTGCCACAGTGGCGCGGCCGCGGTCAGCGAGATCGCGGGCGTCTTCGAGCGGGGATTCGAATGGTCGCTGTTGCCCAACCAGATCCCGACCGCGAGCCCCGGGTGGGTGGCGTCGGCCGGCGGGGCCAGATACCCGTAGGTCGCCAGGTCGCGTGCCTCGCTCGCGGTCCCCGTCTTGACCGCCGCGGGCCGGTTGGTGCCGTGCGGCCCATTGTGGAGGGCCAACGGCGCGGCCCAGATCGGGTTCTGGGCCGGATCCGTGTTGCCGGCGATGATGTCGGAGACAAGGAACGCGGCCTGCGGCGAGACCGCCCGCGTGCCCTGTGGATCCGGGGCGTGCCAGACGACCGTTCCGTTCGCGTCGCGGATCTCGAGGATCATCCGCGGCGGGACGTGGACGCCGCCATTGGCCAGACCGCCGAAGGCCGAGGTCAGGTCGAGCGGGCGGACCTCCACGGTCCCGAGCGCGCCGGCCAGCCCGGACTGGAGGTACGCCTTGCGCCCGCCGGTGAAGCGCAGCCCGAGCGCCTCGGCGGTCTTGTCCACCTGGTCGTTCCCGACGCGCTGGAGGGCCCGGATGGCCGGGATATTGAGTGAGTACTGGATCGCCTTGCGCACGAGGACGGGTCCGCGCTCGAGCTGATCGGCGTCGTGCGGCGCCCACTTCTCCCTCGGGTTGAACATCGCGGCCACATCGAGCAGGAGACTCCCGGGCGTCAGCTTGTGGGCATCGAAGGCGGCCGCGTAGAGGATGGGTTTGAACGCGGAGCCGGGTTGTCGCGACCCGTCGCCGGCGGCATCGAACTTGGGCGCGAACTTGGGACTGGCGAGGTCATCCCGGACATAGCCCGCGCTGCCGGCATACGCCAGCACGTCGCCATTCCGGTAGTCGAGGGCGACGAGCGCCCCGTCGTGGAGATCCTTTCCGCGCAGGGCCCGGATCCAGGTCTGGTCGCTCCTGGGGATCTTGAGTCTCGCCAGCATCGCGTTCCCGCTCTTCTTCGAGATGTTCGGGACGATGGCGGCAGCCGCCAGCCATTTCTCGGCCAGCTGCTGCGCCTTCCAGTCGAGCGTGGTGAGGACCTGGTACCCGCCCGTCTCGACGGCGTTCACGCCCGCGTCGCCGAGGATGGCCGCGAGCTGTCGGCGGACCTGCCACGTGAAATGGGCCGCCTTGAACGTCAGCGCCCGATCGCCGGCCAGGACGACCGGTTCAGCGAGGGCCTTTTGCAGCGCAGCCGGGCTGAGCGTCGTCCAGCGGGCGCCGGCGGCCAACCCCTGGAGGACCCAGTCGCGACGCTGGACCGGGGGTGCGTCGGCCGGGACGACGAGCCGGCCCTGGGCATCGGCCTTGGCAGAGCGATAGGGATCGAGCGTCGTAGGCGACTTCGGCAGACCGGCCAGCAGGGCAGCCTGCGATGGCGTGAGATCGGCCAGGTCACTCACGCCGAAATAGATCGACGCGGCGGCGGCGACCCCGTATGCACCATGGCCGTAGAAGATCTCGTTGAGGTAGGCGGTGATGATCCGATCCTTGCCGACCTCGCCCGGGAACGCCTGCGAGAGCCGCATCGACTGGATCAACTCCTTCGCCTTGCGCAGGTACTTGTCGGCGCCCGGTGCCATCACGTCGCTCGGCAGGAGCCGGGCGCGCACGAGCTGTTGCGTGATCGTCGACGCACCGCGCTCGCCGGTCCCGCTGGCCCCCTGGACCGCAGCCGAAACGATGGCCGGGACGTCGAAGCCGCTGTTGGCCCAGAAGGTGCGGTCCTCGGCCGTCGTCGTGGCGTCGAGGACCAGCCCCGGGACGTCGCCGAACGTGACGACCCGCCGTTCCTCGCGCTGGAAACGGCCGAGCTCGATCGTCCCCGTCCGGTCGTAGACGACCGTCGGCTGGGCGAAGGTGAGGCTCCCAAGCTGCGTCGGATCGGGCAGGTCGGCCGACAGGACGCCGATCGCCGCGCTGACGATGACGACGACCAGGATGGCCGCGACCGCCGTCGTCACGCCGAACCCGGCCAGGATCGCGAGCAGGATCCGGGGGATGCGACTACGGGGCGTGGGCCGCGCGGCGGCGCGGCTCGCATGGCGCAGGGCGACGATCCGTGTCGACGGCCGACGGATGGGGGCCGTCATGGGCGTGCTCGAGCGGTCTCGTCGGTGGGCATGGCAGGATGGTCGATGCGGACGCGTCAAGCGCCGTATGGTTGGCGCGACGGACCTCTTGCAGTCATATGACACACGAGGCTGCGGCGCGGCCGTGGCGGGTCCAGCCCGTCCACGTCCCGGATCGGAGGTTCATCGATGGCCGTTCGTTCGACGCGCACCATCCCGGCGCCGGTCGTCTCGATCATCCCGGCCACGGATCTCGGCAGCGTCGAGGTCGCCAAACGGGGCAACCGTTACCTACTGACCGACCACTGGGGCGACATCCGGCTCGACGGCCGGGGTCTCGGCCTGTACGACCTCGACACGCGGATCCTCTCGACCTCGATCCTGCGGCTCAACGGCTCGGCGCTGACCCTGCTGCGCGGGCCGCACACGGCCGATGGCGCCAACACGATCCAGCTGACGAACCCCGAGCTCCGCCGCAACCCGGCCGACAAGCGCAATGCCGCCTCGAGTCTCGCGCGGCGCGAACTGAGCGTGACGCGGACGCGTCTCATCGAGGGTGACCTCAACGAGCGGGTCATGATCGTGAACTACTCCGAGACGCCTGAAGACCTGGTCCTCGAGCTCGGCCTCGGCGTCGACATGGCCGACATCTTCGAGGTCCGAGGCTACCCACGGGCGCATCGCGGCAACCTTCTCCCGATCGAGTTGCACAACGACCGGGTCATCTTCGGCTACGAGGGGGTCGATGGGAGCGTCCGCAGGACTGCCGTGATCACCGGCGACGCTCGGTTGGAGCCGGTCAGCGACGTCGACGGCTGGGCCGGCGCGAGCGTCGTGGGGCGGTGGACCGCGCATCTCGATGCGGGCGCGCGGATGACCATCGGGTGGTCGGTCACGACGACGGTCGAGGCCCCGGTCCAAAACCCGAGCGAGGCCGTGAACGGCAAGCGACCGGCGGCGCTCGCCAACGAGGCTGGCCCCGATGCCGAACGACCGTTCGATGCACCCCGGTTCCAGTCCGACCACGAATTGCTCGACCGGACCCTGGTCCGGTCGCTGGCCGACCTGGCGGCGCTGCGCAACGATGGTCCGGGCGACGGGGAGCACTACCTCGCGGCAGGGATCCCGTGGTTCGCGACGCTGTTCGGCCGGGACAGCATCATCTCGTCGCTCGAGACCGTTGCCTTCATGCCGTCCATCGCCGTCGCGACGCTCGATGTCCTCGCCCGTCTGCAGGCGACCAAGGACGATGCGTGGCGCGATGCCGAGCCGGGCAAGATCCTCCACGAGATGCGGACCGGCGAGATGGCGCGCGCCGGTGAGACGCCGCATTCCGCCTACTACGGCAGCGTGGATTCGACGCCCCTCTGGCTGATCCTGCTCGCGGAGACATTCGCCTGGACCGGTGACGAGGAGCTGCTCGACCGGTTATGGCCGAACGCCCTCGCGGCGCTCGGCTGGATCGATGACTTCGGCGACCTCGATGGCGACGGCTTCGTCGAGTACAAGCGACGTTCGAAGCGCGGTCTGTTGAACCAGGGCTGGAAGGATTCGGGCGACTCGACCCGGCACCTCGATGGCAGCGTCGCGGAGGGGCCGATCGCCCTGGCCGAGGTCCAGGGGTACGTCTACGCCGCCCGTCGAGGGATGGCCCGGCTCGCACGTCACCGAGGTGAGAAGGAGTTGGCCGTTCGGCTCGATGCCGCGGCCGAGGCGCTCCAGGAGGCGTTCGACGCCGCGTTCTGGCTGCCCGATGCCCGTTTCTACGCGATGGCGCTCGATGGCGAGAAGCGCCAGGTCGCGAGCATCACCTCGAACCCCGGCCAGGCGCTGTGGAGCGGGATCATCCCGGCCCGCCGTCACGCCGCGGTCGCGGAGCGATTGCTGGCGCCCGACATGTTCTCGGGTTGGGGCGTCCGGACCTTCGCGGTCGGTCAGATCGGGTACAACCCGGTGGGTTACCACACGGGTTCCATCTGGCCCCACGACAACGCGATCATCGCGGCCGGTCTGAAGGCGACCGGCGCGGCCGACGCGGCGAATACCCTCGCCGGGCGCCTGGTGGAGGCCGCTCAGTGGTTCCCGGACCTGCGCCTGCCCGAGCTCTTCTGCGGGTTCGCCCGGGAGGACGTCGGGGTGCCGGTCGCGTATCCGGTCGCTTGCTCGCCACAGGCCTGGTCGGCTGCCGCTCCCTTCTACCTCCTCCACACGATGTTGGGACTCCGCGCGGACGCCGCGGCGCATCGCCTGGAACTACTCCGACCGACGCTCCCGGGCTGGCTCGGCAAGTTGACCATCACGGGTCTCCCGGTCGGGGAGGACTCGGTCGACCTGCTGGTCCACCGATGGCGGGGCGGGACCAGCGCAGAGGTCCTCGGGCGGCGTGGCTCGATCGAGGTCGTCATCCACGTCTGAGCCCGGCCCGTGTCAGCTCCCGGACACGAACCGGAGCAACTCCCCGTGGTCGAGGCTCGTGGCGTAGACAGCGCCGCCCTCGTCCTCCCCGATCGAGCTCAACGTCCGCCCGAGCCTCTTGACGATGACCGGGTCGCGCTTCCCGTTGCCGGTCGGGTCCATCAGCCATAGGTTGTCCGAGCAGGCGTCGCCGAACAGGTAGCCGCCGTCGAGGCGGCCAGCACGCGCGTCGCGTACGACGACGCCCCCGATCACCGCGCACCCGAGATCGTGACCGTATTCGGCGACGGGGAGGGTCAGCCCGGTCTGGTCACAGCCCGCAGACGGGTGGAAGCAATGGGATCCCTCCATCGTGTTCCAGCCGTAGTTCAGGCCACCGACCCCGGCCCTGGCGACATCGATCTCCTCCCACAGGTTCTGGCCGACGTCGCCGATCCACAGGTCGCCGGTCGCCCGATCGAACCGCAGCCGCCACGGGTTTCGCAGGCCGGTCAGCCAGATCTCCGGTCGGGCGCCGGCGGTCGCGACGAACGGGTTGTCGGCCGGGACCGAATACGGCGCCCCGGACGCCGCGTCATCGACGTCGATGCGCAGGATCTTGGCCAGCAGGGTATCGAGCCGCTGGCCGTTGCCCTGCGGGTCGCCGCCTGAGCCGCCGTCGCCCAGCCCGATGTAGAGCCGGCCGTCCGGGCCGAACTCGACCGCCCCGCCGTTGTGGTTGGCGAACGGCTGGGTGACGTGGAGCAGTACCGTTTCGCTCGCGGGGTCGGCCTGGTCGGGGTCCGTGGCGCTGACGCGGAACGACGAGACGACGGTGTTGCCGGCGAGGTCCGTGTAGTCGACGAAGAACCTCGGGTCGGTCGGGTAGTCCGGGTGGAACGCGAGCCCGAGCAGCCCGCGTTCGCCGCCGCTCGCGACGCGACTGACGATGTCGAGGAAGGGCCGGGGCCCCACCTTGTCGTCGCGAACGACCTGGATCCGCCCGGCCTGCTCGACGACGAAGAGCCGGCCGCTGCCGTCGCCCGCGTTGGTCACGTCGACGGGCGACGAGAGCCCGCTGACCGCGACCTGGACGTCGACCGTCACGCCGGTCGGGTCGAACGGACCGGCGGCCGCCGATGCCGACGGGGCAGGGGAGCGAGAGGAGCCGACCGACGAGGCGAGGGCCGAGGATCGCGCACTCGGCGTCGGGGCGATCGGGGGCCGCGATGTCAGCGACGGACTCGGTGCGCAGGCTGTCGCGAGGAGGAGAACGGCCGCGAGCGCCGCCACGCGGGATCTTGACATCGCCGGATGCTAGCCGGGATCGCCGCCGCGGGCCCACGACGCCCCCCGGCGACCCGACCGGCAGCGCGGCCGGCGCTGGTACCCTGCCGCTGGAAGGAAGGAGCGCGATGGACGCCTGGGAATATGCCGATGTCGAAGTCGCCCGTGCCGACAGAGGGGAGCGCTACCACGAGTTCCTCCGCGTCCCCGACCTCTCAGCCGGGATCTACGTCATCGAAGCGGGCGGGACGGACCCGCAGTCGCCTCACACCGAGGACGAGCTCTACTACGTCGTCCGCGGTCGTGCCATCGTCAGCGTCGGCGCCGAGACGCGACCGGTGATCCCCGGATCGCTCATCTTCGTGGCCGCCGGCGTCCCGCATCGGTTCCATGACATCGCCGAGCGGCTGGAGCTGCTCGTCGCCTTCGGTCCAGCGGAGGGCGACCGCGGCTGAGGCCGGCCGGCGCTAGCCCCGGATCCGGCCGACCGCCTCGACCAGTCCCTGAGCGAGCTCAGGCCCGCGACCGACCTCATCGTGGCGAAAGAACACGTAGACATCGTCGCCGGCCGACAGGAACGGCTCCAGTCGGGCGGCCCACGTGTCGAGCTCGGCGTCGGTGTAGTCGAGCCGGCGCAGCCGCAGGTAGAGGAACGTGCCGGTCCGCCGGATGGTGGGCGGTCCCTCATCCACGGGGAGTTCGGTGGCGCACAGGGCGGCACCCGCGCCGGCCAGGGCCGCGAACGTCTCGTCGACGTGCCAGGAGGGATCCTGGAATTCCATCGTCAGTGGCAGGTCGCCCGGCCAGGCCGCCAGCAGCGCCGCGAGCTTGGCATCGTCGCGCCGGACGCCGTCGGGGACCCGGAAGAGGACCGTCCCGAGCCGCTCGCCGAACGCCCGATACGGCGCGGTCAACCACGGCACGCTCGTGGTCGGGTCCACCTGGAGCGCGCGGAACGTGCCGCCGCGCTGGGCCTTGACGGAGAATCGGAAGTCGGGCGGCGTCGAGGCGACCCAGCCCGCAACCTTCGACGCCGACGGCGAGCCGTAGTAGGTGTTGTTGAGCTCGACCGCGGCCAAACGGCCGGCGTAGTGGGCGAGCAGACCGGAGGCGGCCAGCTCCTTGGGATAGAAGCGCGGCGCCCAACCCGGGTAGGCGAAGCCGCTCGTGCCCGCGAACAGGCGTCCAACCACGGGTCGGTCAGCCGGCGACGTTCGGTTCCTGCTGCTCCACGGCATCGGGGAGGCACGCGCCCGGATCGCTGCTCCCGGGACCGGCCTGCCTCGCGACGGCGGTCATCGCGCGCTCGAGCCCCGCCAGCTCGCCCTCGTCGAGCACCGCGAGGAAATGCTCGCTGATCCCGCGCAGGTGCGTTCGCGAGGCGGCGCGCAGGCGCGCGAGGCCGCGTTCGGTGATGACCGCCTCCGCGCCACGCGCGTCGGCTGCGCACGAGCGCCGCTCGACCAGCCCGTCACCGACCAGCCGGTCGATGAGCCGGGTCACGCCGCTCTTGCTGAGGAGGACCTGCTCGGCGAGAAGACCCATCCTGATCCGCCGGTCCGGGGCCTGGGCGATGGTCAACAGGGCGTCGTACTCGGCGAACGACACGTCGTGCTCGGCGCGCAGCTCCTCGTCGAGCCGGCGCGAGACGCGGACATGGGCGAGCAGGAAGGCGCGCCATGGCGCGAGCCGAGCGTCTCGCGTGGTGAGTGGTCGCGCGACAGGTTCATACAGGGTCATGGCTTCGATGCTACCACCTCAACGTGGTGACGATGAGTGAAATTGGTTGACAACGCAACCATTGCCGAATATAGTTGCAACGTCAAGTAACTAGCAGCCCATCGGCACCGACCGGTGGCACCCGGAGGCACCCATCTCATGGCGACATTCGCGATCGACCCAGTTCATACCGACGTCCTGTTCTCGGCCAAACACATGATGGTCACCAACGTGCGTGGCACGTTCACCGACGTGACCGGAACCATCGACCTCGACGAAACCGATCCGACCGCTTCGATGGCCGAGATCGTCATCAAGGCCGCCAGCGTCGACTCCGGGTTCGGAGCGCGCGATACGCACCTCCGGTCCGACGACTTCTTCGCCGTCGAGACCTATCCCGAGATCCGCGTCGTGTCGACCGCGATCAAGGCCAAGGGTGGCAACGACTACCTCGTGACCGCGGACGTCACCATCAAGGACGTCACCCGGCCGGTCGACTTCGACGTCGAGTTCCTCGGCTTCTACCCCGCGATGGACGGTTCGCGCCGGGCCGGCTTCAGTGCCAAGGCCAAGGTCAACCGCAAGGACTGGGGTCTCAACTGGAACGTCGCGCTGGAGGCCGGTGGCCTGCTGGTCGGTGACCAGATCAAGCTCGAGGTCGACGTCGCCCTCAGCCAGGCGATCGCCCTCGCCGCCTGACGGCGACTCACGTCGTCGTTCGAAGCGCCCCGGTCTTCCGGGGCGCTTCTTCGCGTCTAGCGCGTCGTAAACTTCCAGATCGCCCCGGCGTGATCGACGACGTACAGCTCGCCCGACTCATCCTCGCCGAACGAGCTGATCGACATCGACGTAGCGAACAGGACCCCTTTCGGGCCGCCCGTCCGCGGGATCATCCAGATCGTGCCGGAGCAGAAATCCGCGAAGACGTAGTGGGCATAGATCGCGGGGACCTGCCTGCCGCGGTAGACGTAACCGCCCGTGATGGCGCAACCCTGCGTGTGCGGGTATTCGACCACGGGGACCACCTTGCCGGTCCGGTTGCAGCCGGTCGACGGGTTGTAGCAATGGGCGCCTTCCATCACCCGCCAGCCGTAATTCAGGTTGCGGCCTGGACTCAGGCCCGACGATGGGGCGATCGACCGGTCGACCTCCTCGTACCGGTCCTGGCCGACGTCGGCGATCCACAGGTCGCCATTGAGCCGATCGAACGAGAAGCGCCACGGATTGCGCAGGCCGATCGACCAGATCTCGTCGAGCCCCGCCCGGCCGACGTACGGATTGCCGGCCGGGATCAGGTAGTGCCGCGTCCCGACCGAGCCGTTCACGTTGATGCGCAGGATCTTGCCGAGCATGGTGCCGATGCTCTGCGCGCGGTTCCCCGGGTCTCCGCCGCTGCCCCCGTCGCCCATCCCGATATAGAGATCGCCGTCGCGCCCGAACGCGAGCATCCCGCCGTTGTGGTTGGCGTACGGCTGGCTGATGATCAGGATCTTCTGGGCGCTCGAGCGGATCGCGACGTGCGGGTCGGTCCGCGAGACCTGGTAGCGGTAGATGACGGTGGCCCCGGTCACCCCGGTGAAATCGACGTAGAAGTAGCCGTTGGTCCTGTAGCTCGGGTGGAACGCGAGCCCCAGCAGTCCCTGCTCGCCCCCACTCGAGACCAGGTCGGAGATATCGAGGAAGGGCGTCGGCCGTGTGACGCCATTCTTGACGATCATGATCTTGCCGCCCTGTTGGACGACGAACAGCCGCCCCGACCCGTCGCCGGCGTTCGTCACGAAGACGGGCGAATCGAACCCGGAGGCGATCCTGGTGAGCCCGACCACGGACTGCGCTGTCGCGCTGGATGCTCCCAGCGTGAACAGGAGCGCGAGCGTTCCGAGGAGGGCGACGATCCGACGGGGGGCGGCGTGGTCGGTTTGCATCGGTCGATGATGGGCTGAGGCTTGGATCCTCGCAAGGCGGACCATCGGTCCATGCGCTCGGTATCCTTCGGTGATGAGGGCGATCGATCGCCGGTTCGGCGCACAGAGCATGACTGCGCCGCTGCGGGAGGTCCTGGTCAAGCGGCCCGGTCGGGCCTTCGGTGTGGCCTACGACGACCCGACGCACGGCTTCCTCCATCGGGTCGATCTCGACCGCGCGCAGCGCGAGCACGACGCCTTCGTCGGAACGCTGGTCGCGCTCGGCGTCCGCGTCCACGGGCTCGAGACCGAGCTCACCTCGCCTGATCTCGTCTATACCTTCGATCCGCTGCTCGTCACCGAACGCGGTGCCATCCCACTCCGACCGGGCAAACCGAACAGGGCGGCCGAACCCGCCGCGATCGAGGCCTGGACGACGGCCGCCGGGATCCCGACCATCGGCCGGATCGAGGCGCCCGGCACGATCGAGGGCGGCGATACGTTCTGGCTCCGGCCCGACCTGTTCTGCATCGGTCGGACGTTGCGGACGAACGCCGAAGGGGCGCGGCAGCTCGCCGGCATCGTCGGTGGCGACGTTCGGATCTTCGACCTCCCCTATGGCCGCGGCCCGGCCGAGCTGATCCATCTCTTGTCGGTCATCTCGCTGGTCGCCGACGATCTCGCGGTCGTCTACCTGCCACTCCTCCCGGTCGCGTTGTGGGAGCTCCTCCGCGAGCTCGGGATCCGGCTGGTCGAGGTTCCCGACCCGGAGTTCGCGACGCTCGGTTGCAACGTGCTCGCCGTCCGGCCCGGGGTCGTCGTCCTGGCCGAAGGGAACCCCGGGACCGCGGCGGCACTGGCCTCGGCCTGGTGCGAGGTCCACACCTATCCGGCGAGCGAGATCGGGATCAATGGCTCGGGTGGGCCGACCTGTCTGACGCGGCCGATCCTTCGTGGCTGACGGGGCGCCCGTCATCGACCGCGAGCGACTCGTCGCCGATCTCCAGGCGCTCATCCGCATCCCGAGCGTCACCGGTTCCGAGGAAGCGATCGGCGCCTGGGCCGCCGGCACGCTCCGGGCGCTCGGTTTGACGGTCGAGACGATCGCGCCCGACCTCGCCGCGATCCGCGCGGATCCCGACTGGCCGGGCGAGGAGATGGCCCGGACCACGCTGCCGGTCGTCATGGCTCGGGTCGGGCGGACGGGCGGCCGCCGGGTGATCCTGTCGGGCCACCTCGACGTGGTGCCGCCGGGTGACCCGGCGACCTGGTCAGCCGACCCGTGGGCCGGCGAGATCCGCGATGGCGCGGTCTTCGGTCGGGGCGCGTGCGACATGAAGGGCGGGGTCGCCGCCATCCTCGGGGCGATCCGCGCGCTCGGCGACTCGGGCGACCTCGAGCGCCTCGATGGCGAGCTCATCGTCGCGCTCGTGCCGTCCGAGGAGGACGGCGGTCAGGGAACGCTCGCCGCGATCCGGGCGGGCGTGCGCGGGGATCTCGCGATCATCACCGAGCCAACCGATCTCGAGGTCGTGGTCGCCCACGCCGGTGCCATCACGTTCCGGCTGACGGTCCCGGGGCGTGGCGCGCACGCGTCCCAGCGGCGCGAGGGTGTCTCCGCGCTCGACAAGCTGTTCGTCCTGAGTCGGGCGCTCGAGGCGGACGAAGCGAGGCGCAACGCGGCCGAGACGGATCCGTTGATGACGGCGCTAGGGCTCCCGTACCCGACGATCATCGGCATCGTGACGGGCGGGGAATGGGCGTCGACCGTACTCGACCGCGTGACCGCTGATGGCCGGTACGGCGTGCGCCTCGGCCAGACCCCGACCGATGCGGAGGCGGAGCTTCGTGCCGTGATCGCGAGCGCCTGCGCCGCGGACGAGTTCCTGCGCGAGCATCCGGCCAACATCGAGATCACCGGCGGCCGGTTCGGCTCGGCGCGGGTCGCCTCGGACCACCCGTTGCCGGTGCGTCTCGCGGAGGTCGTGGAGTCGGTCACCGGTCGCCGCCCGGCGTTGCTCGGCGAGCCCTACGGCGCGGACATGCGGATGTTCGTCAACGTCGGCAAGACGCCCTGCGTGATGTTCGGGCCGGGCAACGTCAAGGTCGCCCACAGCGCGGACGAGCACGTCGCCATCGGTCAGGTCGAGGATTGCGCGCAGGTATTGGCGGCGTGGGTGCGGCGCGAGCTGATCGCGCAGGTTTAGCGCACGCCAGCCATCGCGATCTCAACGTCGGCCACCTCCACGAACCGGCAGAGGGCATCGACCATGCACATCTGTTCCGGGGTCCGGCAGCCGGCCTCGAGCAAGGTGGGCGATGCGACCAACAAGGCCAGGCTCTGCGCGCGCGAGATCGCGACGTTGAGGCGGTTCCGGGAGTAGAGGAAGCTCATGTCGCGTGGCGCGTCCTCGCGGCTCGAGCTCGCCATCGAGTAGATCGCGACGACCCCCTCCCGCCCCTGGAACTTGTCGACGGTTCCGACGTTGCCGCGCCGTCCGATCCGTCGCGCGAGAGCGGCCTGGATCTCAGCGACCTGTGCGTTGTACGGCGCCACGATGATGACGTCGTCGGTCGTGATGGGCCGATGCCGACCGTCGATGTCCTGCCACGTCATCCCGATGAGCCTCGCGACGCATTCGGCGACGACCTCCGCCTCCTCGCGCGAGCGAGGCCCGTTCCCGGTGTGCGGTGTCGGAAGCCAACGGACGCCCGAGCCGGACAGGACGGGGTCGTCGCCGTCGACCATGCGGCGCGCCGTGTCCGGGTGCGTCTCGAGGAGTCCGTCGTAGAAGGCAGGGGAGATGAAGGCGTTGACGTCCGGATGCATCCGGCGCGACGTCTCGAGGAAAAGACCCCGGTCCCGTGGCATCGTCTCCGCCTCTCCGACGAGGTGCTCCAATGAGGACGCCGCCGCGCTACCCGGTTGGACGCCTTGCGTCACCATCGGCAACTGGTTCGGGTCGCCGATGAGGACCAATGAAGCCGCGCAGGTCCCGATGGCGACCGCGTTGGCGAGTGACATCTGGCTCGCCTCGTCCACGAACAGGACGTCGAAGGCGCGGTCGAATTCGGGTCGCGCGAAGAGCCACCCGGTCCCGGCCACGATGTCGACCATCCCGGTCGCGAGGGCGGTGGCAACCTCCTGGTTCGTCTCGGCGCGCGCCACCCCATCGATCGGCCCGACACCGGCGTCAGCCTTCTGGAGAGGCCGGACCGCAACCAGCTCTTCTGTCGCCGCGGCCACGACGGCTTCGAGGAGGTTGCTGATCGTCTTGTGGGACTGCGCGGTCACGGCGATGCGCTTCCCGGCCCGGACGAGGTCGAGGATCATCCGGGCGCCGGCATAGGTCTTGCCGGTCCCGGGCGGGCCCTGGATGGGCAGGGTCCCGCTCTGGAGTTCGAGCGCGAGCCGGCGCGCCGCGGCGAGGACGTCCTCGCCCGGTTCGACGAGCGCGGCCCCCCAGTCCGCCGATCGACGAGGCGGACGGTGGAGGAGCATGTCGCGGACTGCCCGGTAGGCCCCATCGCCGTCGATGCCGTCTGCGATGACCCCGTCCGCGACACGGAGCAGCGCCTGCTTCTGGGCTGCACTCGCAAGCGGTGCGCTTCCCATGAGCGCTTTCGGGTGCGGCCAGTCCGAGTTCCGCGAGCGCTTGAGCACGATCAACCCGGCCGCGTCGTCGATCGAGACGATGGTCCCCGCCGACTTACCGGTCTCAGTCGCGAAGGCCTCATCGCCGGGATCGAAGTTGTGGTCCTGCGGCTGGAAGCGGTAACGGCGATGGAGCATCACGCCCTCGCCCTCGAACTCATCGACGAAGACGAGCCCAGCCAACGCATCCCGCTCGTTGACCAGCTGTTCGATAGTCAGGTCGTCCTTCAGTTCGAACCAACGCCACCACTGCGACTTCTCCTCGCGCCTGTGCCAATCGAGGAGGTCGGCCAGGAGCCGGCGGGCCTCGGCGTCTGGCGAATGGTCGTCCGGGGCGAGGTCGGCGGTCAGTCCCGCGACCCGCTCCTCGACCGCCCGGAGCCAATGATCAAGGGCGGGCGATGGCGCCTGGGGCAAGGCGACCGGGCGCGCCCAGCCAAGTTCGGGCCAGCGCCCGACGGCCTCCGCGCGCCGCTCCTCCAGCCAGCCGCGAAGCAGCCAGGTCGACACGCAGTCGTCGCGGTTGTAGGCCGCGATCCCATCGAGGATGGTCTGGTCGCCGTCCTTGAGCCACGTCTCGAACGCGACAACGCTGAAGCCGGCGTCCGTCACCGGCCCCTCGCGGGTCGGCATGTAGAACTTCTCGATCTGCTTGAGCGAATACGACTCGACCGAGGCACGGACGCCCTGGCGGACGACGTTGAGCAGGTCCACGAGGACGTCGCCGCGGAGGAGTCGGTCGACCTCGTCGACGCAGGTCCCGTGACGCTGCATCAGGCGCTTGATCGCGCCTGCCTCGTATCCGCCGTAGTGGTAGACGTGCATCTCGGGGTGGGCGTCGAGACGGTCGGTGACAAGCCCGATGAAGCGTTCGAAGGCGGCTTTCTCGGCCTCCTGTGAGGTCGCCCAGATATCGAGGTAGCGCGGCGCACCGTCGATCTCCTCAACGACGCCGAGGAGGTACTCCAGACCGACTTCCGTGGCCCACGGATCGGCCTCGATATCGAAGAAGAGGTCCCACGCCGACGGCAGCGGGAGGGCGCTGAGTCCGCGTCCCGTGTCCGACGGATCGGGCGGGATCAACTCGAAGACCGACTCGCCGGTGACGCGCTTCACGAGCTGGAGTCGCGCCTGTTCGCGCACCCTCGTCAACTGTGGGCGCGCGATGCCCTCGATCGTTCGATCAGGCTCGAGGACGGCGAGCCCCGCCAGAGTCGCGATCCCAGCCGCGGTCAGCCGTTCCGTGTCCAGGCGGCGCATCCCCGCCACGATCGAGAGATGGTCGTCGGCGCGGCGGCGATCGATACACATCGGGTACCAGGTACAGACCCGGCAGTGGTCGACCGGGTCCGGGTAGGTGCCCGCCGGGCCGTTCGCCAGTCCTGCCGTGACTCGGGCGTCGAAGCGCGCGCGGACGTATTTGAAATAGGCCGAGAAGTCGTCCGTACGATGGGGGTGTCTGACCCGGTCGCCGGTGATGACGTAGAGCAACTCCGGTGCGATGCACTGGAGCCGCTCGAGCAGGTCCGCGTAGACGCACATCTGGAGGATCGCGCCGCCCTTGACCGAGCGGGCCAGCTTGGTATCCGCGATGTCATAGCTCCAGTCGCCCAACACCGGGCTAGGGCGGTCCGGACGCTTGAACAGGAAGTCGGCGTGGCCACGCCAGCGACCGTCGAAGAAGGTCGCCTGGAAGACGACGTCGGCGCCGGAGAGCATCGCGTCGAGCGTGATCTCCTGGGCTTCCCGCAGCTGGTCTGGCGTCCACAGGTCCCCGGTCTCGATCTCGACCACTGTCAGGCCACTCGCCCGGAGCGAGGCGAGATAGTCGGCCTCGTGCAGGTCGCCCTTCGCCTGGATCAGCGCGATCGTCGGGTCGTCCTTGCGGATCGGCTTCTCCCAGAGGCCCTCGACGCGGCCCAGCTCGAGGGTCGCGAGGTGGTCGCATGCCAGGTAGCCGACAAGGTCGGTCGCACTGACGATCAGGGTTCCGTCGTGGGCGATCTGCACCAAGGAACCGTACCAGTGGAGCGTGTCAGCTCGCGTGTCGCGGCGGTTCGATACCATCCGGGGGTGAGTCCCGGACGTCGCGATGCCGAGGGTCGGCCGCAGACCGCCCACAGCTTCGCCAAGGGACCCTAGGTGGCTGGTGTGAAACGCGCGTTCTAACGGGCTGACGGGAGAGCTCGGGCGCGAACCAGCCGTCGATGTCCTGGTGCGCTGGTCGGCGTCCGTTCCGAGGTGGTGTCGCCATCTTGCAAGGTCCCCCCTGGGAAGCCTGTGGGCTCGGGCTCAGCCCGGTCGCACCGCCCAGGTCCCGCCCGACCCGGTCAGACCGAGCCTGGCGAGCCGCGCCAGGTTGACAGCAGCGGCGAGGAGGCTGAAGTCGGCGCCGACCTTCAGCCTGCCCCGGACGCGGGCCCGCCTGCCGCCGTGTCTCCGTCGCACGAGGTGGGCGAGCTTGCGCTCGACCTTGGGCCGGGTCGCCCGGTAGTCGTCGCGCCAGGCGGGGTCGCGCGTGTCGGCACGGCCGGCGCTGAGCAGCGCCTCGAACGGGCCGATCTCGATGGCGCGACCGGACGCAGACGTCGTGCAGCGAGCGGCGAGCGGACAGGTGGCGCAGAGGGAGCGGAAGCGGACCTGGTGCCCGCCGCCATGGCGGGTGAACCGCGCGACCCGGCCCGCTGGGCAGGTGACCGTGCGGGCCGCGATGTCGATCGAGAAGTCGTCCTTCGTGAAGCGGCCGGCGACGCCGCTCGGCGGCTGGACCTTAACCCGGCTGACCGCTCCAGCATCCGCGAGCGCGGCCAGCACGGGTCCTGTGCCGTACGCCGAGTCGCCGTACACGGTGACCGGATCGGCCGGCGCGGCCTCCGCGAGCTCGGTCTCCAGCAGGGCGAGGGCGACCGAGGCGTCGCCAGCGTTGCCCGCCGTGACGGTGGCGGCGGTGACGAGCTCGGCGTCCGGGTCGATCGCGACGTGGCCCTTGTACCCGTCGAAGCTGCGGGCGTCGGTCTTGTGGCCGTGGCGGGTGTCGGGATCAACCGTGCTGATGACCCGGTCGCGCGCCACCCGCCGGGCGATCCGGATCCGGCCATCGGGTCCCGGCTCGAGGTCCTGGCCCAGGACGGTCGCGAGGAGCGTGACCGCCTCGGCGAGCGGCGTCGGGAGTGGCTGGTCCTCGAGTGCTTCGAGGACCGCCTCCCCGTCGCGGGCGAGCGCGTCGACGAGGGCCGCCCGCGCCCCGGCATCGTCCCAGTCGGCGGCGGGCTTGCCGCCGGTGCGGTAGTCGTCATCGCGGCGCAGGACCGCCCGCAGCCGGGGCTCGCGCCCGCCCGAGACCGCGAGCACACCCCGGATCGCACTCCGGACGAGGCTGACCGTGTCCATCGTCGCGACCGCGTCATACAGCGGCGTGCTGTCGAGCACCCGGCGGACACCGAGGAGGCCGGCAGTCTTCGCGACCTCGAGGGTGCGCTCGAAGATCCGGTCGGGACGCTCCGAGCGGGCCAACCGTGCGCGCATGTCGACGAGCACCGTGTGGGCGAAGCCCGGCTGGTCGAACGGCAGGCCGCCGGCGGCGTACTTCCAGCGCGCGTCGAACGTGAAGCGCTCGACCGCCTCCCGGTCGGACAGGCCCTCGAGGCGCTGGAGGACTATCACGACCGCGACGACCAGGGGCGGCACCGAGCGCCGACCGACGCCGGCCGCGAACAGGTCGCCGAACAGCTCGTCGGGGAACAGCGCCTGGCACTCTCGGTGGAGCAGGGCATGGATCGAGTCGGGCCGGACCAGCGGCTCGACGAAGG
>JBBQDL010000023.1:0-38183 GCA_038319665.1 Candidatus Limnocylindrales bacterium
CGTCCGCCTCACCGGAGGTGGGGGTGATCCGGACCTATGTGGATTGGCTGATCGGCCTGCCCTGGGACGTCGCCACCGATGACCAGCTCGATATCAAGGAAGCCGCCCGGATCCTCGATGAGGACCACTATGGGCTGGAGAAGATCAAGGAACGGATCCTCGAATACCTCGCGGTCCGGACCCTCGCCGACGAGATCCGCAGCCCGATCCTCGCCTTCGTCGGACCGCCGGGCGTCGGCAAGACGTCGCTCGGCAAGAGCATCGCCCGGGCGATGAACCGCAAGTTCGTGCGGATGAGCCTCGGCGGCATCCACGATGAGGCCGAGATCCGCGGTCACCGGCGCACCTACATCGGCGCGCTCCCGGGCCGCATCATCCAGAGCATCAAGACCGCCGGCACGAACAACCCGGTCTTCATGCTCGACGAGGTCGACAAGATCGGGATGGACTTCCGGGGCGACCCGAGTTCGGCGCTCCTGGAGGTCCTCGACCCAGAGCAGAACAACAGCTTCCAGGACAACTACCTGGAGGTGCCGTTCGACCTGAGCAAGGTCCTCTTCGTGGCGACCGCCAACCTGCTCGACCCGATCCCGCCGGCCCTTCGCGACCGGATGGAGATCGTCTACCTGCCCGGCTACACCGAGCAGGAGAAGATCGAGATCGGCAAGCGCTTCCTGGTCCCCAAGCAGATGGCCAACCACGGCCTCAAGGCCAAGCACATCGAGATCACCGATGAGGCGATGACCGAGCTAGTCCGCTCGTACACGCACGAGGCCGGCGTCCGGAACCTCGAGCGCGAACTCGCGAACGTCATGCGTAAGGTCGCCCGGCAGGTCGCCGAGGGACGCAAGCGCAAGACGGTCATCGACCCCAAGAAGCTGGCCGAGCTGCTCGGCCCGCAGCGCTTCGAATACGGTGAGCTCGAGTCCGAGGATCAGACCGGTTCCGCGATCGGCCTGGTCGTGACCGAAGTCGGCGGCGACGTGGTCGCCATCGAGGTCACCCGGATGGAAGGCCGCGAGGACTTCATCCTGACCGGTCAGCTGGGCGAGGTCATGCGCGAGTCGGCGCGAGCCGGCCTGTCCTGGACGCGCGCCAACGCCGCCGAACTCGGGATCCATCGCGAGGTGTTCGAGACGAACACCCTCCACATCCATGTGCCGGCCGGTGGGATCCCCAAGGACGGTCCGTCGGCGGGGATCACGATGGCCACGGCGATCGTTAGCGCGCTGACCGGGATCCCCGTCCGCAAGGACGTGGCGATGACCGGCGAGATCACCCTGCGCGGTCGGGTCCTCCCGATCGGCGGGCTCAAGAGCAAGATCCTGGCCGCGCACCTCGCGGGCGCCAAGATCGTCATCCTGCCGCGCAAGAACGAGAAGGATCTGCGGGATATCCCCGAGGAGATCCGCAAGACTATCAAGCTGGTCCTCGTGGACAACATGGACCAGGTTCTGGAGGCGGCGCTTCGCCGCAAGCCGAAGGCGCTCGTCGCCGAGCCACCGAAGATCGTCAAGGGCACGGATCCACTCGACCCCGAGCCGGAGAAGCAGCCGACCGTCCGACGCAGCAACTTCCCCCCGACCGACCAGCCTCCGGTGGTCGTCCGAGGGGCGTAAGCCCAAAGGGGTACAGGCGTCGCCGGCTGGGTCACCAGCCGGCGACTGTCTTGAACGATGGCAAGCAACACCGGTCTTGACTTCAAGGATTACTACGCGGTCCTCGGTGTGCCGAAGACCGCGTCACCGGCTGACATCAAGAAGGCGTTTCGCAAGCTTGCGCGACAACATCATCCCGATGCCAAGCCGGGCGATAGCGCCGCCGAGCGCCGCTTCAAGGAGATCAACGAGGCCAACGAGGTGCTGAGCGATCCCGCGAAGCGTGTGCAGTACGACGACCTTGGTGCCAACTGGGATGCGATCAACCGCGCCCGGGCATCCGGCGGCGGAGGCGGCGGCTCCTTCGGTGGATCCGGTGGCGGGCGCACCGGCGGCGGGAACCTCCGCTACGAGTTCCACACGACTGGCGACGCCGGCGAATTCTCGGATTTCTTCCGCGTCTTCTTCGGCGAGGACGCCGCCCCTCCGTCGCCCGCGTCGGGCGGTCGCGGGTCACGCCCGACGGGCGGTCCCAGCTTCGAGGACATCCTTTCCGGGATGGGCATCGACGGTCACTCGGTCGGAGCCGGGACGCCCGGCCGTCCGGGTCGCGTGCCACCTCGGGCCGTTCACGAGGCCACCGCCGAGATCACCCTCGACGAGGCGTACCACGGCACGACGCGTCTCATCGACGTCGATGGCAAGCGGCTCGAGATCAGGATCCCGCCCGGAGCCGACACCGGGAGCCGGGTCAAGCTGTCCGGGCGCGGCCCGGGCGGGGGCGACCTGATCGTCGTCGTCAAGATGTCGCCCGACCGCCGGTTCACACGGCGCGGCGCGGATCTCGAGCGCGATCTCCCGCTGACACTGCAGGAAGCCCTCCTTGGTGGCGAGGTCCCCGTGACCACGCTCAAGGGCCGCGTCCTGCTCACGATCCCCGCGGGGACGCAGCCCGGGCGGACGTTCCGCCTCAATGGTCAGGGGATGCCCCGATTCAAGGCGACCGGTCACGGCGATCTCTACGTCAAGGCGCGGGTCGTCCTTCCGACCGCCCTGACCGACGAGGCCCGCGCCGCGGCCGGGCCCTTCTTCGACCTCATCGACCAACCCGAGCCACGATAGCGAGACCCCGATGCAACTCGAACGATTCACCCAGAAAGCCCAGGAGGCGATCGTCGCCGCCCAGGCGACCGCGCAACGACTCGATAGCCCGATCCTCGATGCGGAGCACATCCTGTCCGCCCTCGTCGAACCGGACGACGGGGTGCCCGCCGAGACGCTCCGTCGGCTCGGTGTCGACCTGCCCGGCTTCCGGGGCGAGCTGGCCTCGATCCTCGCCCGACGGGCCCGGATGCAGGGCGGCTCGATGTCGATGGATCCTCGCGCCCGGCGCACCGTCGAGCTCGCCGAAGCCGAGGCCAAGCGCCTCGGCGACGACTATGTCTCGACCGAGCACCTGCTCCTCGCGATCGCGGAGGTGGGTGGCGAAGGCCAGGCGCTGCTGGAGCGGCACGCGGCCGGTCGCGAGGCGCTCCTCCAGGCCCTCCAGAGCGTCCGCGGCGGCCAGCGGGTCACCTCGCCCAACCCCGAGGGGACGTATGCGGCACTCGAGAAGTACGGCCGCGACCTGACCGCCGAGGCCCGTGCGGGAACGCTCGACCCGGTCATCGGGCGGGACGACGAGATCCGCCGCGTCATGCAGGTCCTCTCGCGCCGGACCAAGAACAACCCGGTGCTCATCGGCGAGCCCGGCGTCGGCAAGACGGCCATCGCCGAGGGCCTTGCCCAGCGCATCGTCCGTGGCGACGTCCCCGAGGG
Source organism: Candidatus Limnocylindrales bacterium (assembly GCA_038319665.1). Taxonomy (GTDB): domain Bacteria; phylum Chloroflexota; class Limnocylindria; order Limnocylindrales; family CSP1-4; genus SPCO01. Next base: position 3,417 of record JBBQDL010000023.1, read on the forward strand.
CCTCAAGGACAAGCGGGTCGTGTCGCTCGATCTCGGCGCGCTCATCGCCGGCGCCAAGTTCCGGGGCGAGTTCGAGGAGCGGCTCAAGGCGGTCCTCAAGGAGATCAAGGACGCCGACGGCCGGGTCATCCTGTTCATCGACGAGCTGCACACGGTCGTCGGAGCGGGCGCGGCCGAAGGCGCGATGGACGCCTCGAATCTGCTCAAGCCGATGCTCGCGCGCGGTGAGCTCCACACCATCGGCGCGACGACGCTCGACGAGTACCGCAAGCACATCGAAAAGGATGCCGCTCTGGAGCGCCGGTTCCAGCCTGTCCTCGTCGACCAGCCGAGCGTCGAGGAGACGATCTCGATCCTGCGCGGGCTGCGCGAGCGGTACGAGGTACACCACGGCGTGCGCATCACCGACAGCGCGCTGGTCGCGGCGGCGACCCTCTCCGACCGCTACATCACCGGTCGCTTCCTGCCCGACAAGGCGATCGACCTCGTCGACGAGGCCGCCTCGCGGCTGCGGATGCAGATCGATTCGATGCCCATCGAACTCGACGAGCTTGAGCGCCGGCGCATCCAGCTCGAGATCGAGCGCGAGGCGCTGCGCAAGGAGACCGACGACGCGTCGAAGGCGCGGCTCGAGGCGCTCGAGAAGGAGCTGGCCGATATCGACGAGGAAGGCGGCGCCATGAAGCAGCGCTGGGAGGCGGAGAAGTCGGCGATCGCTGCGATGCGGGCGACGAAGTCCGAGCTCGAGGCACTCGCCACCCGGATCGAGCAGGCCGAGCGCGAAGCCGATTACGCGACCGCGGCCGAGCTCAAGTACGCCACCCAGAAGGAGCTGACCGACCGGTTCACCGAGCAGGAGGCCGCGCTCGCGGCGCTCCAGGGGCCGGGCTCGCTGCTCAAGGAGGAGGTCGGCGCGGACGACATCGCGGAGATCGTCGCGTCCTGGACCGGGATCCCGGTCAGCCGCCTGCTCGAGGGCGAGACCGCCAAGCTCATCACGATGGAGGACCGGCTCCACGCCCGAGTCGTCGGCCAGGACGAGGCGATCCAGGCCGTCTCCGACGCGGTCCGCCGGGCACGGGCCGGGCTCAAGGATCCGCGCCGACCCATCGGCTCCTTCCTGTTCCTCGGGCCGACGGGTGTCGGCAAGACCGAGCTGGCCCGGGCGCTCGCCGAGTTCCTGTTCGACGACGAGACGGCCATGGTCCGGATCGACATGAGCGAGTACATGGAGAAGTTCTCCGTATCGCGGCTCATCGGGGCGCCGCCCGGCTACGTCGGCTACGACGAGAGCGGCCAGCTGACGGAGGCCGTCCGGCGGCGGCCATACCAGGTCGTCCTGCTCGACGAGATCGAGAAGGCGCACCCGGACGTCTTCAACGTCCTGCTCCAGGTCCTCGAGGACGGACGGCTGACCGACAGCCAGGGTCGGACGGTCGACTTCAAGAACGCCGTCGTGATCATGACCAGCAATATCGGCAGTGCATCGATCGCCGCGACCGGCGCCCGAGCGGGCGATTCCGCCTACGAGGCGATGAAGGCCGAGGTGACCGACGCGCTCCACCTCCAGTTCCGGCCGGAGTTCCTCAACCGGATCGACGAGGTGATCGTCTTCCACGCCCTGACCGAGGCCGACCTCGCGCAGGTCGTCGAGCTGCTCCTGGCCGATCTGGGCCGACGCCTCGCGGACCAGGAGATCGCGCTCGAGCTGACCGCGGCGGCCCGGGCGCTCATCCTCCGCGAAGGCACCGACCCGGCGTACGGGGCCCGGCCGCTCAAGCGGACGATCCAGCGGCTGGTCGAGAACGAGCTGGCCCGAGCGATCGTGGCCGGCGGATTCCGGCCGGGCGATCGGATCGTGGCCGACGCCGACCCGGTCGGGGGGACCCTCGTCTTTTCGACCGAACGGGCGACGGTGGTCACCGACACGAACGGTCGACGCGACGCCAGACGCAAGGCGCCGATCGGTGCCGCGACCCGGGCCGTGAGCCCGCTCGACCTTCCGACGACCGAGCGGAAGCGCCCGGACGGCGATCTCGTCAATTGACGGCGGGCGTCGGGCGGTGAGGTTCGACGCGGTCAGGGAACGCCTCGCCAGCCTGCCCGACGTCCTCCCGCCGCCGGTCGCCGTGCTCATGCCCGAGATCGTCGGAAGCCCCGGCGTACGACCCCGGAGCGCGCCCCCGGCGGACCGCCCCCCGCGGCTGGCCGCGGTCCTCGTCCTGCTCTACCCCGACGACCTGGGGATCGCCCGGGTCGTCCTTACCGAGCGGGCCAGTCGAGACGGGCACCACATCGGTGAGGTCAGCTTCCCGGGCGGCAAGGCCGAACCCGACGACGCCGATCCGACCGCCACCGCGCTCCGCGAGGCCGCGGAGGAGATCGCCCTGGACGCCCGGCAGGCCGACGTACGCGTCGTCGGCCAGCTCGAGCGCTTCTGGATCCCCATCAGCGACTTCGAGGTCACGCCGGTCGTCGCCCTCGCGAACCGGCGCCCGACGCTCGTCGCCTCGCCAGCCGAGGTCGCCAGGATCGTGGAGCCGCCGATGGCTCGCTTCCTGCCGGACGCTCCGATCGTCGTCGTGGAGCGGAAGATCGAGGAGTGGCCGCTTCGCTACGGCGCCTACGAGGTCGAGGGCCTCTCGGTCTGGGGCGCCACCGCGCGGATCCTGAGCCAGCTCGGGGCGATCCTCGCGGGCTGATGTCAGACCGGCTCGGTCAGACCGGCTCGCCCTCGTCCGGACCCCGGGTAAGCGGCACGCCGACCGTCGCCGCGAGCTGCCCCGTCCCTCGCTCGACCGGCCGGTCGTCGGCGCGCGGCTCGCGCGCGCGGCCCAACACCGTGTCGGCGTCGTCCCGACCGGCCAACTCGACGATGAAGGCGCGCATCTCGGAGTGCTCGGTCCAGGCCGTGTGCGGCACGTCGGCCGGCCAGACGGCGGCCTCGCCGGCGGCGATCCGCGTCCACTCGTCGCCCACGCCGACCCAGCCGCCGCCCTCGACCACGATCAGGAGCGTCGTGTTCGGGCTGGCGTGCGGCTCGAGGCGGGCGTTGCGGGCGAAGGCCATCTCCGACACGCCCCCCCGTCCATCGGCGTGCAGGACCTCGCCGCTCAACCCCACCGACCCGATCGGGCCGCTCGGCCGGCGATGGCCGACCCCGAAGCGGCGGATCTCGATCGGCACCGCGCGATCGGCCTAGCGCCGCCGGCGCTGCTGGCGCTGCCGGCGTCCGGTCGTGCGCTTCTTGATCGTGGCGTCGGGGTCCGCGTACTTCTGCTTCGTGAAATAGCGTTCTCGGGCCAGCCGTTGCTCATAGGCAGCGAGCATCGGCGGGAAGCGGAAGAAGCGGATCCAGACGAGTGTCCCGAGACCGACGATCTCGGTCGTGAGGACGAGCAGGTAGTCGAACACGAAGAGTGATTCGATGATGATCATGCTGAACGTGATGAGTCCGGTCCACCACAGCCATTCCCACATCTCGAGATAGATGGCGTGGCGGTGGAACGCGCGTGTCCGGACGTTGTACAGGATGGTCAGGATGGCCAGCAGGACGAGGGCGGCGATCCAGGTCGGGTGAAAGATGTCCGGGAAGTTCGCGCTGTTGAAGGACCTGAAGAGGTACTCCCAGGGGGCGTGCGTCACGTGCCGGCCTCGTGTTCGCGTGTGGATGGGCTCCCGGAGTATGCCATGTCAGGCGGTATACTCGGCCCGAATGGAGCGGCGCCGTCGCGTGCGTCCGGGGACCCCCACGGCCCGCCCCGGCTGACGCGTCGCTAGGCTCACGGGAACGGAGGAAAGCCCCGGGTGCGAGCCCTGCTGTCAGTGGCGAACCGAGACGGCATCGCCGCGCTCGCGCGCGACCTCCTCGACGTCGGCATCGACGTCTACGCCACCGACGGGACCCGCGACCACCTCGCCGGCGAGGGTGTGACGGTCACGTCGGTCTCCGAGCTGACGCAGGGCGAACCCGATGTCGGCGGGCAGGTCAAGACCTTCCATCACGCGGTCTACGCCGGGATCCTCGCCCGGCGCGATGTCCCCGCCCAGCTCGAGGAGCTCAAGGCGCAGGGGATCGGCCTCATCGACATCGTCGTCGTCAACGTCAAACCGTTCGCCCCGGCGATCGGGGTAAAGCTCATCGGGCTCGACGAGGCGATCGAGATGATCGACGTCGCGGGCGCCGCCCTACTCGGCGCGGCGGCGCGCAACGCGGCCGGGGTGGCGGCCGTCGCCGACCCGACGCATTACCCCCAGGTCACGGCCGAGCTACGCGAGCTCGGGGTCGTGAGCCCCGAACTTCGCGCCAAACTCGCGGCCGAGGCGTTCAGCACGGTCGCCGCCTACCATGCCGAGATCGCTGCCTACCTCAACCAGATCTCGGGCAATACATTCCCTCGTCACCTAGCGCTCGTGCTCGAGAAGGTGGACGACCTCCGCTACGGCGAGAACCCGCACCAGCGCGCCGCGTTCTACCGCGAGACCACCCACCGCAGCGGGACGCTCGCCGACGCGGCGCGGCTCCAGGGCGAGATGCCGTCATTCAACAACCTGCTCGATCTCGACGCCGCGTACCGGATCGCGCGCGACTACACTGCGCCTACGGTGGCCATCGTCAAGCACACGGACCCGGTCGGTCTGGCCTCGCATGACGAGTTGGTCGAGGCCTACCGGAACGCCCTGGAGACCGACCCGGTGGCGGCCTTCGGCGGGATCGTCGGCGTCAATCGGGAGCTCGATGGCGCGACCGCGCGCGAGATCGCGGCCAACTCATACGAGGCGGTCGTGGCGCCCGGCTTCAGCCAGTCGGCGATCGGCATCCTGCGCGGGAAGCCGGGGCTGGAGCTGCTGGCCATCCCACCGGACCCGGTCGAGGGGATGCGCGACTACGGCATCGCCAGCCTGGACTTCAAGCGGGTCGCCGGCGGCCTGTTGGTCGAGAGCCTGGACGACCTCGGGCTCGATCGCGGCCGGCTGCAGGTCGTCACCAAGCGACGTCCGACGCTCGAGGAGCTGACCGACCTCCTCTTCGCGTGGCGCGCGGTCCGGCACGTCCGGTCGAACGCCATCGTCCTGGCCCGGAACGGTGCGACGGTCGGCATCGGCGCGGGCCAGGCTAGCCGCCAGGTCTCGGTCGAGATCGCCGTCCGGCGCGCGGGTGATCGGGCGAAGCTCGCGGTGATGGCGTCCGACGCCTATTTCCCGTTCCCCGATGGGATCCAGGCCGCGGCCGGGGCGGGGATCACGGCGATCATCCAGCCGGGCGGCTCGATCCGTGACGAGATGGCGATCGAGGTGGCCGACCGGCATCACATGGCGATGGTCTTCACAGGTCGAAGGCACTTCCGACACTGATGGAACAGCTCCTCGCGCTCGAGATGATTAGGGTGACCGAAGCGGCGGCGATCGAATCCGCGCGCTTCATGGGTCGCGGCGAGAAGGACGCCGCCGATGCCGCGGCGACCGAGGCGATGCGCTCGACGATGGACGAGATCGATTTCGCCGGGCGGATCGTCATCGGCGAGGGCGAGCGCGACGAGGCGCCGATGCTCTACATCGGCGAACGCGTCGGCCGGAGGGGCGCCGATCGCGACGACGTCCCGCGCATCGACATCGCGGTGGACCCGCTCGAAGGCACCAACCTCGTCGCGCACGGCCAGGCCGGAGCGATCACGGTCCTCGCCGCGTCCGAGGCGGGCGGCCTCACGCATGCCCCTGACACGTACATGGAGAAGCTATGCGTCGGCCCGGTGGTGGCCGGCAAGGTCGACATCCGCGACAGCGCGACCGAGAACCTGTCGCGCATCGCGGCGGCGCTGGGCCGGCGCGTGTCCGACATCACGGTCGTGATCCTTGAGCGGCCGCGCCACGACGCCCTGATCGCCGAGGTCCGAGCCGCCGGCGCCCGGATCAAGCTGATCGGCGACGGCGACCTGTCGGCCGCCATCTCGACGGCCGTCTCCGGGACCGGCGTCCATGCGGTGATGGGCATAGGCGGGGCGCCAGAGGGCGTCATCACCGCGGCCGCGTTGCGCTGCCTGGGTGGCGAGATCCAGGCCCGGTTCCGCTATCGGAGCGATGAGGAGCGCGAGCGCGGGGCTCGGATGGGACATGGCGACGAGGAGCGTGTCTACCGGACCGAGGACCTCGCCCCGGGCGAGAACCTGGTCTTCGCCGCGACCGGGGTGACCGCCGGGGACCTCCTCCAGGGCGTTCGGTTCTTCGGCGGCGGCGCTCGGACCCATTCGCTGGTGATGGCCTACCAGGCCAAGCAGGTCCGCTTCGTGGACACCGTCCACATGTTCGACCGCGACAGCCCGCCGCGGGTCCGGATGTAGCGTTCGGGTCATGGCGCTGAAGCTCGGCTACAAGGCCTCCGCGGAGCAGTTTCCGCCCCGACGGCTGCTCGACCTTGGTGTCGCGGCAGAACGCGCCGGGTTCGAATCGGTCTGGACCAGCGACCACTTCCAGCCCTGGCGCCACACCGACGGCCACGCCCCGAACGCGCTGGTCTGGCTGGGCGCGGCTGCCCAGGCGACCGAGCGGGTCACGCTCGGCACGAGCGTCCTGACCCCGACCTTCCGCTATAACCCCGCGGTGGTCGCACAGGCATTTGCGACGCTTGGCTGCCTGGCCCCGGGCCGGGTCATCCTCGGCGTCGGGACCGGGGAGTCGCTCAACGAGATCCCGGTCGGCGTCGACTGGCCAGAGCAGGGCGAGCGGTTCGCGCGGCTCAGGGAATCGGTCACGCTCATCCAGCAGCTCTTCCGCGAGGACTTCGTCACCTTCCAGGGCGAGTACTACCGGACCCACAACGCGACGATCTACGACCGACCCGACGAGCCGGTCCCGATCTACATCGCCGCGTCGGGCCCCGCGGCGGCACGCTTGGCCGGACGGATCGGCGACGGCCTCGTCTGCACGTCGGGGAAGGGCGAGGAGCTCTACACCGGGACCCTCCTGCCCGCCGTCAGCGAGGGAGCCGCCAAGGCCGAGCGCGACCCTTCGACGCTCGGACGGATGATCGAGATGAAGGTCAGCTTCGACACCGACCGCGCCCGGGCGATGGAGGACACCAAGGTCTGGTCCGCGCTTGCCCTCACCGGCGAGCAGAAACGGGGCGTCGAGGACCCACGCGAGATGGAGCGCCTGGCGAAGGGCGTCGAGGACATCGCGTATCGGCGCTGGCTCGTCTCGTCCGACCCGGAAGAGCACGTGGAGCAGATCGCGACCTACGTCGGCTATGGCTTCGACCACCTCGTCTTCCATTTCCCCGGCGAGGACCAGGAGGCCGCGATCGCCCGATACGCGGACCTGATCCTGCCGCGGCTGCGGGCGCGGTTCGGCTGAGGCACGGCCGGGCTCAGCCCGGCGTGATGATCCCGCGAAGGATCGCCGCCAGGCGCCAGGCCTCGTGGTAGGTGTTGTAGAGCGGGATCGGTGCGAGGCGGATGATGTCGGGGGCGCGGAAGTCCGCGACGACGCCGCGGGTCGCCAGATGTTCGAGCATGGCCTCGGCGGCAGGGAAGCGAAGCGAGAGCTGGGCGCCACGCGCGGCCGGATGGCGCGGCGTGACGACCTCGATGGGCAGGTCGTCGAGGAGGCCCTCGAGGTAGCCCGTCAGCGCCACGGACCGCGCCCGCAGCGCGGGCATCCCGACCTCGTCGAAGATCGCCAGCGAGGCCGCGAGTGGGACCAGTGCGAGGATCGGCGAGGTCGAGAGCGACCACCCGGCCGCTCCCTCGGCCGGCACGAACGGTCCATCCGGGTCGAAGCGATGCGCCGGGTCGATCCCCCACCAGCCACCGAGCCGAGGGATCGAGGGGTCCCGGCCGTGGCGCTCGTGGACGAAGATCGCGCCGACGGCACCGGGGCCGCCGTTCAGGTACTTGTAGGTACACCACGCCGCGAAGTCGACGTCCCACTCGTGGAGCGTGAGCTCGATGTTGCCCGCCGCGTGCGCCAGGTCCCAACCGACCACGGCGCCGGCCGCGTGTCCGGCCGCTGTCAGCCGCTCGATCTCGAGGGCCTGGCCCGTGGCGAAGTTGACGCCGCCCAGGAAGACGAGAGCGAGGTCGTCGGCTTGCTCGGCGATCGCGGCTTCGAGGTCCCCGGTCGGGACGATCGCCTCACCGGACCGTGGCCCGACGACGACGAGCTCCGAGCCCGGGTCGAGCCCGCGCTGCGCCAGATGCGTGGTCAGGGCATGCTGATCCGACGGGAAGAGCGGACCGTCGACGAGGATCCGGCGACGACGCCCCACCGGGCGGTAGAACGAGGTGAGCAGGAGGTGCAGGTTGACGGTCAGGCTGTTGAGGATGCCGATCTCGGCCGGGCGGGCGCCGACGACACGGGCCATCGGCTCGCGGAGCGTCTCCTCGCGGGTGAACCACGGCCGTTCCGTGTCGAACCAGGCATCGACGCCGAGACGCGCCCAAAGGTCGAGCTCGGCCTCGACCGCCGCGCGCGCCGTTCGGGGCTGGAGCCCGAGCGAATGGCCCGCGAGGTAGACCGCACGCGTCCCGTCGGCGATGGTCGGGAGCAGGAAACGGTCGCGCATCGAGCTCAGCGGGTCGGCGGCGTCGCGGGCCAGCGCATCGGCTTCGGCCGCCGCTACGGCGTCGGTCCGGGCTTCTGCGTCGGGGTCGGCCGGTCGCCGCTCGGACTTGCCCGGGCCGGTCTCGGTCATCGCCGCGAGGGTAGCATTCGGCTGATGGGTGATCACCGACCTTCCCAGATCCGCCTCGGTGGAGCCGCGGCGATGGCGATGCTGCTGGCGGTCGGTTGTGGAGGCAGCGGGTCGGTCGCGACCTCATCGATCCCGCCGTCAGCCGGCGCTTCGGCGATCCCGAGCCCTGTCGCGACGACGTCCCAGTCCGCCCCGTCGACTACCCCGTCGACTACCCCGACGGTCTCGTCGCCGCCGGCCGAACCGGGATCGTCACCCGGCCAGACCCGCACGGACCTGTCGGGGGCCGCCCAGGTCTGGGTACCGGCCGGGACCTTCAAGATGGGCACCGGCGCGGCGGCCATCACCGCCTTGAAAGCGCAGGGCCCACCGGATTGGGTCGCCCAGGAGTTCGCCAGCGAGGAGCCGGCCCACGCGGTCCGCCTGACCAAGGGCTACTGGATCGACACCGACGAGGTCGGCAACACCGCATTCGCGGCCTTCGTCACCGCCGGCGGCTACACGAACCAGGCCCTCTGGTCCGAGGCCGGCTGGAAATGGCGCCAGGGGATGGGTAGCATCCGGCTGCCGCTCCACTGCCAGGGCGACGTACCCGCCAACCCGCGGATGTGCGTCACCTGGTACGAAGCCGAGGCATACGCGACCTGGCGTGGCGGCCGCCTGCCGTCCGAGGCAGAGTGGGAATTCGCCGCCCGTGGCCCGAAGTCCAGCGTCTATCCGTGGGGCGACACCTTCCAGACCGACCACGCCAACGTGGTCAACAGCGTCGCGCCCAAGCCGGTCGGGAGCTACCCGGCCGGAGCGAGCTGGGTCGGCGCCCGCGACATGGCCGGCAATGCCATGGAATGGATCGCCGACTGGCTCGACCCGATCTACTACACGACGAGCCCGAAGGACGATCCCATCGGCCCGGCGACGGGCACGATCAAGGTCGAGAAGGGCGGCTGGTGGGGCAGCAATCTCTTCGTGGCTCGGTCTGCGTACCGCCACTACGAGGATCCGCCCACCTACGGCGACAAGCACATCGGCTTCCGGGTCGTCACGCCATGACCGACCGCCTCATCGTTGCCATGGGCGGCGGCGGCTTCTCGATGGAGCCGGACAATCCGCTTCTCGACGACTACACCCTCGATCTCGCTCGCACCGCGCGTGGTCGGGAGCGGCCGCGCGCCTGTTTTCTGGGCACGGCGAGCGGTGATACCCCGGGCTACATCGCCGACTTCTACGCCGCCCTCGCACGACGCTCCGAAGCGAGCCACCTATCGCTCTTCGTCCGGACCGTCGACGACATCGAACGCTACCTGCTGGACCAGGACGTCATCTACGTGGGCGGCGGCAACACCGAGAACATGCTCGCCATCTGGCGGGTCCACGGCGTCGATCGTGCGCTGCGGGCCGCGTGGGAGTCGGGCGTGGTCCTTACTGGACTGTCGGCCGGCTCGTTGTGCTGGTTCGAGACCGGGACGACGGATTCCTACGGCGCCGGCCTGGCCCCACTCTCGAGCGGGCTCGGCTTCCTGCTAGGCAGCCACGCGCCGCACTATGACGGCGAATCGACCCGGCGTTCGCACTATCAGCGGCTCATCGCCGAGGGCGTCCTGCCCGCTGGCTACGCCGCGGACGACGGCGTCGCACTCGTCTTCCGAGGCAGGGACCTCGACGAGGTCGTGGCCTCGCGACCTGGAGCTCGCGCCTATCGCGTCGAGCGGGGCCCGGACGGCGAGGCGATCGAGCGGGAGCTGCCGACGCGCTATCTCGGCTGAGCGGGCCTGGGCGCGATCGGATCGGCCGGAATCGGCTCGATCGCATGCCAGCGTCTGGCCGCTGGATCCCATGTGCCCACCGCCCGGACGGCATCCGGACCTTCGACGTGCTCCCGTCGACGGCGGGTCGTCTCTACGGTCGCTCCCCAGCCCGGCGGAGTGAGACCCGGGACGAGGTCGGCGAGCGGGGCGAGGACGAACAGCCGCTCCGGAGCGGCCGGGTGCGGGACCTCGAGCAGCTTCGCTGCCTTGGCGGGATCGGTCGCCGCGTCGAGCGATCGTCCCGCACGAGGTCGTTCGACGGCGATGCGCGCCCGACCGAACACGAGCAGATCGAGATCGAGCTCGCGCGGCCCCCAGCGCCGTCGGTTCCGGCGCCCGAACGACCGCTCAAGCGCCTTGAGCGCGACCAGGACGGCCAGGGCACCCGACTGGGGGTCGAGGCCGGCCGGGACATCGAGCGCGACGACGGCGTTGCGGAACTCCGGCTGGTCGGTCACGCCGACAGGTGCCGTGGCATAGACCCGGGAGACGTCGCGGAGTCGTGCCCCGGGAAGCGCCGCCAGCGCGCGGACGGCCTCGGCGAGGGTCGTCTCGGTGTCGCCGACGTTCGCCCCGAGACCGATGTAGGCGCGGATCCGTCGCTCGGGCACGTCGCCAAGTATCGGCGACCGGAGTGACCGCCGGCACGAGCATGCCTCGGTAGACTCGATGGATGCCACCAGTCGCCGTCCGCATCCTGCACCCGGAGCCGGACGCGGCAGCCGGGCCGCTGACGCGATGGGTCGCGAACGCGCGGGCCGACCTGGCCGAGCGACATCGTCGCGGCTTCCTGGCGGTCGGCGCAGAGGATGTCGAGACGGTCGTCGGTCCCTCCGACGCTCGGTCCTTCGGAGAGCGGCTGCACGCGCTGATCGACCCATCCACGAAGCGCGGTCTCGTCGTGCTGGGCTCGGGCGCGGTCCCACTGGCGACAGCGGCGGATCGGCGCGCCTTCGTGGCCACGGCGGCTGCCGATGAGCGAGGTGCGCTCGCGAACAACCGGTATTCGGCGGACATCGTGGCGATCTCGCGGGCGGATGCCATCCCCGAGATCCCGCCACTCCCCGGCGACAACGCCCTCCCGCGCTGGCTCGAGGAGGTCGCCGGCTACCGGGTGGTCGACCTGCGCCGTCGCTGGCGCCTCGGCTTCGACATCGACGGGCCGCTGGATCTCGTCCTCCTCGGCCTCGAAGCCACCGATGCCGGGGTCGAGACGGCGACGGCGCTGGCGCGCGTGGCGGCCGTTCGAGCGATCGCCATGGACCGACGAGCCGAGGTCCTGATCGCGGGACGGACGTCTGCGGCCACACTCGGCTGGCTCGAGGGGCACACGGCCGCCCGAACTCGAGCCTGGATCGAGGAGCGCGGGCTCCGGGCGGCGTCCCGGCTGGCGCAGGCGGACGGACCCGTGGCTGGAGGGGCTCGCGGACGCGCGCCGGCGCCGGAGAAACCGCCCGCGAGCGTGCTCGGCGCCTTGCTCGATCAGGACGGCCCCGGCTCGCTCGGACGCCACCTCGCCCGCTTCGCCGACGCGGCCATCCTCGATACGCGGGTCCTGTTGGCGCATCGGTTGGGTGCTGATGAGGCGGCCTGGCCGGTAGCCGAGGACAGGTTCGCCTCCGACCTGCTGCTCGCGGACCGTATCGCGGACCCGTGGCTCCGTGAGCTCACAGCCGCCGCCGTCGCGGCCCCGATCCCCGTGCTTCTCGGCGGGCATACGCTGGTCGGGCCTGGCGTCCGCCTCGTGATCGACGGCCCACCACGAAGGTCGTCACGGAGGTGACCCCCGGGCTGCGGCGCGACCCCGCGCCCGATCTGGACGCGGTGGGCCAGGACGAGGACCTCGTCGCCCGCATCCACGGGGAGATCGCGCGTGACGGCCCGATGACCTTCGCCCGCTTCATGGATCTCGCGCTCTACGACCCCGAGGGAGGCTACTACCGCGCCGAGGCCGCCCGACCCGGCCGTGCTGGCGACTTCCTGACCGCGCCCGAGACGCATCCGATCTTCGGGGCCGCACTGGCGCGCGCCGTCGCGGACGCGTGGCGGCGCCTCGGCCGGCCCGAGATCTTCGTCCTGCGCGAACACGGTGCCGGGACCGGGACGCTCGGTGTCGCGATCCTCGACGGACTCGCGCGGGAGGCGCCGGACCTCGCCATCCACATCCGCTATCAGCCGATCGAGGTCGAGCCACGCCGGATCGAGGCGGTCGGCGCGCGTCTCGCGTCGGCCGGGCACGGCGGCGTGCTGATCGGCCCGTCCTCGCAGGACGCACCGCCGATCGACGGTTTCGTCCTGGCCAACGAGGTCCTCGACGCGCTCCCGACGCATCGGGTCGTGATGCGCGAGGGCGTCCTGCGCGAAGTCAGGGTCGGTTGGCGCGACGGGGCCTTCACTGACGTCGAGACCGACCCGTCGACGCCCGCGCTCGCCGAGCGTCTCGCGGCCGAGGACGTGACCCTTGCCGAGGACCAGCTGGCCGAGGTCGCGCTGGCAGTGGGTCCGTGGCTAGACGAGGCTGCTGGCGGGATAGCCCGAGGTGTCCTTCTCCTGATCGACTACGGGTACCCAGCGACCGAGCTATACGACCCGGTCCGCCGCCGCGATGGCACGCTCCGCGCCTATCTCCGCCACCGTGTCCATGCCGACCCGTATCTCCACGTCGGGCGTCAGGACCTGACCGCGCACGTGGACACCACGGCTGTCGAGCGAGCCGCGGCCGCGGCCGGCCTGGCCCGCCTCGGGACGACGACCCAGGCCGAGTTCCTCGTGGGGCTCGGGACCGAGGACCTCCTCCAGGCGATCCAGGCCGACCCCGCCACGACCCTCGAGGACTACCTCGCGGTCCGCTCCGGGCTCATGCGCCTCCTCGATCCGGGTGCGATGGGTCGGTTCCGGGTCATGGCGTTCGGTCGCCGCTGGCCGGAGGGTGGTCCGCCGCTGGCCGGGTTCGGGTTCAGGCTGCAGCGGAGGGCCGCACGCACCGCCGCCCCGAACACCTCAAGACCCCATCGGGCCGCCCCGGAATAGGGCGGTCTACCTATTGCCGCTCTCGACGGCCGCGTCGCACGATTCGCGACGGTCGGGCACGACCTGACGGGGAGTGGCACGCGAACCTGCACGCGCGCTCGGCGCGGGCCACTCCCCGACACAATTCCCACGGTCCGCTCCGGCGGCCACGTCGCCCGCTCCGCCCCTACTGCCCGCCCCCTTCCCACTGGTAGAATGCGCTCAGGCTCAGACCTGCCGTTCCGGGTGCGTCTGCGCGCAGAACAGGTCCTCGGGCAAGCGACGCCGGCCCCGACGCGTCGCTCGAAGGGAGTTCGGTTGACCGGCATCTGGTACGTCGTGGGTTTCGCGTTCGCGGGCGTCTCGTTCGTGTTCCTGACGATCGGCGCAGCCTGGCTCATCTCCCATCGCAATCGCGGTGACGAGCACAAGGGCCTGCCGTACGAATCGGGGATCGACACGTATGGCGATACCCATGGCCGGTTCGGCCTGTCGTTCTACATCTACGCGCTCCTCTTCGTCGCCTTCGATATCGAGGTCGTCTTCATCTACCTGTGGGCGATCGACTTCCGCGCTCTGCTCCTTGGCGGCCTGGTCAGCATGCTGATCTTCGTGGCGATCCTGCTGCTCGGGCTCGCCTACGCCTGGCGGAAGGGAGCGCTGACGTGGCGCTGACACGGGGCGGCGGCAAGCCCGGAGCGGACGGCGGCGGGACCGCACCGACGGCATCGAACCCGGGCAACCTGCCCGTGGTCACCGACGACCGACGCGACGTCCTCGCGCCGATCATCGTCCCGAACACGCTCTGGCAGGCGGCCGACCCCGAGGCGTATGACGGCGGGCAGCAGAGCGACATCACGCACCTCCGCGAGTTCGAGGCGAGCGGTCTCGGACGGCACGACGATGCCCGCTGGAGCGGCGTCCTCGAGGTCATCCCGACCAAGGCCGACTACGTCCTCGACCTGATCCGGATGAACAGCCTGTGGCCGCTCCTGTCCGGCCTCGCCTGCTGCGCGATCGAGATGATGTCGGCAGCGACGTCCAAGAACGACATGGACCGCTGGGGGATGTTCCCGTTCCGGGCCAGCCCGCGCCAGGCCGATGTGCTCATCGTGGCCGGCACGCTGACGACCAAGATGGCGGGGCCGCTGGTCCGACTGTGGGAGCAGATGCCCGAGCCAAAGTGGTGCGTCGCGATGGGCGATTGCACGTGCTCGGGCGGGCGCTACAAGCGGAGCTACGCGACGGTCGAGGGGATCGACCGAGTGATGCCGGTCGATGTCTACGTGCCGGGCTGCCCGCCGCGTCCCGAGGGCCTCATCTACGGGATGATGAAGCTCCAGCAACTGGTCAAGGAACGGCGCGGCCACTGGCCCGACCGGGCGATCGGCCCGACCGTGCCAGAGGACGTCTGAGCGTGGACCGCCAGTTCAAGGCGCGTCTCGAGCGGCGATTCGCCGATCAGCTGACAGGACCGATCCGACAGCGCCACGACGAGACCGAGATGCGGATCGCGGCCGGCGACGTGGTCGCGGTCGTGACCGCACTCCACGATGAGCCCGAGCTCCACTTCCAGTTCCTGAGCGACCTGGCGGGCGTCGATACCGGCCAGGTCATGCAGGTCGTCTATCACCTCTGGAGCGAGACGACACCCGACTGGCTGCGCGTCACAGCCGACGGCCTGTCGCGCGACGACCCCCGTGTCCCGTCGGTGACCTTCCTGTGGAAGGGCGCCGAGTGGATGGAGCGCGAGGCGTACGACATGTTCGGGATCACCTTCGAGGGCAACCGCGACCTGCGCCGGATCTACATGCCGCCCGACTACCAGAGCTTCCCGCTTCGCAAGGACTTCTTCCTGCCCGACGATGCAGCCCGGTCACCGGGTGGCGGTGTCCGGCCGATGGAGCGGACGCAAGCCCCGAGCAACGCCCCGACCACGGCGCTCGTGCGCCGGACGCCCGCCTGAGGGAGCCCGAGCGAGACCGATGCCGATCAGCCCCGCCCACCAGTCTACCGACGATCCCCGGGTCACGCTCGACCGCGAGCTGGGCGTCTTCGAGCCCGTCCCGCCCTACCCGCCGAGGACCGAGCGGGAGGCCGAGTTCTACACGCTCGGCGACGGCGAGATGTTCATCAACATGGGTCCCCAGCATCCGTCGACCCACGGCGTGCTGCGGGTCGTCCTCAAGCTCGACGGCGAGAAGGTCGTCGACCTCGATCCGGTGCTCGGCTACCTCCACCGCGGCGTCGAGAAGCTGTGCGAGAACGCCGACTACCACCAGGCCATCTGCTACACGGATCCGCTCGAGTACGTGAGCTCGCTGTTCAACGAGTGGGCGCCCGTCATGGCCTTCGAGAAGCTCATGGACGTCCAGGTGCCGCGCCGCGCCGAGTACATCCGGGTCCTCTCGTCCGAGCTCAACCGGGTCGCCAGTCACGCCCTCTTCCTCGGTTGGATGGCCCTTGACCTCGGCGGGCTGACGCCGATCCTGTGGTCGTTCATCGAGCGCGACGAGATCGTCGACATGCTCGCCGCGCTGACCGGTCAGCGGATGCTCTTCAACTACTTCCGGATCGGCGGCGTCAACGGCGACCTGAATCACGAATTCATGAGCCGCCTGGGCGACTGGATGTCGAAGGCGACGGAGCAGATCGATTCTGGTAACGCCCTCCTCAACGAGAACGAGATCTTCGTCCGGCGGATGCGTGGCCTGGGCACGATCGACACGGCGACGGCGCTCCGCATGGTCATGACCGGCCCGAACCTGCGGGCGACCGGCGTCCCCTTCGATATCCGCCGGGCGCACCCCTACAGCGTCTTCCCGGAGCTCGAGTTCGACATCCCGACCCGATCCGAGGGCGACTGTCTCGCGCGCTACCTGCTGCGCATGGACGAGATCAAGCAGAGCCTGCGGATCATCGACCAGTGCCTCCACAACATGCCCGATGGACCGGTCATGGCAAAGCTGCCACGGCTGCTCCGACCGCGACCCGGCCGCGCCTACGCCGCCGTCGAGGGCCCGCGCGGGCAGTACTCGACCTATGCCATCAGCGACGGCACCGACCAGCCCTTCCGGATGCGGATCCACGATCCGTCGTTCATCCACCTCCAGTCGGTCGGCCTGATGATGCCTGGGCACCTCATCGCCGACACCATGGCGATCATGGCGTCACTCGACCCGATCATGGGCGGAGTGGACAAGTGATCTTGTCGAACTGCCTCGCGCGCCGTCGGACGAGCCGAGGCGAAGGCGGCCGCGACCACGCGAGCGAGCGCACCCCGAGGTGCGTGAGCGAAGCGGCGGAGTCGGCAACGCGGCGATCGGCCGTCCCACGGCGCGCCGACGTGACCGCCACATGACAGTCGTCGGGAAGACGTGGAATCGACTGACCTTGCCGGGCAAGGTCATCTTCACGGTCGTGCCGGTGCTGCTCGTGCTGACGCTGGCGCTGATCGCCGTGATCGCCGTGTTCGGCGGGCCGATCCTGGACATCCTCGCCGCCAACCTGCCGATCGTCCGGTTCGTGGTGGCCGTGACGATCGTGCTCCTGATGACGGTCCCGACCGCCTTCCTGATCATCTACATGGAGATGAAGATCATCGCCTTGATGAACCTCCGGATCGGTCCGGACCGGGTCGGGCCGTTCGGGTCGCTGCTGTCCGTCGTGCACGGGCTCAAGGTCCTGATGAAGGAGGACTTCACCCCGACCGGCGCCGATCCGATCGTCTTCACCTGGGCACCGGTCGTCACCTACCTCGCCAGCGTCATGACCCTGTTGGTCATCCCGTTCGCGCCGGGTCTCTTCGGGCAGGATCTCAACCTCGGCCTGCTGTATTTCTTCGCGATCGGCGGCCTGTCGGTCGTCGGGCTCCTGATGGCCGGCTGGTCGAGCTACAACAAGTACTCGCTCCTGGGCGGCCTGCGATCGGCGGCCCAGGTGGTCAGCTACGAGATCCCGCTCACACTCTCGGTCGTCGGCTTGATCCTCCTGGCGGGCACGCTGAGCCTCAACCAGATCGTCCTCGATCAGAAGGGCTGGTTCACCGACTGGTTCGTCTTCCGCCAGCCGCTCGGCTTCCTCATCTTCTTCATCGCCGCGACGGCGGAGGCGAACCGGACGCCGTTCGATCTGACCGAGGCAGACTCGGAGATCGTCGCCGGGTTCGCGACCGAGTACTCGGGGATGCGCTTCGGCTTCTTCTTCTTTGCCGAGTACGTCAACGTCTTCATCGTCTCGGCGCTCATGGTCACGCTCTTCTTCGGCGGCTGGAACGCGCCGTTCCCGTGGCCCTGGGCGGTCACGCTCAGTCTGGACCCTGGGTCGCTCGGGATCGGCCTGCTGATCCTCGCTGCGGTCGTGCCGCTCATCCTCACCCTCGCCTTCGCCGCCCCGGTCTGGATGTTGAGCGCACGGATCAAGGGCTGGCAGGCCCTGATCATCGGCTTCGTCCTGGCCAACATCTTCATCGTCGCGGTCATCGGGGGGCTCGCGTACATGGGCCTCGACTGGGTCGCCGGCATCTTCTGGTTCCTGGGCAAGACGTATGCCTTCGTCTTCACCTTCGTGTGGATGCGCGGCACGCTGCCCCGCGTCCGGATCGACCAGCTGATGGACTTCGCGTGGAAGTGGATGCTGCCCGCTTCGCTCGTCAACCTGTTCGTGACCGCGGCCGCGATCGTCGTCGTCAAGACCGTGAGGCCCTGAGATGAGCCTGGTCCCCGGTCTCGGCATCGCCAAGGGGATGGCGCTGACCCTGCGCCGCTTCTTCGAGCCCAAGGTCACGGTCATGTACCCGGAAGACCGCCGCGATGTGCCGCACAAGTTCCGCGGCCGGCTCCAGCTCCTCTACGACGAGTGGGGGACGCTCAAGTGCGAGACGTGCTTCCAGTGCGCCCAGGCCTGCCCGATCGAGTGCATCGACATGGGCGGGATGGACACGCGCGGCCGCTTCCACGTCCATTGGGGCGCCCCCGAGACCTACGGCGAGCGTCGCGAGGAATCCGCCCTGCGGCGCTCGGGCCGGACGGTGCCGGACCCGGCCTATCGCCCGTTCGCCGCCGTCGACATGACGGCGCTGGACAAGATCCTCGATGAGTACGACCGCGATCCGGCCCGGATGCTGGCGATCCTGGAGGACACCCAGGCGGCCTACGGCTACCTTCCGGTCGCTGCGCTCAAGCGGATCAGCCAGCTGACCGGGGCGTGGTACGCGATGATCTACGGGACGGCGAGCTACTACAGCCACCTGCGCTTCGAGCCGGCCGAAGCGACCCACCAGGCGGCCGCCGTCGACGCGCATCGGCCGTCCGAGGGGAGCTACCTCTCGGCGCTCGACACCGCGCTCGGTGGTGCCAAGGGCGGAAAGAAGGGCGCCGGCTCGCCGGCGCGTGCCTGACGCGATGGTCAAGCTGCTGAAAACGCCGGCCGCCTGGCCGACGATCCTCCTCGAGCGGGCCGATGCCGCCGACCCGACCGATCTCGACGCCGCGTCCCGGGCCGGCGCGTTCGACGGGCTGCGCCGCGTCATCCGCAACTTCGGCGCGACCGCGACCATCGCGACCATCTCCGGCGCGAATCTCCGCGGACGGGGCGGCGCCGGATTCCCGGCCGCGGTCAAGTGGCGCACGGCGGCCACGACCGACGCGTCTCGTCGATATGTGGTGGTCAACGGCTACGGCGCCGACCCGGCGACGGGCACCGATGCCTTCCTCCTGGAACGGGACCCGTACGCCGTCATCGAGGGAGCGGCGATCGTCGCCTTCGCCATCGGTGCGACCGAGGCGATCATCGCGGTCCGGGCCGATGCCACCGAGGCGATCCGCCGCCTCGGAGCCGCCATCGGCGCCGGCGAGGAGGCGGGCTTCATCGGCTTCGACGCCTTCGGTTCGGGCCACGACATCACGGTCTCCGTCCGCCCGGTCCAGGGCGCCTACATGCTCGGCGAGGAAACCGTCCTGCTCAAGGCGCTGGAGGGCAAGCGCGGCCAGCCCGAGCAGCGTCCGCCCCATCCCGCCGAACGCGGCCTGTTCGGGATGCCGACCGTCGTCCACAACGTCCAGACCGTGGCCGCGGTGCCGTGGATCGTTCGCCATGGCGCTGAGGCGTTCGCGGCGATCGGCGCGCCGGACAGCCCGGGGACGATCCTTGTCCAGCTCAGGACCCCCGCCGGCGACGGCATCGCGGAGGTCCCGATGGGCGCGCCTCTGCGCGAGATCGTGGCGCTCGCCGGGAAGCTGCCGGCGGGCCGCAGCCTCAAGGCCGTGCTCGTCGGCGGACCCTCCGGTGGGCTCCTCCCGCCAGACCTCCTCGATACGCCGTACGACTTCGAGCCACTCCGGTCGGCCGGCGCGCATATCGGCTCGGGCTCGCTGGTGGTCGCCGACGACCGGGCCTGCGTCGTGGACCTGGCCCGCATCCTGACCCGCTTCTGCGCGGGCGAGGCGTGCGGCAAGACGATCCCGTGCCGGATCGGCACCCGCCGGCTGGTCGAGATCGCCGACCGGATGTTGGACGGCCGGCCCCGCCCGACCGACACGATCCTGCTCGAGGACCTCTCGGCCGACATCGCCGCTTCCGCCCTGTGCGATCACGAGCGCCTGACGACGCTCCCGCTCCTGAGCGGGATGCGATACTTCCGGTCCGAGCTGGACGAGCACATCCTTCGCAGTGCGTGCCCTGCCGGCGTCTGTCACCCGATCGCGGTGGCCGCCGGCGCGATCCCATAAGGCGACCCATGGCCGACCTGATCACGCGCCCCGACAGCCGCCCCGCCAGCCTCGCGATCGAGACGGGCTCGCTCGCCGACCGCCTGCTCGATACGCAGTCGCCGCAGCGACCCCAGTCGTCGGCCCGGATCCGGATCGAGGTCGACGGCCGCGTCGTGGAAGGGTTCGAGGGCCAGACCATCCTCGAGGTCTGCCGCGACAACGGCATCGAGATCCCGACGCTGTGCTATGAGCCCAAGCTGCCGGGGTTCGGGGCCTGCCGGATGTGCGTCGTCGAGGTCGAGGGCGAGGAGTACCCGCCGATCTCATGCTCGCGGGCGTGCGAGCCGGAGATGAAGGTCCAGACCCAGACCGACGAGCTCCGCCGCCTGCGCCGGACGAACCTCGAGCTGATCTTTTCCGACCACAACGCCTATTGCCTGCCGCCCTGCCAGAACAAGTGCCCGAGCCACATCGACATCCCGGGCTTCCTCAAGGCCAACGCGGAGGCCGACTGGCGCGAGAGCACCCGGATCTTCAAGCGGACGATCCCGTTCCCGTCGGTGCTCGGTCGCGTCTGCCCGGCGCCGTGCGAGGAACATTGCCGGCGCGACGAGGTCGATGAGGCGATCGCCATCCGCGACAGCCATCGTTACGCCGGGGACCAGGTCCTCAAGGCGATGCTCGACGAGGGCCAGGACCCGCCGCTGCCGTACGAGCGCCAGGCTCCGTCCGGGCGGCGCGCCGCGGTCATCGGGTCGGGGCCGGCCGGGATGGCCGCCGCGTTCTACCTGCTCCTCGCCGGCCACGACGTGACCGTCTTCGAGCGCGACCCCTCACCTGGCGGGATGCTCCGCTACGGGATCCCGCAGTACCGTCTGCCCAAGGTCGAGGTCCTCGAGGCCGAATACGAATCGGTGACGCGGCTGGGCGGCAAGATCGTGTGCAACGCCGGTCTCGGGACGGAGTTCACGCTCGACGACCTGACGTACCAGGGCTTCGATTCGGTCGTCATCGCGATCGGCTGCTATGACACGAACAAGCTCGGGATCCCGGGCGAGGATGCGGCCGAGGTCCTCGACGGCCTCGAATACCTGCGCACCGCCACGCTCGGCCTGCCCTTCCCGAACCATGCCGGCAAGCGGGTGGTGGTCATCGGCGGCGGGTTCACCTCGATGGACTGCTCGCGGACCTCCATCCGCCAAGGTGCCAGGGAAGTGACCCTCGTCTACCGCCGCGACATGAAGGACATGCCGGCCTCGAACGAGGTCCACGAAGCGATCGAGGAAGGCGCCACGGCCATCTTCCAGGCCGGACCGGTCCGCGTGGTGACCGACGCCAAGGGCAATGTCACCGGGGTCGAATTCATCCGGATGGCGCTCGGCGAGCCCGATGCATCAGGACGGCGTCGCCCGGAACCGGCGCCCGGCACCGAATTCACGATCCCATGCGACCGTGTCCTGCTCGCGATCGGCCAGGGCCCCGACCTGACCTGGATCGGGCCGGGTTCGGAAGGCCCCGAGGCGACCAAGCAGAAGCGGCTCAAGGCCGACGCCGTCACGTTCGAGACCGGCCGGCCGGGTGTCTTCGGGACCGGCGACGTGCGGATCGGCGCCGCGACCGTCGTCGCTGCCGTCGCCGAGGGCCGGCGCGCGGCCTACGCCGTGGACGCGTTCCTCAAGGGGATGGACCTGGCGGCGATCCGGACGCGGCAGACCCTGGCCGAGCCGCAGCCCGAGTTCCTCTCGATCGTGCCCTTCACCAGCGAGGCCAAGACGCCGCGCTACCGGATGGCTGCGCTCGACGCCGAGCAGCGCAATCACTCCTACATCGAATACGAGCTGCCCTACACCCGCGAGGATGCCGTCGCCGAGTCGACGCGCTGCCTCCAGTGCACCTGCGAGGCGATCGGCTTCTGCGACCTTCGCCGTCTCGGCATCGAATACGGCACCACGCTGCCGACCCTCGAGCCCCAGTACCACCAGGGCGCCGGCTATCGGAGCGTGACCGAGAACCGTTTCACCGGCGTCAACCACGACTACATCCGCGATGACTCGCATGCCTTCATCCTGCGCGAGCCGTCGCGCTGCATCGACTGTGGCCGGTGCGCCCAGGTGTGTTCCGAGGTCGTCGGCGCCGCGTGCTACGACTTCATGCGCATCGGCTTCGACACGCTGGTGACGACGCCGCTCGACATGAGCCTCAACGACACACCGTGCGTCTCGTGCGGTCGCTGCGCGGAGACCTGCCCGACCGGCGCGCTCATGCCCAAGCCACGTGTCCTCCAGAAGTACGACGTCGACGAGAGCCGCTGCATCCTGTGCGGGATCTGCGTCGATGCCTGCCCGTACGACGCCCTCCGCGACGGCGCCGACTTCGAGCTCTCCCACACCAGCCGCCAGGAGCCGATGATCGACCTGATGGCGATCGCCGCCATCGACCGCGAGACCGAGGTCACCTATATCCGCCGTGAGCGCGACTGGGCGGTCCGCGCCGCGGCCGAGGGCCGCCTGATCGACACCGCCCGGATGCTGCCGATGCTGCCCCCGACAGTCACCGGCCTCCCCGCCGGCAACGGGGCAGGTGACGGGCATGGCCACGCACATGGGAGTGGTCACGGCCACGCATCCGGCGGCGGGACGGCCGTCGAACCTGCACAACACGGGTAGGCCGCGGACGTGATGCGGCACCTGATCCCGATCCTTCTGGGGCTCATGATCCTGGGCATCGTCACCGGCATCGCGGCCGTCATGATCGTCTTCCTCGGCCAGGACTGGGCCGACGCGCTGTTCTGGATCTTCGCCGCCGTGATGATCGGCTCGGCACTCCTCGTCGTGACGATGCGCGACATCATCCGCTGCGGCTTGGCGATGATGGTCTGCTTCGGATCGCTGGCGGGGATCTACGTCATCCTCGGCGCGCCGCTCCTCGCCGCGACCCAGGTCATCGTATATATCGGCGGGATCAGCGTCCTGATCCTGTTCGCGATCATGCTGACCCAGACCAAGGACGCGCCCGCCAGGTTGGTCTTCCAGACCCAGGCACTCCCCGCGGCGATCGCCTCGATCGTCATCGCGGTCGTGATCGCGCTCGCCATCGGCGCCACCGACTGGAGCGAGGCGGCGCATCGGGTGCGCCTCGCCACGGCTGACCTGTCGGCGGCGCTCTTCAACGGCTTCGTCCTGCCATTCGAGATGGTCAGCGTGCTGCTGCTGGCCGCGGTGGTCGGCGGCGTCTACCTCGCCAAGCGCGAGAAGGGTGGACCGTCGTGAGCGATTCGCTCGACGCGTACCTGGTCCTCTCCGGCTTGCTGTTCGCGATCGGCTCGTTCGGATTCCTGGCCCGGCGCAACGCCATCAGCATGCTCATGTCGATCGAGCTGATGCTCAACGGCGTCAACCTCGCGATCGTCGCGTTCGGCGCCTTCGGGGCCGGCGTCAAGGCCGCCGTCGGCGGCGTCCCGGCCGACCCGGGGGCGCTCGCCGCCCAGGGCTCGGTCGTCGCCCTGATGGTCATCGCCGTCGCGGCCGCCGAGGCGACGGTCGGCCTGGCCATCGTCATGGCCATCTACCGCAACAAGAAGACACCGCTCGTCGATGAATACGACGAGATGAAGCAATGAGCCTCGAATCGTTGATCCCGGCGCTGGTGATCCTGCCGCTGGCTGGGTTCCTGGTGACGGCGCTGGTCGGTCGGCGGCTGGGGAAGAGCGCGCACTGGATCCCGGTCCTGGCGATCTTCGCCGTCTGGCTCATCTCGATGGGGCTGGTCTACCAGGTCCTGACGGGGGCGGCGCCGCTCCTGCCGGGATCGGCCGTCTCGCATGGCTACGTCGTCGACTGGTTCCGCTGGATCCCGGCCGATACCTTCGTCGTGAACGTGGGCTTCGTGGTCGACTCGCTGACCGCGTGCCTGCTGATCGTGGTCACGACGATCGGCCTCCTCGTCCACGTCTATTCGATCGGCTATATGAGCCACGACCCGGGGTACTGGCGCTTCTTCGCCTACCTCAACCTGTTCATGTTCTCCATGCTGCTGCTCGTCCTCGCGGCGAACTTCCTCGTCGTTTTCGTGGCCTGGGAGCTGGTCGGGCTGTGCAGCTATCTGCTCATCGGATTCTGGTATCGCAAGCGGTCGGCAGCACTCGCGGCGAAGAAGGCGTTCATCGTCAACCGCGTCGGTGATGTCGGGTTCATCCTCGGGATCATGCTCATCTTCGTGAGCCTGGGCACACTCGACATCCGCCAGGTGCTCGATCAGATCGGGACCCTCGACCCGACGCGGATCACGATCATCTCGCTGCTGATCTTCGCGGGGGCGATGGGCAAGAGCGCGCAGTTCCCGCTCCACGTCTGGCTTCCCGACGCGATGGAGGGCCCGACGCCCGTCTCGGCGCTCATCCATGCCGCGACGATGGTCAATGCAGGCGTCTACCTCGTCGCCCGGACGAATCCGATCTTCGCGCACGCGCCGTCCGCGCTGGTCGTGGTCGCCGCGATCGGCATCTTCACTGCGATCCTGGCGGGTTCGATCGCGATGACCCAGACCGACATCAAGCGGGTCCTCGCCTATTCGACCCTGAGCCAGCTCGGCTACATGTTCGCGGCGCTCGGCGTCGGCGCGTGGACGGCGGCGATCTTCCACCTCATGACCCACGGCTTCTTCAAGGGCCTCCTGTTCCTCGGCTCGGGCTCGGTCATCCACGCGGTCCACGAGGAGCAGGACATGCGTCGGATGGGCGGCCTGTCGCGGAAGATCCCGATCACCTACGTGGCAATGCTCATCGGCTCGCTGGCGATCGCCGGGATCCCGCCGCTCGCCGGCTTCTTCTCGAAGGACGAGATCCTGGGCGAATCGCTCAAGCTCGGCTTCGCGTGGGTCTGGCTGATCGGCTTCATCGTCGCCGGGCTGACCGCGTTCTACATGTTCCGGCTGATGGGCCTGACCTTCTGGGGCACCTTCCGCGGCCCGAAGGAGGTCTGGGACAGGATCCACGAGTCGGCGCCGGTCATGACCATCCCGCTCATCCTGCTGGCCATCCCGTCGGTCTTCCTCGGGCTCTTCCTCGGCTTGCCGCTGGGCGCGAGCCGGATAAGCGAGTGGCTCGCGCCGATCTTCACCGAGGGCGAGGACATCCTCCACGGGGGCGTCGCCGAACCGGCCTACTCGCTCTTCGGGATCGACGGCGTGCTGATCATCGCCAGTGTCACGGTCGCGACGATCGGGCTGGTCATCGGCTGGCGCCTGTTCGGAGTCGAGATCGGTCCGATCCGGATGCCCGCCCGACCGGAGCGCGTCGGAGAACTGACCGCCCGGGCACCGTTCCTGTACCGCGCGTCACTGAACAAATGGTGGTTCGACGACCTCAATCACGTGCTGTTCATGGTCATCGGCGGCAGGATCGCGGCCGCGATGTGGTGGTTCGACCGCGAGGTGATCGACGGGACCGTCAACGCCATCGGCGGCGCGACCATCGAAGCCGGGCGCGGCCTGCGCCAGGTGCAGACGGGCCGGGTCCAGAACTACGCGCTGGGCATCGCCGTCGGGCTCATCGTCATGGCCGGCTCGTACCTGCTGCTGGCGGCACGCTGACCATGGAGGTGACGACGATCCCGATCCTCACCATCGTCACGTTCCTGCCGCTCGTCGGCGCCTTGGCGGTGGCCTTCGCGCCGGCCACCCTGGCCCGCCCCATCGCGCTGGGCTTCGCGCTCCTGACATTCGTGGTGTCGCTGCTCCTGCTGATCGGCTACCTGCCCGGCCGGCAAGGCTTCCAGTTCGTCGAAGCGGTCGACTGGATCCCCATCTTCGGAATCCAGTACAAGCTCGGCGCCGACGGCCTGTCGATCGCGCTGGTCGTGCTGACCACGACGCTGTCGTCGATCGCCATCCTCGCCAGTTTCAAGCCGATCCAGACCCGAATCAAGGAATACATGATCTCGTTCCTGGTCCTCGAGGTCGGGATGATCGGGGCCTTCCTCGCGCTGGACACGTTCCTCTTCTACATCTTCTGGGAGATCGTCCTCGTCCCGATGTACCTGATCATCGGGATCTGGGGTGGCGCCAACCGGATCTACGCGACCATCAAGTTCGTCCTCTACACGCTCGTCGGGTCGTTGCTGATGCTGGTCGCGATCCTGGCCACGGCATATGCCTACCAGGCGGCCCCGGAGCACGCGGGGTCGTGGATCGGCGCCTTCGACTTCGAAGCCCTGCGCGCCTACGCCGCGACCAGCGGCTTCGCGGACGGCCTGCAGCTCCTCGCGTTCATCGCGTTCTTCCTGGCCTTTGCGATCAAGGTCCCGATGTTCCCGTTCCACACCTGGCTCCCCGATGCCCACACAGAGGCACCGACGGCGGGCTCCGTCATCCTCGCCGCGATCATGCTCAAGCTCGGCGCCTACGGGTTCATCCGGTTCGCCGTGCCGCTCTATCCGGCCGCCGCCGCGACCTTCGCCCCGGTCATCATCGTGCTGTCACTGATCGCGATCATCTATGGCGCGATCGTCGCGCTCGTCCAACCCGACCTCAAGCGCCTGGTGGCCTACTCGTCGGTCAGCCACATGGGCTTCGTGACGCTCGGGATCTTCGTCTTCACCGAGCAGGGACTACAGGGCGCGATCCTGCAGATGATCAACCACGGCCTGATCACCGGCGCACTGTTCCTGCTCGTTGGCGTCATCTACGAGCGGACCCACGATCGGACGATCGCCAAGATCGCCGGGCTCGCGGGACGAACGCCGGTCTACGCCGCGTTCTTCGGCTTCTTCGTCTTCGCTTCGGCGGGGCTGCCCGGGTTGTCCGGCTTCGTCGGCGAGTTCCTCGTCCTGGTCGGCACATTCGCCGCGAACCCGTACGCGGCCGCGATCGCGACCTTCGTCATGATCCTGGCGGCCGGCTACCTGCTCTGGATGTATGGACGGATGATCTTCGGCGCGGTCTCCGACTTCATCGCCGGACTCGGCGATCACCTGACGGACATGAGCCCGGTCGAGATCCTGACACTCGTTCCGCTGGGCGCCCTGGTGGTCGCCTTCGGCCTCCAGCCCGGGCTCCTCCTGAACCTCTTCTCGAGCACGGTCACGGAGACGCTCGCGTCGTCCCGGCCCGCGCATGCGATCGCCGTCCCGAGCACGGTCGTGATCGGGATCCTCGCCCTGGTCGTCGTCCTCGTCCTGGCCCGCGTCGGCTGGGTCCTGCTCCGACCGCGAGTCTCCACCCTCGAGTCGGAGAGCGAGGCCGCCCATTGAGCTGGCAGGACTTCGTCACCATCAGCCCCCTCGTGGCGAGCATCCTGACGGCGGCGGCGATCCTCATCGCGGACCTGATCCGACCCGGTCGAACGGCCGTGGCGGTCGGGACCGCGTTGATCGGCCTGGCCATCACGGCCGCCATCACACTGGCTGTCGGTGGGACGCCCGCGACGGCGTTCGGTGGCGGCTACAAGGTCGATGACCTCACCCGCTTCCTGGATCTCCTGTTCATCGCGGTCATCGCCATGACCATCCTGTTCGGCCCCGATTACCTCGTCCCGCGCGGCCTGCCCGTCGCCGAATTCGCGGCCATCCTCGTCTTCGCGATGACCGGCGCGATGCTGATCTCCGCGTCGGGCGACCTGCTGCTCCTCTTCCTCGGTCTCGAGCTGATGGTCCTCCCCGGCTACATGCTGGCCGGCTTCCACAAGACGGACGGCTATTCGACCGAGGGCGCCATCAAGTACTTCCTGCTTGGCTCGTTCAGCTCGGCCATCTTCCTGTTCGGGCTGGCCTTCGTCTGGGGCCTGACTGGCACGATGCGACTCGACGTCATCGCGGCGGACCTCCAGGCGATCGTCGCCGGGAAGGCACCGCTGTCACCCGGCCTGGCGATGGGTCTCGCGTTCCTGACAACCGGCGTCGCCTTCAAGATCGCCGCCGTCCCGTTCCACTACTGGACGCCTGATGCCTACCAGGGCTCCCCGACCCCGATCACCGGTTATCTCTCGGTCGGGCCGAAGATCGGCGCGTTCGCCCTGATCCTGCGCCTCTTCGTCGAAGGGCTCGGACCGCTCGCGGACTGGTGGATGCCCATCGTCATCGTGCTCGCGACGCTGACCATGACGCTCGGCAACCTCGTCGCGTTGACCCAGGACAACGTCAAGCGGATGCTCGCCTACAGCTCGATCGCGCACACCGGCTACATGCTCGTCGGGCTGGCGGCATGGGCAGGCGACCCCCTCGGGCGGGTCGACGGGCTCGAGGCGCTGCTCTACTACGGCGTCGCCTACGCATTCATGAACCTGGGCGCCTTCGCGGTCATCGCCGCGCTCCAGAAGCGGACAGGCGTGACCTCGAGCCTCGCCACCTTCGCAGGTCTCGGTCGACGCGAGCCGATCATGGGCTTCCTGATGGCGCTGTTCCTGCTGTCGCTGACGGGGATCCCGCCGACCGCCGGGTTCTTCGCCAAGGTCAACATCATCAAGGCAGCGGTCGAGACCGGCGGCAACCTGAACATCCTGGCGGTGATCGTGGTCCTCAACGCGGCGGTCGCGGCGTTCTACTACCTGCGCGTGATCA
Source organism: Candidatus Limnocylindrales bacterium (assembly GCA_038319665.1). GTDB lineage: Bacteria > Chloroflexota > Limnocylindria > Limnocylindrales > CSP1-4 > SPCO01. The sequence goes on from JBBQDL010000023.1 coordinate 32,182, forward strand.
TCTATATGTTCGTCCGCGACTCGCCCACTGACGCGCCGGCGCTCCGCCACGGGGCGCTCCTGTGGGGTGGGCTCGCCGCGAGTTCGGTGCTGACGATCCTGCTCGGGATCTTCCCGACTGGCCTGCTGGAGGCGGCCGGCAGCGCGGCCCAGGCGCTCATCCCCAGGGTCCCGAGCTAGCGGTCGCCGCCTAGCAGACCTCGCGTCCGGCGATCACGGTCGGCGCGTGCGGGTGTGGCGTCGGGTTGGCTTCGGCGTGCGGCGCGGCCTCCTGCGAGAGGAGATCGCCGACGACCTGCAGCTTCGGCTGCGTACCCTTTCCCTCCGAGGTCTGCAGCCAGATCTGGTCCGTGGTGGCCGCGAACGGCGCATCGAAGGCCGATTGGAACGGAACGTGGCGGCGCACCTGGGTGATGACGTACAGGAAGCGCTGGTCGTCGCTGGTCCACACCTCGACGACCATCCCGTTCATCTTCCTGCCGTTGGAGACCATCGAGGCGGTCAGGATCGGCAGGAACATCCCGGGTTGCGCGTGTGAGTAGAGGTAGGTCGCGCGTCCCTGGCCTGGCTGGCCGAGGTGCGGATCGAGGTATTCGAGCGCGACCCCACATAGCACGGTCGCGCTGCGGATCACCGGCAGGTCGATATCGAGGCCGGCGACACGGACACGCGTCACGACTCGATCGACCGGGATCGCCGGGGCCGAGGCCGACGGCCCGCCCGAGCCGAGGGGTGGCAGGGTGATGAGCGGGCTGGGTGTGGCGACGACCGCCGGATCCGCGGTAGGCGACGAGGTCTGGTTCGGATCGGCCGCCACGGGGTTGCTGAACGAGAGGATGCCTGCCGCGAGGAAGGCGACGCCGGCCGCCGTCAGGAGAGCAGAGATGATTCGCGTGCTGATCCGCTCCGCGAGGAATGCCATCGGACCGGCATGGTAGCAGTGGTCCCTGCAAGGGGCCGTCGACCGCTCGTACTGGTACCCTCCGGCCATGTGGGCCCGCCTGTCGATCGTCGCCGGCCTGGTGGTCGGGATCGTCGTGGCGGCGGTCGTGCTCGGGGGGATCGTCGCGTTCGCCCCGGTCTCGCCCTTGCCGTCGATCGCCGCTCCCTCGCTGGCGCTCGCGTCGACAGCCCCCTCGGCCGCGCCGTCGGCGCCGCCGTCCGCGATCCCGAGCGCTTCGGCGGTCGCCAGCGGCCGGGCATTCCATATCGGTGAGCTGGCGCCGCCGCTCCAGGTCCCGCAGGTCGGGGGCGGGACGATCGACCTCGCCAACCTGAAGGGCAAGCCCGTCTGGATCAACTTCATGGCGACCTGGTGCCCGTCCTGCCAGGACGAGTTCCCGTTGATGAACGGGTTCGCGGCGCGCTACGCGGCGAACGGACTCGTGATCATCGCGGTCGATGTCCGGGAAGACGAGGGCGCCGTCGCCAGCTTTGCCCAACGTCTCAACGCGACCTTCCCGCTCGGCCTCGATGCCGACGGGAAGGCGGCGACGACATGGGACGCCCTGGCGCTCCCCGTCCACTTCTGGATCGGTGCGGACGGGATCATCCGCGACGGAGCGCTCGGCGGGATCGGCCCCGACGTCATGGCTGCGGGCCTGAGGACGATCATGCCGGGGGTCAACGTCACGCCTTGACCGACGCCCGAGCGGCGGCAGCTGGCCGCGCCGGGGTGGCCGAGATCGCCCGGCTGGCGTCGCGGCCGGGACGCCTTCTCGTCGTGGCCGATTTCGATGGCACCCTCGCCGCGGGCTCGCGCGATCCGGGCGCGGCCGTCATCGAGCCGCTCGCCCGGCGCGCCCTGCGGCGGCTGGCCCATGTGGGGCAGACTCGACCGGAGCGCCTGGCCGTCGCGATCCTGACCGGGCGGACCGCGGCCGATGTCGCGGGCCGTGTCCGCGTCGGAGGCATCACCTACCTCGGCGACCACGGCCTGCAATCCGGGACCTTTCCGCGCGGCCGGGACCCGGCGAGCATCGTGACCACGTTCCGTGCCGGCCATGAGGCGTCGCACGCGCCGGCCGAGCTCCTGGCCACGCGTGTTCCCGAGGTCCTGGGCCGGCCGCCCTGGCTGTTCGTGGAGCGCAAGGGTCCTTCGGTGGCGTTCCATGTCCGCCAGGCCGACGACCGGGTCGCGGCGCGCGCCGCCGTGGAAGCCGCCATCGCCGAGGTGAACCACGAGCTCCCGGAGAACGACCTCGCGCACTACCGGGGCCGGCTGGTGGTCGACCTGCGACCGCGCACGGCGGGCGGGAAACGCGAGGCCTTCGAGGGGCTGCTCGCGGACCTTCGGCCGGCGATCGTCGTGGCCTTCGGCGACGACCTGAGCGATGCGGATGGCTTCGCGGTGCTCCGCACGGCCCGCGATGAAGGGAGGATCGCCGGCGGCCTCGCCGTGGCGGTCACGGGTCCGCACGGGATGCCCGACGAGGTCCGCGCCGCGGCGGATCTTCTGCTCGAGACCCCCTACCTTGCGGCACGGGCGTTATCGGCTCTCGCGACGGCCCTCGAGCACGAGGCGCGATAAGGTCCTCGCGTCGGGGTGATCGTCGAGGTTTCCCATACCGGGGCGCACATGCGATCCAGGTAGTCCCGAATCTGCGACCGGATCGGCGGGGACGCTCCTGCTGGCCCACGGTCTGAGCCTGGAGCACGGCCGATCATGGCCCGGACGGGAGCTCTCGGCCGCCTATCAGTCCTGCGTGGGGTATCTGGCGCGTCGGATCGAACATCCGTGCCAGACAGTCGCCCAGAGACGACGTGGCGGAAATCGGCCGGACCCCGGCTAGATCCAGTCGATCCTGCGCAGGATGACCGCCGCCCCGGCTGCCAGCGCGAGCGTGATCGCCGTGATGAACCAGAACCCGGGCGCCTCGGCGCCGCCGAGCGCGGTCCCAGCCTCGCTCATCCCGAAGATCCCCGCGATCGCGCCGATCCCGGCGACGATGACGGTCACGCCGGTCAGCCGCTTCATGATGACCGACAGGTTGTTGTTGACCTGGGTCAGGTAGACGTCGAGCGTCGATGAGGCAAGCTCGCGATAGTTGTCGAGCTCGTCGGTCAGCCGGATGACGTGGTCGTAGATGTCCCGGAAATAGACGATCTCGTCCTCGCTGATCAACTGCTCGTCGCGGTTCGTCAGCTGGTTGAAGACCTCGCGGACCGGGCTGATCGCGCGGCGCACCTGGATCAGTTCGCGTTTGAGCAGGAAGAGTGCCTCGAGCGTGTCTGGGGTCGCCTTCCGGATGACCTGGTCCTGGACCTCGTCGATCGCGTCGCCGATCCGGTCGGCGAATGGGAAGTAACCGTCGATAAGGTCGTCGGCGATCGCCCACAGGAGGTGATCCGGGCCGCGCGCCAGGAGCGGGCCAACGCCGCCCTGGATGTGATGCGCGGTCCGCGGATCCCAGACACCGTCGTGGACGGTCAGCAGGAACCCGGACCCGAGCACGGTGTCGACCTCCGACGCGATCACCCGATCGCCATACGAGAGGTGGAACAGGACGATGTGGACGACCCCGTCCGTCGATTCGATCTTGGCCCGCTGGTTGCCCTCGAGGACATCCTCGACGATCAGGGGATGGAGGCCGAGCGCCTTGCCGACCTGCTTCGCCTGGCTCGCGGTCGGCGCGATGAGGTCGACCCAGATCGGGGCGTCGGGCTGGCCGACCAACTTCGGGAGCCGGTCGAGGGCCTCCTTGCCGACGAGTTCCGTCTCGTCGCCGTCCTTGACCGCGATGATCCGCAGCGTGCCCGGCTTGTGTGTCTTGGTGATCGCGCCATGGCGGCTGACCCGCGCGTCGATCGGGATGGGGCGTGGGTCAGAGTGCGATGCCGGGTTCGGGCGCTTCGAGGCCATCGGCATCGGATCCTCCGCCAGCACTCGCGTCGCCCGCGTCAATCGCGTCGCCCGGGGCCGGTCCGCGGTCCAGCATACGCGGGCGGCTTCCATGACGGCCTCCGAGGGCCAGCGCGGGCGGGACGGCGATCGCGGTGACCGCCGCCGCGACGACGAACAGCCCGACCATGATCGACGCCGCCTCGCGCGAGGCCCATTCCTCGAGCGCGGCCACCACGAACGGATCGCGCAGGGGACGGTCGCGCAATGCTGTGGGGATGAACTGGAGATAGGCCTGGGGCGTCGCGTACACCTCGTCGTAGATGCGATCGATCGTCGTGGACCCATAGGCGGTCAGGATCGCCAGCCCGACGGCCATCCCGAACATCCGCGCGACGGTCACCGCCGCCGACGCTGTCCCGAAGGCGCGACGACCGGCGGCTTCGACCGCGGCCGTGGACCGCGGCGTCACGGTCAGCCCGAACCCGAACCCATAGACGCCAAGGGCGAGCGCGACGGCACCGAGCGGGACGCCTGACGTCCAGGTCGACATCGCCACCAGCGCACCGATGCTGAGGGCGATCCCGGCGAGGGCGACCAGGCGCACGGAGACGACCCGGACGACGAAGCCGGAGACGAGCGCGCCGACCGCGGTCGCCCCGGCGAGTGCGCCGAGCGCCAGCCGCTGCTCGTCGGGCCCGCCGTACAGCACGCGGTCCACGAAGACCGCCCCACCGATGATCGCGGTCGCGAACGCGTACCCGGTGAGGAGCGAGACGAGCGCCGCCGAGCTGAACTGGACGCTGCGAAAGAGCCGCGGGTCGAGGAACGGGTCGTCCACGTGCAGGCCGCGGACGATCGCCAGCGCGGTCGCGACCGCCGCGGCGGCCACGAGCGCGAGGGTCACGAGCAGCGGCGGGAGCGTGGTCCCGGCGATCTGGGTGGACCCGAGGAGGGTCAGCCCGAGTAGCGCGGCGGCGAGGACGATCCCGAACAGGCCGGCTCCGACGATGTCCACTCGCCCGGCCCGCCGCGGGGTGTCCCAATCCGGCGAGGCGGCCCAGGCGAGCGCAAGGGCGACGGCCCCGATCGGGATGTTGAGGTAGAAGACCCAGCGCCAGGCGGGCGTCAAGAGGTCCGCCGCCGTGCCGCTCGCCCCGGCCGCCGCAAGGGTGGTCTCGGGATGGACCGAGGCGAGGATGGCCGCCCCCACGACCGGCCCGGCCGCCATCCCGAGGAACGTGAGCGCCCCGACCACGCCGAGCGCCCGGGGCCGTGCCGCGCCCCCGTAGAGGTGCGACGCCGCGGCGGTCCCGACCGGGACGAGCACGCCGCCACCGATGGCCTGGACCATGCGCGCCGCGATGAGCTGGTCGAGGCTCTGGGCGGCACCGGCGAGCGCCGACCCGACCGCGAAGACGGCCAGGGCGCCCATCAGCAACCGCCGGGTGCCCCACAGGTCGGCCAGCCGGCCGGCCATCGGCATGGTCAGGATGTAGACCAGCAGGTAGCCGTTGATGATCCAGCTGGCCTTGCGGAGCTCGAGCCAGCCGGAGCCCGACGCGGGATCCGCGAGGTCGGCCAGGATCGACGGCAGCGCCACCGCCGTGACCATGAGCTCGAGCCCGGCCAGAAAGACACCGACCCCGATGACGGCGAGCAGCACGAGCCTCGGGCCACGGGTCATGTCCCGAGTGTAGTGGGGCGCACGCCCGAGGCCGGGGGGCGTGCCCCGGCGCTTTGCGCGACCGTCGCGGTCGCCAGCGACGAACCGCTCGAGCTGGCCGTCCTGTCCACGAGCGCTCATGCCGCACACGACGTCGGCATCTGGCAGATCAAGGTAGAGGTCGTGAACGATGGCGCGGTCGCGCTCACTCCCCAGTTCACGATCAGCACGGGCCAGAGCATCACGCGCTTCTGGATCGCGCAGGGAGGCCCGGATCAGCTGGCGCCGCAGGCGCGGGCCACCTACCTCCTGACCGCAGCGGACCCGAATGGCTACTCGCCGGGCCCCAACGGTTAGGTAGTGGAACGCAATAACGTGACATCTGACGGCCGATCGGCTATGCTCTGGGCGTGCTCGACGAAGGTGCCACCCGGGACCGCTACCTGGCCCTCGCGCCCGCGGTCGACGAGCGCGTCCGGCGGCTGATCCTGGGCGC
>JBBQDL010000024.1:0-37630 GCA_038319665.1 Candidatus Limnocylindrales bacterium
GTCAGCGGCGACGACATCACGCCCGCCTACACGGGTGCCACCTTCCTCGATAAGAACGTCGGCCCCGGCAAGACCGTCAACGTCTCCGGCATCTCGATCTCGGGTACCGACCTCGGCAACTACCACTTGCTCAACACGACCGCCGTGACCACGGCCGCCATCACCCGGCGGCCCCTCATCGTGACGGCGGCGGCCAATGTCAAGACGGCGGACGGCGATGTCACTGCAGCCACGGTGCCGACCGTCTCTGATCTGACGACCTTCGGCACGGGTGGCGATTCGCTCACGGGCCTATCCGAGACGTATGACAACTTACACGCTGGCATCGGCAAGACGCTCAAGCCAGCGGGCAAAGTTACTGATGGTTTCAATGGCAACAACTACAGCTACACGTACGTTTCGCAGAACAATGGCGCGATCCGACCTGCTGCTGTCTCCTCCTTGGTTTTCACGGCGCAGCCGATCGACACGCAAGTGAGCACCGCGACGGTGAGCTCGCCGATCTACAGCGCTTGCCTGCCGCCGCCCACCGGCAGCACAAGTCCTTGCGCGCCGACGCCGACGTCCGCACCGGTCCAGGTGACGGCCTACGACCAATTCGGCAATCTCGCCGGCCCAGGGACCCTTGGTGCAGACGCGGGTACTGCGCCGGTCTACATCACGATCAAGGACGGTGCGTCTCCGCCGGCGACCCTGGAGGCATCGGTTCCAACGTCCGGCGGCGTCGTTTCTTTCGTGGATGCGACACCGCTCAAGATCACGACGCTTGAAACGACGAAGCTCTACGCCACCGCCACTCAGGCGGCTACTTTGTCAGTGCCTGCGGGCAGCACTAACCAGCCCAGCAGACAGATTCGAATCGTCTTGCAGGTCGCCGCCTGCCCGGCGTCCACCAATTGCTCATTGACCGCGAAGGACGTCTTCAGTCCGAAACCAGGTACACAGCTGTCCGAAAATGCTTACGGCCAGATCGTCGGTCAGTCCAATCTGTACGCCGGGACGTCGACGAACGTCCTCCTGACGACGAATTTCCTGCCGGGCAACTCAGTAGATGGCCAGTGCAAGACGACGAGCCCAAGTGGAACGAACTCGACCATCGGCACCGCGGTCGAGCTTCGCCTGACGGGTGTGGGTATCACCAACCCGAAGCCAACCTCGACGATGCTGATCATCCTGCCGATGAAGACTCTGCAATATTACGGCGTCTCCAGCCGGAACGCGTCAGCCTTCAACGTCTGCCTGGGCTCGTTCAACTTGAGCTCACCGACTACGTCGTCCACGCCATGGATGTCCGTGAATCCCAAGGGCGGGCTGATGATTGCACACGGGGTGGATACTACGAGTGACCCAGACGGCCTCTACCGATACTGGGGTGTACCCGCGGCGTGTGGCACGAAGGGACTCAATTCGAACCCGCTCATTCCTGACCCGTGCATCGCCATGAAGACCAAGTCATCGACCGACGTTCTCACTCAGATCAACAAGACGGCACAGCCCAAGTGGACAGCCGCGGATGTCGCCAAGATCTTCACCGACGGCGACATCGCGATCTTCATCACCAAGCCGTTCCCGTGGGACTCAAAGGGCGGCGGCTACTAGACCGCGATCACCTGCGACCCGAAAGTGGAAGCCCATCGGGCTCCCACGTTCGGTTTGAAGCAGCCCGACTACGCGCCGACTGACTCGGCTTCGGTCCGGAACTGCGGCGATTCGATGATGCCAAGCCGCTCGAACAGTTCTCGTCGAGCTCGCTGCAGGTCGTCCCGACGCGGCCCGGTCACGGATCCCAGCGCCAGCAGCCCATCGAGTGCGAGGGCTTCCTCGTGGATGTCGCTGCGGCGCTGGGCGAGCTCGAATGCTCCGGCCATGGCCAGCTCGGCGTCCGCGGAACGTCCGGTCTGGAGATAGGCCCAGCCGCGTAGCCGTGCAAGGGTCGGCTCCGAGACCGAGCCACCGTCCGTGGTCGCGGCCAGGGGTCGGCGCCATCGATCACCTTGAGCGCCTCTTGAGCATCGCCCGCGAGGAGCAACATCTCGGCGATACGGACGTCCGTCCGGAGCACCTCGCCCTGCTTGCCGGAGCGTGCCTGGAAGGCGCGCGCCTGCTCGAGGAGCGGTCGGGCGGCATCGATATCGCCTCGCCGAGCAAGGAGCCGCGCCAGCTCCCGCTGGCCCTCCGCGACGTCACCTTCCGCTCCTGAGGCACGCCACACCCGGATGACCTCACGGATGAGTTGCTCAGCCTCGTCATAGCGGCCCTGGTCGATCAGGATCTCGCTGAGGTTGTATTTCGTGAGTGCGCCGACGGAGCGGTCGCCGACCTTCTCAGCGAGCGCCAGCGCTCGCTCGAAGAACGCCCTGGCGTCATCCCGCTGCGACGCTTCGTGGGCGAATGCGCCCTGGTTGTTGAGGATCAACGCCTGGTTGCGCAGGTCACCGAGTTCCTCGTAGATGGCAAGTGCCTCACCCGCGTGTGTCGCTTGCTCGACCTCGCCGTTCTCCATGTACGCGAGATCGAGGAATTTGTAGGCTTCCGCGAGAGCGTCCCTGGCCTCACCTCGCATCGCCTCGTCGATCGCCCGTCGGGCCCACGCGATGCTCTCGACGCGCCGGTTCTGCCAGTACTTCACGGCGGCGACCGGCACCAGGAGGCGGGCCCGGCTGGCCGCCGCCTCCTGGCCGGGCATCCCCTCCAGGCTTCGCAGGGCACGCTGGACCTGGACGAGCGCCTTTCGATAGGCACCTGTCCGCGTCGCGATCATGGCCTGCTTCACGACGAGCGGCGCCGCCTTGACCGGGTCCTTGTCGAGGAGCCGCCGGGCGGCGATGTAGCCGTGATCCGCGGCCTCGAATTCGCCCAATCGATAGCGGGCGTCGGCACTCCGCTCGTACAGCCCCGTCAGCTCGACCGCGGTCACCGACCGCTTCCGCCGGCCGGCGTCGAGCGCCTTGTCGTAGAAGCTCGTCGCTTCCACATTGGCGTACAAGCCCATCGCGCGGTCGCCCGCCTGGCGGCAGAACTGCCAAGCCTTGTCCCAGCGTTGGGCCTCGTGGTAGTGGAACGCCAGGATCCCGGTCTCCTCCTCGGGTGACGCCCCGGCCGCCGCTTCGATCGTCTCGCCGACCCGTCCGTGGAGGGCGCGCCTCCGTCGGTAGGGCAGGCCCTCATACGCGGCGTCGCGCGTGAGCGTGCTCCGGAAGCTCAACTCGCCACTCGTTTCGCGATGAAGCAGATCGCCCAGGCGCGACCAGACGTCGACATCGACGTCCACCTCGTCGCGGACGCTTTCGACCAGGAGCGCCGGATCGAAGCTCGTCCCGAGTACCGAGGCGTAGCGGAGGATCGTGCGGTCGGTCGGCGCGAGCCGGTCGATCTCGCCCGCGATGAGCGCTTCGATCGAGTCGGGCAGCGCCTCGATCGTGCCGGTCGCCCGCACCGTGTCGAGCAGTTGGAAGAGGAAGAGGGGATTGCCGCCCGACCGCCTGGCGACTTCCTCGATCTCGTGCGGACGGAGCGGCCGGTCCTCGGTGGCACGCTCGAGGATCGAAGTCACGACGTCGGTCGGTAGCGGCCCCAGTTCGATCCCGATGGACCGAACGGCCTCGTCGCCGGGCACCAGGGCCGCTTCGCGCTGCTCACGGGTGACGATCAACACCTGGCGACGTTCCGCGGCGGCAATCGACAGGCGCAGGAACAGATCCCGGGATGCCTCGTCGAGATACTGCCCATCCTCGACGACGATCATCGTCGGCGTGCCTTCGAGGCTCCCGCCGATGAAGCGCATCGCGACGTCGGACAGGCGGTCGCGCAGGAATCGCTCGTCGAGGGCGGCCGTCTCGGGCGTGTCGGGCAGGTCGACCCCGATGAGGATGCCGAGCAACGGGACCCACGGCACGAGCGTCGTGTCGAGCTGCTCGACCGCGCTTCGGAGCCGCTCTGCGACCTGGTCCGTGTCGGCGGTCGCATCGGCGCCGATGACGTCACGGAGGAGGGCCCGGAACGGGAAGTACGGGGTCGAGGCCTCGAACTCCTGGCAGCGGGCCGTGATCACACGGAAATCGGAGGAGCGGGCGATGGCCTCCTCGAGGAGCCGGGTCTTGCCCATCCCCGGGCCGCCCCCGATCTCGACGATCGATCCCTGACCGCCGCGTGCCTCCTCGATGGCGTCGAGGAGGATCCGCAGCTCTTCGTCGCGTCCCACGAGCGCGAGGCCGCCACGATGCGACCCCTTGACGCCCGTCGGTGGTCCGACGATCGACGCATGGACTGGCTGGGCCTTGCCCTTGGCCGCGAAGGGCGGGATCGGCGTTGCCTCGAAGACCGTCCTCGATCGGTCGAGGACGACGTCGGTCGACAGGATCTGGCCGGCCTCGGCCTTGCTCATGACCCGGGCGGCCGTGTTGATCGCGTCGCCGAAGACCCGGTAGACGCGACGGTATGGCGGGCCGAAGTCTCCGGTGAACACCTTGCCGGTGTTGACCCCGACACGCAGCGGCACGACGCCCGGCCGATCCATGACCGCGCGCAGGGTCCGGAGCATCCGCTCCTCGTCGTGGCCGGTGCTCGACGGCGCACCCGCGGTCAACAGCGCCTTGACGCTCGACTTGCCGACGTCGGTCTCGTAGAAGGGCACTTCGTACCGAAGAGCGGCTTCCTGGATCGACCGCATCCGCTCATCGAGGGCGCGGCCCAATGCCTCCGGACCCAGGTACTCGAGCAGCCGGTCGGTGTCCATCATGTCGATGAAGGCGGCCGTGATGGTCCGGTGTTCCGGCTCGCTCCGCTTCAGCATCACGTGCGCCCGTGCCCCGACCGGGATGTACGACGCGAGGTTCAGCCCACGCACGTCACCGACGTCCTGGGCGCGCTGTCGCTCGATCTCCGGCCCAGCTCCGAGGAGGGTGATGCCATCGCGCCGCGTCCCCAGCCACGAGGCGGGCAGGAGATTCGCCACGGCTAAGCTCAAGCCGACCTCACCGGCGTCGGCGGACGCCTCGGTGGCCAGGGTCTCGGTCATCGCCGGGCCGAGGATGAGCAGCTCCCGGTGGACGCTGCTGGCCATGAAGAACTGGTAGCGGCCGGTCCCGATCCCGACGGACATCCGCAGGACACTTGTCGCGCCGCCCACGTGGAGCCGGCCGACGCGCTCGATCGTTCCCTGCATCTCCCAGGCCGCGCGGCAGGCCCGTTGGACGTGGTCCGGTCCGTCGAACATCAGCAGCAGGGCGTCGCCGCCCCACTTGAGGAGGCCGGCGCCCCAGTCATAGGCTTCGTCAAGGAGCGCGGTGAACACGCCGTCGAGCGTGTCCCGCATCAACTCCGCCCCGACCTTGCCACGGCGGGCAAGCCGCTCGGTCAGGGCCGTGAAGCCGGAGATGTCCGCGAACACCATCGAGGCGTCGATCTCGCGGTGGAGGGCGTCCGGATCGGTCCGCAGCCAGTCGATGACCAGCCGAGGCACATACGGCCGAAGGACCTCCGACTCTTCGTGCGCCTCGGCGGACGGTCCCGGCTCTGCGGATATCGTCAACGGGTGACCCCCCGGGGCGTTCGAGCCCCGTCTACCGCCTCGCCGACGGTGCAGGTGCAGCGTACATCGGAGAGAAGCCCGGCCCAGGTGACCCAGCCCGTTTCGGGATCCTCGGCTATGGTCCCCGCGTGACCACGCCGAGCGATCCTGGCTCGCATCCACCGGACGTCGGGCGGCTCGTCGCCGGCCGGTATCGGCTGGCCGAGGTCATCGGGGTCGGCGGCATGGCGACCGTCCACCGGGCACTCGATACCGCGCTCGATCGGCCGGTCGCGGTCAAGCTCCTGCGACGCGCCGTCATCGCCGACGCAGACATCGCCATGCGCTTCCGGCGCGAGGCCCTCGCCGCGACGGTCCTGCGCCATCCGAACATCGTGGCCTGCCTCGAGACGGGGACCGACGACAGCCAGCCATTCCTGGTCATGGAGCTGATCGATGGCGAGGACCTGGCCGCTCGCCTCAAGCAGGTCGGCCGGCTGGCGCCCGACGAGGCGGCGCGCATCGGGCTGGATGTCGCCCGCGCCCTGGGTGTCGCGCACCTCCGCGGGATCGTCCATCGTGACATCAAGCCCGGCAACATCCTGCTCGCGCGCGACGGCCGGGCGATGGTCACCGACTTCGGGATCGCCCGCCTCTCGGCCGATGCCGAAGGGGCCGTCCCCGGCACGACGCTCGGCTCGGTCCACTACTTCAGCCCGGAGCAGGCGAAGGGGGAGACCACCACCGCGGCCTCAGACGTCTATAGCCTGGGTCTCGTCCTGTACGAGTCGCTGACCGGACAGCGCGCCTGGAGTGGCGACACGACAGCCAGCCTGGCGACGGCCCGGATCGATGCCCCGGCCCCGTCGCCGCGTGCCATCCGTCCGCGCGTGCCCGGGTCGCTCAACGCCGTGGTCGTCCGGGCGCTCGATCCCGACCCAGCGCGCCGATACCCGAACGGCAACGCGCTCGCGGCCGCGTTGGGGCCGATCGTCGCCTACCCGGATCCTTCCAGCCCGACCGTCGCCGTCGATACGGCGACCCTCGTCGCGGGAGCGGCAGCAGCCGCGGCCGCCGCCGGATCGGGGGGCGCACCGCCGGTTCCCCCCGCGACCCCGACGCTCCCTCCCGCAGGCGGCTTGCCGCTCCGACCCGAGCCAGCCACCGCCCGACGATCCAGGACGGCCGTGGTCCGCGATGCTCCGCCGGCGATCGCTGCCCCGATGGTCGTCCTGCTCGTGGTCGTCGCGGTGGTCGCAGGGGCGCTGTTTGTCGCCGCCTTGTCCGGGCGCGGCGACGCCGGCGGTCTCGGGCTGGCAAGCCAATCGTCTCGGGCCACGGTCGCGAAGACCCCGACCCCGCAACCCACCGCCGCCCCGACCGCCAGCCCGATCCCGACCGTCGCCCTGAAGCCGACCCCCAAGCCGCCCCCGAACACGCCCACTCGCGGCACGCGGGACCTGTGCGATCCGTTCCTCGGGATCGCCTGCGGACTCGATCCGGGCACGTATGAGCCCTCCAAGTTCACCCCGCCGACCCACTTCGTCCTCGGCGGCGGCTGGTCCGTCTCGGTCTCGGAGCCCGACATGTTCGTCATCGATCGGACTGAGGGATCGATGACCTTCGCGAGCGCCATCACAGCGGTCTATCCCAACGGTGTCGCAACCCAGGCGCCGACCTCGGCCCGGGCGCTCGTCGAGACGTTCATCGAGACCGACGGCGTAGCGGCCGGCAAGCCAGGCGGCGGACGCGTCGACAAGCGCAAGTCGACCATCGTGGATCTCACGCCCACCGGCCCCGACCGGGTCCCGCTCTTCGGGACCAGCACGCAGACCTTCTACCTGGAGCCGGTCGGGACGACGCGACTGACCGTCGTGGACGGCCGCGACGGACCGCTCGTGATCGCCATCGAACCCGCCGAGAACTCGACCATCGAGACGATCCGGAAGGTGGCCGATCCCGTGCTCAAGGGTTTCGCCTTCCGCTGACGGGCTACCCTGAGAGCGCATGAGCCTCATCGCCCTCCGGAACCTGACCAAGCGATATGCGCGCGGCGTCATCGCGCTCGACGGCCTCACCCTCGACCTCGAGCCCGGGATCATCGGCCTGGTCGGTGCCAACGGGGCGGGCAAGAGCACGCTTCTCAAGATCCTGCTCGGCCTCCTCGAACCCACGTCGGGCGAGGCGACGGTCATGGACCTCGACGTTCGCAACCAGGGCACCACGATCCGCCAGTTCGTCGGCTACATGCCCGAATACGACTGCCTTCCGCCGGACACGTCGGCGACCGACTTCGTCACCGAGATGGCGCGCATGTCCGGCCTCCCGCGCGCTGCGGCGCGCGAACGCACCGCCGAGGTGCTGCGCCACGTCGGGCTCTACGAGGAGCGCTATCGCGCGATCGGCGGGTATTCGACCGGGATGAAGCAGCGGGTCAAGCTCGCCCAGGCACTCGTCCACGGGCCGCGATTGCTGCTCCTCGACGAGCCGACCAACGGCCTCGATCCAGCCGGTCGCGACGAGATGCTCGCGCTGGTCAGGCGGACCGGCACGGAGTTCGGGATCGCGGTCATCGTCGCCAGCCACCTTCTCGGCGAGATCGAGCGCGTCTGCGACTTCCTCGTGGCGATCGATGCCGGGCACCTGCTGCGGGCCGCACCGCTCGTCTCCTTCACCGAGCGGACGGGCGTCCTCGCCGTGGAGGTCGAGGAGGGCGCTGACGCTCTCTCGGCGGCACTCGTCGCGCACGGCCTGCAGGCGGTCGCGGACGGACGGACCGTCCTGCTCGCGGTGAACGAGGATCGTCAGTACGACCTCGTCCGCGACGCGATCGCGGAGCTCGGGCTCCCGCTGGTCCGACTGGAGCAGCGCCGCCAGAGCCTCGAGGACCTCTTCCGCGATGCGGTCCCGCCGGGGTCGCCGATGCCCGAGATGCCGCATCCACCCGAGCCACCTCACGCGCCCGAGCCGCCCCCCGCGCCCGTGGCCGGCGGCGCACCCCAGTGAACGCTCCGACGCCGGCGAGGGGCTCTGGCGGGAGCATCTACGACCTCGGCTACCAGGGCTATACCGGCCCTCGCCTCGGACGACGGAGTGCGGTCCTGGCGCTGTTCTTCCAGACGCTGCGGGCCTGTTACGGGATCGGGCGTGGCGGGCGGGCGAAGATCCCCCCGTTCGCCCTGGCCGGACTGTCGATCCTGCCGGCGATCGTCGCGGTCGGGTTCGCCTCGCTCGCCAAGCAAGCGGGCGGGGGCGCTCTCGGGGACATCTCGCCGATCCGCTACGAGAGCTATCACGGCCTGGTCAGCACCCTGATCATGTTCTTCTGTGCGGCGCAGGCACCCGAACTCTTCGGTCGGGACCAGCGCTATGGCGTCCTGCCGCTCTACTTCACCAGGGTCCTGACCCGGGTCGACTACGCTCTCGCGCGGATGAGTGGGCTCATCGCCGCCCTGCTCATCGTCGAGATCACGCCATACGTCGTCCTGTTCCTCGGTCGGGTGCTGGTCGCAGCGGACCCTGTGACCGGTCTCACCGACGAGCTCGGCCAGGTCCCGCACTTCGTGCTCCAGGGCATCCTCGTCGCGGGGCTTCTCGGAGGGCTCGCCAGCCTGGTCGCCGCCTGGACGCCGCGGCGCGCCTACGCCACGGCCGCCATCATCGCCGTCTTCATCATCCCGCCGATCATCGTCGGGATCATCGGCACCCAGACGAGCCTGGACCTGGCGCGCGAGATCGTCCTGTTCAGCCCGGCCGATGTCCTCGACGGGACCAACGCCGCGCTCTTCGGCTCGGTCTCCGACAATGCCGTCGTCTCAGCGGTCGACCTCCCCGCCTGGGCCTATGTCACGGCCGCGGCCGTCGGGCTGGTCGCCTCGATCGTCCTGACCATTCGGCGCTACCTGCGGATCGCGGCATGACGGCGCCGACCACGCCGCCGGCGCATGCGACGGCACGGGCGACCACACCGGCGACCACACCGGCGACCGCTCCTGCGCCGGCCCTCGAGCTCGATCACGTCTCGCGCTGGTACGGCAACGTCGTGGCCGTCAACGACATCTCGTTCGGCCTGGGCGCCGGCGTGACCGGACTGCTCGGCCCCAACGGCGCCGGCAAGTCGACGCTGCTGCATCTGATGGCCGGCCTGCTCGCTCCGTCCGCCGGGCGGGTCCTCGTCGAGGGCGCGACCGCTTGGCGACGACCCGAGATGTACCGGCACATCGGCCTCGTCCCGGAACGCGAGGCCGTCCATTCGTACCTGACCGGGCTCGGGTTCGCGCGGCTCAACGCCCGGCTTCAGGGCATGGCCGATCCCGAGGGCGCCGCGCGACGGGCGATCGCCACCGTCGACCTGACCGAGGCGGCAAACCGGCCGATCGGCACCTATTCGAAGGGGATGCGCCAGCGCGCCAAGCTGGCCGGTGCCTTCGTCCACGACCCGAAGATCCTGCTCCTCGACGAGCCGTTCAACGGCCTCGACCCGCGCCAGCGGCTGCACATGATGTCGCTGCTGCGCTCGATGGCGGCTGAGGGCCGGACGATCCTCTTCTCCTCGCACATCCTTGAGGAGGTCGAGCGGCTCGCCGATTCGGTCCTGGTCGTCTATGCGGGGCGCCTCGCGGCGGCCGGTGACTTCCGCTCGATCCGGCGACTGATGACCGACCGGCCGCACACCTTCACGGTCAGGTCCTCGGACGACCGGCGACTCGCGGCGGCGCTGATGGCCGACTCTTCGGTCTTCGGGGCCGAGCTCGCAGGTGGGCGCGTCGCGATCCGGACCGCCGATTACGAGGCGTTCACCCGAGCCCTGCCGCGCATCGCGAAGTCGAACGCGGTGACGCTGTTCGAGGTCGCGCCGACCGACGATTCGCTCGAAAGCGTCTTCTCCTACCTGGTCCGCCGATGAACATTCTCGCGGCCATCATCGAGGTCACCCTTCGCGGTCTGCTCGGCCGGCGACGGACCATCCTGCTCGTACTGCTGGCCGGACTCCCCGTGCTCATCGGCCTGCTCGTCCGGGCCAGCGGCGGCCGGCCCGATGCCGATCGTGTCCTCGATACGCTCGTCGTCCGGCTGGTCATGCCGCTGACCGCACTCATCCTCGGAACAAGCTCCCTCGGCTCCGAGATCGACGATGGGACCGCGGTCTACCTGATGGTCAAGCCGATCGCGCGCTGGCGGATCGCGCTCGCCAAGATGCTTGTCGCGGCCGGTCTGACCGCGGTGCTCGTGGTGCCGTCGGTTGTGTTGACGGCCCTGCTGCTGGGCCGCGGCCCCGATGCGATGACCTCGGTCGTGGGCTTCTCGGTCGCCTGCCTGCTCGGTGGCAGCGCCTATGCCGCGGCATTCATGGCGCTCAGCGTCTATACCTCGCGCGCGTTCTTCCTCGGCCTCGCCTACGTGTTGATCTGGGAAGGGGTCCTCGCCGGCCTGCTCGCGGGGACCAGGTTCATGTCGGTCCGCCAGGCCACGCTTGGACTCGCCGACGCCCTCGGCGTCAACGTCGTGCGCGAGCCACTGACGCCGACCGTCAGCGTCCTGGTCATGGCCGTCGTCATCGCCGGCGCCTTCCTCCTGGCGAGCTGGAAGCTCGCCCGGTTCGAGATCCGGGGCGGCGACTGACCGCTCGTCCGGCACGTTTGACCGTTCCCCGGTGGAGCCGCTAGATTCCGGGATGACAAGCCGCCTTGCATGATGGAGTCATGCGGGCTTGTTGACACGGAGACCCGGAGCGGATGGATCTCGGCGCGTTGCTCAGTGGACTGCTGACGGGCCTTCGCGAAGGCGTCGAAGCCGCCCTCATCGTCGCCATCATCTGCGCCTACCTGGCCAGGACCGGACATCCGGAGTCGTTCCCAAGGGTCTTCCTCGGCGCCGGCCTGGCGATCGCTCTGAGCGCGGCCTTCGGGGTCGGGCTGTACGTCACGGTCGGCAGCTTCCAGGCGCCGTACGAGCAGCTCTTCGAGGCGGTGACGCTCCTCCTGGCCGCCGGGGTCGTCACGTGGATGCTCTTCTGGATGCGGCGCCAGGCGACGAGCGTTCGGGGTCATCTGCAGGCGGCCGTCGATCGCGCTCTCCACGACGGTTCGGTGGCCGCTCTCGCGTCCCTGGCCTTCATCGCGGTCATCCGCGAAGGCGTCGAGACCTCGCTGTTCCTGACCGGCCAGGCGGCGTCCGCCCAGCAGGGTGCGATATGGGTCCTGATCGGCGCCCTCATAGGCCTCGCCATCGCCGGGTTGCTCGGGGTCGGTTTCTATCACGGGTCGCGCCGGCTCAACCTGGCGACGTTCTTCCGCTGGACCGGCATCGCCCTCGTCTTCATCGCGGGCGGCTTGGTGGCCAGGGCGGTCCATGAGCTCATCGAGATCAAGGTCATCACCGTCGGCACCGGGACGCTGGTCGACCTGCGTGCGATCCTGCCCCATGCCGACGACAGTGGGAGCGTGCTCGGCCAGGTGCTCCATGCGTTGTTCGGCTACACCTCCACGCCCGAGGTCCTGACGTTCAGCCTGTGGCTGGCCTACGTGGTCGTCGTCCTCGCGCTCTTCCTGCGACCGGTCAAGGGGGTCATGCGACCACCGACGGCAGCAGCTCCGACCCCGGTCAACGGCTGATCCGCGCGCGGCTCAGAACGGCAGGATCGATCCGAGATCGGGGAGCGCGCGTTCAAGACCGAACAGGAAGATCGTCCCGACGATGAGGCTGAAGATCCCGGCGACCGCGCCGATCGAGACGTAGAGGCGTTCCCGGGCCTGGCTCGACACGAAGCTGACCGAGCTCAGGACGACGATGCCGAAGTTCGAAGTGAGCAGCCCGATCACGAAGGCGAACAGCATCGGGACGCCGAGTCCCGCGCTCGATGCGCCACCGACCGCGGCGATGAGCAGGACCTGGCTCCCGGTCTCGGCGCCGATGCCGTGGATCATCCCGACCCCGAACGAGGTCCGGGCACCGTACGAGCTCATCTCGAGCGGCTCGACGTGCTCGTGGCCATGGAACCTGGCCTGGAACCGGCGCCAGCCGTAGCGGACGGAGTCGAAGACGAGCATCCAGCGGCTGCGCAGCCGGAACCGCTCGCCGGCCCGCGCATAACGGTAGATGGAGTAGATCACCCACAGGCCGAGCGCGACCAGGGTGAGGCCGACGACTCTGGCCATGATCGGGTCGAGCCACGAGGGCAGGAGCGCTCCGAATGCGATCGCGGCGAGCCCCAGCGCGACGACCACCGCACCGTGTCCAAGGGCATAGAGCGTGCCCAGCCGGATCGCCTCCCACTGGCTCGACAGGAATCGCGTCCGCCCGACCGTGGGGCGCAGCGCCAGCGCCGGCGCGAGCGTCGCCCCGCCAGGCCCCGCGTCGTGCGCCCGGAGCTCGAGGTCGCCGCCGTGCTCGTGGCTGTGTCCTGCGACCGACCGGTGCTGCTCCACGTGAGCGGCGTCCGCCATCCCGGCGGCCGCGGTCGTGCTCGTGATGTCGGTGATCGCCGCGATGTGGTCCCAGTCGATGCCGTGCCGGACGCCGAGCAGGAAGCCCGTCAGCAGGACGCCCAGATCGGCGGCGGACGGGGCGATAGCTGCGGTGGCGCCGATGAGGTCGATCATGCGGGTCCTTGCGGGAGTCTTCAAGCCTAGCCGAGACGCCGTCGTATCGCAACGGGTTGCATTTGAGTGGCGTCGCAGCCATTCGACTATGCTTTCGCGCAATGGCCCCATCCGGATCGATCGCCTCGCCACCCGTCGCCGCCTGGTCGGCCGTGCGGGATCGGCTGCGCGCGCGGACTCCGCTGCACGCCGCAACGCCGGACGCTGATCGAGGTCCTGTCGCGCGCCGACGGCCACGTGACCGGAGCGGAATTGATCGAGCGGTGTCGCGAGGTCGATCCGACGACGATCCCTTCGACCGTCTATCGCACGCTCGACGTCCTCGAGGAGCTGGGCATGCTCAGCCACAGTCACGGCGCCGATGGGCGCGAGGAGTTCCACGTCCTCCCGGCCGCCGTCCACGGCCACCTGCATTGCATCGACTGCGGGACCACCTGGGAGATCGAGGCCGATGAGGCAGGGGCCCTCGTCGCCGCCCTCGAGCGAAAGCGGGATTTCGCGGTGGACCTGACCCATCTCTCCATCGCCGGGCGATGTGCCGGATGTGCGGGCGCGCTCGATGGCTGAGAAGGTCACCGCCGGGTCGCAGCCTGGTCCCGTCGAGCGGGTCGTGCCGGGCCCCGGCCAGGAATCGGTCTGGGACTACCCGCGCCCGCCGCGCCTGGAGGCCGTCCCCGAGCGGCTGCGTGTGATCGTCGACGGCGAGGTCCTTGCCGAGACCACGCGAGGGTTCCGGGTCCTCGAGACGGCGGGCGCCCCGGTCTACTACTTTCCGCCAGCCGATGTCCGGCTTGACCGCCTCGAGTCGAGCCCGCACCACACGGTCTGTGAATGGAAGGGCGATGCGGAGTACCGAGCCTACGTCGGGCCGGGCGGCCGTCGGATCGAGAACGTCGCCTGGACCTACCCGGCGCCCAGCCCGGGGTTCGAGGCCATCCGCGATCATCTCGCGTTCTACGCGGGCCGCGTCGACGAGGCCTGGGTCGGTGACGAACGGGCGACGCCCCAACCCGGCCATTTCTATGGCGGCTGGGTGACCTCGCGGGTCGTCGGCCCGATCAAGGGTGAACCGGGCTCAGCTGGCTGGTAGGCGTCAATTCGCAGGTCGCCACGCTGGTGGGCATCGGCGAGAGGGCGACGGCTGCCGGCCTGGGTGTTGACCGGGGGTCAACGTTCCGGGCGGGCTGAGCGGATTCATCAGCACGACCGACATCGGTGTTGACCTGGGGTCAACGAAACCGAGCGCTCCCGAGGCGCGCATCGTCGTCGCGTTCGAAATCGTTGACCCGAGGTCAACAAAGCCGCCGATGCAACCCGAGGCGGGCCGTTCGCGCCCGAAACGTTGACCCGAGGTCAACGAGATGGCGCCCGTTGAACCCTACCGTCCCAGCTCGTCCGAAAAACGTTGACCCAAGGTCAACGCATCGGCTGCGCCGCTCCCAGGAGTTCAGTCGCCGCGCCTGTCACTCGCCGGTCGGGACGCCCACGATGTTGAAGCCGCCGTCCACGTAGAGCGTCTCGCCGGTCACCGCGCTCGAGAGGTCCGACGCGAGGAAGAGCGCGCTCCGGCCGACATCCTCGGGCGTGATGTTGGCCCGCAACGGAGCGACCTCCGAGAAGCCGCGGTACATCCCCTTGAAGCCCGCGATCCCGGCCGCCGCCAGCGTCCTGACCGGCCCGGCGCTGATGGCGTTCACCCGGATGCCGTCCGGCCCGAGGTCCGCAGCCAGATATCGCACCGATGCCTCGAGCGCGGCCTTGGCCACGCCCATGACGTTGTAGTTGGCGATGACCTTGTCGGCGCCGTAATAGGACAGCGTGATGATCGAGGACCCGCGGCGCAGCAGCGGGCGCGCCTCGCGGGCGAGCGCGACGAGCGAGTAGGCCGAGATGTCGAGGGCCAGCGCGAATCCCTCGCGCGACGTCTGCACGAACGCGCCCTCGAGGTCCTCGCGCTTCGCGTAGGCCAGCGCGTGGACGAGGATGTCGAGCGAGTCGTGGCTCTGGCCCCAGCGCTCGAAGACCGTCCGGATCTGCTCGTCCGAACTGACGTCGCAGGGCTCGACGAAGGTGGACCCGATCGACTCGGCGAGGGGCCGGACGCGCTTCTCGATGAGGCTCTCGACCGACGAGAAGCCCACCTCGGCGCCTTCGTCATGGAGCGCCCGGGCGATCCCCCACGCGATCGAATGGTCATTGGCGACCCCGAAGATGAGCGCCGTCCTGCCGTCGAGCAATCCCATCCCGTCCTCCGCGCGAGCCGTCGATCGGCACCTTACCATCGGCCGATGACGGAGGATCGGCTTCGGGCCGCCCTGCGCGGCGTTCGCGGTTTCGTGCTCGATGCCGACGGCGTCCTCGTCCTCCAGGGCGCGCCGTTGCCGGGTTCGATGGAAGCCGTCGCGTCGCTTGGCGCGCGGGGCATCCCGTTCCGCGTCGTGACCAACTTCTCGCAGCTCCACCGGGCGACCCTGGCCGAGTGGTTCGGTCGGGGCGGCCTCGCGATCGATCCGGACCGGATCATCACCGGGACCTCGGCCGCGGCCGCCCACACCGCGGCACGGCACCCGGGCCGTCCGATCTTCGTCCTGGCCGCGGCCGACGCTCGCCGCGAGTTCGAGGGCCAGCACCTGGTGACACCCGACGAGGCGGATGCCGCCGCGCCGGGCTCGGTCGCGGCCGTCGTCCTGGGCGACGCGGGCGACGATCTGTCGTATCGCAATCTGGACATCGCCTTCCGCCTGGTCCGCCGTGGCGCCGAACTCCTGTCGATGCATCGCAATCCGTGGTGGCTCACGCCCAAGGGCGAGACCCTCGACGCCGGGGCGTTCGTCGTGGGGCTCGAGTTCGCGACCGGGCGGCGCGCCCAGATCCTGGGCAAGCCCTCGCCGGTCGTCTTCCGCCAGGCGGTCGCGGGGCTCCAGGCCGATCTCGGCGAGCGGCTGCCCCGCTCGGCCTTTGCGATGGTCGGCGACGACCTGCGGGCCGACGTGGCGGCGGCCCAGCGGGTCGGCCTGCGCGGGATCCTCGTCCTGTCGGGCAAGACGAGCGCCGCCGACGCCGAACGTGCGATGAAGGCTGGGCGAGCACGGGTGGTCGGACGCCTCGGCACCGGCGCGGGTGGCCGCGGTCCGGACGCGATCGCCGCAACGCTGGCCGACGTCGTCGCCGCGCTAGACTGACCGCAACGTTTCCGACACCCTGACGAGCCACGAGGGTCCCACGATGACCACCGATTCCAAGCCGCGAATCAAGATCACCTACGCGACGCTGAGCGCCGACAACGAGGACCTCCACGCCGGCTTCGAGGCGGGCCTGGCGACGACGCGGGCGAGCCTGGGGGCGCACTACCGCAACTACATCGACGGTGCGTGGCGCGACGGCGATGGCACGTTCCAGGCGAGCTCGCCGATCGATCGCGACATGGTCCTGGGCACGTTCGCACGTGGCACCACGGCCGACGTGGACGAAGCGGTCGCCGCGGCCCGGGCCGCCCAACCCGGCTGGGCCGCCATCCCGTGGCGCGAGCGCGTCGCCATCATCAAGCGGGCTGGCGACCTCATCAGCGACCGGCTGATGGACTACTCCGCGGACATGGCCGTCGAGGTCGGCAAGAACCGGATCGAGGCGCTGGGCGAGACCGAGGAAGCGGCCGATCTTCTACGCTATTACGCCAAGACGATGGAGGACAACGACGGCTACGACCACGAGATGGGCAATCTCGGCGATGCGACGGTCCACACCCGCTCGATCCTGCGCCCGCATGGCGTCTTCGCGGTCATCAGCCCGTTCAATTTCCCGATGGCGCTGGCGACCGGTCCGACCGGTGCCGCGCTGCTGGCGGGCAATACGGTCGTGCTCAAGCCATCGAGCGCATCGCCGCTGTCGTCGCAGAACCTGATCAAGGCCCTGGTCGACGCCGGCGTCCCGAAAGGCGTGGTCAACCTCGTCATGGGCCCCGGTGAGACGGTCGGCCAGGCGCTCCAGGACCACCCCGGCATCGATGGCGTCGTCTTCACCGGCTCGTACGAGGTCGGGATGCAGCTCTTCCGCACCTTCTCGAAGGCATGGCCGCGGCCGGCCATCGTGGAGATGGGCGGCAAGAACCCGGCGATCGTCTCGCGCAAGGCCGACCTCGAGGAGGCGGCCGAGGGGATCATGCGCAGTGCCTTCGGCTTCGGTGGCCAGAAGTGCTCGGCGAACTCGCGCGTCTATGTCGAGCGGCCGGTCCACGACGAGCTAGTGCGGCTGCTGGTCGAGAAGACCGAGAAGCTCGCCATCGGCGATCCGCTGGTCCGCTCGAACTGGATGGGCCCGATCATCGACCAGCGCGCCGTCGACCGGCATCAGGCGGCGGTCTCGGAGGCGCGCCGCGACGGGGCCGTCTTCACCGGCGGCGAACACCTGACCGACGGTGACCTGGGGCGCGGCTTCTACGTCGAACCGACCGTGGTCGGCAACCTGCCGACCTCGCATCGGCTCTTCCGCGATGAGCTGTTCGCGCCGTTCACTGCGGTGGCGGCGGTCGATTCGATGGATGAGGCGCTCGCCCTCGCGAACGACAACGTGCTGGGTCTGACCGCCGGCGTCTACAGCGAGGATCCGGCCGAGGTCCAGCACTTCCTCGACACCATCGAGGCGGGGGTCCTGTACGTGAACCGTCGGGCGGGCGCCACCACCGGTGCCTGGCCGGGCGTCCAAGCGTTCGGCGGCTGGAAGGGGAGCGGCTCGACCGGCAAGGCCGGGCTCTCGATGTACTACGTCGCCCAATTCATGCGAGAACAGAGTCGAACCGTCGTCGACTGACGCGGCGCCGGGCGACGCGGGCGTGCGCTCCGAACTGCGCTCCTTCGCTTTCGCACCCTGGGGAGCGCACGGTGTGGTGCTCGGTCGCGCCTTTGCCGGCGTCGTCCGGCGGCGCGATTCTCGATCGCGTGAAGCTGCGAGGGGAGGATTCCTGTGAACATCGTGCTCGTCCATGGCGCCTACGCGGGGGCCTGGATCTGGGACCTCGTCACGCCAGAACTCGAACGTCGCGGTCATCTCGTCACGGCCGTCGACCTGCCCATCAGCGACCCGGCGGCCGGTGGCGCGGCCTACGCGAAGACGATCATCGACGCCGTCGACTGGAGCGAGCCGCCGGTCGTGGTGGGCCACTCCAGCGGTGGGCTCTTCGTGCCTCTGGTCGTGGCCTCGCGGCCCGTCCGCAAACTCATCTTCGTGGCAGCGATGCTCGCGCGACCCGGCCAGAGCGCGAACGAACAACGGGAGGCCGAGCCGATCGACGCGCCGACCGCCCCGACGAGCGCGCAATGGACCGATATGGGTGACGGGGTCTGGGCGGTCGGACCCGACACGGCGACCGAACTGTTCTGGCACGACGCCCCGTCCGACATCATCGGCTGGGCGAATGACCAGCTTCGACCGCAGTCGTATCGCGGCATGACCGAGACGAGCCCGCTCGCGGCCTGGCCCGCGGTGCCCAGCTCATACGTCGCCTGCCGGGACGATCATGCGACCAACCCGGCCTGGCAGCTACGGGCCGCCAAGGAACGACTGGGTGTCGAACCGGTCATCCTCGATGGCGGCCACTCACCCATGCTGTCGCGCCCCGCGGACCTCGCCGAAGTGCTCGACAGCCTCGCCACCGCCGACGCACCGGCGTCCTGACCAACCCTTCGGGCAGGGCTGTTCGCGGCGACGACCGTGCGGTACGCTGCGCCGGTTCGCTCATGAGTCGGCCCTGCAGAGGGTGGAGGAGGCACGATGCGCACCCAGCAGCTGAACCGCAGCATCGCGGTCGCAGCGATCATCGTCGTAGTCGTGGTGGTCGCATTGCTCGCCTCTCGCGGCGGGACGGGCGGCACACCCGGCGGGTCGAACGCTCCGGCGGCGACGACCGCGGCCGGAAGCGCCCCGGCCACGGCCGGCGGATCGGCCAGCCCAGCAGCCAGTGGCGGCTCCGGCGGCTCCGGTGGCACCGGCGGCACCATCAAGATCGGTGGCGGCTTCGCCCTGACCGGCGACGAGTCCGCCCTGGACCTGCCGGCCGCGAATGGCGCGAAGCTCGCGGTCAAGGAGATCAACGCCGCGGGCGGCGTCCTCGGCAGCCAGATCGACTTCATCGTCCACGACAGCCAGTACAAGATGGACGTGACCGCGCAGACGGCCAAGCAGTTCGTCGAGCAGGACAAGGTCCCGCTGATGATCGGCTACACCGACACCGACTCCGTCCTGGCTGCCGGGCCGACCTTCCAGAGCGCCAAGATCCCGTTCATCACGGTCGGCGCGACCTCGCCCAAGATCCCGACCCAGGTCGGCGACATGATGTTCCTGGCCTGCTTCGGCGATAACGTCCAGGCCGCCGTGGGCGCGGAGTACTCATACAAGAACTTCGGGCACAACGCCTACTTCCTGTGGGACAAGGGCGTCGAATACACGACCCTCCTCGGTGCCTACTTCAAGTCGCGCTTCACGGAGCTCGGCGGGACGATCGCGCTCGACGAGTCGTACGACGACAAGGCGACCGACTTCTCGGCGCAGATCACCAAGATCAAGGCGCTCAACCCGAAGCCGGACTTCTACTACGTCGCGGCGATGCCCTACAACATCGGACCGATCGTCAAGCAATTCCGCGACGCGGGCATCACCGGGCCGATCGTGGGAGGCGACGGCTATGACACGCCCGACCTCGTCAAGGTCGCTGGGGCCACGACAAGCAAGGTCTTCTTCACGACGCACGCCCTGATGAGTGCCACCGCCGGCACCGACGGGATCAAGAAGTTCATGACGGCCTACAAGGCGGAATACGGCAACGATCCCGAGAACGCGTTCGCGGCCCTCGGCTACGACACGGTCTACCTCCTGGCCGACGCGATCAAGCGAGCCGGCGGCACCGATTCGGCGGCGGTCAAGACCGCCATCGAAGCCACCAAGGACTTCCCCGGGATCACCGGCAAGATCACGTTCGCGCCGGGCAGCCATGTGCCGCAGAAGGGTGTGACCGTGATCGACATCGAGAACGGCGCCCTGACGCTCGGTGGCGAGGTCGTCCCCGAGAAGGTCCCCGCTCCGTAACCCGGCGGCCGACCGATCCGACCGCCGGTCCACGGGTGTCGAACCCAGGACCGGCGGTTCGCCGTCCATCCGAGACCATCGAGGCACGCCGATGACACCCGAGCAGATCGTCGCCATGGCCCAGGAACACGGCGTCCAGCTGGTCCGCTTCCTGTACTGCGACAACAGCGGGGTCATCCGCGGCAAGAGCACCCACGTCGGGGCACTCGCCCGGCGGATGAGTAGCGGGATCGGCCTGGTCAAGGGGATGCAGTCGTTCACCGGGATCGACACGCTCGCGCCGGACGCAACGTACGGCCCGGTCGGCGAGATCCGGCTCATCCCGGACCCCGACACGTTCGTGATCCTGCCCTATGCCCCGCGCAGCGGCCAGATGCTGGTCAACATGGTCGAGCTCGACCACACGCCCTGGGCGCTCGATCCGCGTGCATTCCTGCAGCGGATGGTCGGGGCGGCCGGCGACGCCGGGCTCGCGTTCGACGCCGCCTTCGAGAACGAGTTCTACCTGGCCTTTCGGACCGAGGATGGCTTCCGGCCGGTCGATCGGAGCCTGTGCTTCAGCGCCATCGGGATGGAGTCCACCGAGGAGGTCATCCAGGACATCGTCGCCGCGTTGACCGACCAGGGCCTGACGGTCGAGCTGTCGCACCCCGAGCTTGGCTGGGGCCAGCAGGAGCTCTCCATCCACCATGCTCCGGCGGTACGCGCGGCCGATGAACAGATCACCTACCGGCAGACGGTCCGTGGCGTGGCGGCCCATCACGGGCTCATCGCCTCCCTCGCCCCCAAGCCTTTCGCCGATCAGGCCGGCAGCGGCGCCCACCTCCATTGGAGCATCTGGGACACCGAGCACACCACCAACCGCCTGGTCGACCCGGTAGGCCCGGATGGCCTCAGCACACTCGCCCGCGGCGCGATCGGCGGTGTGCTGGCGCACCTGCCCGGACTGCTGGCGCTCACGACCCCGAGCGTCAACTCGTTCCGCCGGCTCCAGCCGCACTATTGGAGCTCGGCCTATACCGCCTGGGGGATCGAGAACCGCGAGGCCGCGGTCCGTGTTCCGAGCCGGTACTGGGACGACGACGCCGGTTCGGCCAACCTCGAACTCAAGGCCAGCGACGCCAGCGCCAACCCGTACATCTCACTCGGTGGCGTGATGGCCGCGGCGCTCGACGGTATCGAGCGCGGTCTCGACCCGGGCGATCCCGTCGACCAGGACCCGGGCAACCTGACCGACGCCGAGCGGGCCGCGCGCGGCATCCGCCGCTTCCCCGAGACCGCCGCCGAGGCACTCGCTGAGCTCGAACGAGATGATGTCCTGATGAACGCCATGGGCCGGCCGCTGGGGGTGGAATACCTCAAGGTCCGACGCGCCGAGGCCGCGGCGTTCGCCGAGCGCGACGATGCGTACGAGCTCGAGCAGCATTTCTTCAAGTACTGAACGGGCCGACCCACATGGCCCTCGATCTTTCGTCGATCCCCATCGTCGACAACCACTGCCATTCGCTGCTGCGAGAGCAGCCGCCCGACGACGCAGCCTTCCGCATCCACCTGACCGAGTCGTATTTCCCCGAGATCGCCCGCGACGACGTCCCGCATTCGCTCTTCTACCACTGGACGATCCGCGAGCTCGCCCTCCTGCTCGAGTGCGAGCCGACGGCGGATGCGGTCCACGCCGCCCGGCGCGAACGAGGTCTGGCCTGGCTCACCCGCGAGATCGTGGCGCGCGGCAACTTCAAGACGTGGCTGATCGACACGGGCTACGGCGCTGAGGCGACGTTCAGCCTCGACGAGCTGCGCGGGGTCGCGCCGCTCCGGATCGAGGAGATCCTCCGGCTCGAGCCGCTGATCGAACGACTCATCCTGGGCTCGGCGTCGTTCAACGGCTTCCTCAATGCCTACCGGTCGGCCATCGCCGATCTGCGCAGCCGGGGCATCGTCGGGATGAAATCGGTCATCGCCTACCGGACGGGGCTCCAGCTCGAAGCCGTCGATCGCGCGACGGCCGCCGCGGCCTACATCGAGGTCCGCGAGATCGGCAAGCGCGACGGCTGGCTGCGGATCGAATCGAAGCCGCTGCTCGACCACCTGATCGTGATCGCGGTCGAGGAATCGGCCCGGCAGGGCGTCCCGATCCAGTTCCACACGGGGCTGGGCGACCCGGATCTCGACTTGACGAAGGTCGATCCGGCGGCGCTCCGACTGATCTTCTCGGACCGCTACCGGGCGGCCCCGATCGTGCTCCTCCACACCGGCTATCCCTATGTCCGCTCGCTTGCCTACCTCGCCGCGATGTTCCCCAACGTGTATGCCGACATGGGCGAGGCGATCCTGTTCGCGGCCGGCGAGGCGACCGAGATCACCCGCGAGCTGCTCGGGCTGGCCCCCGCCAGCAAGATCCTGTTCAGCACGGACGCCTCGCTCATCCCCGAGTTGTACTGGGTCGGCGCCCGGCTCGGTCGCCGGGCCCTTGGCCGCGTCCTCGACGAGCACGTCGCCGACGGCGCCATCGACGAGCGGACCGCGATCGACTGGGCGGAGCGGATCCTGTGGCGCAACTCGGAGCGGGTCTACGGGCTCTGATCGCTCCCGGGCGCGGCGCCGGCATCGGCGGCCAGTGGCGGATCCGCCGAGCGCCCGCCCCGGCGCCGCCACCAGGTCGGATCGAAGAGTCGGTCGAGCGGGACCTCGCGCTGGCCGAGGAACCCGGATGGCCGGACGATGATGACCACGATGAAGATGACGGCCAGGACGATCGAGCTCAGACCGTAGAGAAGGGTCGCGTCCTCGACCCGACGAAGCGCCTCGCCGAGCCCGACGATGAAAACGGCCCCCAGGATCGAGCCGCTGACCGAGCCCATGCCGCCGATGACGAGCATCGTGATGACCCGGAAGGTCAGGTCGAAGTAGAAGACGGTCGGCGAGAACGACGTGATGAAATGGGCATACAGCGAGCCCGCGACTGCCGAGAAGAACGCTCCGACGACGAACGCAAGGAGCCGCGGATCCATGACCCGGATCCCGACCGCCTGGGCCGCCACCCGGTCCTCGCGCTGGGCGAACATGTCGCGGCCATAGGCCGAACGCTTGATCCGCCAGACGACGTAGACGACGACGAGCGCCCAGCCGGCCGTCCACCACAGGTCCGTGTAGGGGGTGACGTTGGAGAAGGTCCTCGAGCCGCGGGTGAATGCGTCGGCGTTGAACAGGACGACCCGGACGATGACCAGGAAGCCGAGCGTGGCGACCGCGACGAAGTGCCCGGACAGGCGCATCAGGACCCGCCCGACGAGCCAGGCCACGACGCTGACCAGTGCCGCCGCGATGACCGTCGCGAGCAGGAACCCGACAGGCAGCGGCCCGACCGTCTGATCGAGGTGGACGCCCGCCAGCCACGACGGTAGATCGGCGAGGTACGCCGCCTTCTCCTTGAGCGGCAGGGTAAGGATCGCCGACCCGTAGGCGCCCAGGGCCATGAACCCGATCTGACCGAGCGAGAAGACGCCGGTGAAACCGCTGGTCAGGTTCAGGCTGACGGTCAGGATGATGAACAGGCCGAGGTTGATGACGAGGCCCTGCCAGAACGCCTGGCCGCTCGCATCGAGCACGGCCAGGCCGATCGACGCCAGGACGATGACGAGCAGCGGGCCCGCGGCCCGACGGTCGTTCACTCGAGGTCCCCTTCGTCGCGCTTGCCGAGGATGCCCTGGGGACGGACGAGGAGGACGAGGATCAGGACGATGAAGACGATCGCGTCGCGGTAGCTCGCGAGCGAGCTCGGCAGCCATTGCTGGAGGAACGAGCGCACCTCCGGCGGCACCGAACCGGCCGGCAGCAGGTCCCCGATCCCCGCCAGCGAAGTCACGAGGACCTCGAGGAACCCGAGGACATAGCCGCCGAGCACCGCCCCCGCGATGCTCCCGAAGCCGCCGATTACCGCGGCGATGAACGCCTTCAGGACCGGCGTGAAACCCATGTACGGGTTGATCTGGCCCGCCTGGATCGAGTACAGGAAGCCCGCCACCGCGGCCAGCGCGGCCCCGATGGCGAAGGCGGTCGCGACCACCCGGTTGACGTTTATGCCCATCAGCTGGGCGGCGTTGAGGTCCTGTGCCGCGGCCCGCATCGAGAGCCCGAGCGTCGTGCGCGTCACGAACAGGCTGAGCAGGCCTAGCAGGACGATCCCCGCCACGAAGCTGACCACGTTGACCTTGGGGATGGTGATCGTCCCGATGGCGATGACGCCGCTCAGCTGCTCAGGGCTGGGGAAGGCGATGAGGGTCGGCCTGCCGGCCAGCCGGGTCGTCAGCAGCGTCCCGTTCTGGAGGATCTGTCCGACCGCGAAGGAGGTCAGCAGCATGGCGACGTCGGGTGCGCCGCGGATGGGCCGGTACGCGATCCGCTCCATCAGCAGGCCGACGATGACCGTGCCCGCGATCATGACCGGCACGGCGGCCTCGAGCGGCAACCCGGCGCCCAGGCAGAAGACCGCGAGATAGGCCGCGATCATCATCAGGTCGCCGTGCGCGAAGTTGATGAGACGCAGGATCCCGAAGACCATCGCGAGGCCGACCGCCATGAGCGCGTAGAGGCTGCCCGCACTCAGCGCGTTGACGATCTGCTGGATGACGTAGTCGCTCATGTCGAGACCGCGCCGACGCCGAGATAGGATTGTTCGACCGCCGGGTCCCGGCGCAGGAGCTCGGCCGGGCCGTCGAGGGTGATCCGCCCCGTTTCGAGGACGTAAGCGCGATCGGCGACATCGAGTGCGTGATGGACGTTCTGCTCGACTAGCAGGATCGTGCGGCCCTGGCGCTTGAGCTCGGAGATCGTCTCGAAGATGCGTTCCACCATCAGCGGCGCGAGCCCGAGCGACGGCTCGTCGAGCAGCAGGAGTCGCGGCCGGCTCATCAATGCCCGGCCGATGGCGAGCATCTGTTGCTCGCCCCCGGATAGGGTCCCGCCAGCCTGGTCGAGGCGTTCCTTGAGCAGCGGGAAGAGCGTGAAGACCATGTCGAGGTCCGCCGCGGCGGCCGCCTTGTCCGCCTGGGCGACGGCCCCGAGCCGGAGGTTCTCCCGGACGGACAAACCACCGAAGATCCGGCGCCCTTCGGGGCAGTGCGAGATCCCGAGCCCGACGATCCGGTCGGTCGGGGCGCGGGTGATGTCCGCACTCTCGAAGGTGATCGTGCCTTGGCTCGCCCGCAGGAGGCCCGAGATGGTCCGCAGGACCGTGGTCTTGCCGGCCCCGTTCGAGCCGATGAGGGCGACCAGTTCACCCTGGGCGACGGTCAGCGAGACGCCCTGCAGCGCCCGGATGTTGCCGTAGCGGACGTGGAGGTCGTCGAGCTCAAGCATGCCGAGCCTGCCCGATGTAGGCGTCGATGACGTCCTGGTTGGCCCGGACGGCCGCCGGCTCGCCCTCGGCGATGAGCCGGCCGTAGTTCAGGACCTGGATCCGGTCGCACAGGTTCATCACGAGCGGGATGTCGTGCGCCACGAGCACGATCGTGATCCCCAGTTCGTCCCGCAGTCGCCGGATCAAGCCGAGCAGCGCCTGGGTCTCGCTGGGGTTCATCCCCGCATTCGGCTCATCGAGCAGGAGGAGCTTGGGCCCGGTGCCCACCGCCCGGGCGATCTCGAGCCGCCGCTGGTCGCCGTACGGCAGGCCGCGCGCCGAGCGATCGCGCTGGGCCGCCAGTCCGAAGAGGTCGAGGAGCTCCATGGCACGGGTCTCGAGGTCCCGTTCGGCGCGCCGGAATGACCGGCTCGAGAGCAGCGTGCCGACCAGCGACCGCTCCGATCGACGTTGGAGCGCGACCTTGACGTTGTCGAGGACCGACAGGTCACCGAAGAGCCGGATGTTCTGGAAGGTGCGGCCGATCCCCATCCGCGAGACGTCGTACGCCCGCGTGTCGGTGATGTCACGGCCCTCGAAGGCGATCGTGCCACTGCTCGGGCGAAGGAACCCGGACAGGAGGTGGAAGAGCGTCGTCTTGCCGGCGCCGTTCGGGCCGATGACGCCGTGGATCGTCAGTGGTGTGAGACGCAGCTCGTAGTCGACCAGCGCCTGCAGCCCACGAAACGACTTGGACAGACCCCGGACATCGAGCATCGGCGTCGCGTGGGCGTCGGGATCGGGTCGTCTGGCCTCCACCGTGCGGAGGATACGTCGCCGTCGAGGCCGATTTCAGCGGACGTAGCTCGCCCCGTTGACATCGATCGTCGTGCCCGTCGCGTGACGGGCCAGCCCCGACGCGAGGAAGGCGATGACGTTGGCGACGTCCTGCGGCTGCGCGACCTCGCCGAGGCCGGTGTCCCGGGCCGCCACCTCGATGCCGACCTCCTCGGCGAAGACCTTGTTGAACGGCGTGTCCACGTAGCCCGGAGCGACCGCGAAGGCGGTGATGCCCTGGCGTCCGTTCTGGCGGGCGATCGTCCGGGTCATGGCGACGATCCCCGCCTTGGCGGCCGCGTAATGCCAGAAGGGCGGGTCCTCGCCCCGGAAGGCGGCCCGACTGGCCATGTTGATGATGATCCCGCCACCGTTCTGGGTGGCAAAGGCGGCCACGGCCGCGCGGCACAGGATCGCGGGGGCGACGAGGTTCACCGCGAGCGAGAGATCCCATACCTTGAGCCACTCGTCGAACGGGCCCTCGAGGTCGGCCGGCGGCGTGATCCCGGCGTTGTTGACCAGGACATCGATTCGGCCGTGGATCGCCATGGCGTCCCGCCACAGGCCGTCGGTGGCATGCGGATCGGCGAGATCCGACACCAGGGCGCGCGCGCCGGGCCCGAGCTCATCAGCCAGTGATTCGACTTCGGTGGCGCGGACGTCGTGGAGGATGACCCTGCCGCCCGCCTTCGTAAGCGTTCGGGCCGTCGCCGACCCGATGCCGCCACCGGCGCCGGTGATGAGGATGACCCGGCCGCTCAGATCGATCATCCGGGACCCCCTCCCATTCTTGGCGCGCTTCGCGATCGCGTGGTCACGCAGTCTGGCGCGCCGCCGGGGGGCGCGGGCGCCCGTTGCGGCCTCCGCTCCAGGGCGACGGCGCACCTCCCTCACGGGGCCTGGCAGTCCCCACACGCCTCCCGTAGCCGTCGGGACGGCGCCTGGCCGGCCGATTCGAACACACCCGGTGGCTGTCACGCCCCACATCGTGTCGAACCGGTCGAGTGGGGGGCTCTCGACCGGCCAATGGGGGCTACGAGGCCCCGGCCGGCGGCGCCTTCGCGCTTCGCGATCGTCCGACTTCGCGACCGGACCGTCGCCCCGCTAGATCCGGGTGACGCGGTCCCGTCCGGCCCGCTTCGCCGCGAGCAGCGCCGAGTCCGCGGCGCGGAAGAGGCCGCGCCCATCGGTCTCGTCGACGAGGCTGGCCACCCCGGCCGAGATCGTCAATGGCACCAGGTGGCCATCGACCGGTTCCGAGCCGGAGACGGCGACCGCGCTCCGGATGCGCTCGGCGGCATGGACCGCACCGGCACCATCGGTCGCCGGGGCGATGACGACGAATTCCTCGCCCCCATACCGGATGACGATGTCGCCCTCGCGGGTGGCGCCTTTGATCGCCCTGGCAACACGCCGCAGGACGACGTCGCCGACCGCGTGGCCGTATTCGTTGTTGACCGCCGAGAACCGGTCGAGGTCCAGGACGATCAGGCTCAGCTTGCTGCCGGCACGGCGCGCATTCGCGTGGGCCGCCTCGACCGCCTCGTCGAAGAAGCGCCGGTTGAGCAGCCCGGTCAGCGGATCGCGCAGGGCCGACTCGGCGACCAGGGCGTGGAGGTCGGCGTTCTGGAGCGCGATCGCCACCTGCGCCGTGAGCACGTCCGCGATCCCACGTTCCATCTCCGAGAACTCACGATCGACGCCGATCCGGGTGACGAACAGGACCGCGGCGACCCCCTCGCCGACCTCGATGGGGAGGGCCATGGCCGCATGTTGAGCGTCGCCCCCCGGGCGATCCGCCAGGAACTCGGGCGGCCATGAGGCGACCTCCTGGACACCGTCGATCCGTATCCGCTCGACGATCGCCCGGCCGACAATCCCCCTCCGGCCGTGGACCTCGAGATCGATCGCCCGGGCGGGGAACCCGGTGCCCGCTTCGAGGCGATACGACCCGTCGGCCCGGCGCGAGAAGAGGGCCACGACGTCGGCCTCGAGCAGCTCGGCCACGGTCTCGACGATGGAGTTGACGATGCGCGTCCGATCCAGATCGGCCACGAGCGCACGGCTGACCGCGAGCACGCTTTCGATGGCGTGGAGGCGGTCGCGTCGCTCGTCGTCGAGACCGGCGGACCGAAGCGCCGCAGAGAGGGCGCGGACGACGAGCCCCGCGAGGGCGACCTGCGTGGGGCCGATCGGATGCTCGACCGTCCCCTCGAAGTTGACGACGCCGAGGAGCTCGCCGTGGTGGACGACAGGCGCCGCGACCTCGCTCCGGACGTCATCGCGCGCGGCGCGGTAGTCGGGGTCGATGCGGACGTCCGGGATGAACTGGACCTCTCGCGTCGCGGCCGCTCGTCCGATGATCCCGTGCCCGATGTCGATCTCGTGGAACGGCGTCGAGTAGCCGGCGACGCCGACCATCGACAGGCGGTCCCGTCCGAGCGGGAGATACATCGACACGAGCGCGATCTCGAATTCCTGCGCGATGTCGTCGACGACGGCCTGGATCACTTCGCGGACCGGTTGCGAGCCGTCGAACCGCGCCACGATCCGATTGACCCGCTCGAGGATGGCCATCTGCTCCCGAATCTGCGCGGACAGCCGGGTCGCGCGATCCTCTGACTCCGTCGCGACCCGGACGACGAAGGCCAAACCTGCGGACGCCAGGAGGGTCACGACGAAGCCCACCATGAACTCGTCGCTCACGCCGCCCGGCTGGCCCGTGAAGCCGACGATCTGGGCGTGGGCGATGAGCACCAGCAGCGACGCACCGCTGATGAGCGCCGCGGCGACGGAATACCCCGGGGTCAGGGCCGCGAATGCCATCGCCAGCACGATGAGCGGGGCCGAAGGCGGCCGCTGCAGGGTCGCGATATCGGCAAGACCGGTGCCGAGGATCGTCACCATGACGACCATCGGACCGAGGAAGAGACGGATCGATGGGGCACGACCGATCCGCGAACCCGCTCGGCTCCAGCCGACCGTGCCGAGGACGATCGCCAGCGGCGTCGCGAGGAGGATCACGCGGTCGAAGGTGCCCCGCCCAGGCTGGAGCCAGGACGCGCCGACCCCGAGCAGTGCGATCGTGGCCAGGGTGATCGACGCCCAGCGCAGCTCGCCGAGGCCGCGATCCTGGAGCCATAGGCTTCGTTCAAGGCGCTCCCGGACGCGCTCGAACACGGTGGTCGAGCGTCCGCGCGTCGGTCGGACGGCGGACCGGGCTGCGAAACCCGGCCGGATCTGGGTCGACATGGCCCATAGGGTGGTCCAGCCGGGCGCTGGTCGCAGCCCCCCGAGGGGACTACGGTCCGCCGCCATTCGGCGGGTATACTCGGCCGACGATATCCAACCTGCATACTCGTTATGCACTCAACGCAGAGGTGCACCTTGTCGTCGGGCTCGTCGCGGATCGCCCAGGATCGTTCGGCAGACCGGCCCGTTCCGCATATCGTGACCGAGCTGCCGGGCCCCAAGGCGCGAGCCCATGTCGAGTTCGACGAGCGATGGACCTCGCCCAGCCTGCCGCGCGCCTACCCGATCGTCCCGGTCCGTGGCGAGGGCCTGACGGTCGAGGATATCGACGGCAACCTCTTCC
This sequence comes from Candidatus Limnocylindrales bacterium, assembly GCA_038319665.1. Classification (GTDB taxonomy): domain Bacteria; phylum Chloroflexota; class Limnocylindria; order Limnocylindrales; family CSP1-4; genus SPCO01. The sequence goes on from JBBQDL010000024.1 coordinate 29,958, forward strand.
TCGATTTCGCTGCCGGGATCGCGGTCACCTCGACCGGTCATTCGCACCCGGCCGTCGTCGCGGCGATCAGGGAGCAGGCCGCCCAGCTCATCCATTTCTCGGCGTCCGACTTCTACCTGCCGATCTATCCCGAGGTCTGCCGCGAGTTGGCGCGCCTCGCTCCGATCTCGGGCCGGGTCCGGACGTACCTCGGCAACTCCGGGACGGAGGTCGTCGAGGCGTCCATCAAGCTGGCCCGCTTCGCCACCAAGCGTCCGTACATCGTCGCGTTCCTTGGGGCGTTCCATGGCCGGACCTACGGCTCGATGTCGCTGACCGCCTCGAAGGCGAAGTACCACGCCGGTTTCGGCCCGCTCCTGCCGGGGATCTTCCATGCGCCGTACGGCCGGGTCGAGGACCTGCGCTGGTTCGACGAGGTCCTGTTCGACAAGCTGGCACCGGCGAACGAGGTCGCCGCCATCATCGTCGAGCCGATCCAGGGCGAGGGCGGCTACATCGTCCCCGAGGACGGGTTCCTTCAGGGCCTGCGCGACATCTGCGACAAACACGGGATCCTGTTGATCGCCGATGAGATCCAGTCGGGGGCCGGCCGGACCGGGAAGATGTGGGCGGTCGACCATTGGGGCGTCGAGCCGGACATCCTGCTCACCGCCAAGGGCATCGCCTCCGGGATGACGCTCGGGGCACTGGTCGCCCGGGCCGAGCTGCTCGAAACCTGGGGGCCCGGTGCCCATGGCTCGACCTATGGTGGCAACCCGGTCGCCTGCGCCGCCGCCCTCGCCACGATCCAGCTGCTCGAGGGCGGGCTCGTGGAGAACGCCGCGATCCGCGGCGAGCAGGCCGTGGCCGGCCTGCGACCGCTCCTCGATCGGTACGACGGCCTGGTCCGTGACGTCCGCGGCAAGGGCCTGATGCTCGGCGTCGAGTTCGACACGGCGGAGCATGCCGAGGAGGTCCAATGGGCCTGCTTCGAGCGTGGCCTGCTCGTCCTCGAGTGCGGGGTGTCGAGCGTCCGGATGGCGCCGGCCCTCACTGTGAGCGAGGCCGAGATGGTGACGGCCCTGCGGATCTTCGGCGAGGCGATCGCGGCGGTCGCCGGTCACGGTCCAGAGGTCCTCGCCGAGGTCACCGACGCAGGCGCGCTCCACGAGGTCGAGGCGGCCGGCTGATCCGGCTCCCGGATCCGGCTGGGTAGCACGATGACGACCTCGAAAGTCGCGACGATGCGCGAAGCCATCGCCGACCTCGTCCACGACTGCGACACGGTGGCGATCGAAGGCTTCACCCACCTCATCTCGTTCGCAGCCGGCCACGAGATCATCCGGCAGCGGAAACGCGAGCTGACGCTGGCCCGCCTCACGCCGGACGTCATCTACGACCAGATGATCGCCGCGGGCGTCGCCCGCAAGCTCGTCTTCTCGTGGCTCGGCAACCCGGGCGTCGGCGGGCTCGGCGCCATCCGCCGGCGGATCGAGGGCGAGATCCCGGCCGAGTCGCTGGAGCTCGAGGAATACAGCCATTTCGGGATGGTCGGCCGCTACACCGCCGGCGCGATGAACCTGCCGTTCTTCCCGCTGCGAAGCTATTTCGAGACCGACCTGCCGGTCGCCAACCCGCTCATCCGGCCGATCCGCTCGCCGTACGGCGACGAGACCATCTACGCCGTCCCGCCGCTGCGTCCGGACGTCGCCATCGTCCACGCCCAGCGCGCATCGGCCGGCGGCGATACGCAGGTCTGGGGGCTCCTCGGCTGCCAGAAGGAGGCCGCCTTCGCCGCGGAACGCGTCATCGTCGTCGTCGAGGAGCTGGTCGACGAGGCGGTCATCCGCGCCGACCCCAACCGGACGATCATCCCGGGCCTCATCGTGGACGCGGTCGTCGTCGAGCCCTGGGGCGCACATCCCTCGTACGTGCAGGGCGCCTACGACCGCGACAACCGCTTTTACCTGGATTGGGACCCGATCACGCGCAACGAGGCGACGACCCAAGCCTGGCTGCGCGACTGGGTCTACGACCTCGACGGCCGGGGGGCCTACCTCGAGAAGCTGGGCACCGAGCGGATCGCGTCGCTCCGACCAGGTCCGGCGCCGTCGGGCTCGGTCGACTACGGGTCCTACCGGTGACCGAGCCTGGCGCCTTCAGCAAGTCCGAGATGATGATCGTCGCCGCGGCGCGCGAGCTGGCCGGCCGAGGCGTCTGTTTCGTCGGCGTCGGGTTGCCGAACATCGCGGTCAACCTCGCCAAGCGCACGGTGGCGCCCGAGCTCGAGCTCGTCTACGAGGCCGGCGTCTTCGGCGCCCGACCCGCGCGACTGCCGCTCTCGATCGGCGACCCGACCATCGTCACGGGGGCGACCGCCGTCGTCAGCATGCTCGAGCTGTTCGGTTACTACCTCCAGCGCGGCCTCATCGATGTCGGTTTCCTGGGAGCCGCCCAGATCGACCGATTCGGCAACATCAACACGACGGTGATCGGTCCCTACGACCACCCTACGACGCGGCTGCCGGGCTCCGGCGGCGCTTGTGAGATCGCCATCAACGCACGCGAGGTCTTCGTGATCATGCGCCAGACCCGGCGCAGCTTCGTCGAGACGATCGACTTCCGGACCTCGCCCGGGAACCTCGGCGGCGCCGAGCAGGCCGAGCGGATCCGGCGCGAAGGGGGCTGGTCTGGCCGCGGACCGACCGTCATCGTCACCGACCTCGGCATCTACCACTTCGATGAGGCGGGGGAGATGCGGCTCGATTCACTCCACCCGGGCGCCACCGTCGAGGCCGTCCGGGACACGATCGGCTGGCAGATCGCGGTCGCTCCGAGCGTCGCGGCGACGCCACCGCCGACCGACGCCGAACTGCATTTCATCCGGGACGAGCTGGACCCGGGCGGCGTCTACACGAAGTAGGCGTCAGGCCTTGCTGAAGTTGACCAGGAACTCGAGCGTGCCGTTGTCGGCGATCGAGACGATGATCCCGCCGAGGTTGGGGGCGACGATCGAGTAGTCCGAGAGCGGGAAGCCGATCGAGCCCGCCACCTGGATCGTGCCGTTGACCAGCTGGGCCTTGGCCGGGATGTCGACCGACTTGGTCACGCCGTGGAGGGTCAGGTCGCCGGTCAGCGTGATTTCCGATGCGGTTCCGGCGAGGGCCGCGGCGGGCAGGGTGACGGCTTTCGTCAGCTTGAACGTGGCGGTCGGGTAGGTGTCGGTCTGCAGGCCCTCGCTGCGCAGGCGCCCATCGCGCTGCGGCTTGTCCGAGGTGATCGAAGTCGTGTCGACGGTGATCTGGCCCGCGGTGAGCGTCGTGGTGGACCCTGACGTCTCGAGGGTGATCGACCCGCTGACCGCGCTGGTCCTGCCGACCGCATCGCTCTCGGCCGGGAGGCTGGCGAGCTGTTCGCGGACGCGGTAGCCGGCGACGCTGTCGGCGGCGACGTTCCAGGTCCCCGCTACGGTCCCGTCGAAGCTCGCGGCAGGCGCGGTGCTCGAACCGGATGCGCTGCTGGTAGCCGGACCGGTCGACGCGGTCGGGAGCGTGAGCGCTGCGGCGCTGTCGCCGCGCAGGACCTGGTCGTAGACGACAAACCCACCGACCCCGACGGCGACGGCCGCGATGGCGACGATGACGAGCAGACGGGATCGGGACATCTGGGGACTCCGGCTCGGCGGGGCCGGTCGGTCCCGTCAGGCCGAACCTTGACCGAGTTGTCTGAGACGCGCCTGAGACGCGGGGCGGGAACCGGCGACCCGTCGGGGGCGGGCGGACCAGCCGGGAACGACGGCGACTAACCGGTCGAATCCGCCGCCTGGGACGGTCCCTTCCACCTTCCCGGTCGTCGCGTCGAGCTTGACGATGTGGCCGCCGGCATGAACCAGGGCGTAGATCGTCCCGCCATCCGGCGTGATCGCCACGGCATCGACTGCGGTCCCCTCGAGGAAGCGCCCCATCACGGTCAGGTCGGTCATCCCAAGCCGGACGATCCCGCCCTTCCCGGCGGCGTAGAGCGTCGAGCCGAGTGGCGAGACGACGACCCGCCGGCCGACCGGTCCGCCCGCCTCGTGCCCGAACTTCGCGAGGGTGATGGCGGTCGACGCCGCAGGTGCGAAGGTCACGCTCCGCCGGACGGCCAGATCGCCCAGCGGGATTTCGGCGGCGAGGCCTAGGGTCGCGTTCGCGGCGATAAGCGTGTGGCCGTCGGGCGTGGCCGCGAGGCCCCAGTCGAGGGCGGCCCTTGCATCGTCGGCGCCCGTTGCGGGCAGGTCGATGCAGAGGGCCCAGGCCTCGGCCGCGTTGAGCGCGTGGATGAACGGGTGCTCGGGGCCTCGATAGAGCGTGAAGACCATGCCGTCAGGCTGCCTCGCCTGGGCGATCGGGTAGCCGGCCATCGCCTCGTTCAACCCGACCTTGTCGACCACGACGCCATCGCGCAGGATCCCGGTGGCGGTGTCGATGGCACGGACCTGGTAGTGGCCGACGGGCGGCGCGGGCAGATGCTCGACCACGTAGAGGATGGCGCCGTCGGGCGAGAGTGCGTCGTATTCGAACGACCCGTGAAGCATGACGAGTCTCGGCTTGCCCGACAGCGAGCGGTGCAGGATGGCGAAGCGGCTCGCGGCCGCGGCGCCGGACGCCGCCGTCGTGCCGTCGGCCACGAGCACGATCGTCTTGCCATCGCCCGAGACGCCGACCGGCGTTGGATCCGCGCCGAGCGTCGGGAGTCGCCAGGCGCCATCGATGACTTGGCTGGCGCCCCCGAGCTCCGGCACGTCGAGGGCGCGAACCACGGTCGCGTTCGACTTGGCGGCGACCGTGACGAGCTGGGTCCACGTCGGGTCCGGGATGCCGGATGGCAGGTTGAAGAGATGCTGGCCGGTGCTCGCCTGGACGATCTCGAGGCCGTCCGCACCGGCGCGACCGACGGCGAGCCAGGCGTCCGTCGAGGGTGGGATCACCGGCACGGCCTGCGGCGTCGCGATGATGGCGCGCGTGGACGGGACAGCGCTCGGACCACCGGTCGACGTCGTCGGCGTGGCTTTCCCGGTGCAGGCGAGGACGACGAAGCCGAGCAGGACGGCGGCGAGCGCTCGGGTCGGTCGGAGCGGGCGGGTCGGGCGGTGGGTCGGCGACATCGGGTCCTCCGTCGTGTGGTCGCGGCTGCCGTCCGCGCATCTCCCATACACCGCCCGGACCCGCCAGGTTCCCTCAGGGCATCGATTCCGCCATCCGCAGCGCCGATGCGCGACCGAGGGCGGTCTCGAGACGGTAGGTGATCGGACCGCGGGCCCACAGCAGCGCGTCGCCGATCCAGCGGCGGCCGTCGTCGATGAACCCGTCAGGCCCCGTGTAGAACAGGAAGTGCGGATCGCCGGTCAGCCAGAAGGCGTGCTGGCCGTGGACGAGGACTGGCTGCGCGGTGGTTCCGGTCCCGAGCGCCTTCGAGAAGAATCCGTCGTCGACGGCGCCGCGGAACTCGGTCAGGATCAGGCCGATGCCCGGTTCGAGTGTGTCGGGCAGGTCGCTCCGAGAGCGCCAGACGAGCGCGACCTGACCGCTCAGCGTCGGGTCGATGTACGCGGCGTCGGGCGGCCCGATCGCTGGATCCGACGGCCAGATCACCGGGAACCCGGCCCTGGCATCGAGGTCCGACAGCGGCACCGCGACGCCGAGCTTCATGACCGAGCCCGGAGCCCCCGAGGCCGGTGAGCGGCTCGGTTCGAGGCTGGGTGGCGGATTGACGGTGACCGGAGCCGGGCCGAGGATGATCCGGAGGCCGGGTAGGCCCAGGACGGACGCCCCGGCCAGCGCGGCAAGCGCCAGCAGGACGATCACCGCGGCGATGAGCGCGCGACGGGCCGGTCGCCAGAGCAAGATCGGGCGAGTCCGTGCCGGTCGCTCGATCCTGGCCGGTGGCTCCGCATATACCGGCAGCCCGGCGGCCCGCTGCTCGCTCTCGAGTCGGGCCCGTACGATCGCGGCCAAGTCGGGCGCGCCGTCGGTCCCGCCCGCAGCGGCCGGCCAGGCGATCGACTGGCCAAGCCCGCGCAGCGCTGTCTCGAGGTCGGCGTCGGGTCGGAGGTGGAGCGGCTGGTCAGCCATCGGACGACCCTCCGTCGATCTCGGCCAGCGCGGTCCGCAGCCGCACGAGCGCTCTCGACGTCCTCGATTTGACGGTCCCGGCCGGGATCTCGAGCGCCTCGGCGGTCTCGGCTTCCGACAGTTCGAGGAAGAAGCGCGCCCCGATCACCTCGCGCTCCGCGTCCCGCAGGCGTCCGACCGCGGCCAGGAGCTGGCCGCGGATCTCGTCGGCGAGGATCGCCGACTCCGGGGAGGCCGCAACCGCAACGCGGGGCTCGAGCGCCGCTGCCCGGAGGGCGAGCCCAGCCCGTCGATCGGCCGAGCGCCGCCGATTGCGGGCTTCGTTGGCGACGATCCTGAGGAGCCACGGTCGGAACGGCGCACCGTCCCGGAATCGCGGCAGGGCCGCATACGCCTTGAGGAATGCGTCCTGGACGGCATCGGCGGCATCGGACTCCGGGGCGACGAGGTACGCGGTGCGCATGGCGACGTCCTGGTAGCGCCGCACCAGCGCTTCGTAGGCGGCGACGTCACCAGTCCGGGCGCGATTGATCGATTCCGAGTCGTCCAGGCGTGGCCTCCGCGCTCAACCGTACCAAGTACACCGGCCGGCCCGGTCGGGTTCCCGATCCGACGTCCCGACTCCGGGACCCGGTCGGCTACGATGCCGCGGTGAACTCGGGCCGCGTCTTCCGTCGTGCCACTGCCGCCGATCCGCCCGTCGCGGTCGAGGCGTTCGGATCCACCATCCGCGATGCTGCCGGGCGCTCCTACCTCGATGCCGCCGGCGGCGCGATCGTCGTCAACGTCGGCCACGGCCGACGCGAGATCGCCGACGCGATGGCGACCCAGGCGGGCACGCTGGCCTACGCCCATGGCAGCGCCTTCACGACCGAGCCGCTCGAGGCGTACGCCCGCGAGATCGGTCCACGGCTTCCGCTGGACGAGCCCGCGATCTACCCGGTGTCCGGTGGGTCCGAGGCCATCGAGACGGCACTCAAACTGGCACGCGCCTACCACCTCGCGCGTGGCGACAAGGAACGCTGGATCGTGGTCGCTCGGTGGGTGAGCTACCACGGCAACACCCTGGGCGCCCTCGACCTGTCGGGGCGGAAGGGCCTGCGCCGCCCGTACGAGGGCTGGCTCGGCCGATTCCGCCACGTTTCGGCCGCCTACCCGTATCGTGCCGGACTCCCCGGCTCCAGCGCGCTCGCGACCGCCGACGATCTTGCCGCGGAGCTCGACGAGGCATTCACGGCGGCCGGTCCGGATACCGTCGCCGCGTTCGTGGCGGAGCCGATCGTCGGTGCCGCGCTCGGTGCCGTCGTCCCGCCCGATGGTTACTGGCCGGCCATCGCCGAGGTGTGCCGTAGGCACGGTGTGCTGCTCATCGCCGACGAGGTGATGACCGGCTTCGGGCGCACCGGTCGCTGGTTCGCCTGCGATCACTGGGGCATTCGCCCGGACATCCTGGTGGCGGCCAAGGGCGCGTCATCCGGCTACTGGCCATTCGGGTTCGTGGCCGCCTCAGCCGAGGTTTACAACACGGTCACCGGCGGCGCATCGCCGTTCGTTCACGGCTTCACCTACTCGCATGCGCCG
>JBBQDL010000025.1:0-36433 GCA_038319665.1 Candidatus Limnocylindrales bacterium
CGAACCGAGTCGGGCGTTGAGCTCGCGCCAGCCAGCCCAGTCCTCCTCGCCGAGGCCGTCCTCGAGCGAGACGATCGGGTACGTGGCGATCCAGCGCTCCCACAGGTCGATGAGTTCGGCGGAGTCGAGCGTCCGCCCCTCGCGCTCGAGCCGATACTGGCCGGTCACACGGTCGACCCCGGTCCCCTCGACCAGGATCGAGCTCGTCGCCGGGTCGAGCGCCAACGCGACGTCCTCGCCGGGCCGATAGCCGGCGCGCTCGATCGCGCGGAGGATGACCTCCACCGCGGCCTCGTTGGTCGGCAGGCTGGGCGCGAAGCCGCCTTCGTCGCCCTGGCCGGTCGCGTGGCCCGCCTCGTGCAGGAGCGTGCGCAGGGCCGCGAAGATCTCCGCTCCGGCGCGAAGCGCTTCCGCGTAGGTCTCGAGCCCGACCGGAGCGATCATGAACTCCTGGAAGTCGGTCGAGTCCTGGGCGTGCTTGCCGCCGTTGAGGATGTTGAAGAACGGCACTGGCAGGGTCCGGGCGCCGATCCCGCCGAGATAGCGGTGGAGCGGCAGGTCGTAAGCGGCCGACGCCGCGTGCGCGCAGGCGAGCGAGACGCCAAGGATCGCGTTGGCACCGAGCGCGGCCTTGTTGGGCGTCCCGTCGAGCTCGCACAGCAGGGCGTCGATCCCGGCCTGGTCGGCGGCGTCGAGCCCATAGAGCGCCGGCCCGATCGTATCCGTCACGTTGGCGACCGCCCGGAGCACGCCCTTGCCGCCGAATCGCGCCGTATCGCCATCCCGCAGCTCGACGGCCTCGTTGAGCCCAGTCGACGCGCCGGATGGCACTGCCGCCCGCCCGACCGAGCCGTCGGCCAGGATGATGTCGACCTCGACGGTCGGGTTGCCCCGCGAGTCGAGGATCTCGCGCGCGTCGACGACCTCGATGCTGCTGTTCATGGGCGGGCCTTCGCATCGGCCTTGGGGGCGGCTGTTGCGCCGGCCTTCGAGCCGATTTTCGCGCCCGACTTGACACTCGGCTTGCCGCCGGCTTTGGCGTCGGTCTTGGCATCGCTCGGGCGGTCGAGGAGGACGGCCACGCCTGGCAACTCGCGGCCCTCGAGGAATTCGAGCGAGGCGCCGCCACCGGTCGAGATGTGGGTCATTCGGTCGGCCAGACCCTGCTGCGTGACCGCCGCGACCGAGTCGCCGCCACCGACGATGACGGTCGCGCCGGCGTCCGCGCGCTCGGCGAGGATGCGGGCGACGGCCTTCGTGCCGTGCGCGAACGACGGGATCTCGAAGACGCCGAGCGGCCCGTTCCAGAACACGGTCTGGACATCGGACAGCGCCTCGACGATGAGGTCCTGGCTGGCCTTGCCGAGGTCGACGATGTGCCACGACGCCGGGATCTTCTCGGCCTGGAGCGTCTTGTACTCGGTGCCACGCGTGACCTCCTTGGCCACGATGACGTCGATCGGCAGCACGACGCGGACCCCGTTCGCGGCTGCCGCAGTCAGGATCCGACGGGCGTCCTCGGCACGGTCGGGTTCGGCCAGGCTCTTGCCGATCGCCTTGCCCTGCGCGAGGAGGAAGGTGTTGGCCATCCCGCCGCCGAGGATCAACAGGTCGACCTTGGTCAGCAGATGGTCGATGACGCCGATCTTGTCCGAGACCTTGGCGCCCCCGAGGATGGCGGCGAACGGGCGCTCGGGCGCCTCGAGGAGCTTCGAGAGCATCTCGAGCTCGCGCTCCATCAGCAGCCCGGCATAGGCGGGCAGGAGCTTGGGGACGCCGACGGTCGAGGCGTGCGCCCGGTGCGCCGTCCCGAATGCGTCGTTGACGAAGATGTCGGCGTACGACGCCAGCGCCGCGGCGAAGGCCGGATCGTTCTTCTCCTCCTCGGCGTGGAATCGGAGGTTCTCGAGCATCAGGACCTCGCCGGGACGGAGCCGCTTGACCGCATCCTCCGTGCCGATCCCGAGCGCGTCGCCGGTGACCGGCACGTTTCGGCGGAGCAGCTGGGTCAGGCGCTCCCCCACCGGCCGCAGCCGCAGGCCATCCTGGACCTTGCCGTCAGGTCGTCCGAGATGACTGGCCAGGATGACCGACGCGCCGCCCTGGAGGAGCGCGACGATGGTCGGGACCGCCGCCCGGATGCGAGAGTCGTCGGTGACCTTGCCGTCGGCCAGCGGGACGTTGAAATCGACCCGGACGAAGACGCGCTTGCCAGCGACGTCCGCGTCGCGGATGGTGAGCTTGTCCATCGGTCGATCAGGCGGCGACGCGCAGGCGCGCCGCCACGAAGGCGATGAGGTCGGCCACCCGACAGCTGTAGCCCCACTCGTTGTCGTACCAGGCGATGACTTTGACCATCGTCCCGCCGAGGACCATGGTCGAGTCGGCATCGATGATCGAGCTCCGACTGTCGCCCTTGAAGTCCGTCGAGACCAGCGGCTCGTCCGAGACGCCGAGGATGCCATCGAGCGGGCCGGCCGCAGCCGTGCGGAAGGCGGCATTGAGCTCCTCGACCGAGGTCGGGCGACTGACCAGCGCGGTGAAGTCGACCACGCTCACAGTGGGCGTCGGGACGCGCAGGCTGAAGCCGTCGAACTTGCCCTTGAGATCGGGGATGACGAGGGCCAGCGCGCGCGCGGCGCCGGTCGAGGTGGGGATGATGTTCTGGCCGGCGCTTCGGGCGCGGCGCGGGTCCTTGTGCGCGACGTCGAGGATCCGCTGGTCATTGGTATAGCTGTGGATCGTGTTCATCAGGCCACGTTCGATGCCCAGCATGTCGTGCACGACCTTGGCGGCTGGGGCGAGGCAGTTGGTGGTGCAGCTGGCGTTGCTGATGATGTGATGGACCGTCGGGTCGTAGCGCTCCTCGTTGACGCCGAGGACGATGGTGATGTCCTCGTGCGTCGCAGGGGCGCTGATGATGACCTTCCTGGCACCGGCGTCGATGTGCGCCCGGGCCTTCATCGCGTCGGTGAAGATGCCCGTGCTCTCGAGCACGATGTCGACCCCCAGGTCGCCCCACGGGAGCGTGGCTGGATCCTTCTCGGCCAGGATCTTGATCTCGCGGCCATCGATGATGATCGACGAGTCGCCGGCGCGGACCTCGCCCGGATACGCGCCGTAGGTCGAATCGTGCTTGAACAGGAGCGCATTCATCTCGGCATCGACGAGGTCGTTGACGGCCACCACCTCGACGTCCGGGGCCCGCTCGATGAGCGCCTTGAGCGATTGCCGACCGATCCGGCCGAAGCCGTTGATGCCGACGCGGGTGGCCATGATGGGGACCTCCTGGAGCTGCGCGCCGGGACGAGCGCGGGACGCGAACGTGGTCGAGAGATCGGACGTGGGATCGGATGGGACCGCCGTGCCTAGGGTCACGGGTCCACGGGATCCGGCGTCGGAACCATCGTACCAAAGGGGGGCGTGCCGCCCGGAACGAGGCAGGGCCCCCGCCGTCGGCGGGGGCCCTGCGACCTGGACTGATGATCGCGGCGGTCAGCCGCCGATGCGGAAGACCTTTCCGCCGCAGATCGGGCACGTGCCCTGGATCGCGGGCTTGCCGTTCTTCATGGTGATCTTCTGGGCGTTCTGGACTTCGACCTTCTTCTTGTCCTTGACGCAATAGGCTTCGGCCATCTGGGCTCCTCCATCCTCGTGACGCGTTGCGGGAACCCTTGTCCCGCATCCGCTCAACGGTGCGTGATCAAGCGTCGTGCTGCCATAGCGACGGCCGCCAGCGGTCCGTCCGGGCTTCGCGCTTCTGTCGATCCATGTCGGCCAGGACGAGAAGGCTTTCCAGCCCCGTCTCGACACAGGCCGCCTCGGCCGCGTCCTTGATATCCCCGCTGACGAATTCGCCGGTGGTCCGATTGGCATACACCGCACAGACGACGCCAGCTCGACAGCGGGCGAGGGTCGCGAGGACGAGGAGAGCCGACGCTTCCATCTCGAAGTTCATGACGCGCTGGCGCGCCATATCCTCCGCGAGGTCAGGGTAGCGGATGGGCAACTGGGGGATCGGGCGCCCCTGCGCGCCGAAGAACCCCGGTGCCGTCGCCGTGACCCCGACGTGATACCGGTGTCCGAGCCGCTCCGCGGCCTCGACGAGCGCCGCGACCGCCTCATAGTCGGCTACGGCTGGATACCCGTCGTGGACGAAGAAACTCGTGGTCGATTCGAGGCGCACCGCGCCGGAGGTGATGACCAGGTCGCCCAGGGTCATCTCCGGTTGGAGCGCTCCGCATGACCCGACCCGGATGAAGGTCGGCCGCTCGGCGATCGCCAGGATCTCAGCCACGACGATCTCGACGTTGTCCGTGCCGATGCCGGTCGAGACGACCGACACCCGCTGGCCTCGATATCGTCCGGTGGCCGAGGCGAACTCCCGATGTCGGTGCTCGAGCTCGATGGATTCGAAGCGCGAGGCGATCCGGGAGGTCCGATCTGGGTCACCGGGGAGGAGGATGTACTCGGCCAGTTCACCTGGACCGAGCCCGATGTGGTACTGCCGTTCTCCGGCGGGGATCGCGATCCTGCGATCCGGGGGGCTTTCGACGCGGTGATCCGCGTTCGGCAAGACCTATTCCTCGCTCACGGGGCTGCTTCGCTGGCGCGAAACTCGGCCGAGGATAGTCCCGCGTTCTCACGAGCGTCAAGCCGAGTGGATCGTGCTCGGCCCACGCTCAGCCGGGATCGGATCCGCCGAGCGCGCCGGGCGGCCCGCGAACGTGGCCAGTCGCCGGCCGATCCGGGCCGCCATCCGGCGGCGTGACTGCTCGCGGCGGAGGACCGTCACGGCCAATGAGATGGCCGAGATCGCCAAGAGCGTGCCCAGCCCGGCCGCCCCGGGATCGAGCCGGAACGTGCCCCCGAGACCGGCCAGGCGACTGCCCGGGCCGATGGCGCCGGACTGGGCGCCGAGCGCGTCGGCCGAACTCGTTTCCGGTGACGACGAGGGCTCGGCCGGGACGGGATCGCCGGCCTGGATCAAGCCGGCCGGATCGTCGACTGCGACGACGGGTCCGTCCGCGGTCGCCTCCACGCGTCCGATCGCGTTGAGCGCATCGTCGGGTTCGACGAGCGATAGTTGCTCGAGCGCGGTGCCGCGCAGTACCACGCGACCGATCGCGGTCCCGTCGTCAAGCGTGAAGCCGTCCTGTCGAAGGTCGACGACGAGGCCACCGACGCGGACCAGTCGACCGGTCATCGACGCCACGTCGACGAGGTCGGCGTCTTCCGCTGCGCTCGCGTAGGCGGCAGCGGCCGCAGCCGACGCGCTGTCGTTCGAGCCCGCCGCGGCGCCGTTCGCGCCGTCAGCTCGGCCGCCACCACCTGTGGCGGACCCGGCGGCGATGCGGAGATCCGCCGGGAAGCGTGGTGTGACGACGAAGCGGCGGTCGGTCGCACTCGGGAACGGTCGTCGGGCGATCCCGGTGACGGTTGCCGTCCGACCCTCCACCAGCGCGGCGCTGGCGATCCCGGCACCGGCCTCCCCGACCGCGACGACATTCCGGCCACCGACGAGCAGTTCCGCCCGCCACCGATCACCGAGCTTGTGGACGCTCTCGACGCGGCCGCTGACCGTCACCAGGCGCCATTCATCGGCCTCGCCGGGCGAGCCATGGAGCACGAGAGCCGAGGGGACCGGACCGGTCCCTGCGACGTCCAACCGGTCGGCGCGAAGGCGGGGAGCGCCATACGCGACGCCGATCCGGCCGGTGGCGTGGATCCGGGCACCGACGGGCGCTGCCGCAGTGCCGGTGGGGAGCAGGATCTCGATCGCACCCGTGGCGTCCTGGACCACGATCCGCCGCCCGGTCGCGTCGAGGAGCGTGGCCGGCGCGGTCACGATCGCGTCGATCGCGATCGCCCTGTCGGTGATCGTGAGGCCGTGGGCGATCGTGACGGTCCCGGGCGTTCCAGAGCCGCCCGAGCCGGATGTCGCCGTGGGAGATGGGGTCGCCAACGGGTCGGCGCCGGTGACGACGACCAGATCCCCGCCGTCACGCGCCCAGATCCGGTAGCCGTCGCGCGCACCCGAGTGGCTGGCCCGCTGGCCGACAAATCCGACGACCCGATATGTCGACCCAACCCGGAGCGAGGCCACCGTGATCCGACTCGAGGCGTCGGTCATGACCTTGACCGCGCTCGCGCCGTCGCGTTCGAGGATGAGGGTGATGTCGCCGGCGGCGGTCTTCTTCGGTTTCGTGGTCAGCCGCCCGGTCGTCGTGACGAGACGGCCCTCGAGCGACTCGCCGAGGCCAGCCGTGCCGACCGAGATCGGAGATGGCAACGCACCGGAGCCAAGGGCCCGGATCTCGGTCCTGGCCGGCCGGATCTCGAGCTGACCGTAGGGTGCCGCGAGCTTGCCCGCGACCTCGATCCGCGTCCCTCGAGCGAACATCGGCGAGCCGGAGGGCAGGCGGACCACCAGCCCGGCACCGTCCTCCCCGATCGCCACGAGCGCCGGAGTCCCCAGTCGGCCTGCTTCCGCCACGACCACCCCGCTCGTGACCACCCTCGAACCGATCGGCTGCGACCGGACAGCGATAAGGGACAGGCTCGTCGGCGTCGGGGTCGGGACCGGCGTCGCCGTGGGTACGGGCGTCGGGGTGCTGGTCGGTGCCGGGGTCGGTGTCGCCGCCGGCGTTGGCGAGGCCGTCGGAGCCGTGGTCGGCGTGGGTGTCGCCGTCGAATCGGGGGTCGGTGTCGGCGTTGGCGTCGGAGTTGCCGTCGGCGCGGGCGTGGCTTCGACAAGGTCGAGCTCGCCGGCCAAGGTCGCCTGGATCCGATAACCCGCCGTGCCCGTGCCGGAGCTGTCGCGCTGGCCGAGCGGACCGGACAAGGTGGCCGTCATCCCCGACGCGATCGTCCGCCCCGCCAGCGCGTCAGCGCCGATCACCGCGCGGACCGGGCCCGACCCGTCATCAAGCGTGATGCCGAGGCCGTCGGCGAGCACATCGGGTGATCCGGAGACCGTCCCAGTGGTTGTGACACGGACGCCTTCGAAGGCTTCGGCCGCCTCGCCCGTCCCGATCCGGATCGAAACGGGCGATCCCAACGCGGGGCCAGCCACGATCGAGGACTCGGCGACCCGAAGCGTCCGCTGCGAGAATCGGCTCGAGACCGAGCCCTGGACGGTCACCGTCGTCCCCGCGGGCCAGGAACCCTCGACGGGCACATCGAGGTACAGCGCGATCCCGCCCGACGCGTCCTGGACGAACCCAGTGCGGCCGGTTTCGAGGGCGCCGAGCGCCGTCGTCAGGATCCCCTGGATCGTCACGGTCGACCCGTCGGAGAGGCCGCGCGCCTCGGCGATCGAGGTCGGTCCGGCAGGAGTCGGTGTCGCGGTCGGCGTCGGGGTCGGAGTGGCGGTCGCGGTCGCGGTCGGCGTCGGGATCGGCGTAGGCGTCGGGGTCGGTGCAGGGGTCGGGATGGGCGTGGGCGTCGGGATGGGAGTCGGGATGGGCGTCGCCGTCGGAGTCGGAGCAGGCGTCGGCGTGACGCCCGGCGTCGCGGTCGGTGTCGCTGCGGCCGTGGGCGTCGGTGTCGGCGTCGGTGTCGGGGAGCCAGCGGGCGTGGGGCTCGGCGACGGCGTCGGGCTCGGCGCGCCCGGAGCCGGGACCGCCGGAGCGCCCACGTTCTGCGGCGATGGCGCCCCCTGGACGAACCAGTCCGCGGCGTTGTCGTTGGTATCGCGACCGTTCCCCGCCGCCCCGCCCGGAGCGCGCTCGAGGCTGGACCCCGGTGGCGGCGCCGGCGCCACGAGCCCCTCCACGAACGAGTTCGTGGCGTCACCCCAGCCGACCGCGTCGACCGCGGCGCCCCCGACGGGCCGCAGCGCGATGGCGCCACCCGTCGCCGCGAAACCGCCGGAATATGTCGCATCGGCGATCGGCGCGTACGTCCCGGACACGTTGGCTATCAGGATCCGGCGTCCCGGGCCGAGCACGGTCGACGCCGACCAGGTGTCCTTGCGTGTCATGGTCGAGCCCGACGAGGTCGCGTAGACGACCTCGAAGCCCTGGAGGTCGACCGGGCCGGAACCCTGGTTCGCGAGCTCCACGAACTCGTCGGACGCGGAGGCGCCGCCCGTTTGTATCTCGGAGATGACGAGTGTCGAGGGCGGCCATCCGACGGCGCCGGCAAGCGCCCGGCTTTCATCGGAGCCACCGATCGCGGCGAGCAGGGCGACGACGATGAGCGCGGTGAGCCCCGCGCGCCGGGCACGATCCATCGGTGACCTCCCGGCGGGAAGGGCAGCTGGCGGCGGGAGGACCGTTGTAGCAGGCGGGCCTTCACTGGCGCTTATCTCGCGGGCCGCGGCGTTCGACTACGATGCGCTCCACCGTCCGACAGGAACGCAGGAGAGACCGTGGCTCGCGCCAAGAGGACCGAACGCGCCGAAGCGCGCCGACGCTATCGCGCCGCCCCCCTGGGCGATCCGGCGAACGACGTCGTCGACGACGAGGCGCAGGCCGTGGCGCCGAGCGGCCCCAAGGGGACCCCGGCGCGACCGACCGCCACGACGGTGCGGATGGGTTTCGTCGATGCGATCAAGAAATCGATCCACCCGATCCACGTCCGCTCGGACCTCGCCGACCTGCCGTGGCTCGCCGTCCACAGCCCTGCCCTCTGGGCGCCGCTGCTCATCACGATCGCGAGCACGGTCCTGGTCATCGTGACCGCGGGCGGGACCATCTCCCAGTTCCTGTTCGCCTACTTCATCCAGACGCCGGCCATCGGCGGCGTCTTCCTCGCCGGCTTCCTCGCGCCGCGGGCAAGCTGGCTGCTCGGGGTGATCGTCGGGTTCGTGTCGGCGGCCTGTTACGCGCTCCTCGTCTTCGCGTTCCCGCTGACGATCGGTGCCACCCTGCCCCCCACGACGGACCAGGCCCGCGAGGTGGCGCTCTCGGCCTTCATCCTGTCTCCGGTCGTCGGTGGGTTCTTCGCCGCCGGCGCGGCGTGGTACCGGCGCTTCCTCGCCTTGACGAACCCGAACCGCGGCAAGCGGGGGACGCACGCGCCGAAGCAGCGACCAGGCGACGGTCGGACGCGCGGTGGGCCCTCGTCCCAGAAGGCCGGCGCCAAGCGCTGATCGGGCGCAGATCGGGCGCAGAGCAGCGCTCCCGGCGCTGCCCTAGCCGAGGCGTCGCATCCCGGCGTGACCGAGCTGGCGGACGCCGGCCGGCCGATCCGGCCCACCGGCCCCGGCGGCCACCTCGGGGAGTGGCACGACCGCCCGGGCGATCACGTTGACCACTTCGCCCTCGCGCTGCAGGTCGCCGTCGACCAGCAGGAGGGCGTGACGCCGGACGACGGCTCGGAGCCGGGCCCAGGTGTCCGGCCAGAGCGTGACGTTGACCATCCCGGTCTCATCCTCGAGGGCGAGGAAGACCGTGCCCTTGGCGGTCATCGGATGCTGGCGCGTGACGACCAGACCGCCGATCCTGACCCGGCCGGACGGCATCGACGACAGTGCCGCGTTGGTCACCGCCCCGAGCCGCTCCAGCGCGGGCCGGAAGAGCGTCACCACCTGGCGGCGCGCATCCAGCCCGATGACCGCGTAGGCGTCGCCGATCCGCTCCGATTCGGTGATGGCGGGGAGTGCCGGGGCCTCCGTGGCGGGGAGCCGCAGGTCCATCGGCCGCCCAGCCGCCGCGGAGCGCTTGCCGGCCGCCCGACCGAGGCCACGCAGCGTCCGCCCGTCGACCCGGCCGCGTGAAGCCCCGGCCACCTCGCGCAGCTGCCATAGCAGCTCGCGTCGCGGCCGGCCCAGGGAGTCGAGCCCACCCGTCCGGATGAGCCGCTCCAGGACCTCCTCGGGGAGCCCGGTCCGTTCGACGACCTCGGCGAGGGTCCGGTACGGCCCGTGCGGCAGCTCCGCGTCCAGAAGCGCCGCGTGCTGCTCGCCGATCCCCTTCACGAGGTGGAGACCCAGCCGGACGCCCCAGCCTGCGGTCGCCTCCGGGGTCCAGCGGTCGCGTGCGGCCGCGGACGGTACGACACAGGCCGGCGAATCGATCGGCTCCGGACGGGTGGCGATCCCGGCGCCCTCGGGGAGCGGCTCGCCGGGCCTGCCCACCCATTCGGTCGTGGTCTTGTACGAGGACGCGTTGATGTCGACCGGCAGGACGGCCACCCCGTGGCGCTTGGTGTCGTTGACGAGGACCTCGACCGGATAGAAGCCCATCGGCTGGGCGTTGACGAGCCCGACCAGGAACTGGGCCGGGTAGAAGAGCTTGAGGAAGGCCGATTCGTAGGCGGTCCGGGCGAAGGCGGCCGCGTGCGACTTGGCGAACCCGAAGCTCGCGAAGGCGGCGACCTGCCGGAAGAGTTCCTCGGCGACCTCCTCGGTCATCCCGGGCTGGCGCATGCAGCCATCGAAGAACCGCTGGTGGAGCTTCTCCATCTCCCGGCTCGAACGCCACGTCCCCATCGCCCGCCGAAAGCCGTCCGATTCGGCCGCCGAGAAGCCACCGACCTCGATGGCGATGCGCATGACCTGCTCCTGGTAGAGGATCACGCCCATCGAATCCACGAGGACGGGCTCGAGGCTCGGATGGAGATACGTCACTGGCTCGAGACCCTGCTTGCGGCGCAGGTACGGGTGGACGGCGTTGCCCTGGATCGGGCCCGGCCGGATGATCGCCACCTCGACCACGAGATCGTCCAGGTTCTTCGGGCGGGACTTGGGGAGCGTCTGCATCTGGGCCCGGCTCTCGACCTGGAAGACGCCGACGGTGTCCGCCGCCTGGAGCATCTCGAAGACCTCCGGGACGTCCTCGGGGAGACGGTCGAGGTCGAGGCAGGCTGCGCAGTCGTGTTCGATGAGCTGGAGCGTCTCGTCCATCGCGGCGAGCATCCCGAGGCCGAGCAGGTCGAGCTTGATGAGCTTCAGCGTCTCGACGTCGCGCTTGTCGAACTGGACGACGACGCGTTTGTCCATCGTCGCCCGCTCGATGGGGGCGATGTCGATGAGTGGCGCCGCGGTCACCAGCATCCCGCCCGAATGGATCGACAGGTGGCGCGGGAAGCCGTCGATCCGGGCGCAGAACTCGAGCCAGCGTTCCCAGTCCGACAGGCCCACCGTGGAGCCGCCACGGGCCTGCGGTGGGGGCTCGGGTTCGACACGGGCGACCGAGGAGTGCGCGGCCGCGGCGCTTGCGTCCGCCCGGCGCGGCGCGGTCGGCGGGTCCCAGCGGTTCGGCCGACCGAGCTTGTCCGTCGCGCGCGGCGGCGGCTCGAGCTGGCCACTCTCCGGATCGATCCGCCGACCCTCGATGAGCGGTGGCGCGACGAGCCGTTCGGTGTCCGCTTTGTAGCCCGTCCCGCGACCGTCTCGCAGCCAGGCGACGCTGGCGGGCGTGTCGCCCGGGCCGCCCTCGTCGTCCGTCCGGCCACCCGCCCTCAGACCCGCGACGGGGGCAAGACGGTCCGGGAGTGCCCGCGGGGTCCGCGCCTGATTCGCGCGCGCGGCCCGCGGGCCCCCTCGTCCTTGCCAGATAGCAGCGTCATTCGTGCTATGCGAACCCATCGGGTCGCTTGCGGCACGTTCGTCGCGGGCCTGAGCGTGCGGGCCGCCATGATCGAGCCTTCCAGTCGTCCCGTCGTCGCCGAACACGACCGTGGTTGTCATATGGCGAGGATCGGCCGATGGGGCCGGCCCGCTCGCCACGGCCGCCAGAGCCGCCATTTCCGCCCCACCCACCGCCAGCCGGCCGCCGCGGGCGTGGTTGAGCTGGCCCATCGCGTCGGTCAGGCCGCGATCGCCGGTCAGCGCCGCAGCCGCCGCCTCGGCCGCCTCGTCGTCTCCCGGCCGCCGGAAGAACTCGGCGAACCCGCCGTCCGCCTCGAGGTCCCGCCGGACCATCACCGAGTCGTACGTCTCGAGCGCCTTCGCGACCCGGTCCACGAGCGGCCGCGGGAACCCGAGCGCATAGCCCACCTCGCGCACCGCCGAGCGTGCCCGGTACGTGACGAGGTTGCAGACCATCCCCGTGTGCTCGGGGCCGTAGCGGCCGTAGACGTACTGGATGACCTCCTCGCGCCGCTCTGAGGAGAAGTCGATGTCGACGTCCGGGTAGGTCGTCCGACCCTCGTTGATGAACCGCTCGAAGAGGAGGTTGTGGCGCATCGGCTCGACCCGGGTGATCCCGAGCACGTAGGCCACGATCGAACCGGCCGCGCTCCCCCGCCCCTGCGCCGGGATCTTCTGCTCCTTCGCGAATCGCATGATGTCCCAGCAGATCAGGAAGAACTCGGCCAGGCCGGTCGTCTCGATGACGTCGAGCTCGTGCGCGAGCTGCTTGACGACCGGCGGCGTCAACGGGTGGTAGCGCTTCCGGGCACCGGTCTGGCACAGGTCCACGAGATAGCTGAAGGCCGTCTCGCCGCCTGGCACCGGGAAGCCCGGGAAGCGGTATTGCTCGAAGCCCAGATCGACCGAGCACGACGCCGCGAGCTCGACCGTCGTCGAGATCCCCGCCGCCCAGGCTCGAGCCGCCCGGTCCTCCCCGGGTACCATCGCCGCCAGCTCCGAACCCGTCTTGAGATACGACTCGCCGTCCGGCCGGCGCAGGTCGCCGAGCGCATCGAGCGGCCGGCCGTGCCGGATGGCGGTCAGGACATCGGCCAGCTCGCGATCTTCGGGTCGGGCGTGGTGGACGTCGTTGCTGACGACGACCGGCAGACCCGCCGCCTCGGCCAGGGCGGCCGACTCCGCCACGAGCCAGTCGTCATCGGGCAGGAGGTGGTGCGACAGCTCGATGAAGAACCCGCTCGTGGCGGGCCCGTCGCCGCGACCGAAGAGCGTCGCGTAGCGCTCGGCCACGGCCTGTGCCCCGGCCAGGTCGCCGGTCCGCAGCCGCCGGGCGAGCTCGCCGTCGCGACAGCCCGACAGCGCGACGAGACCTTCGGTGTGATCGGCGAGCAGCGCCTGGCTGAAGCGCGGGACGCCCTTCGTGCCGGCCATGTTGGCGTACGAGACGAGCCGGCACAGGCTCCGCCAGCCGATCGCCGAGCGAGCGAGGAGGACGAGGTGCGGACCGCGGGCTCGCTCGCCGATCCCGCGCAGGTCCTCCTTGACCGTGGCGCGATGGCCGGGCAGGCGAGCACGGGACGGCCGGGGCCGGATGGGAAGACCCTCGGTCACATCGGCAAGTGAGGTATCGACGGGGGCCCGGGCGCCGCGTCGTCGCGCCCGACGGTGGGGCACGACGATCCCGGCCGGATCCGCCGCCGCCGGATCGAGCAGTTCGATCTCGATGCCGACGACCGGGTGGAGTCCGGCCGCCTCGGCCGCGCTGGCGAAGCGGACCGCCCCGTACAGGCCGTTGTGATCCGTGACGGCCAGCCCGGTCAGCCCCAGCTCGACGGCCCGCTCGACGAGGTCGTCCGGCGCCGACGCCCCGTCGAGGAACGAGAAGTTGGTGTGGCAATGGAGTTCGGCGTACGGGGTCTGTGCCACGGATCGCTCCGGTCGGAAAGCCGGCTGCTTGGGGCTCGACAGTATAGAACATCTGTTCTACTGCTGCACCCGTCGGTCAGGGGCATGCCCGGGACGAGATTCCCATCAAAGATCGCCCGATCGGGACGAAACAAGAATGGGTAGGTCGGCGTCTCACCGACATGCACGCACCGACGCGCCAGATCGCCTTCTCCGCCCTCCGGATCGGGGCGATGGTCGCCCTCGCGATGCTGCTCATCCTCGGCCTCCTCCCCGCGGTCCTCGCCGTCCAGGCGGCAAGCTCGTAATCGCGATTGCAAGACGTCTCGGCGCCTGGGGGCTCGGGACGATCGGCGGCTCTCGACTGCGATGGTCGGGGTGCCGACCCGCCGATGAGTCGGTGAGCGACTCATCTGGCCATAGGACCCCGTCGCTTGGGGGCGACGGGGTCCTGTCACGTCCGGGCGCTAGACTCCGCGCCATGACGTTCTGGTCCCGGATCCGCGATCTGGTCTCCGGTTCACCGTCGGTCGATCCGCCGCAGGGGACACGGCACGAGCGACGGGAGGCTGCCCGACGACGGCATCAGGAGACGGGTGAGCCGCTCTGGACCGATGGGGATCGCCGTCTCAGTCCCGATGGCGCGCGATGGGTCGCCGACGTGGCGCCGGGGACGCCGGGCCACTTTGGGTCGACACGGACGACCAGGGACGGCTGAGCGGATGACCGCGAACCCACGCGAGGCCCGGGCGCCCCACCTCGCGATCGGCCTGTCGGTGCTCGTGGCCATCGCATTCGCGGCCTGCTCGGCCGGGTCGTCGGCACCGCCGAGTCCGTCGTCCACACCCCTCGCGAGGGTCACGCCGACCGCGGCGGCCCCGAGCCAGCGGGCGACCAGCCAGTCCGATACCGACTGGGGTCGCATCTGGGACAGCCTCCCGTCGGGTTTCCCGACCATCTCGGGCGCCATGTCCTCCGAAGAGGCCGCGAGTGGCCCGGCCTCGGCGACGTTCACCGTCAACGGCAACGCGGCGAAGGCGATCGCCACCACGCTCCAAACGCAGCTCGCGGCGACGGGCTACACGACGGTCGCCCTGGGCGGACCGCTCGAGGATGGGACATACACGCTCGACATGACGGGGCAACCGGCCGGCTGCATGCTCCAGGTCAAGGCGGCCCCGCTGGGGAGCGTCACGAGGGTCACCATCCTCTACGGATCGACCTGCCCGAACGGGTGAGATGGTGCGTAGCTGCAACCGTGCATGGTGCGGTTGCGCAACGCAGCCATCGGGCCGGACGTCTATGCTGCAGCCAACCGGTCCGGATCCGGTTCGACCAAGCCTGGGGGAGGCGAGATCGTGCAAACTGCTCGTCCGCGCGACATCGGAGCGCTTGCGCTCGTCGTCGGGATGCTGCTCATCCTCTTCGTGCTCAGCCTGACGCTGGGAACACCCGCTCACTGAGACCGCGCCTCGTCAGTCGTAGAGGCGCTCGAGGTGCCACGACCCGTCGACACGATCGAGATAGACGAGCGCGAGCCAGCGAGCCCCCACCACCTTGAAGTAGTCCCGGGCGATCGGTCCGCGCCACCACGCCTCGTCCACCCGCCATCGATTGCACACCTCGACGGTCTCGCGACGGCCGTTCCAGCGGATCGCGACGAGCGCCCCATCCGGATCCAGTTCGACCTCGATCGGTGGGTGGCCGCGCAGGAGGCGGGTCATCGCGGGACGCCCCGTTCGCCCGAGGCGACCGGACGCCACGCCCAGCGCAGCTCGGGGAGCGGCGCGTCCGGATCCGCGATCTCCACCCGTCGGACACGATCCTCCCCGAAGGTCAGGGCGAGCCTCGCGAGCTGCCACTCGAGCCGGGCGCCACGGGCGGCCTGTGGCGTGAACAACGGGAGCTGCTGACCACTCGCCGGGGCGGTGCCGTCCAACTCCAGCGAGAGACGCGCGACCGCGGCCGGCGGCGGGGTCCGCTCGAGGCGGGCGAACAGGAGGCGCTCGATCGCCTCGGCGTCGGCGGTCGGCTCGGGGAAGCGCTGTTCGACATCGACCTCGGCGGATGTCCCGGCGCGGGCGAACGCGAGATCCAGGTCGAGACGCAACCGGGCCCGCGATGCCGCCAGTCCGCGCGCGACCAGCTGGCCGGTCAGGGCGGCGGCGAGTCGATGGAGGACGAAGCGGAGCGGCTCGAGATCCTCGACCGCGGGTTCGATGGGGAGGGCGAGCCGGAGCCGCTCGGGAGCATGGCGCGGCCGGAACGGTTCGAGCTCCTCGCCGCGTGCCCGGGCGTGGATCCGGGCGCCCTCCTCACCGAAACGGGCGACCAGCGCGGACCGGGCGAGCTCGGCGACCGGCCCGATCCGGCGCAGGCCGAACCGCGTGAGCCGGGCGCGGACGTCCGCATCCGTGGTGAGCAGACCCGACGGGTGCGGGGCGAGGAAGGCGGCCTCGTCACCGGGTGGGACCAGGATGGGCGCCCCGGGTCGGGCGAGGACGGCGGCCACCGTCGCGGCGAAGCACGTCCCGGCGATGCCGGCCCGGATCTCGTTGCCGCTCCCGCCGCTCCCGCTACTCCCACCGAGTGCTCGCCCGAGTGCCTCCGCCAGCCGGCCGACGAGGACCGGCTCCGGCCCCCACAACGCCTCGAGGCCATCGACCTGGACCTCGAACAGCCCGAAGGCGGCGTCGAGCGGGTCGGCGCTGCCGGCGATCCCCGGGCTGAATGCCGCGAGCGCCTCGAAGGCGGCCTCGATGGTCGCCCGGTCCGCGTCGGGATCCGGCTCGATGAAGGTCGCCTCAGGGACGAGCCGGTGGGCGCTCCCGAGCGGCATCCCCCGCCGGACGCCCAGTGCCCGGGCCTCCGGGCTGGCGTCGATGACCGGGCCTGGATCCCACGGCCGGCCGCCCAGGACGAGCGGGCCGGGCGGGAAGGACAGCAAGAGCTTGGAGGCTCGCGCCCGGGCGAGCTCGAGGGAGAGGTGCGGCCGATGGAGATGGAGGAGTCGCATCGCGGATGGTCCGTTCGTCGATCGCGGGGGCTGGATCGGGGGCTTCGATCACGAGGGCTTGATCGCGGATCTGGTCGCGGAGGAGGTCGTCGCGGGCGAGACAGGCGTCGCGCTCGCCACCGTCGGCGTAGAGGATCCGAAGGGTCGCCCGCCGCCCCGGCGGGCCATATCGATTGCGAGCGACCAGCGCCTCCGTCCGCTGGCCGACGATGTCGCGCCCGAGCCGGATCCACGAGCGCCGGGCGAGCTCGAGTCGGATGCCGGTCGACTCGGCGACGGCGGTGGCCAGGCCGCCGGCCGCCTTGCCGGAGGCACCTCCGCCGCCCGGCGGTTCGAGCACGACGAAGAGCGTCTCGGCTCGCCGGGCGAGTGCCGCCAGCCGGCCGAGCCGATCGGCGATCCGGGCAGGCTTGTCCGTGGCGGCCAGCCGGCCACCGGGCAGGTCGAGGACGAGCAGGTCGACCGAGCGACCGGCCAGCAGCGCGCCACCGATGGCGAGGCCCTCGTCGAGGGTCTCGGGGGTGATGACCACGAGCCACTCGAGCCGGACGCCGCGGGCGACGGCCTCGACAGGGTCGAAGCTGCGCGAGAGGTCCAGCCAGGCCACGATGGATCCTTGGGCCTGGGCCTCCGCGGCGAGCCGCAGGACGAGCGTGGTCCGGCCGCTCGACCCATCGCCGCGGATCGCGACGCTCGCCGAACGTGGCAGACCGCCGGGTCCGAGGATAGCGTCGAGCGCCGCGAAACCGGTGTGGATGACGCGGTCGTTGGCGGCTGGGGTCGGGGCGGGACGATGAGTCGGGGGCGGGACCAGGCTTGGGCTCGGGGCCGTCGCGGGCGCGAGGGCGAGTGCCCCGTCGGTAAGGGTTCGTCCCCCGTCCGTGATCCTCGGAGCTGCCGCTCCCCAGCGAGCCTGAAGACTCGTCACGGCTGCCGCCACATCCGGGGAGAGGGTCGCCATCGGATGGCCAGATTAGAACATGTGTTCGATAGAATCAAGAGCGGATGACTGCAGTCCGTGCTTCCGCCAGTGCTACGCTCGGTGCATGTCCATCGCCACGCTGCAACCCTTCTACGAGGGGTGGGCCAAGCACCAGGCTCTGGTCATCGATGCGCTCCTCGGCTTAACGCCCGAGCAGCTCGACTTGCGGACTGCCCCCCACCAGTGGGCGGTCTGGCAGTTGGCCGGGCACGTCGCCGGTTCGCGCGCGTACTGGTTCCACGACGTTCTCGGCGAGGGCGACCCGGCGACCCGGGACCTGTTCCGCGTCGACCGCACGACCGTTCCAGATCTGCCGTTGGAGAACGCCGGATGGGAGGACGACGAGGACCACCCCAGAAGCGCCGAGGAACTCGTGGACGGGCTCAGACGCACGTGGACGATCGTGGACGACTGCCTTCGACGCTGGACCGCCGAGGACCTAGATGGATCGGTCGTTGGACCGTCGAGAACGCATCACAGAGGCTGGGTCGTCTGGCACGTGATGGAGCACGACATCCACCACGGCGGTGAGATATCCCAGATCCTCGGGAGCAACGGACTCGCCGGCCTCGATCCCTGATCCCGCTTCGGGCCGGGCTTGCGGTCCTGGGCGCCACCGCCCATCACCCCGTCACCGGCCCGTCACGCGGGCGGCCTACGATCGCTCCCCTACCATGCTCCCGATGCCGACCCAGCCAGCCTCGCCGATCCCCGAGCGGCCGATCCTCGTCGTCGACGACGACGCCAAGATCGTCCGGCTGGTGCGCACCTACCTCGAGCGCGACGGCTTCTCGGTCGTGACCGCCGCCGACGGCCCGGCCGCCCTCGACGCCATCGAACGACACCGACCGGCGCTGGTCGTCCTCGATCTGATGCTCCCCGAGCTGGATGGCCGGGCCGTGATCCGGGCCGTCCGCCGCGACGACGAAGCGGCCGCCACGCCGATCCTGGTCCTCTCCGCGCGCGGCTCGACGGTCGACCGGATCGCCGGCTTCGAGGACGGCGCGGACGACTACCTGCCAAAGCCCTTCTCGCCGGCCGAGCTCGTCCTGCGCGTCAAGTCGATCCTCCGACGGACGGCCGTCGTGCCCGCGGACGACGCGAGCCGAGCGCCACTGACGATCGCCGACCTCCTGATCGACCTTGACCGGCACGAAGTCACCCGCGACGGCACATCGATCCCGCTCACCAACGTCGAGTTCCGCCTCCTGACGACGCTGGTTCAAGCCGGCGACCGGGTCCTGAGCCGCGACCAGCTCCTCGACGCGGTCTATGGCCGGGATCAATCCGAGGTGCTCGACAGGACGGTGGACGTCCACATCGGCCGGCTGCGCGACAAGCTCGGCGACGACGCCGACCAGCCGCGCTATGTCGCCACCGTCCGCGGCATCGGCTACCGGGCCGCCCGGTCATGATCGGCCGTGGGATCGCGACCCGGATCGCCATGGCGGCCCTCGTCTCAGCCGGCGTCGGGCTGGCGATCCTGGCGATCGGGGTCACCGTCGTCGGGGCCGAGGTCTTTCGCTCACTCATGGCCGAGGCCGGCGTCTCGGCCGACCACGCCCAGTCGATGTACGACCAGTCGGTCACGACCGTCGTCCTCGCGGCCGTCGCCGTGGCGGCCATCGCCAGCGTCGCGCTGGCCATCTTCCTCGCCCGGATGCTCACCCGGCCGATCGCCGAGGTCGGTGCCGCCGCCCGGCGCATCGCCGAAGGGGATTACGCGGCCAGGGTCCCGCGCGACGGCCCCGAGGAGCTCGCGAGCCTCGCCGATTCGTTCAACCAGATGGCCGCCAGCCTCGAGCGCCAGGAGGCGATGCGGCGCGACTTCATCGCGAACGCCGCGCATGAGCTTCGGACGCCGTTGACCAACCTGCAGGGCTATCTCGAGGCGCTGCGCGACGGGGTCATCGTCGCCGACCGGGCGACCTACGACTCGCTCTGGGACGAAGCCGAGCGCCTGGTCCGCCTCTCACATTCGCTCGACGCGCTTGCCGAAGGCGATGCTGCGACCGCTCCCCCAGCGGTCGAGGAAGTCGACCTTTCGGCGGCGATCCGCGCGGCGCTCGACCTCGCCCAGCCGACGCTGGAGCGGGCCGGCCTGCGCGTGCAGATGGAGCTTCCAGACCGCCTCCCGGCGCGGGCCAATCCGGACCACCTCGCACAGGTCCTGGCCAACCTCCTCTCGAACGCGGCGCGCTACACGCCGGCCGGCGGCACCGTCTCGGTCCGCGCCGAACGGCATGCAGCCGACCTCCTCGTCTCGATCACCAACACCGGCGAACGGATCCCGCCCGCCGATCTCGAGCGCGTCTTCGAACGCTTCTACCGGGTCGAGAAGTCGCGCGATCGAGCGCGCGGCGGGGCCGGCATCGGCCTGGCCATCGTCAAGCAGCTGGTCGAGGCGGCTGGTGGCAAGGTCGGTGCCGAGTCGCGGGAGGGCCGGACCCGGTTCTGGTTCAGCCTGCCGGGCTGACCTTCGACGGCCGGTCGGGCGGACGCGTCATGGCAGGGCGATCGCGATCATCCCGACCGCGACGCCCGAGAGCCCGAACCACTGGATCGGCTTGAGTCGCTCGCCGAGGAAGGCCACCGCGACGAGGATCGTGACCGCCGGCCCGAACGACGAGGCGAGGCCGACCATCCAGGTGGGGGCCCGCTCCAGGCCGATCGCGAACGAGGCCAGGCCCAGGACATCGAGTGTGCCCGCGAAAAGGATCGCGGCGATGACCCGCCGTCGGTCGAACACGAGCGGCGAGCCGTCTGCCGCCGTGGCGGGAACACGCCTTGCTGCGAGCGCGCCGACCAGGACGATCGAGATCGCAGCCGTCACGAGGCGGGAGAGCAGGAGCACCTGGAGCCAGCCGGCGGAGTCGAGCGCCACATCGGTCACGATCGCCATCAGGGCAAAGAGGGCGAGCGCGACCACGGCGAACGCTACGCCAGGCCCGGCAAACCGTGTCCCCCGCAGCCCACCCTCGAAGGCGACCCCGGTCAGGATGACGCCGGCCGTCGCGATCGCCGCCCCGAACGCCTGGGTAAGGGTGAGCGACTCGCCGCGCAGGACCACGGAGAGGACCACCGTCAGTCCGCCATAGGCGGCGACCATCCCGCTGACCACGGAGATCGGGCCGTACCGTAGCCCGGTGAAATACGAGAAGTAGGCGCCCGCGCCGATCGATCCGAGCAGGGCACACACCGCGAAGGTGCCGAGCCCCGGCATCACGGGCGTGCCGCTGACGATGGTGAGGACAACGAGCCAGATCGCGCTCACGATGATCACCCCGGCCGTGACCAGGAGGCTGCCGATCCGGCGGCTGGCGAGCGCGCTCGCTACGTCCATCGTCCCCCACGACAGCGCGGCACCGAGGCCGGTCAGGAGTCCGAAGGGCATCCGCGAAGCCTAGCCGTGCGAGGCTGACCGCGGACCGAGGGCGCACCAGTCAGGACGGCCGGGAAGCCGTGACCCTCGTGCTACCATTCCCAGCCGGTCCCTCGTCCGCGGGCGTGGCGCGACCGTCCGTGGGGATGTAGCTCAGCTGGAAGAGCACTGCGTTCGCATCGCAGGGGTCAGGGGTTCGAGTCCCCTCATCTCCACCACCTATCCTTCGGTCCGGTCACGGCGGCACCTCGTCGAGCGCGCCGTGGAGCTCCGCCGAGTGGTCGCGAAGCCATCGCCGCCACACCTTGTGGTCGGGGCGCCGCCCGGCGACGACGCCCCAGAAGCGCGGGCCGTGGCCGAAGATCCGCAGGTGGGCGAGCTCGTGGATGACGACCGTCTCGAGCGCCTCGGGCGGGGCCAGGATGAGCCGCCACGAGAAGGCCAGGCGGCCCTGTCGAGAAGCACTCCCCCAGCGCGTCCGCTGGTCGCGCACGTTGACGGCCGTCGGTGTCACCGAGAGGGCCGGCGCATGTCGGCGGATCTCGCGCTCGATGGCGGCTCGGGCCCGCGGCTTGAGCCAGGCCTCGAGGACGGCACCGACCGATCGGCGGTCGGCGGACGCCAGGTGGACGATGATCTCGTCCTCGTCGGCACCGCCGCTGCGCTCGACCGTCGACCGACGCAGACCGGGCCGCGCGGCGACAAGCCGGAGGCGGTGCAGGTCGCCCCGGAAGCGGATCCTCGCGCCGTCACGCAACCCGCCACGGGCGGCGAGCTCGGCACGATCGCGGGCCTGCGTGGCGAGATGCCGGCGGAGCCACGGCTCGCGCTCGGCAAGGAACGACCGCACGTGACGTTCCGGGTCCGACCAGCCGCGCCGGCCGACGACGGGCACCGTCACGACCACCCCGCGGTCGGGGTGGATGACGACGCGCAGACCGCGCGACCGCGGTGACCGCCGGAGCGTGTAGGACAACGAGCCGCCGGGCAGCCGAGCGACCGCGGGCGTCTCGGTGACCGCCTCGCTGCCGGTCGATCGCCGGGAGGACCGGGCCGCCGTCTGCCGGCCCGTCACGAGCGTCGCAGCAACCGGCCCGGACGCTCGAGCTCGCCGCGGAGCAGCAGGTCGAACCCGGTCATGCTGCGATGGTGCCACGTTCGGCCTCTGCTAAACTCCGCGTTCCGTGGGGCTATAGCTCAGCCGGAAGAGCACCTGCATGGCATGCAGGGGGTCCGGGGTTCGAGTCCCCGTAGCTCCACCAACCGCGACGAGACCGCCCGACCCATCACCCCTCGCCGGCGCGGCGGGGGGTGTCCCGTCTCCGAGGGCCCACGTGACCGAGACCGCCGACACCGCAACGACAACCGACGCCGCCGACGCCGCCGACACCGCCAAGCCGAGCGAGGTCGGCGAGCCCGGCAGGCGCGCCCACCTCGAGCGCTACGACCCGGGCGCCATCGAGCCGCGCTGGCAGGCTCGCTGGGCGGAGCTCGGCATGCACGACACCGACCTGCACGACACCTCGAAGCCGAAGTACTACCTGCTGACGATGTATCCGTACCCGTCGGGCGACCTGCACATCGGCCACTGGTACATCGTGACCCCGAGCGACGCCCTGGCGCGCTTCCGCCGGATGCACGGCTTCAATGTCTTCTTCCCGATCGGCTTCGACGCCTTCGGGCTGCCCGCCGAGAACGCGGCGATCAAGGGCGGTGGCCACCCGTTCACGTGGACGATGCAGAACATCGAGAACATGCGCCGGCAGTTCCGATCGATGGGTGCGACGTTCGCCTGGAAGAACGAGGTCGTGACCGCGGATCCCTCGTACTACCGCTGGAACCAGTGGCTCTTCCTCCGGTTCCTCGACGCCGGACTCGCCTATCGGGCGATGTCCGCGGTCGACTGGTGTCCGAACGACGGGACGCTCGCCCGCGAGCAGGTCGAGGGCACCGACCGCCACTGCTGGCGCTGCGGCGCCCTGGTCGAGAAGCGCGACCTCGAGCAGTGGTTCCTGCGCACGACGGCATACGCCGACGAGCTGCTCGACTTCAGCGGCATCGACTGGCCCGAGCCGATCAAGATCCAGCAGACCAACTGGATCGGCCGCTCGGAAGGCGCCGAGATCGAGTTCGAGGTGGCGCCCGACGACTACCAGCCAGGCGGCGATCGGCTGCGGGTCTTCACGACGCGCCCGGACACCCTCTTCGGGGCGACGTTCATGGTCGTCGCGCCCGAGCATCCGCTCGTTCCGAAGCTGACCCACCCGGACCGCCTGGCCGAGGTCGAGGCGTACGTCGGGCAGGCCCGGCGGCGTACCGAGATCGAGCGCCTGTCGACCGACCGCGAGAAGACCGGCGTGCCGCTCGGCGCCGACGCCATCAACCCCGTCAACGGCGAGCGCATCCCGATCTTCGTCGCGGACTACGTGCTGGGCGGGTACGGCACGGGTGCGATCATGGCCGTCCCTGCCCATGATGAGCGCGACTTCGCGTTCGCCCGGAAGTTCGGGCTGGAGATCCGCCGGGTCGTCGCCGCCCCGGGCGAGCTGGCCGACGACCCGATGGAGGGGGCATACGTCGCGCATGCCGCAGGCGAGGTCCTGGTCAACAGCGGGAGGTTCAGCGGCCTCCCCGCCGACGAGGGCGGGAAGGCGATCGTGGCCTGGCTGGCCGAGCAGGATCGTGCTCAGCCGAAGGTCACCTACCGGCTGCGCGATTGGCTGGTCAGCCGCCAGCGCTACTGGGGGACGCCGATCCCGATCATCTACTGCCCGACGGACGGCGTCGTCCCGGTCCCCTACGACGACCTGCCCGTCCGGCTCCCCGAGACCGTCGACTACGCGGGCAGCGGCGACAACCCGCTCAACCACGACGAGGCGTTCCTTCGCGTCGACTGTCCGCGCTGCGGCGGACCGGCCCGCCGCGAAACCGACACCATGGACACCTTCATGGATTCCTCGTGGTACTGGTTCCGTTACCTGTCGCCTGACAGGGAGGACGGAACGGTCGACCGCGAGCTGACCGATCGGTGGACGCCCGTCGACCAGTACACCGGTGGCGCCGAACACGCGGTCATGCACCTGCTGTACGCCCGGTTCTTCACCAAGGCGATGGCCGACTGCGACCTGGTGCGCGACCGCGAACCGTTCAAGCGCTTGTTCAGCCAGGGCCAGATCCTGGGCGCCGACGGCGAGCGCATGAGCAAGTCCCGCGGCAACGTCCAGGACCCCGATGAATTGGTCCGCCGCTACGGCGCGGACACGGTCCGCCTCTTCCTGATGTTCATGGGCCCGTGGGACCAGGGTGGACCGTGGAGCCCGACCGGGATCGGCGGGGTCCATCGCTTCCTGAACCGCGCCTGGACGCTCGTCCTGGACCCGCACGGCCGCGAGCCGGGCGATACCGCGGCCGGGATGCTCCCGGCCGGCGAATCCGAGTCGGCGGCCCGGGCCGCCTTGCGCGCGTCGGCCCACGGAACCCTGCGCGATGTCACGGCCGACTATGAGGCGTTCCGTTTCAACACGATGATCGCCAAGCTCATGGAGCTCGCCAACACGCTGTTCCACTACCGCGGAACGGTCGTGGCCGGTACACCTGAATGGACCGAGACCATCCGGCTCCTGCTCCTGATGCTGGCGCCCGCCGCCCCCCACGTGGCCGAGGAACTGTGGGGCCGGAGCCTCGCCGATGCCGGGCAAGCGTGGGCATCGATCCACGTCCAGACGTGGCCCGACGTCGATCCGACGGCCGTGGTCGAATCCACGCGCGAGATCCCGGTCCAGGTCAACGGCAAGCTCCGCGACCGGGTGATCGTGCCCATCGACGCGTCCTCGGCCGACATCGAGGCGGCCGTCCTCGCCCGCGAGAAGGTCCGGGCGATCCTCGACGGCCGCACGCCGGACCGCGTCGTCGTGGCCGGCGGCGGCAAGCTGGTCAACCTCGTCCTCCGGTGACCTCCGAGGACGCCCTCGCGTTCGATCGGCATCTCGACGCGACCGCTCCGGGGATGGCCGAGACCGCCCGTGCCCTCCGGCTGGCGGTCCTGCTGGGCTTCCCGGACGCCGTCGAGACCTTTGACCGCGGCGATGGCCTGCTCGCGATCGGGAGCGGCCGGTCGCTGCGCGACTTCCTGTTCGCGATCATCCCGCACAAGGCGCACGTGAACCTCCAGCTCGCCGACGGAGTCGACCTGCCCGACGCGGAGGGCCGGATCGAGGGGACCGGCAAGCGGATCCGCCACATCAAGGTCCGGTCCGTCGACGACGCCGGCAGCAACTGGGTCCGCCGCGTGGTGGCGGCGCAGGTCGCCCACCGCGCGGACTGAGGGCTTCCGAATCGATGGCGCCCGGTCTCTCGCGATGACGTCGCCCGGGCGGTCCTCCGTCGTCCAGCACGTGCTCACCGCGCTCGTGATGGCCGGCTTGGGCCTGTGGGTGTCGGAGCGGATCGCGTCCGACCAGGCTCGACACCTGGCAGCACTCGCCCCAGTTCTGACCGCCGCCATCGTGGTGGGCGGGACCGCAAGCGCGGTCGTCATCTATCTCAGCGGCGTCCCATCGAGATTCGCGGATCGCCTCATGGTGTTCTGGGGCGGCAGTCCGACGACGAGGCTCCTCGCGGAGGCGGCGTCCTCCGTGGTCGCGGCGTTGGCCTGGTCGCTCGCGATGCTCCTGCTCTTCCGTCCCGGCTGACCGAGGCTCTGCCCGGCTACCGACATCTCATCGCCGGCTTCCCCTCGCCCCACGACGAGGAATCGATGGTCCGCTTCGGGACCGATGTCAGACCGGCCCTTGAACTTGCCTGACGACGCCGCGATGCGAACGGCATAGACTCCGGCTATGCCGACCTATGTGTTCTGGTTCGTGCCAGCGCTGGCGCTGCTGGTGGTCGAGCTCCACAGCTCGACGTTCTACGCCATCTTCCTCGCCGCGGGGGCATTCGCGGCCGGCGTCCTGGCGTTCTTCGTCCCGGACAGCCAGGTCTGGATCCAGGCGGCGCTGGCCCTCGTCGTGGCGATGGGTGGCGTGGTGATCGTCCGGCCATGGCTGAGCCCACGGCTGCGGCGACGCGGCGAGCCACCCCTCACGCCGGGCGTCCATGGCGGGTTCGTGGGTCAGACGGCACTCGCTCTCGACGCGATCGGCGATCAGCTCCATCCCGGTCATATCCGACTCGCCGGCGAGACGTGGATGGCGTTCTCGGACGGCCGCCCTATCGCCGACGGCGATCCCGTCATCGTGACCGCCGTCCGCGGGACGACGCTCGCAGTCCGACCCGCTTCCGGGTCCGCCACGCCGGAGAGTTGAGATGGATTCCGCCTCGGTGGCATTGATCATCGCGTTCGTCGTCGTCGTCCTGTTCGTGGTCTTCGCCTTCTTCCTGCTTCGCAACACGGTCAACGTCGTCCAGCAGGGCTCGGTCGGCGTCGTCAAGCGGCTGGGCGAGTTCCGCGCCATCCATGAGCCCGGACTCGTGATCATCGCGCCCTTCATCGATGCCCTGGTGACCGTCGACATGCGCGAATTCCCGCGGCCGGGCGATCGCCAGGAGGTCATCACCAAGGACAACGTCGTCGTATCGGTCAACGCCACGATCTTCACCCAGGTGGTAGACGCGAAGCAGGCGCTTTTCAGCATCGCCAACTTCGACGTCGCCATCGACGCGCTGGCGCGAACCGCGCTCCGCTCCGTCATCGGCACCCTGTCGCTCGACGAGGCGCTGTCCGAGCGCGAGCGGATCAATGTCGACGTCCAGCAGCAGATGGAAGCGGTCACCGACAAGTGGGGGATCCGGATCAACCGGATCGAGATCGTCGAGATCACCCCGCCGCCGCAGATCCTCGCGGCGCTGGCGCTCCAGAAGCAGGCCGATCAGGAGAAGCGGGCGAAGATCCTCCAGTCGGAGGGCCTCCAGCAGTCAGCGGTCAACGTCGCCGACGGCAACCGCCAGGCCGCCATCAAGAACGCCGAGGGTGAGCGCCAGTCGGCGATCCTCATCGCCGAGGGCAACCGTCAGGCCGCGATCCTCGAGGCCGAGGGCCGTGCCAAGGCGATCGAGACCGTCTACGGCGCGATCAAGGCCGCGGCGCCCGATCCAACGCTGGTCGCGATCCTCCAACTCGATACGTTGAGCAAGTTCGCCGCGAGCCCGAACACGAAGATCGTGATCCCGGCTGAGTCGTCGGCCCTGCTGGGTGCCGCCCAGGCGATCCAGTCCGTCCTCGCGCAGGTGCCGGTCATCGAGGTCCCCCCGGCCGGATAGTCGTCAGGCCTGGAGGGACTCGCCGGCAGCTGTCGCGCCGTCGCCGCCGGCGGCGCGCTCACGGGCGCGGTGGCGAGCCGCCTTGGCCCGGTTGCCGCAGGTCGCCATGTCGCACCAGCGGCGCCGGCTCGTGCGCGAGGCGTCGTAGAAGATCCAGTCGCAGGTCTCGCTTGCGCAGATCTTGATCCGCTCGGGCTGGCCGGACGTCAATTCCAAGACGAGCGGGTCGGCCAGCCGTGCCAGGGCGTCGTCGACCGGGTCGCCGACGTGGCGATGGTCGACGGTGCAGCCATCCGGTGCCGGGACGAGTTCGATGACCTGCCGGGCGTGGAGCGCCCGATTGATCGTGTCGAGCGACCCGGTCTTCGGCGCCCGCTGCTCCGTGATCGCGTGGGCGACTTCGCGGAGCGCCGACCGGACGCCATGGATGCGCGTGAGATCGCGTGCTCGTTGCGTCTGCTGGGCGGCCGCCTGGGCACGAACGCGGTCCGCGCCTTCGGTGTGGATCACGCCTCGGTCGACGAACCAGGCGAGCGCCGCGTCAAGCGTCGGAAGCTTTTCGACCGGGAAACCATTCTCGGTGTCATCGGTGTTCAGGAAGTCGAAGGTGTCCTCGAGATCAACGTCGTGGGCGTGGCCGCGATCGGCCGGATCAGGTGCGTGGATGTTCATGACAATAACCACTCTATACCCATTGACAGGTTACGCGCAAGGGGGTACAGTGATAACCGATAAAGCAATTGGAACCGGTTAGCAAAGGAGAAAGCGCCATGGGCATCCTCATCGTCGTCGCCATTCTGATCATCGCCCTCGGCGCCGTCGACGCGGCGTCCATCGCATGGGGCGAAGACTCGCGGGACGACTTCCCGAACGACCATCACCACTGAACTGATCCATCGGAGACATTCATGAACCCCTACATCTTCCAGGCCTTTGAGGCCGCCCGCGAGCGAGAGCTTGATCGCGACCTGGAGCATTTCCGCTTGATGGTCGAGATGCGCGCCGCCCAGGAGCCGCGCCAGTCTCGCGTGCGCCGTCTGGCAGCCCTCGGCTTGGCGGCCGTGAGCCGTGGCTCCGCCGCTGCCGTGCGTCGGCTCGACGACTGCGTGGCCGACGACCTCGGCCGCTCCCTCGCCCCGACGGAGTAGCCTGTCCCTCTCACGGAGGGGCACATGCTCGAAGGCACGGCCGCGGTCTCATGGGGCGAGGACCGCATCGATCTCTTCTGGGTGAGCGCGGATGACGCGCTCACCCATCGCTCGTTTCGGGACGGCGCCTGGGACGACCCCGAATCGCTCGGCGGGACGCTCTCGTCTGCGCCCGCGGCGACCGCTTGGGCCGCCGACCAGCTCCAGGTCTTCGCGATCTTTCCCGACGGTGCTCTCTGGAACCGCTACTGGGATGGGTCGTCATGGCACGCCTGGGAGTCTCTCGGTGGCGAGCTGACCGGGACGCCCGCCGCTTCATCGTGGAGCGCCGACCGGATCGATGTCTGGGCGCCAGGGCGCGATCGCACCGTGTGGCACCGCTGGTGGGACGGCTCGAGCTGGGTCGACTGGGAGCGCCTCCCCCGCTGAA
Source organism: Candidatus Limnocylindrales bacterium (assembly GCA_038319665.1). GTDB lineage: Bacteria > Chloroflexota > Limnocylindria > Limnocylindrales > CSP1-4 > SPCO01. The sequence goes on from JBBQDL010000025.1 coordinate 28,667, forward strand.
GGAGCCGTCATCGAGTCGACACGATTCGGGCGTACGCTTCGTCCATGAGCGACACCGACACCACCGCTGCGACCACGCCATCCCAAATGACCTCCCCGACCAGGACCGACGCCGAGTGGCGAGCGGCCCTGACCCCCGAGCAGTACAAGGTCCTCCGCCACAAGGGCACCGAGCGGGCCTTCACCGGCGAGCTCTGGGATGAGCACCGAGCGGGCAGCTATCGCTGCGCCGGCTGCGGTGCCGAGCTCTTCCGGTCTGACGCCAAGTTCGACTCGCGGACGGGCTGGCCGAGCTTCTTCGAGCCCGCCGACCCGGCCGCTGTCGCGACCGAGAAGGATCGCTCGATGTTCATGACCCGGACCGAGGCGACGTGTGCGAGCTGTGGCGGCCACCTTGGCCACGTCTTCGACGACGGCCCGAACCCGACCGGTCTGCGCTACTGCATCAACTCGGCGGCTCTGACGCTCGATCCGGAGGGCTGATCCGGGCCCCGATTTTCGGCGACCTCGGTGCAGGGGTAACGAAACCTCGGGGGTAGGCGTCGTATGGCCGGACGGGCCCAACTGCGCCGCAGACGCTCCGTCGGTTCGATGGGTGCGATCGTGGGCAACCTCCGACATGCGGCCTCGTCGCGGTTCGTCTCGTTCGGAGGCTTCACCCGCGGGACGGCGCTCCTTCTCGTCATCGGGCTCCTGGCGACCGCCTGTGGCGGCCCGGCACCGTCCCCTTCAAGGCTCCCTTCATCGCCGGGTGCGAGCGAGACGCCGGAGCCGAGCCCGAGTGGTGTGGCTTCGAATGCCTCGTGGGCCGCGGTCGATCTGCCGCCCCTAAAGCCCGTGGCGTCCCTCGAGGCGACGAAGGCCGGCGCGGCCGGCGCGGCCGTCGATACCGCCTTCCGCGTGCGCAGCCTCGACGCGTCCCCGGTCGCGGGGCTGGCCGCCGCCATCACAGTCGAGCCCGCGATCGTGCTGCGCGCCGATGCACCGACCGGCGACACGGTCGTCCTTCGTCCCGCCTCCGCCCTGACCGCCGGCATGACCTACCGTTTCAGCCTCCGTCGCCCGGACGGGACGATAGCGGGCACCTGGACCGTCGCGGCCGCCCGACCGCTCCGCGTCGTAGGCAGCCTGCCCTCCAACGAGTCGAGCGACGTCCCGGTGGACACCGGTATCGAGATCTCGTTCGACCAGGCCGGTGTGACCGCGGACGGCATGCGTGCCTTCTTCTCGATCACTCCGGCCGTCGCCGGCCGCTTCGACGTCCACGGACGCGTCGTGGCCTTCATCCCCACGGCCCACCTTCACGCGCTCAGGCTCTACACCGTCACCGTCCGCCACGGGCTCCCGCTACCGGGCACGGGCCAGGTACTCCAGAACGATGTGATCGCGCAACTCGAGACGAGCGGCACAGCGGCCCAGCGGGCCCGGTTGTACGTCCCGGTGAAGCTGGCCGATGCTGGTACCCGGGACGCGCCGGCCGTCGGCGTTGCCTTCGCGGAGCTCGCCGATCAGGGGCACGTGCCATCGACGCTCCCGGTCCGCGTCTACCGCCTCGACGGCCTTGCGTCGGCGATCTCGGCCTATGACCGGCTCGCGATCGCGCCCGACTGGGCTCGCACCGGTAGCGCGCCGATCGATACGACGCCGCTCCACGAAACGCTGCGCGCGACCGTCCAGGTCCACAAGTTCGCGCAGTCCGACTTCTCCGGCTGGATCCGACTGCCGCGCGCCCTCCCCGCCGGCTGGTACGTCATGACCGTCACGTTCAACGGCAACGCCAGCCAGGCGCTCGTCCAGGTCAGCGATGTCGCGACCTATGCGATGGTGACCGATACCCGCACGGTCGTGTGGACGAACGACCTCCTCACTGGTCGCCCGATCGCGGGCGCCAGCGTGACCCTTGGCGGCAGCGGGATCGGCCGGACTGGCACCGACGGACTGCGTCTCGCGACGACGCCACGCTCCGCGACGGTCCAGGCCGGTGATATCACCCCGCTGATCCTGACCGTTCGCGACCGCGCCGATCGGACGACGTTCGTTCCGGTCGATCGGCGAGGCGTCTGCGGCAAATGCGACTTCTCGACCGCCGGCAATGACGCGAGCGACGCGTGGTGGCACGTGCTCGGCCTCGACCGGGTCCTTTATCACCCGACGGACCATGCCAATGTCTGGGGCATCGTCCGAGTCCGCGACAGCGGCGCCCTGCCACGGAAACTCGATGTCCGCCTCGTCACGACCGACGCGACGGGTCAAGTGACCATCCCGCTCGCCATCGAACACCCGACCGTCAGCCTGGCCGGCGCGTTCGTCTCCGACATCGCGTTCCACGACCTGCCGCCCGGCAACTACGGCATCGAGCTGCGCGCGGACGGCACGCTGCTCGACCAGGCATCCTTCACGGTCGGGCCGATCGTGAAGCCGGGTTACACGCTCGAAGTCACACCGAGCAAGAGGGCCGTCGTTGGCCGGCGACCCGATCCGCGCGACCGTCCAGGCCTCGTTCTTCGAGGGCACGCCGGTCCCCACCGTCGATCTTGGGATCGGGTTCCCCGATGCCGTGAACGATGGGCCGATCGGTTCCCCGGTCGTGGCACGGACCGGCGTCGACGGCCGCGCCTCCGCCACGGTCGCGACCGCGTTCGGCCAGGATGGGGCGGATCAACAGTGGGCGTGGCGCTCCTTGAGTGCGATGCCCCGGCTCCCCGAAGAGGCGGGCATCATCGGTTCGACGGACGTCGCCATCTTCCGCTCGACGGCATTGCTCAGCGCCTCGGCAACGATCTCCGGCGACCATCTCTCGATGCGTGGCTCCCTCAACAACGTCGCGTTCGACCGTTTCAAGGTCGACGGGGGGCTGCTCGGTGCCGAGATCGATCCGGTGGGCCGCGGCCGACCGGGCGCCAGGATGAGCGTGAACGTCGTTGAGGCCACCCCGTTCCGAAAGCAGATCGGCACGGACTACGACTTCATCACGAAGCGGACCGAGCCGGTCTACGAGTACGACTTTCACCGCGTCGACCTCGGCGACCGGACCGTGACCACAGGGCCCGACGGAACGTTCCGCCTGGCCATGACCGTGACGGGCGGGAAGCGGAGCTATGAGGTCCACGTCACCTACCGTGACGAGGCTGGTCGGACGATCGGTGCGTCGGCATCAGCGGAAACGGCTCCGATCTTCCTCGACAGCTCACAGACTCCGCAGCTCGTCGTCCCGAACGCACCCGCCTCGGAGTTGACGTACTCGATCGGTGACCGGATTCGCCTCGCGTTCCAGGGCGGCCATCCCGATCCGAGCCACGACCGCTACCTCTTCAGCGTGACGCATCGCGGCCTCCAGTCGGAGGTCATCCGTTCTGGTCCCGACTTCAGCACGACCTTCGGATCGGGTTCCGTGCCCAATGAGTCGATCCAGGCCGTACGGTTCACAGGGTCCGCGTACGAAGTCGCTTTCGAGTACAACGCCTTCTTCAAGATCGCCGATCGCCGGCTCAAGGTGGTCCTGATGCCCGATGCCCCGCGCTACGAACCCGGCGGCCGCGTCGATCTCAAGGTCCGGGTGACCGATACCGCCGGGCATCCCGTCGCTGCATCGGTCGTGGTTCGCGTCATCGACGAGAAGCTATACGCCATCGATGCGGCATCGAACATCGCGCCGCTCGAGGCGCTCTACAGCCCGGTCTCCAGCGGGATCGTCGCGACCGCCTGGTCGCACCGTCCCGTAGCCGTCGATTTCGGCGGGGGTGGCGATACGACCGGTGGCGGGGGTCGCGAGGATTTCCGCGACTGGCTGCTGTTCCGGCTCGTGACCACCGGGGCCGATGGGACCGCCCGTGTCTCATTTGGCCTGTCCGATGACCTCACCTCGTGGCGCGCGTCGGCCGCGGCGTTCGATCGATCGTTCCGCGCCGGTGCGGGCAGCGTCCGGATCCCTGTCGGGCTGCCGTTCTTCGCCGAGGCGACGCTGGGCCAGGAGTACCTCGTCGCCGACCATCCGATCCTGCGACTGCGCGGTTTCGGTTCAGCACTGGCGGCCAGCGACCGCGTGACCTTCGAGGTCTCGGCGCCGAGCCTTGGGCTGGCTCCGACTCGCGCGGATGCCGCCGCCTTCGCGACCGCTGAACTGCCGCTGCCCAGCCTCACCGCGGGCGACCATCAGATCCGGATCGTGGCGACCACCGGGACCGGATCCGCCCGACGGCAGGATGTCCTCGTCAGGACCATCCACGTCGTCACGACCCGATCGACCCAGGCACGGACCGCGAATGCGCCGCTCGACGCGAACTTCGTCCTCCAGGGCGGGGCCACCGAACTCACCACGGTCGTGTTGTCCGACGCGGGTCGTGGCCGAGTCCTGCCGCTCCTGTTGTCGTTGCGTGGCGGTCGGACCGGTCGTGCCGACGAGGCCATCGCCGAGGCGCTGGCTGGTCGCGTCCTCCAGTCGTCGTTCGGGTCGAAGGAACCGGCGAGCGTCGCTGCCGATCTCGCCTCGTTCCAGGGCGTCGATGGCGGCATCGCGCTCTTGCCGTATTCGTCGACGGACCTCGAATCGTCGGCGCTCGCGGCGCTCGCAGGCGACCATCGACTCGACGCGGGCGCCCTCGCGCGGGCGCTCCAGGCGGTCCTCGACGATCCCACCTCCACGCGCGACCGAAAGATCGTCGCGATCGCCGGCTTGGCGGGCCTCGGCGAGTCGGTCCTCGATCTGGTTCGCTCGGCGGCGGCCCAGCCCACGCTTGAGCCTACCGAGCGGGCATGGCTGGCGATCGCCGCGCTGGCCGGCGGCGACGAGGTGCTCGCCGGCACGCTCGAACGCGCCCTCCTGGCCGAATCGGGTCAGCGCCTGGGCCCGTGGGTCCGTCTCTCCCTCGCGGACCGCGAGACGTCCATCACCACGACCGCCCTCATCGCGATCGTCGCGTCGGGGATCGGCGATCCGCTCGCCCCGGATCTCGACGCGTTCCTCGCCGCCAACCCGCCGAAGGACACGCTGATCGTGCTCCAGCAGGCGCTCGCCGCCCGGTTCTGGGCGGAACGGACGCCCGGCGATCGGGCCGCCGTCTCGGTGACGGCCGATGGTGTCTCGCACGAACTGTCGATCGAGGCGGGTGCGCCCGTCTGGTTGACCTTCACTCCCGCGCAGCTTTCGACCGTCCACTTCTCGCCCGTGCGCGGCGCCGTGCTGGTGGCGACGACGTGGGAGGGTGCCCTTGATCCCGCCTCACTGCATGCCGCGACGGCGATGACCTTCGTTCGGGTCGTGACCCCGCCGGGTGCGATCGCCGCCGATCAGCTCGTCACCGTCCAATTCTCGGTCGAGCTCGGGGCCGACCCGGACAAGGGTTGCTGGCGGGTCACCGATCTCGTGCCATCCGGGCTTGCACCACTCGCCGCGCCTGGGTCCTGGCCCGACCAGTCGGCGCCGCCACCCAACACCGAAGGCCCGTGGCGTATCAGCGGCCAGCGCGTCGACTTCTGCGTCGCCTACGATCCGAAGGTGCCCGTCCATCACCTCCGATACGTGGCTCGCGTGGTCAACTCGGGCACCTACCGGTGGGAGCCGGCGGTGCTCCAGTCCTCCGTAGTCCTGGAGCGCGGGGTCGTCCTGCCGGCGTTCGATCTCGAGATCAAGCCGGCGAGCTGATCGCGCGCCGACGATCGAAGCTTGAGCCTCGGGTTCAGGTGGTCGTCACGACGATGGCCGTATCCGCCGGGAGGCACGAGCCCGGCGTCTGGTTCTGCGTCTTCACGATCTTGGCGTCGTGACCATTCAGCGGCGTGAATGATCCCGTGAACCCGGCCGCCGTCCAGGCGGCTCGGGCAGCGCTGACGTTCTTGCCGACGAGTGAAGGCACCGTCAGGCAGGTCGGCGTCGGCTTGGGGGTCGGCGTGGGGGTCGGCGTCGGCCCCGGTGTCGGGCGCGGAGTCGGGCGCGGCGTCGGGGTTGGCGCAGGCGTCGCCCTCGGCGTCGGAACCGCGGTCGGTTGGGAAGTCGGACCTGGGTTCGCTGTCGGGGTGGAGGTGCGCGTCGGCGGCGGGCCACCGTTTTGGCCCTGCGGGGTCGGGTTCGGCCGCACAGGCGCGGACGCCGCAGTCGTCGGTCCGACCGACGCCCCTGCGGTACCGGTCGCCCTGCCCGACCCCGAAGGCGCCGACGAGGAGCGAGCGATCGACCCCGCGCCGTCTGACGGGACGTAGATCGCCCCCTCGACGCCACCGGTCGTCCGGATCCCGCCGGCGAGGGTGACGGCCAGCACCACGGCGACGACGGCGAGAGCCCCTCCGGCGATCGACCGCCGTGCATCCATCCGCCGCAGGACCGAGGCGATACGAACTCGTCGCGTGACGGCAAGAGCGACGACCCCGACCGCGGCGGGGACAGCCTCGACCGCGAACGGGAAGGCGCAAGCCGGGCAGACACCGGCGGCATCGGCCCAGCACCAGCGACACGAATACGCGCCGCACGACGAGCAGTGGCAGAGCCCGACCTTGTGCCCGATCGCCGCCGGGTCGCTGCGCACCAGGCAGACCTGGCAGAAGGGGCTCGCAGGCTCGCCCGAATCCTGGGGGGTCGGATAGACCGTCACGGTCATGCGACGGTGTGCCCGAACTGGACGATGTGTGCCGCGTCGTCATGACGGGGGTTCATCGCACACCCTCATGTACGAGCCGGATGGACGCGTGCCAGGCAACGGCGACGCGTCCGTGGCCGGTCACGAGCATATCCCCTCCTCGATCATCGAGCCTGATAAGCCGCAGCTAAGCGCCCATCGCTACAGTCGGCATCGACGTCTCGCCGCGTCGGAAGTGCCCCCAACGTGGCGAGACGTCGCGTTCTGCCCCGATCTCGTCGCCGACCATCCCGCCGCGGAGGTCGATGCGTGGATCCGAACGCGGCGCCGTGGCGCGTCCTCGAGGAGGCAGCGGGTCCGGCAGATCCGGTGACCGCCGCCGCCGAGCGCGAGCCGGCCGGTCCGGCCGGTCGTTCCTCATTCCCGAGGTCAACGCTGCTCATCGGTGGCTCGGCCGCGGGCCTGGCGATCGTCGCGTTCGTCCTCGCGTTCGGGTCCGGGTCGGCGGGCAGCGTCGCCATCGACGGCGGCGCGGCGTTCGGCAGTGCGCGACCGACCTCCTCGTCGTCAGCCGACCCGCCCAGCCTCGCGAATGCCGGCCGCGTCCTGGTGGTAGAGGTCGTCGGGGCGGTCGACCGGCCGGGCGTCTATCGACTGGCCGCGGGATCGCGGGTCGGCGACCTCGTGGCGGCCGGCGGCGGCTACGGACCGCGGGTCGACGCGGACCGCGCCGGACGTGAGCTCAACCTGGCGGCTCTGCTGCATGACGGCGACCAGATTCGCGTCCCGTCGCGCGACGACACGGCGTCGACCACCCACGCGCCGGGTGGCGTGGGTTCCGGCCCGGCAGGCACAGGGACCGCCAGGGCACCCATCGATCTCAATCGCGCGACCGCCGCCGAGCTCGATAGCCTGCCCGGGATCGGCCCCGCTACAGCCGCCAAGATCCTCGCCTCGCGCGATCAGCAGCCCTTCGTCGCGGTGGCCGATCTCCAGACACGGAAGCTCGTCGGATCGAAGACATTCGAGAAGCTGAAGGATCTTGTGGCGGTGCCCTGAGCTTGCAATTAAACCCGTGCGGCTGAGGTCAGCCCCAGTCCTCGGCTGACTCGGCGATGTCGAGCGACAGCGCCTCGAGCTCGCTCGTCAGGCTCCGGATCCGCCTGGCGTTCGCGAACCAGCTCGCGTAGCGCGCCATC
>JBBQDL010000026.1:0-36201 GCA_038319665.1 Candidatus Limnocylindrales bacterium
GAGCTCGACGGCGCGCTTGCGGCCGCCGCCCGGCCGGCGGACGCGGCCCGGCGCGGGTCGCCCGGCGGGGTCGGCCAGCTCGGCGATGCCGCGCCGGATGGTGGCCGGCGACGCGCCCGTGGCCCGCGCCACCGCCGCCTGACCGCCATGACCCGCGGCAACCGCCTCGGCGCCCAGGATCAGCCGCCGGACGCGCTCGTCGACCGCGGGCGCGAGGGCCAGGTAGCGGTCCCGGGTGGCACCTTCGTCGAGCACGCCCAGGAGCATAGCCGATCGGCCGTCAGATGTCACGTTATTGCGTTCCACTACCTTAGCCCGGGCCGCCGAGGTCGGCGTATAGCCCGACGAGATTTCGGGCCTCCCGTTCCCAGTTGTGGCGCGCCGCGGCGGCGCGAAGGCACCGTTCCCGCAACTCCAGCAACCGGCTGCGCGGCGGTTCCAGTAGCCAGCGCAACGCGTCCACGATCGCACCCTCGTCGGCCGGGTCGCACAGGACCCCGAGTGGGCCGTCGGGGTCGTCGCGCACGATCCGGGCGATCTCCGGCAGGTCCGACGCGAGCACCGGCGTGCCCACAGCGATCGCCTCGAACAGCTTGTTCGGTGTCGAGAGGACGAGGTTGAGGTTGGCCGGCTGCTGGAGGACGGCGCCGATGTCGGCGGAGGCGACCCAGTGCGGCAGGTCAGCCGGGGAGACCGCCGCGAGTACGTGCAGGCGCCCCGCCAGTCGCGGCTCAAGCGCTTGGAGTTCGAGCGCGCCCTGCCACTCGCCGTACCCCAGGAGGACCAAGTGGAGGTCTGACAAGTCTTGCGTATCGAGCGCTGCGACCAGTTGCTCGATGCCTCGGTCGGGCTCGAGCGACCCATGGAACAGCACGATCGGCGCGTCATCGGCAAGCCCGATCGCCGTGCGGATCAGATTCGGCCTCACGGCTGGAGGAATCCAGCGCGGCGAGCAATTGCGCACGACCACGATCCTGGCAGGATGGTAGAGGCGCTCGAGCGCAGCGGCGATGCCCGGGTTGACCGTCACGACTGCCGCGCACCTTCGGACCAGGCGGCGCTCACGGGCCAGAAGCCAACGTCGGGCCAGGCGAGGCAGGTGGACGGCGCTGCCGGTCTCGAGGAACAGTTCGTGACTGTCGTAGACGATCGGGACCTGTCGTGCGACGTGTGGCGCGATCGCTTGTAGCCCGGTCAGATCGTGGGCATGCCAGACGTCGACCGGCCCGGCCGCCGCTACGACCAGCCGGCCCCAGCCACCGAGTGCCCGTCGATAGCGGAATAGCCAGGTCGCCCGCGCCGCCAACGCGCGCAGGCGCGAGGGCGGCCGGGCGAGGAAGGGACTAGTCTGGCCCGGACGGCTCTGCGTTCCAGGCGGCTGGCAAACCACCACCCGCACGCGGGCGCGTAGTCGGGCGATGGTCTCCTGGGACGCCCCGAGGCAGATGATGGTCAGGGCATGGCCGGCCGCCGCGAGGCTCTCGGCTTCCCTGATCACCCGGCTGTCGTGGCTGAGATCGCCGTACAGCGCCATGGCCACCCGAAGCGTGGCCGACCATCGGGCCGGCGCCGATCGGTCGGTCGGATCCGTCAAGAAGCGCCCCATGTCCTGAAGAAGCGGTCGAGGGCGACGAGCTCGAAGATCTGATCTTCGGCCGCAGCGTTCCGACGGCGACGCCCGAGCACGTTGTCGGCATGGCGCCGCATGGCGGCTACGTCTACGAGCTCGGTCCACAAAGGATGGGGATCGCGCCGCCATTCGTCGACGAGTGGGGCCAGGGGGCCACCAAGCCACGCCCGCTGGGGCACGCCGAACCAGCGCTTCCCGCGGCGCCACGCCGGTCCGGTGCCGTTCCGATCGGCGAGCGTCTGACGCAGCGGCCACTTGGACCAGCCGTCGCGCACAAGCACTTCGATGGGCATGGCCAGGGCAAGGCTGGCGACCACTGGGTCGAGATACGGCAGGCGCGTCTCAACGCCGAATGCCATCGCGCTCCGGTCGACGTACGACAACAGATTGGGCAGACTCCAGCGATCGATGTCGGCGATCCGCATCGTCAGCGGATCGGTTCCGACGTCGGGCGCTGTTCGAACCTGATTCGGCGCGGCCCGAAGCCAGGACGCACCGTCCGTGGGTCGCCCCACGCGTCCGAGGTAGCGATAACCGTTGTCGAGGATCGTCCGCGGGCCGCCCAGGTGGCGAGCGAATGCCCACAGGGTGGGGACGGCCGTCAGCTCGTGACGCCGGATGCGTGCCAAGAGCACCGATGCCATGAACTTGTGGTAGCCGCCGAGGATCTCATCCGCTCCCTGGCCATCCAGCAATACGATCACGCCACACGCGCGGGCCGCCTCGAGCACCTTCCACTGGCCGTAGAGGCTGGTCGACGGAACCGGTGATTCCTGATGCCAGGTGATCTGATCCCAGGTCGCAGCGAACTCGGCACCGGACGCAGGGATGGGGTGCCAGATGGACCCCATCGCACGGGCAAACGTCCCGGCTTCCGGACCTTCGTCCACCCGTGCGTCGTCGCTGGTCAGAGTGAAGCTGTGGTAGCCCTTGTGTCCGAGCCAGGTCGCCTCGGCCATCACCGCCGAGCTGTCGACGCCGCCCGACAGCGACGTCCCGACCGGGACATCGGAACGGAGCCGGATCGCGACCGAATGGCTGAAGGCATCGGCAAAGCGTCGTTGCCAGGCGTCGGGGTCGCGCTCCGGAACGACCGCGGCGGCCGCCTCCTGGAGGTTCCAGTAGCGCGTTTCTCGGTGGCCGGTCTCATCGATCCATAGAAAGCCTCCTGGTTCGACCTGGTGGATGCCCTCGAACCACGATGACGGACCATCGTATGGGCGACCACTTCGCACGAATGTCGCCGCACGTCCCAGGTCGATCTTGATCGAGACGTCCGGGAATGCCCGCAGTTGCTTGACCTCCGAGGCGAACGCCAGACCACCTCGCCAGGGCGTCCAGAACAGCGGCTTCTCGCCGAAACGGTCGCGGGACAGCAGGACCCCGTGGCGGCGGGCGTCGTAGATCGCCATCGCCCACATCCCGTTGAGGCGCGGGAACACGTCTTCGCCCCATTCGAGCCAGCCCTTGAGCAGGACCTCGGCGTCACCGCTCGAGGTGAACGTCCAGCCGCGCGTCCGCAACTCGTCGCGGATCTCGACGTAGTTATAGATCTCGCCGTTAAGGGCCAGGGCGGCACGGCCCGGCTCGACCATGGGTTGGTTCCCGCTGGGGCTCAGGTCGAGGATCGCCAAGCGGACGAACCCGAGCGCGACCGACGCACCGGTGGCCTCGCCGCGGCCGATCGAGCTCAGCGGGACGCGAGCGCCCAGCCCGAGCGCCCAGGCGCCGTCGTCGTCCGGGCCCCGGTGCCTGGCGACCTCGGTCGCCGCGCCGAACCACGGCTCGACCCGCTCACCCGGTGCGTAGAAACCGGCGATCCCGCACATTCGCTCCCTCTGCCTTGCCAAAAGATCGTCCCGACGGGCACCCGGGTCCCGGGATTGAATGTACCGGACGCCGGCCCCCCGCACATTTCGTGGCTCGGCGAGGAACCCCGGCCCTGACCGGGTGCCGACGATCTTGGTCTATGCTGCCGACGCGGTCCGCCTCCGACGGCGGTCGTCAGTCGTCCGTCTGCAGTCTTGGCCGAGGTCGTCGGGTGGACCATTCTCCGTATCGGGCATGCCCGTGAGCGCCGACGTCGCAACGTCTGGCGATCCGGCATGAGCGCCTCGGTCGGTCGCATCGGCGACGTACTGCGCCTGGGTCCGCGGTGGGCCGGGCCGCTCGCTCCATTGGCGGTCTTGGGTGTCATCGTCGTTGTCGCGCTCGCGACGAGGGTCGGGCTGCTGCCGATCGCCGTCGGCCTCGCGCTCGTACCACTGGTGGCGGTGGTGAGCGTGCGCTGGCCGATGGTGACGCTCGCGCTGTTCGTCGCGCTGATCCCGATCGAGCAGGTCGTGGTGATCGACGGCCTCGGCACGATCAGCAGGTTCGTGGGCGTCCTCTTCGCGGTCACCTACGGTCTTCCGCGGCTGGGGCGTCTCTCCTTCGCGGCCACGCCGACAGCGGCTTGGGCATTCCTGGCATGGGCCGTCCTCAGCCTGCTCTGGGCCCTCGATCCGGCCACGGCCTGGGCGGAGATCCCCACGCTCCTGCAGCTGTTCGTTATCGCGGTCCTGATCGCGGACGTGGTCGTACAGAGACCGGCGATGGTCCGGTCCCTGCTGTGGATCTACAGCCTCTCGGCCGTCGCAACCGCGGCCGTCGGCATCCAGACGTTCATCGCATTCGGACCTGCCGGCGAAGCCCGCGCGGCGGCCATTCAGAACCAGAACCCTGCTCAATTCGCGGGGGTCCTGCTGCCAGCCCTGGTCTTCGGCCTGTACGAGCTCCTTAACGGCGACCGGCGGATCGTGGGCGGCGCGATCGCGCTGATCAGCACGGCGGGCATCCTTGTGTCGGGCACGCGAGGCGCCTGGGTCAGCGTCGTGATCGTCTTCCTGGTCTTCATCCTGCCGCGTCTTGGCCCTAGGCGGTTGCTTTCGGCGACCGCGCTCCTGGCGGTCATCGTAGTCCTGACCTTCCAGATCCCGGGCGTCTCGAGCCTCGTGGCCCAGCGGGTCCAGACGGCCCTGACGACGGGCGGCGCCGGCCGCACCGACATCTGGACGGTCGCGCTGACGTCCTACGGGACGGCGCCGGTGCTCGGCGTGGGCTACGCCAACTTCCCGGTCGCCTACACCCGCGACGCAGTCATCACGCCGAACCTGACCCCGGCCGCGGCCAATCTCCCGCCGACACTCGGACCGCACAACCTCGTGGTCGGCACGGTGGTCGAGCTCGGACCGGTCGGGCTCGCGCTGCTTGCCCTGTTCCTGCTGCCGCTCGTGCTCAAACGCGGATGGGGGCCAGACGCCGCGACCGTCCAGGCGGCGCTCGCCTCGCTCCTCATCCTGGCGCTCTTCCTTGACATCCTCTCCAATCGCAAACAGGTCTGGCTCCTGATCGGGCTCGCCGCGGGGCTGACATATCTCCGGCGACGGGCGTCCAGACGAGCCGACCCCGCCCCGCTCGGCATGGCGCCCGTTGCAGGCGCACGCGAGGGTCTTCACGGCTGGGATCAGTTGCTGCCGACTGGCGACGCGTGACCGACGCGCTGTGGATCACGCCGGACTATCCCTGGGACCGCGAGACGGTCGGGGGCGTCTTCTACCAGACACAGGCGCGAGCTCTGGCTCGAAGTGGCGTCGCAGTCACCGTGGTCAGTCCGACGCCTTGGGCGCCGTGGCCCCTCCGGATCCATCCACGCTGGCGGCGATACGCCGACACGCCGGACGCTGGCCGCGACCAGGGCGTCGAGGTCGTTCGTGCTCGCTATCCAGCCCTGCCTGGCGAACCGCGCTGGGCGATCCCTGATCGGCTCATGGCGCGGGCGACGATGGGCGTTCGTGGTGCTTGGCGTGGAGCGCGCCTCGTCCATGGTCACTCGGCCGTCACCGGCCTGGCCGCTTGGCGAGTCGCCGCCCGAACTGGTCTCCCGCTGGCCCTGACCTTTCACGGCAGTGACCTGAACACCTGGCCGGAGCGGAACCCAGGCAGCGTACCCAACCTCAGGGCGGCGATCCGAGCCGCCAGCCTTGTCATCGCCGTCAGTCCCGCCCTTGCCGAGCGTGTCGAGACTCTGGCTGGTGTTGAGGCGAGCGTGCTGCCCTTGGGCTCCGACCACGCGTCCATCGCGGGATCAGCCATTCCACGGGGCGAAGCGCGGCAGGCGCTCGATCTGATCGATGACCGGATCGTCGTCCTGTTCGTTGGCAATCTCGTCGACGCCAAGGGCGTCCGCGAGCTGGCAGATGCCATCCGTCCGATGGGCGACCGGTTCCTGGCTGTGTTCGTCGGTGACGGCCCGATGGTGGGCTACGGCCGGGACGATCCCGAAGGCGAGCGAAGCCTGCAGTATCGGGGCGCAGTCGCGCATCGACTGGTGGCTACCTACATGTGTGCCGCCGATGTGCTCGTCCTGCCATCCCGGGGCGAGGGCCTGCCGACGGTCCTCGTGGAGGCGGGCTCTGTTGGCCTCCCGGTGATTGCCAGTGCTGTGGGGGGTATCCCCGGATTGATCGGTGACCAACGTGGCACGATCCTGCCGGATGTCAGCTCCGACTCGATCGTCGCAGCGCTCACGTCGTTCGAGCGAGACCGCTCGATGGCGGCGGCCATGGGGCTACGGCTGCGCGACTACGTGCGTCGCGAGCATGACGTCGACATCAACGCCGAGCGCCTGCGAGAGCTCTACCATTCGGTCTCGTCGGCCCCGACGACTCCGTCCGAGGCATCCTGACCCTGGCCCTGAGACGGGGCATCGCCGCAGCCACGACGGGCCGCGCCGAGGTCAGTGCAGGCTGTCGTTGGTGAACGTGACGCCGGGCGGATGGGCGCCCATCGTGCTGTAAAAACCGCCCAAGCCCGAGCCGGTCGAGGTCACCGCGTTGAAGGTGATGTTCCTGGCCCCGACAGATTCGAAGCGGACCGCGTAGCTGCGGGCGCCGCTGATCGTCGCGCCGTCGATCGTCCAGTCATGTTGGGCCGTCGAGGTCTCCCATAGTACGATCGGGAAGAGGGTCCCGCTGACCTTGAGGTGTCGGATCGTCACGTTATAGCTCGGCGGATGGGTCGAGTCGCCGTGGTAAGCATGGATGCCACTCCACAGGCCGAGCGAGCCCGTGCCGTCGACTGTTAGGCCGTCCACGAGCAGGTCGTGTGGCCCAGTCCCCAGCGCTTGGGCGAAATACACGCAGTGGGCATTGATGTCGCTCGCAGACGTGCGATGCAGGCTCGACCTCAGCGTGATGCTGCGCAGGGTGATGTGGTGCGGCGGGGCGAGTGTCTGGATGCCGCCGAAGACGATGATGCCGGTGTCGACCGCCACCATGTTGGCGAAGTTGAAGCCGTCCCAAGTCTGGTCATGCGCACCGGCCACGAACGTCAGGCCGCCGTAGCTCGAACCGCCACCGCCATCGAAGGTGACGCCGCCCCGGGTCTCGGCGCGGACCGTGATCGCCCGGGTCCGGGACGCGTAGCGGGCGCCGATGTAGAGCGAATCGGATCGTTCGCTGTTGGCGGGGCTCACGTGGTAGGTGCCGTTGGCGACCACGATCTGGTCGAGGTTGTTGTTCGCCAGCGCAGCAAGCAGGCCCGCCACTGAGGTGACCCGGACCCACGCCCCGGTGGGGGCCGCCAGCGGCGTGATGGTCGATGTGGCGATGGTCGTCGGCGTCGACCTGAAGAGTCCCGTCTGCGAGTAGAGATACGAGATCCCATACAGTGATCGGAACGACCGGCCGTTGATCGCGCTGATGCGATACCACGTGTTCCCGGAGACGATCCCTTCGGCGCAGTTCCTCGACCAGCGACTGCCGGTCACCTTGGTGGCGACGAGGACCTTGGCGTTAAGCCTGGCCGTCAGTTTCGACGGCGCGGTGGCTGTGGGCTTGGTCCGAAGGGACGCACCGCACGCCGCATAACGCGTGTAGGGCGCCGGTTTGAACAGTCGCGTCGCCGCATAGACATATGTCACGCCGTACAGCGACTTCACGCTTGTGCCATTAATCGCGGTGATTCGATACCACGAGGTGCCGTAGACGGTCGTGCCGGGACAGGTCGTCCGCCATCGGCTGCCACTCACCGTCGCCACCACCGACACCCTCGTCGACTTCCCGATGACACCCACGATCCGTGCCGACAGCGAGGCGCTCGTGCGCATGTTGGCCGAGCAGAGCGTGGTCTGCGAATCCGTCGCGCCAAGGACGCCTTGCGGGGTCGAGACCGACAGGGCGGCCACCATGAGAACCATCGAAAGGATCGCGGTGACGATCTTGGCTGCACGGGCCGGGCGGCGGGAAACGAACGACACGATAGCTGTACCTCGCGATTGGTGGAGCTTGAGCTTCGTCGAAGGCGGGCACTGGGGGCTATCACCCCGTCGGCCCACGGGAGACCAGTCCGATGGGGCAGCCTGAACGTGGGACCTATGGGGTAGCGCGCAACGGCGCACTCGTTGCGGTGACGGCGATCACGGCCCGACGTTCGCGTTGGGACCAGGGTCCGAAACCGGTGGCTGGGGGGTCATGATCGGCGTCATGCCCGCGCCATCGGCCTGGGGGACGGACCCCGGCCTTCTTCGCTGAAGTATCGGCACTCCCCGGAGCGAGCCGGCGGCCGTGATCTTCTCGGCCGGATGGCGCCCGGTCGCCCGACCAATCCAGTCGGACGTCAGCGAAGGCTGTCGTTGGTGAAGGATACCCCAGGCGGGGTGGTGCCCATCGAACTGTAGAAGCCGCCGTAGCCTGAGCCGGTCGACGTCATGGCGTTGAGAAGGATGTTCCTGGCCCCCACCGATTCGAAGCGGACTGCGTAGCTGCCGGCGCCGCTGATCGTCGCGCCATCGATGAGCCAATCGTGCTGGACGGCCGTGTCATCCCACAGCACGATGGGAAAGGGGGTGCCCGTCACCTTTAGGCGACGGATCGTCACGTTGTAGCTGGGCGGGGCGACCACGGTGCCGTGGTACGCGTGGATCGCGCTCCAGAGGCTGAACGGATCGGAACCGTCGACGGTGAGGTCCTCGACCAGCAGGTCGTGGGGCCCGACCCCAAGCGCCTGGGCGAAGTACACGCCCTGGGCGTTGATGTTGCTCGATGACGGTCGCCGGCATGTTGACTTGAGCGTGATGCTCCGGAGCGTGATGTGATGCGGTGCGATAAGGGTCGGGTCACCGCCGAAGACGATGATGCCGGTGTCGATCGCGACCATGTTGGCGAAGTTGAAGCCGTCCCAAGCCTGGTCGTGTGCGCCGGCTGCAAAGGTCAGTCCGCCATAGCTCGTGCCGCCCCCGCCATCGAAGGTGACACCGCCGCGGGTCTCGGCGCGGACCGTGATCGGTCGGGTGCGGCCCGCGTAGCGGGCGCCGATGTACAACGAATCGGATCGCTGGCTGTTGGCCGGGCTCACGTAATATGTGCCGTTCGTGACCACGATCTCATCGAAGCTGTTGTCCGCCAAGGCTGACAGCAGATCGGTGACGGACGACACCCGGACCGACGTGAGGCCGAGCGGCGGCGTCGGCACCGGTGTCGGCGGGGCGGTGGGCGTGGTGGTCGGTGCCGGGGTGGGCGTGCCGGTAGGCGCCGGGGTCGGCGTCGCCGTGGCGGTCGAGGCCGGCGTCGCCGTGGCAGTAGGGGCTGCGGTCGGTGCCGCGGTCTGCGGAGGGTTCGGGGTCGGGGTCGACACCGGGGCCGTCGGCGCCTGGGTCGGAGCGGGTGTGACCGTCGGTGCTGGCGTCGGGGCTGGGGTCGCCACTGGTGGACTGGTCGGCGTAGGGGCAGGCTGGGCAGGCGTGGCCGTCGGGCTCGCGGCCGCCGTCACGTCGAAGTCCGCCGTGACCGGGGGCAACGTCGCCACGATCGAGCGCGAGACCTTAGCCTGCGTCGTTGCTGTCGATGCGGCGATGCTAGTCACGTGCGATCCGAAGGAGGTCTTCGGCACCTTGAACGAGACGCGAAAGCCGCCCTGACGGTTGGTGACGACGGTAGGCATGCCGACGGTCGAGCCGTCCCAGGTCAACGCGAGCTGCATCCGCCTGGCGAACGCCTGGCCGGACACGGTGACGCTGGTGCCGGCGGCCCCACTCGTGGGCGAGAGGCTCAGGCTGGGACCGCTCGTCGATGTGGATGCGCTGGTCGCGACCAGCGGCAGGGCATAGACGCCGATGGCGACGACCATCACCAGCGTCGCCAGATAATCACGAGCGCGGCCGGAGCGCGTCCCAGAGCGCTTCTGGATGGGCGGTGTCGGGGTCTCGGAGGTCCACTCGAACCCATTCCAGAACGACATGCGATCGGAGCTCCATTCGGTGGCCCGGCCCGCTCAGAGAGCGCCGTGGCTTTGCGGACCCGCCTCGCGACGGGGGTGCTATTTCGTGGATGACGCGCGTTCCGAGTGACGGTCCGGGGCGGCGCCGCAGCAATCTACCTCGGCCCCGAGCCAAGCTGCCATCACCTAAGCGGGGCAAGGCTGGCTTACGAAGTACCACGCCGGACCCGGTCCAAATGGACAAGACCCCTGCAACCGGTGCGGGCGGGCACCGTGACCTCCGTCGACGGATCCGCCGACCCTCCGCGCGCCGTGCGGCACCCTCGCGCTATCGCGCGGGCGGCGATCCCCGGTCCTGGAGGAGATCCCGGATTCCGCGGGCCAACGGGATCGACGGCGCCCAGCCCAGCCGGCGCAACCGGCCGGGCGATTCGGCGGCGTTCCGGACGTCGCCCGGCCGGACCGGTCGTTTGACTCGACCCAATGTCGCGCCGACGCCGCGCTCCACCATGGCTGCCAGGGCTTCGATCGATACGGTTCGACCGGACGCCACGTTCCAGATACCGCCGGGAGTGTCAGGATCGCCTAGGCGAACGAGGGCCGCGACGACATCCGAGACATGGATCAGATCGCGCCGTTGGCGGCCATCGCCGTCGATCGTCAGCGGCTGGCCGGCCAGTGCCTGACCGACGAAGGTCGCCACGACCGCGCCCTCGAGCCCGGCCGCCTGGCGCGGCCCGTAGATGTTCGAGGGCCGCGCGATGGCGAACGAAACGCCCGACAAGGCCACGTGGCCCTCGGCCGCGAGCTTGTGGATGCCGTAATACGAGGTCGGAGCCGGGGTCGACCGCTCTGTCGCCGCGCGCGTCGTCTCGCCGTAGATGGCGCCGCCGGATGAGACGAAGACGAGGCGCTTCGCGCCAGCCGCCCGTGTGGCGGCCGCCACACGATGCGTTCCTGACACATTGACGGCAAGGTCACGCATCGGATCACGGATCGACAGCGGCACGCTGGTCTGAGCCGCGATGTGGTAGACGATGTCGGGGCGCCACGCGCCGACGATGGGTTCGATGGGATCGACGGCGATGTCGAGCCGCTCGAGTCGTGCGCTCCCGGGCAGCTGGTCGGGCCGCCCCGTCGACAGGTCGTCGATCACGAGGACCTGCCAGCCGTCGCCGACAAGCCGGTCGACGAGATGACTGCCGACGAACCCGGCGCCGCCGGTCACGACGGCGCGCGGGATCCTCAACCTGGCAGCTCCCAACGGAGGCGTTCCGACCGTTCGGCCGCGCTCTCGAGTTGACTGTACGAACCGCCGTGGTACAGGAGCGGCGGCTCCTCGACCGGGTTCACCCAGACGCCATGGATGAGACCAAGGAAGACCGAATGCGAGTAGACCTCGAAGGACGAGGCGACATCGCACTCCAGGTGGGCGAGCGATCCGAGCAAGCGGGGCGTCGAACCCTCCGGCGCATCGGTGGCGAGCCAGTCTTCCCGCAGGCGCTTGTCGGTACCGATCCGGCTGCAATGGAGTGCTACGCTGCGCTGCCCGACGGACAGGAGATTCACGCCGTATCGTCCGCGATCGGTGATCTCCGCGTGGGCGCGCGACGCACGGTTGATGCAGACCAGGAGGGATGGTGGCGACGGCGACAGCGAGCACATCGACGTGGCCGTCATGCCACATGGCCGACCGTCGGAATCGACGTACGTCACGATGACGACGGTCGTCGCGTATCGCCTGAAGGCCTGCCGAAACAGGTCCGCGTCAGCCACCCAGTCGCTGTCGGCGGGGTGGTCCGGCATCTTGGGCATCTCATCCATCGGGTTCGGGTATCTCCATGCTCCTTGTGCGCATTCTGCTCCGGACCTCAACGACGGAGGGTCTTGTTGATGCGGCGGGGTGCGGATTATCTCGAAAGCATCAGGCGCGACGGACGGACCGTCCTGCTCGGTGGCGAGGCCATCGCCGACATCACCGCCCACCCAGGCTTCGCGGGCCCGACACAGGTCATCGCCGCACTTTACGACGCGGCCATCGGCAACCCTGAGATCGGGGTTGACGCGGACGGCGCGACGCACAGTGCGATGTGGCTGATGCCGAGATCCGCCGAGGATCTCGAGCGGCGAAGGATGCTTCACCGCCACTGGGCCGAGGGCAGCTACGGACTGATGGGGCGCACGCCGGACCACGTCGCCTCGATCATCACCGCGTTCGCCAGCCGCCGCGACGTCTTCGACCGCGCGGGCACGCGCTTCGGGGACAACGTCACCTCGTTTTACCAGCGGGCACGCGACAACGACTGGTTCGTGACCTACGCGTCGTCGAGGAGCGTGACGATGGTGTCGTGATCGGCGGCGCACAGATGATCGCAACCTCGGCCGCGATCTCCGACTATCTGCTGCCCAGCTACATCGCTCCGCTCCAGCCCGGCGACGAGGACTACGCGATCTCCGTGGTCATGCCACTGAACGCCGATGGGTTGCGCCTCGACCCGCGCCGGCCGTACGCCACGATCGCGACCAATACGTTCGACTATCCCCTTTCGTCGCGTTTCGACGAGTCTGACAACCTCGTCGTCCTGCGCGATGTGTTCGTCCCCTGGGAACACGTCTTCGTCCACCGCGACGTCCGGCTGGTCAACGCCCAATTCACCGAGACCGGCGCACAGGTCCTGGCGAACCACCAGGCGCTCGTCCGGTTCCTGGTGAAGATGGAGTTCGCCTCGGGACTCGCGATCAAGCTCGCCGACGCTCACGGACTCACGGCGATCCCGCCGGTCCAGGCGCAGCTCGGTGGGGATATCGCGGCCTTCTGCTCGGCCCTCGACGCGATCGTCCTGGCCGCGCAGATCCAGCCGGAGATGCGGGGTGGCCTCGCGCTGCCCGCGCCGGCCATGGTCCATGCCGGAATCAGCCTGCAGCGACGCTGGGCCGTGGATCTCATGCGCGCACTGCGGGAGTTGGCTGGCGGCGGGTTCATCGCGTTGCCGTCGGCGGAGAGCTACGACGCCCCCGAGACCGCGGACGACGTCAACCGCTATTACCGCTCGGCGACCCTGTCATCGCGCGACAGGGTCGGCCTCTTGAAGGCGATGTGGGACCTGGTGGGCACCGAATTCGCCGGCCGGCAGCTGCAGTACGAGATGTTCTACTCGGCTGCCCAACACATCGCCGACGTGCAGGTGTTCCGATCGTTCGACTGGGAGACCGGCCGGCGCCAGGTCGATCGATTGCTGAAGTCGAGTTGACTCAGTCGCCCGCGCGAGACAGACGAGCCTGATGGCAGACGGCGGACGGAGGTCCCTTTCGCTCGCCCATCGGACGCGTCAGCCCGGGGTCCTGACGAGGGCATCCGGGCGACCTCCATTGCTGCTCCTGCTGCACGGTGTCGGAAGCAACGAGCTCTCGATGGCGTCGCTCGCGGGGAGGTTCGATCCTCGCTTCCTGGTCATCAGCGCGCGATCGCCGATTGAGATGGGGCCGTTCGCCTTTGGCTGGCTGAACGTGACCTTCACGCCGGAAGGACCGGTGGTCGATCGCGCGGAGGCCCAGGCGGCGTGGACGCGGGTGGCGACATTCATCGATGAAGCCGTGGTCGCGTACGAAGCGGACCCAGCGCGTGTGTTCATCGTGGGGTTCAGCCAGGGCGGGATCATCGCGCTCGCCACCATGCTCACGGCGCCTGAACAAGTCGCCGGCGTGGCGTGCATGAGCGGTCGGCTCCTTCCGGAGGTCCTTCCCCACGTGGTGCGACCGGATCGACTACGTGACAAGCCCGTCCTGATCGTGCATGGCGTACGCGACGAAACCCTGGGCGTGGCGTACGGGCGCGAGGCGTTCCGAGCGCTGCAGCGGTTCCCGCTTGCGCTCGAGTATCGGGAATTCGATATGGGGCACACGACCTCCGACCAGAGCATGGACATCGTCTCCGACTGGGTGACCGCGGCACTCGACAACACCGACGCTGCACCGTCCTGATCTTTCGGCGTTACAAACCTGGATGCCGCGGAATCCCGAACATGGGGCAGATACTGTAGGGTTTTAGGGATTCATATGCCGTTAGGGGTAGGCCGATGGCGTCCCGGGAACCGATCGTGACGCGCTCCGTGGTGACGGACGAACTCGCGGCCTTCCCGATCGACCCGAACTGGATCATCGAGGGCACCCCACAAGCACGTGCTCGGCGACTGTCGTTCCCGCTCGATGGCACGCTGAGCGCGATGGTCTGGGACTGTTCCGCGGGGCGGTTCGACTGGCACTATGGAGCCGATGAAGTGATCCAGATCCTCGACGGCGAGGTCGAGATCACGTCGTCGAGCGGTCTGACGACCACGTTGCGCCGCGGCGACGTCGTGTACTTCCCGGGCGATCAGATCGTGCGCTGGTATGTCGCCGAGCACGTCCGGAAGATCACTCTCTCTAGCACCCGGATCTCCACGTTCCGCCGATTGGCGCAACGTATGCCCTTCGCCCGACGGGTCGTGCGCCGGATTCGGGCGGCTCGCGCCCGCGCTTAACTGGGAGCGCCGGCTCGCCTAGCCGGAACGCGATCGTCCGCGCTGGAGAACAGTGTCGCGCGCCTGCCGCGCGGCGGCCCTGAGGAGCATCGCCGGGCGCAGGAATCCGGCACTCCACGCCCCGGTGGGGAGGAGGAGCGTCTGCATCCGGCGGCGCTCGGGCCACAGGCGGTTCATGTGGGCATTCTGCGGGACGGCGCATGAGTCAGCCATCCTCAGCCCTCGCGCGCGGAACCGCTCGATGACGCGGTATTTCAATTGCGTGCCCGGTGAGAATCGGCGGAAGTCGGGATCGTGTGCGATCTTGAACGAGTAGAGGACGTCGCCATCGACCAGGTGGCACTCCATGGCCACCGGCCTCCCGGCGACTTCGAGGGTCACCACCTCCAGGTGTCCAGCGGCCGACATACCCGCACACATCCGCCGGAAGAACGCCGTATCGACCGACGTGCTGCCGATCGCCGTCCCCCACGCCGCCTTCCAGCCCGAGTTCTCCATGCTCAGGAAGGCCTCCCATGCCTCGGGTTCGTTCGAGTGGTCGATGACCTCGAGCTCCCCACCCAGCTCCGACGACAGCAATCTCGCACGTCGCGCCAGCTCGCGCCTGTCGGTGCGGTCGAAGCTGGGACCCGGGAAGCTCGTGCCCGCGGATCGATGCCATGCCGCACGCTCGTAGGCCGAGTAGACGATCGGCCGGATGCCCCGGGCCGCCGCTGCTGCCGCGAGGGCGTCGGCGACGGGGCCGTCGGGGGAGAACATCCCGAGTGCGAGGACGGCAGCGCGACGTTCCGTCAGCACCACGTCGACGAACGCTCCTGCGGCGAGAGCGACGGCATCCCGATCGATGAGCGGCGTGCCACAGAACGAATAGGAATCGGTGAGGGCCTCGAGGCTCGGCAAGGGAAGCCGCGCCGACGGGCGCATGGTCCGGTACGGCAGACACGCCAGCCAACGAGACCCATCCCGAAGCACGAGAAGTCGGGCCCGAGCGCCGCGCTCGATCACGTTCGCCAGGACGAATTCCGGCCGAAAGAAGGGGTTGGGCTCGATGGCCCGGTCGGCAAGCCGCCGCCAGGCGTCCAGGTCGTCAGGATCGAGCGTGCCGAGCTGGAGTCTGACGGCCTGCCAACCTGAGCCATCGATGACAGCTTCTACCAATCGTCCGGTTCTCGCGCGTCTGTTGGGCCAGCCACACGCGCGAGGCGCGGTGCGGCGACTTGCCGAGGCCAGGCTTCGAGCGCGGGCTGGGGAGCCAAGTCGCTCAAGCTTCCGACGCCCCCGGTCCCGACGAGTCGGTCGAGTTCAGCCTCGAGCATGACGTGGAGCGCGCGCTGGGCGACGATCGGCCGCAGCGTGTGATCCCGCCCGGGGAGGTGCATGAGCTCGATGACGGGCCAGCGGTCCGATCGGGTCAGGACGCCATCTGCCATCAGTTCGTCGTGGACCGGCTCGTCGTCGGCGAAGGCCAGGACGACGCGGGTGCCGAGCTTCTGCAGCGCATCGAGCCGGCCCTCGGTGACGTCGCTCGACCTCCGTGCGCGATCCGCCGCCGATGTGCGTCGCGCTGCACGGATCACGGCGCGTACGGCCGTCCTCGCCATTGCTCGCGAGACGGCCAGCATCCGCGACGGCGGGACCTTACTGCGCAGCAGCCCCTGCCACAGGGCCGGCTCCAGGAGCCGCTCGACCTTGCGGGCTTCCCGGCGCGCCAGAAGGTCGGGGTCCCAGACCATCGCCCTCGGGTTCACGATGATCGCCTCGATCACCCGGCTGTCCGATGCCGCCGTGTGGAACGCCCAATACGCTCCAGCGCACAGACCGATCAGGACGAACTGCGGGCCGAGCCCGCGAGCCTGTAGGGCATCAACGATGGTGGTCACTTGCGCACCGAAGGCCGGCGTATAGAAGTTGCCGACGTCGAGGTACCGGGACGGGTCGCCGTCCGCATCGCCGATGCCCTCGAGGTCCATCCTGATCGTCGGGACGCCGCGGGCGGCCCAGCGTCGCGCGATCTCGACCCAGAGTCGGTTGGGGCCGATCCGGCGCACCGCCCCCGCATTCAGGAAGATGGCACAGACTGGTGACAGCGGCAGCTCGACCGGTCGCGCGAGCAGCCCGAGGACCTGGCCGAATGGCTGGTCGATCTGGATCGGCGCCTCTTGGAT
Source organism: Candidatus Limnocylindrales bacterium (assembly GCA_038319665.1). GTDB lineage: Bacteria > Chloroflexota > Limnocylindria > Limnocylindrales > CSP1-4 > SPCO01. The sequence goes on from JBBQDL010000026.1 coordinate 16,572, forward strand.
GCACGTGCCATCCAGGCACAGCTCCAATCGATCCATCACCCGCGGCGCCTCGATCCGCGGGGTCCGAGGGCGCCGAGTCGGTGCGGCGGCCAGCCATTCGGCGACACGTTCGAAGACGACCAGCGGTGGCCGATAGCGCTCCGGGTGGAAGACCATGTCGGTCCACCCCTGCCCGGGCGCCGCCGTGACCTCCACCCCGTCGCGCTTCAGGCTGGCCTCGAGCTCACGATCCTGGCCCATGCCATCGCGTTCCAGGAGCAGTGCGCGTTCCAGTCGGCCTAGCGGCAGGCTGGCCAGGTCGAGAGGTCCGAGCGTCGCGATGGTCTCCGCGGACAGCACGAATCCGCCGACTTCCAGCCAGCCATCCGGTAGCGGAGCAGGGTCGGAGTCGTCGATTGGAGCCAGACGCGATCCCTGGAGCGCGGCGAATGCGCGCTGCTCCCGGGCGAAGGCGCGACCGTGGACCGGCGCCGCCCAGAGCACCAGGTCATCGATGGCGGCCCCGTCCGCGACCGTAGCCGCTGCCAGGAGTCCGCCCAGGCCCAGCCCGATCGCCGCCACCCGCGAGACCCCGGGCAGGGCCGCCAGCCAGCCCGCGGCACCCTCGATCGAATGACGCCAGGCGGCCACCAGCTCCGGCTCGCCCGGGTCCCCGGCGCTGTCGCCGCAGCCGGGCAGATCGATGCGCAACGTCGGATGTCCTCGGTCGGCGAGGTAGGCGCCCCAGGCTCCGCGAGCGCGATACGAGGCGATCTCATCCCAACCCCAGGGCGGGCAGATCAGGACCGCCGTGTCCGAGGTGGTTCCGGCCGCCGGCGCATGGAAGAAGGCGAATACCGCATCGGGGGCGACATCGAGATACAGGGGACCGGTCGCTGGCCGTCCGACGTTCATGATCTGGGAGCCAGCGCTCGGATGACCGCCCGGCCGGCCAGGTTGAGCGCCGTCAGCCAACCGCCGAGGACCGGTTCCTGGTTCCCGGTCGGTCGCATGGTGACCAGGCGCGTCCCGCCCGGCTCGACCGAGAAGGCGTCATCGCTCGGCGCGAATCCCGCGACGTGGATCCGCACCCCATAGGCAAGCCGACGACTGGTCACGAGCAGGTGGGCGACCCCATCCGTCGCGTGCCCGATCGTCGCGGACAGTCCGAGGCGTTGTTCGGGTTCGAGGCTCAGCGGCCGCCCCGTCGGGAAATGAAATGCCTGCGACACGAGCTGGGTCCCGTCGGGACCATCCCGTTCGAGACTGGCCACGATGACATCCTGGGCCGGCGGCCCGAATCGGTAGGCCCACGCCGCATCGACGAAGTGCCCAACGACTGCCTCCACGTCCCGCTGCGCGGCGCCGTGGGGCGGCAGCTCGAGCCTGGACTCCCCGAGGCCGACCCGCAGCTCCTGGTCGGTATAGAGGGCAACCCGAAGGCGGGCCGTCATCGGCAGCGGGCCATCATTGGCCACATGGGCGATCACGCCGCCGATCCCCTCGTCGATGAGCCAGACGGCGATCGGGGCCAGGATCCGGCGAAGGTGGTGGTAGGCCGTCTTCGGCCGACCGTGATCGTCGAGGACGCCGTATCCCGCACCCGCCACGAGATCCCGGAGCCATAGGATGAGACCGCCACCCGACGGCGATCCCGACCGACGCCATTCCCCGAAGACATGTGACATCACCTCGCCGGTGACCGCCCTCGAGAGCTCGAGGTATCGATCGTGGTCGTATCGTCGGAGCGCGCCCGGGTCGACGCCGAAGACGAGGGCCAGGTAGTGGTCGCGCAGATCGTCGAAGTCCCAGCCCGCGCCCGCATCTCGTGCGACCCCGGCCTTCCAGCGTGGATTGTGGACGAATGCCTCCCCGGGTGGTTCGGGGACGAGCGACGCCAGGGCCTTCTCGTCCGGGACGTTCGCAAAGGCAAGACACTCCGCAGCGAAGCGCAGGCCGCTGGTGCGGGCGTCTGACAGCGGAGCTCGATACCCGCCGACGCCGTAGTAATTGGTGACACCGCGATCGGGACGCATCGGCAGATCTCCCCCGAACGGGGCGGAGGGTACGTAGAGGGCGTCCAGACCAGCCGTTCCGGCGATGGCCGGCACGACCGCATCGAAGAAAGGGACGCGCGCCAGAGTCTTGTCCAATCCGAGCATCGCGACCTGTTGCTCGACCTCGCTGTTGCCGCACAGGACAGCCGTGCTCGGCCGGCCAGCCAACCGCTCGACCACGCCACGGACCTCCGCCTCGGCCAACCGTTCGAAGCCGTCATCCTCGAACGGGTAATCCATGCTCGCGAACATGAGGTCCTGCCAGACGAGGACACCCAACTCATCACACAGGTCGTAAAAGGCGTCCTGTTCGTAGGGGCCGAACCCGGGCAGCCGCAACATGTTCATCCCGGCGGCCCGGACCGTCTCGATCGCCGACCGGAGCTCGGCTTCCGTCGGAGCGAGGCCGACGATATCGAGCGGTGTCCAGAGGGCGCCGCGGGCGAAGACCGGGACCGCGTTCACATGCACGAACAGACCGTTTCTGTCGACGTCGTGCTCGATCGTCGGCCCTGGCGCCAGCGTCCGGAAGCCGACCCGACCGGCATCAATGGTCGCGCTCGATCCGTCAGTGGAGACCACGCTGAGCCGGACACCATGCAGGAGCGGGTCGCCGTGGGTGTGCGGCCACCAGCGTGCCACGCCCGGAATCCGGAGCTGGCCTTCGACGGACGATCCGCTAGCGTCGTCTGCCGCTCGGAGGGAGAGGCGATGTCGGCCCGACGGTCCGTCCAGCTCCAGCTCGACGCGATCGGTCGACCATCCTCCCAGCGCCCGGATCCGGGCCGTCAGCGACAGGACGCCGTCGTCGCCGTCGAGCCGCGCACGCATGGCGAGGTCGTCCACGACGATCCGTCGACGCCGTTCCAGCCAGACGGGCCGCCATGGCCCCACCGCCACCGGACCCGGCGAGAACGAGGGGATGCGACCGAGGAGCATCGTCCGGAACCATCGCAGGTTGTTATCGGGCACCAGGCGCGTCCGCCAGCGAGCCCGCGGCCGGCGCCAGACCGCGAGCGGCCCGCTCATCGATCGACAACGGATCGCCAGTTCGTTTCGACCCTGCGCACGACGCCCGATATCGATCGCGTGGCGAGCGAACATCGAATCGCTGCGAAGCACGAGTTCGCCGTTGAGGTAGACCTCGGCCAGCGTCGCGATCCCGCCAAGACACAGGACGAGTTCCTCATCGGCCTCGGCCGGCGCGGCTTCAAATGTCGTCCGGAACCACCAATCTTGCGAATCCAGTGGACCGGGCTCCAGGCCGGCCTCTCGCCGGACGCCCGCAGCCGTGCCTGGAACCCGAGCCGGTCGCCACTCCAGGACGTCCAGACCGTTCGGGCCCGGCCCGTGCTCCGGTTCCGCGGCGGCGGCCTCCCAGCCGCCATCGACCGGCACGACCAGGTGGCCATCGACCCGGACCGGGGTCGGCGTCAGGTCAGGTGGCATGGGACCCGCCGACGGCTTCGTCGAGTGCGCGTATCGCCTCGGTCCACGCCTCGCGCAGATCCGCCATCGCCTCGCTTGGATCGAACGGACGACGACGGGCCAGCTTGAAACCCAGCACCTTGCAGCCTTCGACGATCCGTCGCATGGCGGCGCTTGCTCGTGCCCCGTCGTCGCCGAGAAGCCAGTCCGTGTGCGAGGCCAGCAGCTCGAACCCGGCGCCGGCCATGCGAAACGTGGCGAAAGTGTATGCGTGATACAACGCCGCGTCGCCCGCGATCAGGGCCGGGAGGTCGATGGCCAGGCGCTCCCCGAAGCGATCGAACGGGTTGCCCGGCACGACCCGTTCGAGGTGGCCGCGCAGGATCGACCGAGCCGTCTCGCGAAGCACCAAGCCTCGCAGCCGCGGCCCCGCGTCGAAGCGGATCAGCTCCGTGTAGGGCGGCAGCACGTCTGGCGACCAGTCGTCGCCCAGCCGGAACGCACCCCGGAAGTCGTCGCCTGAGAGCTCGTAGAGCGAGGCGTTGTGGTAGTACCGGAACCGCATCCCGTCGAGATCGATCGCCTCGGCGATCACGCCGGTCTTGACGTGGGCCGTGCCATAGCTCGTGGCCGCCGTATCGGGCAGGTACCACGCGTCAAGCTCGATGGTCATCGTCCGGCCGAGTGCGAGTACCTCCGCGACCTGGCGCGGGATCGGCCGGTAGGGCTGGATCTCGTGGATATCGACGCCGAACAGGAGTTCGAGATCGATGGCGAGGGGCTTGAAGAAGGTCCACTGGTCGTTCTCGAAGTCCATCCGCACGAACGAGCCGAAGGTCGCGACCGGTTCGTCACCGCGAGCGTGGAGCAGCTCCGACATGATGTCGGTGAAGCAATTCGTCTCGACGTAGGTCCGCTCCGCGGAATGGATCCGGTGCGGTCGATAGGTGGCCGGATCATGCCCGAACAGGCTGACCATGCCTGATCCGGGCGCGGTCACGGCCACAGCTCCGCGCACACGTCGACTGGCCAGCGCCTGAGTTCCAGGCCGTTGGCCCGGAACATGGCCAGCGTGATCCGCTCCAATCCGAACGCGACGCAGCCGGTGTGGGCGACGCCACCGCCCTCGAGGTCGATGCCGTAGATCAGGGTGAAATGATCCTGGTGGTAGTTGAATGAGGCGATGGCCGTCGGATCCGGGCCGCCGACCTGGGCGACGAGCTCGAACTTCAGCTCCTGTGCGCGCTGATTGGCCGCCAACATGCGCCCGGCTCGCCCGAAGAACGGGTCAGTCGCGAGTTCGGACTCGACGGTGATTCCAACGCGCTGGAATATCCCCGACGTTCGCCGCAGCCAGTCATCCCGGAAGGCGGCCACCTCGTCGGGATCGCCGATCCGGACGAACTCGAGCATGTGGAAGATCTGCATCCGGGCCGGATCGCCGGACGCCTCGTTGCGGAACACCCACGAACTGCCGGTGTCGACGGTGACCCCGTGTGCCGGCAATGAGCCGCGCTTGGCGATCTCCGGGTAGACCGGGTAGCACGCCGCCGGCAGGACGACCAGGTCGGTCATCGACTGCAGCCCACTCCAGTCCTCGTGCCGTCCGGCCCGCGCCTCCAGCTCGAGCGCCTCGGCGTCCGAGCCGTCGAACGAGAACACGCTGCCGGCCAGGTGTGGGAAGGAGGCCAGGTAGCCGTTCGTCTCGATCTGGTAGCGGGGCAGTAGCGGCGGGAAGCGCATCGACTCGGGGTGATCCGGTTCGGCCGCCCGCGTGACCAGGGCGGTGAAGGCCTCGCGGGCTCGCTCGAAATCGACGCCCTGGCCATAGACGCCGGGCACCCCCGTCTCGAGCAGCAGGTCGTGATCGAGGAGCTCGCTGAGGAACGCCGCCTGTTCGGCGGTGGCGGCCCTGTAGCCGGCCACTACACCTCCTTCGCGATGAGCAGCAGGCTAGCGTTCGTCTGGTGGATCCGGTCGTTGGCGACCATGAGGCAGGCCGACATCGTGTCGCGCAGGTGCCGGCCAACGCTGAACGGCGTGTCGTTCTTGTAGCCGACGATGCCGCACACGCTCATCGCGCCCTGGCAGACGCGTGGCGCCTGTTCCGACGCGGCGATCTTCAGGTTGTTGAAGCGAAGGATGGTCGCCATCGTCGAGAGCGCCTCCCGGTCGCCCGCCGAGGCCTCGGTGAAATCGCGCAGACCGGTGCTGACCTCCGCCCGGAGCAGCGACAGCTCGCTCATCAGCTGCGACAGGCGGGTGGCCGTGGGTGGCAGCTGGTCGGGCCTGCTCTTCGCCGATGCCCGGACGAAGGCGCGCGCCCGGTCGAAGGCGTCCGTCGAGATGCCCAGCCACAGGTGCGACCACAGGATGTGCGAGATGGGCACCATCGACTCCGTGCCGACCGTCGAGAAGGGCGTCGGCAGGACCTGTTCGATCGGGAAAGTCGCCCGCACGACGTAGCCGGGCGAGCACGTGCCGCGCATGCCCATCGGGTCCCACGTCCCGGTCTGCTCGAGCGTGAATTGGTCCCGATGGGTCAGGACCACGACCTGATCGCCGGGCTCGGCATCGGGCGCACGGCGCAAGGTCGTCAGCAGGTCGTCGGCATAGGCGCCGTACGACACGGTCGGGGCCTGCTTCTCGAAGGTGGCCAGTCCGTCGTCGCCGGGCCGGACGGCCGCGATCGACTTGCCGATGTCGCCGCCGGTGCCGATCTCGGACGTGACGGACGCCACCAGGCGTTGCTCCCTGGCGACCTGGCGCAGGTAATCCTCGAACCAGGGCGCACCGTCGACGTGACGGGCGATCGCCGCGATCTGGATCTGGTGCATGGCGAAGACCATCGCGCTGGCGCCGCAGCGGCGACCCAGCTCGAAGCAGGCCGCGGCGATGGCCTCGAAGGAGACGCCACCGCCGCCGTACTCGTCGGGGATGTAGGCGGAAAAGGCGCGCTCCGCGCGAAGGGCCTCAACGGTCTCGGCGGGGAATCGCGCGTTCCTGTCGACATCGTCGGCGTTCGGCGCCGCGACCTCGTCCGCGATCCGCCGGATCGACGCAAGGAAGGCCTGGTCTCGATCGACGGCGATGCTCATGCGGCGGCTGCGCGAAGCTGGGCGAGGGCGGCGGCGATCGCCGACACGCTCTGGAAGACGCTGCGCTTGAGCATGGCGTCGGGGAACTCGATGTCGAACGCGGCTTCGAGGCCGAGCATCAGGTTGACGCTCGCGTGGGACGTCATGCCGGCCTGAAAGAGGTCGGCATCGTCGCCAAGGGTCGCCACGTCGACCGGCAGATGGCCGTGCTCCCTGACGACCTGCCGGATCCGCTCACCGACGTCTGATGCTTCGCTCGACCCCATCGTTCTTCCCTCTTCGACGCTCACCCGACGGATGGAGCATACGACAGCGAGACCTCGGACCAAGCCCCTCGTGGTGCTTGGCGACACCATTAGCTTCGTGTGGCCGGTGGTGTCGTACCAGATGGCCGATCTTCGACGCATGACTTGACAGGTGTTCGAGCGTCACCAACGATCGGATGATGGTGATTCACGTGGGGCTCGACCTCGTGTCGGTCGCCCAGGTCCTTGAGACGCTGGAGGGCCCGCTCGGGGCGCGATACCTCGCTCGGATCTACACGGACAGCGAGATCGGCGACTGCCGAACCAACGACGGCATCGATGCGCAGCGGCTTGCGGCCCGCTTCGCGGCGAAGGAGGCGACCCTCAAGATGCTGGCCGAGGGCGAGGGCATCCCGTTGCGGGACATCGAGGTCGAGCGCGAGCCGTCCGGTGCGGTTCGACTGATGTTGCATGGACAAGCAGCCCAGCGAGCGGCCGACGTGGGGGTCGTGGAGATCGCCCTCAGCCTGACCCACGAGGACGGGTACGCGGCCGCCGTGGTCATCGCGGATTGCCGCCCTTCCACGGGATGACGGGCCATGGACCGGGCTCGCCACAGTCCGAGGCCGATCGCGGCCGGCCGAGCGCGATCCGGCGGGTGCTTGACGCGCTGTCACACGCATTCGGACGAGGGCGGCAGCCTCCTGAGACGATGGGCGACCGGCCGATCAGCTCGTTCGAGGAGGCAGAGCGGGCGGCCTTCCGATCGAGCACGGCCGCGACTCCCGGCGCGTTCGCTGCCTCTGCGATCGCCACAGGCTCCGTCAGCGACCGACCGCCGACGCTCGGGGGCGACCCGCTCGCCCGCTTCCCGGCCGAGCCAGAGGCGATCCGCGCGACGGTGGCTCGCAGTGGGCGCATCCCGGCCGCCTCGCCATCATCAGCGGAACCCCTCCCCGATCCGACGCCCCCGGTCAACGCCGGCACGCGAACGCGACGACAGCCCGGCGAGACGGCGCCCGAATCGCTCCTGCGGGCACCGGCCGGCGCGGTATCGGTCGCGGACGACTTCTTCGATGGTCTCGTCCGACAGGTGGAAGGCGACCGCTGACGTGCGCGTGATCACCGTGACGAATAACAAGGGGGGCAGCGGGAAGACCACCATGACGGTCAGTCTCGCCTCTGCGTTCGCGGAGCGCGGCTTGCGGGTCCTCGTCGTCGACTTGGACCCGCAGGGCTCTGCGACCGAGTGGCTGGGCGGCGGCGAGGCGGAGACGGGGCTCGTTGAGTACTCGAAGGGTGGCGTTCGCATCGCGGACCTGGTGGTGGCCTCGACGACGCCCGGCATCCACCTCGTGCCGGCCAGTCCGAGTCTCGTGCCGTCGGGCGAGTCCAGCCGAAACGAGACGGGGCTGGCGATCATCCGCGCATTCGTCCGGCTGCCGCGCTACTGGGACCTCGTGCTCGTCGACACGTCGGCGACGCTCGGCTACCTGTCGCTCGCCCCGCTCGTCGCCAGCGACCGGGTCGTCATCCCCGTCGAACCCCATGCCCTCGGCCTGCCCGGCGTCGCCAGCGTCATCGCCTCGATCGAACGAGCCCGACTGCGAGTCAATCCGCACGTCGAGTTGCTCGGGATCGTCGCCTGTCGGGTGACTGCGTCCATCCACGCCCGTGAAGTCGTCGCCCGCCTCCGTGAGCGCTTCGGCAGTGGCGTCCTGGAGCACTCGATCCGGGATTCGATCCAGATCGCCGAGGCGCCGGCGCTCCGGCTCCCGATCACCACGTACGCACCCACGAGCCCGGTCGCCGAAGATTGCCGTGCGATCGCCAAGGAGTTGCTCGATCGGCTGGGCGACCTCGAATCCGATTGATCGTCGCGATCCGGTCGATGGTCAGGGTCGCCGCCGTGGCAGCTTGCTCTCGATGTTGAGGCGCAAGACGCTCGCGACCAGGTGGCGTCGGCTGCCGTCGATGAGCGTGCGTTCCCCGACGGCCGACAGCGTGTGTAGGCCGTCGGGATAGGGCGAACCCGGCCACGGCTGGACCACGCTGACCGGGCGTTCGGCGAAGGCATCGGGCGTCAGGGTCTCCACCTCGTTGACGACCACCCGTCCACCGTAGGTACGGGAATTGTCCTGGCCGGGCCGAAGCAATCGTCCCGCCGAGATGAACGGCGTGCCGGCCGGTCGCGCCGATCGAGCGTCCGTCTTGACCGGATTCAGGGCGTGCGGGGCCCACGGTCCGGTCGGCGCCGAGGCGTGCCAGACGAACAGATTCTGGTTGGCGCCGCGGTCCACGCGGGTGGCGAACATCCACCAGCGTCCCTCGTATTCGACGATCGAGGCATCCGCTGCCGGGACGCCCGACAGGAGCGTCGCCGCCGGCCGCCATCGGCGCGGGAAATCGACCGCCTCGTAGAGAACGAGTTCACCTGCGGCTGACGTTTCGGGCAGCATGAAGAGGGTGCCGTCGTGCTCGATCAGGTATGGATAGGACGTGTGGACGCCCGGGTCGAGCACGACCTCAGACTCTGACACCGTGCCATCGGCTGCCATCGCAACATGAGCGATGGCGCCTCGGGCCCTGCGCTGGTCGAAGTCCTCGAAGAAGATATGGAGCACGCCATCCCGCTCGATCCCGAACGGATCGGCCGCGAAGTGGTTCCGTCGGAGCGGGAGCCAAGTGACGATCGGCGCATTGAGATCGGGCACCCGCTCGATCGGGGCGTCGATGAGCCCGATGTTCCAATCGGGATGTTGCGTGAGGACATCGAACCAGCCTCGGATCCGCCGCCCAGCCGCCGCCATCTCGAGCATCGGCGTGGGTACGGCCACCCGAGACGGTGGTCGGCCGCGTCCATCGACGATTTCCGCGACGGCGACCCGGTCATCCACCGACCCGCCGGTCTCATAGGAAGGATCCAACCGGCGCCTCGCGGCGGCCGCGGGCCAGTCCTCGGGGTCGGTCAACAGCCGTTCGAGCGGCTTGCCGTTCCACCAGGAGACCGCCTGGACCCAGCCTTCATGGACGATCGCCCCGGATGGTTCACTGACGAGCGCGACCCGGATGATGCCCGGACTCCGAACGTAGCCAACCAGGGCAGCTCGGTCAGGGTCCCGACCTAGAGCCCTCCCGTACGCGAAATGCCAGACCTCGGCAGCCCATGGCACGGGCAGAGCGATGCCCTCGCTGGAGAGGTCGAGGAGCACGTCGACACGTCCGGGCGGCGCAAGCTCGGACGGACCCGTTGCGGTATCGGCGGTCGGCCGCAACGATCGCAGGAGATCCGGCACGACTACGGTCGTCCGGGCCCCGGAGTCGCGTTGGCCGCCGCCGGGCCGAGGGACCGCCGGGCGCTCGAGCCAGCGTTCGAGCTCGACGCCCGGAACCGCCCCGACTGACTCAACGCAGCGGGCCTGCCACCGCGCCAGGGGGCGGTCCGTCGCGATCGCGATGCTCAGGCGCCCGGGTGTCATCGTCGGCCGAACCGCGCGGCCGTCGATGTTCGGCGTCGGAGCAACCGCACGTTGGGACGGTAGCCGAGCCCACACGCCATGTCCAGACGACGTCGTCGCCTCTGTCGGCGCGGCTCAGGTCCGGTCAGGATCCCCGCCCGTCGCGTCGGAAGGCGACGTCTCGCCAGGCCCCGCGGACCGGCCGCCGAGCCGCTCGTCGTAGCGCCGGTCCCGCCACGCGAGCGCTGCCTTGAGGCCGTCGCGTCGGACGATCGTGTCCCATTCGCGTTGTTCGGGGGTGTCGGCGGCGTTGATGATCGCCCCGAGGTCGATGCCGGCATCGACCGCGAGGCGAAACCCGGCCGCGTCCATCGCCCGGTTGAGCATCAGCTTGGTCGGTGCCATGACCTCGGGCGGCGTCCGCGCAAGACGGTCGGCAAGTGCGTCCACCTCGGCGGCCAGCCGCTCGACGGGGACGACGCGGTTGATCAATCCGATGCGCTCCGCCTCGACGGCGTCGATGAGGTTGCCGGTCAGCACCAGCTCCCGGGTCTTCTTCTGGCCGATGAGGTATGGCATCAGCAGCGCGACGGGCGCCGACCCGTAGCGGATCTCAGGCTCGCCGAGCTTCGTGCCCTCGGCCGCCACGACCAGGTCGCAGGCCATGGCCAGCTCGAGGCCCCCGGCGAGGGCGTAGCCGTGGACCTGCGCGATCACGGGTTTCGGGCAGTCGAGGACGTGGAGCGTTGCCGCGACGTCGGCGGCGAGGAGCGCCCGCCATTCGACCGGCCCGCCGATCCCGCCCTCGGCCTCCTCGGTGAGGTCGTAGCCGGAGCAGAAGGCGCGCCCGGCACCCTCGAGGACGATGACGCGAACATCCGGGTCGGCCACGGCCGCCTCGATCGCGGCGACCAGCGCGTGGACCAGCTCGCCCGACAGCGCATTGAGCTTGGCCGGCCGGTTGAGCGTGAGCCGGACGCCCCACGGCGCGGCGGCGCGCAGGAGGACCGGCTCACCGGCCATGACTGGGCTCCTCGAGGACCACGAGCGCGTCGACGGCCAGCGAGCCCGACGCCGAGGCGATGACCGGGTTGAGATCGACCTCGAGAACGTCCGGCCGATCGAGACCGAGACGCCCGAGGGCGACGAGCATCGAGACGATGGCAGGCCGATCGACCGCCGGCCGGCCACGGGCTCCGCGCAGGATCCGGGCGCCGTGCAGGCCATCGAGCATCTCGTCGGCGGCCGCCGCGTCGATCGGCGCCAGGCGGATCGCGACGTCGTCGAGGATCTCGGTCAGGACCCCGCCCAGCCCGACCAGGACGGCCGGCCCGAACTGCGGGTCGCGCCGCAGCCCGAGGATCAGTTCCACGCCCGGGGCTGCCATCGGTTCGACGAGGAGGCCGCGTGTCGTCAGGCCGCGGCGCCGGCCGTTTTCGAGCAGGGTCAACGCGGCCGCGTAGACGGCGTCGTCGCCCCGCAGCCCGAGTGCAACGCCGGCCACCTCGGTCTTATGGGTAAGCCCGACGGCGTCCAACTTGAGCGCCACGTGCCGGCCAATCGCCCGGGCGGCGATGACGGCTCCGGGCGCATCCGTGACGGCTACGGGCTCGGTCGCCGCGATCCCGGCGGCACGGACGAAAGCCAGGCTCTCGCGCTCGGACATCGCCACGGCGGCCCGGGCCGGTCGGAGGGTGGGCGCGAGGTCGGCACCGAACGACGTCCGGTCGGTGGCGAGGGCCGGCCAGCCGGATCGCCATGGGCCTCCGTCCCTCCGTCGTCCGTGGCGGGCCTCCCAGCGCGCGACCTCGGCGAGCGCCCGGAACGCCGGGACGGCGCCGCGCAGGAGCGGCGCTCCGCCACCGTCGGCGTCGAGCATCGCCTTCGTTTCGGCCGGCGGCTCACCGGACGTGAGCGAGACGTAGGCGGGGAGGACGGCGGGGCGGTCCGCTGTCGCAGCCAGAAGCGCTCGGGTGACCTCGTTGGCGGTGGCGACCTCGGACGGCAGCGAGCGATACGGGAAATCGTGGACCAGGACGAGGACGTCGAACGCGTCGGAGGCGGCCATCGCCTCGAAGACGGCGCCGTACGCGGTCGCCGGGTCGGCGGCACCCCACGGGTCGAGCGGGTTGCCGACGTAGCCCATCGTCGGCAGTGCGTCGAGGATCGCCGACCGGACCGACGAGGGGATCGGCGGCAGGTCAAGGCCGGTCTCGGGCACGAGATCCGCGATGAGCGATGCCTCGCCGGTCGAGACGGTCACCACGCCGGCCCGTCCCCGGCCGACCCGGCGGCCGGTTCGCCGCACGCCCTCGACGAGCTCGGCCGTCTCGAGCAACTCGTCGAGATCGCGGCAACGGATCACCCCCGCCGCGTCCAGCGCGGCATCGGTCACGCGCGCCTCGCCGGCGAGGGATCCCGAGTGGGCCATCGCTGCCGCCTGGGCCTGGGCGCTGCGGCCGACCTTCACGACCATCATCGGCTTGCCCACCTCGAGCGCTCGATCCGCGAGGGCGAGGAAGCGCTCGGGGCGCTTGAACCCCTCCACGAAGAGGATGACCGAGCTCGTCTCGGGATCGTCGAGGCAGTAGGCGAGGTAATCGCAGATGTCGAGGACGACCTCCGAGCCGCAGCTGATGATGCGCGAGAACCCGACCCGGTTCCCGGAATGGACGAACGCGTCGCTCACCGATCCCGACTGGGCGATCCCGGCGACGCCGCCGCGGGGCAGATACGGCGACACATCGCCGATGTAGGTGGCGCTGTTGGCCGTCAGGTCGATCACACCCATGCAGTTGGGACCGAGCAGGGCCAGGCCGTGCTCACGCGCGATCCGCGCGACCTCGGCCTGCATCGCGGCCGCCGCCGCGCCGCCTTCCACGACGCCGCCACCCGGGATGATGACCGCCGGGACGCCGGCCGCCGCGGCAGCCTCGGTCACGGAGGCGGCACGCAACGGGTTGATCGCAACGACCGCGATGTCGGGGCGGTCGGGCAGCGCCTCGAGCGACGGATAACAGGGTTGGCCGTAGAGCTCCCGGTATTTCGGGTTGACGAAATGGCAGCGCGTCTCGCTCTGCATCACCCTCAGGTTGTCGCGCACCGTCTCCGCGATCCAGGACCTCGGCGACGCCCCGACGACGGCCACGCTGCGAGGCGCGAACAACGGCCGCAGGTCGATGACGCCGCTGTCCTCGCGCACGGTCATCCGACGACCCGCCCGACGCCGCGCTTCTCCAGCGCCCGAGCGATGATCAGCCGCTGGATCTCCGAAGTCCCCTCCCAGATCCGGTCGACGCGCAGCTCGCGCAGGAACCGTTCGGGCGCGAACTCGCGCATGTAGCCCCTCCCGCCGAAGACCTGGACGACGCGATCGGCGCAGCGCCACGCGGCCTCCGAGGCGAAGAGCTTGGCAAGCGACGCCTTGGCATGGACGACCTTCGCGTCGGCGCCGGTGTCGGCCAGCCAGGCGCATTCGCGGGTGAGGAGCCGCGCCGCGGCCGCGTCGGCGGCCGAATCGGCGAGCGGGAAGCTGACGCCCTGGAAGTCGTAGATGCGCTCGCCGAACTGGACCCGCTCGGTGGCCCACTCGAGGGCGAGCGTCAGGAGCCGCTCCATCGCCCCGGCACAGCGCGCCCCGATATGGATCCGTTCCTCGACGAACCATTCATTGGTCAGCTCGTCGGCCCGCCCGACTCCACCCAGCACGGCGGACGCCGGCATTGCCACGTCGGTCAGCACGAACTGGGGATGTCGGTCCGCGAACGTATGGGTGTAGTCGGGGTCGTGCCGCATGACGACCCGCGGCGTGTCGTAGTCGACGAGGAACAGGGTCGGGAGCCGCGCGTCGCCGTCCACCACGACACAGTGGAAGATCATGAAGTCGGTGTCGTCGGGGCCGGTGACGAACCATTTCTCCCCATTGAGCCGGTACTGGCCGGTGGCCGGATCGCGGACCGCGGTCGAGCGCAGCGCTCGCGCGTCGGAGCCGGCCTCGTCCTCGGTGACGGCATAACTCCCCGAGCGCTCACCGCGCAGCGACGGGTCGAGATACCGCCGGCGCTGGTCGGCGTCGGCGTGCATCAGGACGTTGTAGGCCCCCGGGATGTACGACCACAGCCCGCCCGTGCTCTGGCCGAGCTGCTCGTGGACGAGGACCTGGTCGAGGACCGACCAGCCCTGGCCGCCGACCTCGACGGGGAGCGAGCCACCGTGGAGCCGTGCCGCGATCGCCGCCGCTCGGATGGGGTCACCCCAGTCGCGCGGCACCCGTCCGCCCGCACGCTCGAACTCCGCTTCGCGCGGTTGCAGCTCGTCGCGGACGAACGCCCGCGCCCGCGCCTGGAGCTCGAGCTGGGCCGGGGTCAGGGTGAGGTCCATCGCGAGCAAGGATGCATCACTGCCTACCCGGTCGCGGCGGGGGTCGCGGGCGACGGGACGAGGGCCGCGGGGCCTCCGATCCACCCGCCGCGGATGGGGACGAAGGTACCGCAGCGACTGGTCCTGACGTCCCGTATCAGACGCCTCCATATCTCCTGTTTCATCCCTCCACCACCCGCCATCACCCCGTCACTCTGGCTGGTGGCATTGACCGAAGAACGGAGAGCGCATTCATGAAACGGGTCCTCGCGGCGATCATCGCCGGACTCCTCACCTTTGGCGCGGTCTATGGCCTGGCGGCGAGCCTGAACCTAACGTCCGATAGCCTCGGCGCTGGGACGGTCGTGGTCGCGTCGTGCCAGGCCGGTGCCTTGAACGCGACCTACACGTCGACGTATTCCGCGGCGGCGCCCGGCTACACCGTGGGCACGGTCACCATCACTGGTCTGGCGGCCACCTGCTACAGCAAGGCCTACAAGGTCACCCTGTCGGGCGCGGCCAACGCCTCGCTGGGTGAGGCGACCGGTACGACCCCGGCAGCCGGCACGACCATCGTGGCGACCTTCGCGCCGGCGCTGGCAGCGACGTCGGTGACCGGCATCAGCGTCGTCATCAGCGGATAGCGCGCCCTTTCGGCACCGGTGGCCATTCGGCCACCGGTGCCGGACGCGTCCGCGGATCGACACGATGTTGCGGCGACTCCTTGGACTCCTGCTTCTGAGTGCTGCCGGAGCAAGCGTCGGTGCCGCGGCGTCACTCGCCTTCACGTCGGACACGCTCGGTGCCGCCACGGCAACGACGCCTCGGTGCACCGCCGCCGGTCTCTCGGTCATCCAGAACCTGTCGGGCACCACGGTCATCAGTGCCACGGTCGGCGTCCTCCCGGCGGCGTGTGGCGGAGCGACCCTGCAGGTGACCGTCAACAACGGGACCGTGAACGCGACCGGGTCGGCGGCCGTGCCCGCTGGTGGAGGATCGGTGACCGTGACGCTCGCCAGCGCGCCAGCGGTCGCCACGGCTGAGCAGACGGATCTGGTCCTGATCGGACCATGAGAGCCGCGATCATGGGCCTCGCGGCGATCGCCGTCGGCCTCGTGGCCGGCACCGGCCTCTCGTCCGGTGCGGCCGCCAGTGTGACCATGACCTCGCAGACGTTCACCCCGTATCGGACCTGCACGGTCACCGCGACGCCGGTGGGGACGACCACGGTGGTCGATACGACCGTCCGACAGGGGTCGGCCACGACCAACTTTGGCGCCACGAACCCGTTGACCGTGTCGTCCGGGCTCGCCCTCAACCAGCGGATCTACCTGAAGTTCGATCTCACGGCGTGCAGCCCGGCCATCCCCGCCTCGGCGATCGTTCGCCTCGCGACGCTGCGCCTGTACATGACGGCGGTGCCGGCCGCCTGCCGGACCATGGACACCTTCAAGGTCACGGCCGCCTGGACCGAGACGGTCATCACCTGGAACAACCAGCCGTTCGGGACGACGATCAACAACCCGGCGACGGGCTCACGCAGCGGCTCGTTCAACATGGGAAGCACGGCGGGCTGCCAGAACCTGGCAGCCGGCGCCTATGTCGTCGGCGGGACGGTCACGGCGGACGTGACCAGCTTCGTCTCGGGCGCGAGCTCGAACCTCGGCTGGATGATCCGCGACGACGTCGAGGGCTCGGTCACGACGCGGACCGCGACCTTCGCGGCAAAGGAACTCGGCACGGTCGCTCAGGAACCGCAGTTGGTCGTGACCTACGTCACGGTGCCATGAAGAAGGGTTCCCGCCGGATCCTCAAGGTCGCGACGATGGTCGCCGTCCTGGCGATCTGGATCGTCCTCCTTCGTCCGCAGTCGCTCGGCGGCCCGGCGCTCTACATCGTCATCCGCGGGACCTCGATGCTGCCGACGTATCAGAACGGCGATCTGGTTGTCATGCAGCCGGCGCCCGCCTATACGGTCGGCGACCCCATCGCCTATCGGGTGCCGTCGGGCCAGATCGGTGAAGGCCACGTCATCGTCCACCGGATCACGGGCGGCGACGGGACGATGGGATTCACCGTCCAGGGCGACAACAACAACGCGGTCGATCCGTGGCTGCCGCGAGCCACCGACATCGCCGGCAAGAGCTGGATCGTGGTGCCGGGCGTCGGGCGCCTCGTCACGATGATCCACCAGCCGGTCATCGCCGGCGGCCTCGCCGCGGGGGTCATGGTCACCCTGATCCTGGCCGGCCGATCGAGACCCAGACCGAAGCCGACTCGCCGATCGCCCGGCCCTTCGACTGATCACCCGGTCGTCTCGGCCGGCTCCAGCTAGGACGGCTGGGCGAGGACCATGATCCGGATCTCGGTCATGTCGTCCATGGCGTAGCGAACGCCTTCGCGGCCGAGGCCGGAGTCCTTGACGCCGCCGTAGGGCATGTGATCGGACCGGTAGGTCGGGACGTCGTTGATGATGACGCCGCCCACCTCGAGTTCGGAGAAGGCTTGCCAAGCCCCGGCGAGGTCGTTGGTGAAGACACCCGTCTGGAGCCCGAACATCGAGTCGTTGACCTCGGCGATCGCCTCGTCGAGGTCGCGAAACGGGAAGGCGACGACGAGCGGCGCGAACGCCTCGTTCGAGCAGACCTGGGCGGTCGGCGGGACGTCGGTCAGGATGGTCGGCGGGAAGTAGGTGCCATCGGCCTTGCCGCCGAGCAGCAACTTGCCACCCAGCGCCACCGCCTCGTCGACCCAGCGCTGCGTCCGGCCGGCGGCGGTCGCGTCGACCATCGGCCCGAGGTCGGTGGTCGGGTCGAGCGGATCGCCGACGTTGAGCGCCCGGGCGCCCTCGACGAAGCGGGTCATGAACGCGTCCCAGATGTCCTCGTGGATGAACGCTCGCTGGACGCTGATGCAGACCTGTCCGGCATAGCTGAACGCGCCCGTCAGGCAGCGCTTGACCGCCCAGTCGAGGTCGGCCGACTTGTCGACGATGACGCCGGCGTTGCCGCCGAGCTCGAGCACGACCTTCTTTTTCCCGGCGCGTTCCTTCATCCGCCAGCCGACCGACGGTGACCCGGTGAATGTCAGCAGCTTGAAGCGCGGGTCGGCGACCATCCGGTCTCCGAGTTCGCGAGTCATGGGCAGGATCGAGACCGAGCCGGCGGGCACCCCGGCCGCGTCGATGATCTCGGCCACGGCAAGCATCGTGAGCGGGTCCTTGGACGGTGGCTTGAGCACGATCGGGTTGCCGCTGGCGATCGCCGGACTGAGCTTGTGCGCCGCCAGGTTGAGTGGGAAGTTGAATGGGCTGATGGCCGCGATCGGGCCGATCGGGAAGCGTCGCGTGATCCCTACCCGATCCTTCGACGCGGGCATCAGGTCCAGCGGGATGAGTTCGCCGGTCATCCGCTCCGCCTCCTCGGCGCCCAGCCGAAAGGTCAGGACCGCGCGATCGACCTCGACCAGCGAGTCACGGATGGTCTTGCCCGACTCGAGCGCGATGAGCCGCCCCAGTTCCTCGCGGCGGTCGCCGATCCCGGCACTGATCTCGCGCAGGATCCGGCCACGCTCGTAGGCTGGCTGGCGGCGGGTCACCTCAAAGGCAGCCACGGCGGCCTCGGCCGCCTCCTCGTACTGCGCCTCGGTCGCGTTGTAGGTCGAGCCCGCCGGCGCAGATCCGTCGGCCGGGTTGTCGATCACCAGGACGTCAGGCGATTCGACCCAACGCCCGGCGAGGTAGATGGGATGCGGCTTCGTTCCGGCAGTGATGGTCATGGTGGGGGCTCCTGGGGCGCTGACAGCGGATCGGGTTGATTTCCGATGGTACTCGTCAACCAGCATCACGCACCGTCGAACCCGGCGATCCCATGGTGTCGGCGCGCGAGATCCGTGATGTCGGCCATACTTCCCGCCTGGCCACGAGGCCAGGATGCGGGAGGTCTCATGCCCAAGCAAATCGACTTGCGAGCTGCCCTGCGGGTCAAGCCGGGTTCCCGTGTCCGGCTCGCGAAACTCGATGCCGGCGCGACGTTCGGCCGCGACAAGGACGCGTCGATCGCCGAGACGCAACAACAGATGCTGCGGCTGCGCGACCTGCAGGACCGCCTCTGGGCGCAGTCGAAGCGTTCCGTCCTCGTCATCCTCCAGGGGATCGACGCCGCCGGCAAGGACGGGACGATCGCCAAGGTCATGGAAGCATTCAACCCGCAGGGCTGCCCGGTCTCCTCGTTCAAGGCCCCCAGTACGGAGGAGCTCGCCCACGATTTCCTGTGGCGCATCCACAAGCGCACGCCGAAGAAGGGCGAGATCGGGATCTTCAACCGCTCCCACTACGAGGACGTGCTGGTCGTCCGCGTCCACGACCTCGTCCCTCGTCGGGTGTGGTCGAAGCGCTACGGGCAGATCAACGATTTCGAGGCGATGCTGGCCGAGAACGGCACGACGATCGTCAAGTTCTTTCTGTCGATCGATCGCGACGAGCAACGCGAACGCTTCCAGGAGCGCTACGACGACCCGCGCAAGCGCTGGAAATTCAGTCTCGGCGACCTCGAGGAACGCAAGCGCTGGGACGACTACCAGGCGGCCTTTGAGGACGCGCTGACAAAGACGTCCAAACCGTGGGCGCCGTGGTACGTCATCCCGGCCAACCGGAACTGGTTCCGCAACCTGGCGGTGAGCACGATCCTCGCGGACACCATCGCCGAGCTCAAGCCGGCCTACCCGGCAGCCGCGGACCTTCCGGCCGACCTGGTCATCGAATGAGCGGCGCGGATGTCGGCAAGGTCAGTGGCATCGATTTCGGGGCGATGCTGCGTGCCAGTCGTGAGGCCCTTGGTCTCGACCTCGACCAGCTGTGCGCCGCCATCGGCGGGACGCCGGGACGGGGCTTCCTGGCCAGGATGGAGGAGGGCTCGGTCGGGCCCAGTTCCAGCCTCATGCTCAAGCTCGAGGCGGCACTGGCGCTCCCCGAGGAGCTCTTGCTGAACGCCGGCGGCGTGGCGACC
>JBBQDL010000027.1:0-36153 GCA_038319665.1 Candidatus Limnocylindrales bacterium
GACGTCGGTCGCGCCCTTGGCGGTCGCGGTGTCGACCACGTCACCGGCCTTGTCGAGGTCGCGGACCGTGATCTGGACCTGTTCGCTGATCTGGTAGCCGACGACCCTGGGGGTCGACCCGCTGCCGTACTGCGGGTAGAGACTGAGGCTGGTCGTCTGGATATCCGCGTCCGCGACGCCCAGCCCCTTGATCGCCGCGATGATCGCGGTCATCGTCCCGGCGGCCGCCTCACGGGCTGCCTTGACCGTGCCTTTCGTGGTCGTGATCCCGAGGTTCACTCGGGCGACATCGGGAACGACCGTCACCTTGCCGCTGGCCGAGACCGTGATGGTGTGGACCGGCGGATCCGTGGCGGTCGAGGGGGCCCCCGTCACGGGCCCGCTCCTGACCGACAGAGCCGCCACGGCGACGATGAAAGCGCCCAGCGCCATGGCGCCAAGGGTGCGAACGGGCTGCGACATTCCGGCCACCTGTGGTTCGATCGCCGTCCGCAAGATGGACGGTCCTGCCGCGGAGACGGCGGAGGCGGTCGTGCGGTTCCGTGGGTGGCGGCGCCCCTCTCAGGCCGTCCCAGGGGTCGCCCGTCGCCTGAGGGGGCTTGCCTCCCGCCGGAGGGCGTACAGGAGCATCGCGTAGGCGGCGATATCGAAGGCAAGTCCGCCCAGGCCGGCCAGCTGCGACTGGTAGAAGATGAAGACCTGGGTGATCAGCAGCCAGACGAGGACCCCGCGCACGAACCAGCGGTACGCTTCGGGCCGTGACGTCGGGAGGGCCACCACCCCACGGGCGACCAGCACGGCACCCGCGATCGTGGACAGGACCTGGCCAGAGGCCGCGACGGACAAGGATGCGCTCGCATCGTTGCGCGCCGCCGTGATCACGACGAGCAGGCTCGCGACGACGGCCGCCGTCGCATAGACGATGACGGCGCCCGTCAGGGCGCGCTCGAATCGCGGGTCGCCGGCGAGCCGCTCGTAGCGGCGGGCACCCCATCGAGGGATCCTCTCCCACCACGCCTCGACGTCCGGTCGGGCCGGGACTTTGGCGAGATAGTCCCGGAGCAGGACCGCCAGTGGCGAGCGCGTCCCGGCTTTCTCGAGCAGCGCCTCGATCCGTGCGCGGTCCTCGGGTTCGAGCGCCTCGCCGAGGCTTCCCTCGAGCAGGTCGAGCGCGTTCGCCAGCGCTTCTCGCTCGGTCAGCGGCCGGCGACCCTCGATCGCGCGGGCGACCAGGAAGACGACGACGAAGGTCACGTAGATGAGCGCGACCGCAGGGCGAAAGAAGTAGTCGTTGTCGGACGTCACGAATTTGCCGATCTCGTCGATGAACGTCCCGAAGCCGAGCCCCGCGACGACCGCCGCGACATGCTGGATGTGGCGGTCGAGGAACGAGAGGAGCACGATGATCGCGGCAAGCATGAGCAGACCGCCCCATAGCATGTGGGCGATGTGAAAGCCGCCGCCACCGAGCCGCGGGAACCCGGCGACCGTCAGGAGTGCCCGGATCCCGAGGAATGAGACGACCGCGGCGACGAGGAAGCTCTCGATCAGGAGCGGACCCTCGGCGTCGCGGATCGGTGGCGAAGGACGGATACGCATCGCCGCAGCATACGAGTCGAGTCGATGGGTGCCCTCGACCGCCCCGAGCGTTCGGTCGCGCGAGATGTTGTGATGTCGCCGGCCGTGGTTGCCACGCGGGTTTGATGCCGATCGCCTCGGCTGCCGGCGACTCGGGCGCACGTGCCGAGCACAATGTGTCGACGCCCCAACCCGCGCGAGGTGGCGCTTCGCCCCGACGCCTTGGATCGGCCCGGTATCTGAGATGGACCTTCATTCCACCCCGCCCCGGATCTTCACGGTCCCGAGCGACGATTCGGCCCTTCGTGAACACGTGGACCGGATCCGGCTCGGGAGCCGAGCGCGCCGACCCGAGGAGCTCGAGACGCGCCTCCGCCGTGTCTTCCCGCGCGTGGTCGTTCGGGAACGAGGACTCTCGGGCGAGTCGCCGTCCTGGTACGTGTACCGCGACGGCGGCTGGCGTTCGTCGATCCCCGGTCCGTGGTGGGAGGCGCGCGGGCTTCCCCGCGTCGCCCTGTCGGGCGATGGTTGGCTCACCGAGGCGAACGCGACAGCCTGCAGCCTGCTGGCGATCGAAGTCTCGGAGATCGGCTCGGTCCATTTCACCGACTTCGTGGCGCCGGGGACGCCCGAGGACGCCATCGCGTTGCTGGCCTCCGTCGAGGCGGGCCACGACCTGACGGCCACCGTGCTCCACCGCCCGACCTCCGGCGAGATCGTCGCCATCGACATCCATGCCGGGCGCGACGATTCGGCGACGACGGTCGTCTTCCGGCTTGCCGAGGACGTGGCCTTCGAGCCGTCGGGCGAACCCGCCCCGGTGCCCGAGCTCGTAAGCGAGCCGGCGGACCCTGCCTTCCGGGCGTATGCCGAGCGGGCCCTCGAGCGACTGCCCGAACCGACCCCGGAGCTCCTCGCCCTTCGCCTGCGACGCCTCTACCCGCATGCTCAGGTGGTCGACGACGGCGAGCGCTGGATCGCGACCCGCGATGCCGACGGGGTCGCGAGGCCGCCCGAGGCGTGGTGGCGCGACGACGTGTTGCCGCGAGTGCACTACGACGCACAGGCGCTGATCCTGGATGCCAATGAGGCGGCCCAGCGCCTGCTCGGCAGCGACCTCATCTGCCACTACTGGCAGGAGTTCGTGACGCCTGGCTCGACGGAGCAGGTCTCCGCGATGCTTTCGATCCTCGCGGAGGTCGGAGCCGCCGAGTCCCGCTTCCGCATGCCCGCGGTCGATGGGTCGCTCGTGGAGTTCGACTCGTACACGATCGTCGACGGTGAGCGGTACACGACGATCATGCGGCCGCGGCTCCTTGACGGGTCGCGGACGATGAGGGATACGGTCGCTCGACCGCGGCACGAGGAGGGCGCGACATGAATGGCTATCTCATCTCGATCGGCGATCAGGCCGGTCTGGCGGCCCGCCTCTTCGAGGCCGCCGCGGCACGTGGCGTCAGCATCTTCCCGGCCTATGGACTCGCCGACGGGACGACGGGACTCATGCTCGTCGGCTCTGACGATGAAGCCGGCTTGCAAGCGGCCATCGCCGACGCCGGCCTGACCGCGACCCCGCTCGAATTGGTGACCACCGAGGTCGAGAACCGACCCGGGACCGGCGCGGAGATCTTCCGCAAGCTCGCGGCCGCGGGCATCAACCTGCGTGCCGCGGTCCCGATCGGGATGGGGGGCGACAAGATCCAGATCGCCTTGGGAGCTACCGACGCGGCCGCGCTCCGGGCGGCGCTCGAGGGCTGAGCCGGATATCAGGACGCCCGGACGGCGCTGGGACGTCTCCGGGCGTCGGGCGAGCCCTCCGCTCGCGGACCGCGCACGATAGTCGGCCGGAGGGCGTCGTGCACTAGGTCGGATGCCGTAGTAACGGAACTTGTTCCGCCCAGGCCGACCGCGTGGTAGGTGCTTTCGGGCTCGTTCACGACGGGGGGATCCGCGGCCCTGCTACGCCCCTGGAGGACGACAGATGCGGCACGCATGGCGGTTCCTCGAAACAGAACCGGGACCGCCGACGCCCGAGGTCGACCCGAACGTGCCTTCGAGCGCTTGACGAGCCGTCGGCCGGGCATGGACTGACGTGGCCAACGGCGGCCCACGACCGTGCTACCGTCGCCCGTGTTCGCGGATGGATGGCCGACCGATGCGGTTCGATGCATGCGTGGAGGAGTGGATGGGTCAGGTTCGGCCGGCGATCCGGCAGGGACCCGAGGGCGCGCTCTATGCGGACCAACCCGACCGATCACCGTGGATCGCCCAGCTCGCTCCGGACGGGCCGCCGAGACCCCTTGACTCGGCCGCCTCGACCGACGTCGCGATCGTCGGCGCCGGCATCGCGGGCGTCGCGACAGCCTTCTTCACGCTCCGAGCGACCGCGAAGCGGGTGCTGCTGATCGAGCGCGACCGTGTGGCCCGCGGTGCGACCGGGCGCAACGCCGGCCAGCTGACGACCTACTTCGAGCGTCCCCTGACCGATATCGCCGACGAGTTCGGTGCCGAGATGGCGATGGACGGCCAGCGCGCGTTCGACGACGCCCACGACCTCCTCGACCTGATGGCCGCCGAAGCCGGGGCGACCGTGCGCGTGGAACGGTTCGCCGGGCACATGGGCATGTTCAGCCTGAACCACCTGCAGGTCCATCTGCGCAACAACCAGCTGCGCCGCGGGGGCGGCCTGCGCGAGGAATCCTGCGTCGTGTCGGAGGACGCCGAATTCCTCGAGCAGATCCCGGCCGAGTTCGCCTCGTTCTACACGGTGGTCCCCCAGGCACGCATCCGTCAGCTGCTGGATACCCAGGACGACAGGTACCGGGCCGTGCTCTCGGACGTGAAGGGGTGCATCAACAGCGGCCTGCTCGTGCAGCAGACGCTCGACTACCTCGAGCGGCGGTACCCGGGGCGTTTCCGCTACGTCGACCACACCTTCGTCGACAGGATCGCGATCCGTGACGACGGTGCGGTGATCCACGCCGGGGGCCACCTGGTGGACGCATCGAGGGTGATGCTGTGCACCAACGGCTTCGTCGATCATGTCGTCGAGGACGACGGCGGCGTGCGGATCGGCCTGCACCCGGATCAGCAGGTGACGGGCACGCTCGGCTACATGGCGGCGTTCGTCGAGGAACAGCCGAGAACCCCGGCGGCATTGAGCTACATCCGCAACACGACCATCGGGGGCGACGCGCCATACGTGTATGTCACCCGGCGCACTTACGACCGGGTGGGGGGCACCGTCACACTCACGTGCATGGGCGGACCGGAGCACGCCATCGACGGGCCGTGGGTCCGCGACGACGACTTCCCGGGGACGGTGCTGACCTACATGGACGAGGAGATCCGGCCGTTCGCCCAACCGGCGCGTCCGCCCGGCCGCCCGTACGACTTCCAATGGCGTGGCTTGATGGGTTATACGGGCGGAGGCGTCCGGGTCATCGGCGTGCACCCACGCCATCCCGCGCTCGCCTACAACCTGGGCTGCAACGGCGTCGGCTTCCTGCCATCGATCTGCGGCGGCCAGCGGGTCGCCCGCATCCTCGCCGGTGAGTGGCTGCCGCCGAGCATCTTCGATCCGCGCTGAACCCGGAGGTCGCATGCGCAACCTGGAGATCGGTCTGGTCCTCCCGATGGAGGAGTCGTGGATCGACGGGGCGACACCGCGCTGGGTCGAGATCCGCGAGCTCGCGCTCCGGGCCGAGGCGATCGGGTTCGACACCGTCTGGGTGCCGGACGAGCTGCTGTGGCGATCGTCCGACGGCGCCCTGCGCGGCTGGTGGGAGTGCGTCGCGATGACCGGCGCCGTCGCGGCTGCGACCTCACGGATCAAT
Organism: Candidatus Limnocylindrales bacterium; assembly: GCA_038319665.1. GTDB lineage: Bacteria > Chloroflexota > Limnocylindria > Limnocylindrales > CSP1-4 > SPCO01. Next base: position 5,415 of record JBBQDL010000027.1, read on the forward strand.
GTCGGCACGTGGATCCTGTCCGCGCTCCACCGGAATCCTGGGATCACCGCAAAAGCCGTGGAGACGCTCGATGAGATCAGTGGTGGCCGGTTCGTGTTCGGTCTCGGTTCGGGGCATGCTGGTCGCCAGGCGAACGCCTTCGGGCTGCCAGAGGAGCACGTCCACGCCAGATTCGAGGAGGCGGTCGAGATCATCGTCCCGCTCCTCCGCCAAGGTCACGCGGACTTCGAAGGCAGCTTCCACGCGGCTCGCGATCTCGACCAGCGTCCGGTCGGGCCGCGACCCGGCCGCATCCCCATCATGATCGGCGCGAAGGGCCCCAAGATGCTCCGCTTGGCCGCCATGCATGCCGACGTGTGGAGCTGGTACGTCGAGGATCGAAGCGACATCGGAGAGTTCGGGCCGCGGCTCGACGCGCTCGAAGCGACGTGCGCGGAGCTCGGGCGTGATCCCGCGACGATCGGCAAGTCGGCCGGCATCCTGGTGGAGCCGACCTCGGTCAGTGGCGCGGCGAACGTGCTCGCGGTGCCGCTCCGAGGCTCGTCCGAGGAGATCGCCGATGGCCTTCGGGCGTTCCGCGACCGCGGCTTCACCCAGGTCGAGGTGCTGCTCTGGCCACGCACGCTCGAGGCGCTCGAGGCGATGGCACCCGTGCTGGAGCTCCTGGACGCCGACTGACTTCGCGGTGACCGCCGACTGGAAAGACGTCCTGCCGACGCGTGGTCGGCCTGCCCAGAGTGGCATCGTCGCCTCGATCGGGATCGCTGCCCCAACCCGTCGTACGCCGTCGATCTCGCCCGGCTCTTGATGGTCAGCTCCCTGGGACCCCTCGGCCGGTCGTCGGGGGGTCTTATGGTCTTTTGGCCGCGGTCAGAGTGAGCTCGCAGCCACACGTTGACCCCGCCAGGGAATCGTCTGCGGGCGAGGCGCCCCAGGGCACGCGCTCAGCCCCGTAGCGCGGCCCCGCAGCTGATACATCGGTCGCCTGTCGATGGATTCCCCATGCGGCACTGTGGACAGAGCTTCTCGCCCTCCGTGGAGGTCGCGAACGGCGATTCGATGGGAGGTTCCAGGGCATGGCGGCGCCTGCGGAGGATCGCGAGGGTCGCGAGCATGCCCACACAGGCAGCGAGAACGATCGCCAGGAGTTGCTGCGCCTGGTCCATGTCGATTGCCCCCGGGAGCTGGCGCCGTAGCCCCAGAGGGACGGCTCACCAACGGGTTTCAGCCTACGCTCGGGTCAGCCGGGCGGCAAGGGCGAGGTGACGGGAGGGCCGATCGGCGCTCGGAATGTGGCCCGTCCGGAGGGAACCGAGCGCGCGGTGCAAACCCTCCGGATTGACCGGGTCGAAGAGCTGATCCGGGCCAAGCAAGCCGCCTGATCAAGAAGCACGAACGTTCCCGATCACCAACTCCTGCAGTCAAGTCCGCTGAGCGGCGCTGGCCGGAGGACGCCGGATCGCATGTCCGGCGCGGGAGCCCCTTGCGGCCCAGGGCGTGATGCGGGCCGGAGTATCGTGCTCACGTGCTCCTCTCAGTCTTCGTGACCCTGATCGGCATGCCGTTCCCTGCGTACAGGGCGTCCGCGAAGGTCCGCGCAGCAGGTCAAGGCGTGCTGCGTGACGCGCCATCCTTGGTGGCGTCAGAAGCCCCGGTCCGGTTGGAGTGATCTACGCCCTGAGGGATGATGTCGCATCCGCGCTCGATCGAGTCTCCATGCTGCCGCGTTGGCGGCTCACGTCTGTTGCCCTTGCAGGAGCCCTGCTGGCCTTGCCAGTCCCCTATTGGCGCACGCGCGCGTTCGGTTCGCTTTCGGTGGTCCACGTCGAGGTTCTCGCCCTGCTCGGCCTCGCTGCTGGATGGGTAGTTCTCGATCGCCTCCGTTCGATGCGGACTCCGGCCGGCTGGGCTGCGCTGGCGGGCGCCGCGATCGCAGTCGGCGGTTGGCTGGTGTGGGCCTGGCTTGGCCTCGGTCAAGGAGTCGGGACGGTCCTGGCCGTCTCGTTCGCGTTGGGTGGCCTCCTTCGCGGCAGGGAGGCGGTCCGCAGTGTGACGTCACTGGTTGTCATCACGGCGGTGACCACGTGGCTCACCTTCGACTTCTCGCGCCTCCTGGATCTCCCGCTGCGCGACTTCCACCTGTATCTCGGGGCCGGGGCAACGGTCCTCGCCGGCGGGTCGCCGTATCTGACCGCGCCGATCACGTCCACCGCCAGCAAGGACCAGCTGCCATTCGTCTATCCGCCATTCACGCTCCCGCTCTTCGAGTTGCTCGCAAGCGTGCCGCCGCTCATCTCGAACACACTCTGGGTCGGAGCCTCCATCACCGCGGTCGTGGGCGCGCTTTGGCTGCTCGGCGTACGTGGTCGTTGGCTGGTCGTTCTCGTGGCGTGGCCGGTCGTCGCTCAGGGCATCGCGGTCGGAAACGTCGCATCCTTCACGTTCTTCATGTACGCGCTCGGTTTCAGGGTCGGCGCCGCACTCGTGCTCAGCGGGATGTTCAAGGTCCAGTCGATGATCCCGTCCCTCTGGCTCGTCGTGGAGCGCCGATGGCGACAGCTCATCGCGGGGATAGGGGTTATCGCGGTTGTCGCAGCCATCTCACTCCCGGTCGTCGGACACACACGTGGCTCGCCTGGCCGGACGGGCTCCTGCATTTCCAGGAGAGTCTGGCCAGGTTCCCTGGGCTCGAGAGCAAATCGCTCGTTCGCTGGCTCGGTCCTACGTTCGCCCTGCTCATCTCCGCCGTCGCCATCGCCTTTGCCCTGATGGCAAGGGGCCGGAACGCTCTGGCACGGTACGGCCTCGCCTCCGTTGTGGCCTCACCGACGCTCTACCTGCATGGGCTCTCACCGCTTCTGGCCGGGATGCTCATCCTCGGGCCGGAGCTTCTCTGGTTCACGCTGGGCCTGGGACCGTGGAGTGTCGGGCCATGGATCACGATGGCACTCGTGGGACTAGCCCTGTTCAGGGTCCGCGGCAGCGATCTTCGAACCCCCAACGACCTCTCGAGAGAGCGCGCCGATCTGCATCCCGTCGGTCGGCTCGGGCAGGTCTGGCCGGGTGTAGCCGATGGTCCGATCGTCCATCTCGCGGCGACGCGGGGTACGCTCTCCGGCGCGGGCTCCGCAGAAGACGCCATCCGGACGGCTGGGTGACACGCCGATGCCTGTGAAGGTGAGCGTGATCGTCCCGGTCTACAACCCGGGTCCGTATCTTGCGCGATGCGTCGACTCTGTCCTCGGCCAGTCGCTACCCGAGACCGAATACGAGGCGATCTTCGTCGATGACGGCTCGACCGACGAATCGCCCGCCCGCCTCGATGCGCTCGCCACCGCCCACCCGAATATCCGGATCATCCACGAGGAGAATTCGGGGTGGCCGGGCAAGCCTCGCAACGTCGGCATCGACGCCGCCCGCGGCGAGTACATATTCTTCCTCGACCACGACGACGCACTCGGCCCGGACGCGCTGGAGCGGCTCTACGACTTCGCGACCCGGAACGGATCCGACGTGGTCATCGGCAAGATGGCCGGTCATGGGCGATGGGTCCCTGCGCACCTCTTCGCACGTACGCGAGACCGCGTCACGTTGTGGGACGCCCCGATCGTGGAATACCTCACCCCTCACAAGCTCTTCCGCCGCGCCTTCCTTGCCGACCACGGTCTGCGGTTTCCCGAGGGTCGGCGGCGGCTCGAGGACCACGTCTTCGTCCTCGAAGCGTACTTCGCGGCGTCCGTCATCTCCGTTCTCGCGGATCCTGTCTGCTATCACTTCTACCAACGACCCGACTACGGAGGCGCGAGCACAGGCCTGACCGACCCCGGCTCCTACTATGGCTTCGTCCGCGAGGTACTCGGTGTCGTCGAGACACGCACCGAGCCTGGGGCGCGGCGCGACGCGCTCCTCCAGCGCTTCGCGCGGATCCAGATCCTCGACCGGCTCCGCGGCCCGCGCTTCCTCGGGCACCCGGCCGGATATCGGGCCTCCCTCTTCGGAGCGATCCAGTCGGTGGTGGAAGACCACTTCCCTCCCAGCGTCGACGAGCTGCTCGCGCCATTCCAGCGGACGCAGATGGCGCTTGTTCGGGCCGGTCGGCTCGATCTCGTCATCGAGGCCGCGAAATGGGAACAGAGGCTCGAGTGTGTCGCGCTCCTTGCAGGGACCGAGCGTCCGGGGTCGGGGCCGTTCGACCTGACGATCGACGCCCACCTGACCGTGGGCGGCCTGGCACTATCTCTCGAGTGTCGTGACGAGCGCTTCGTCCTCGAGCTCCCTCGGGACATCGCCGCAGTCGTCCCCGACGCGGCCCGCGTGGTCACGGTCCCGATCAGCGGCGGTGCGTCCGTCGTCGGCCGGCGCCGCGGCGATTCCGTGGGAAAGCCGATCCCAGGGCGCGTCGAGCGGCGCATCGATGAGGGGCGGGGTCGCTACACGATCGTCGACAGGGTGGAGGCCACGATCGATCCCGGAACGTTCCTGTCTGAGTCCCGGGGGCGGCCCGCGACCTGGGACGTCATCGTGCGTATCGGGATGGTGGGATTGTCCCAGGAGGTGCGCGTCGCGCAGATCCAGGTCAGCGCCGAAAACGGCGTGGTCCTGCTTCGCAGGGCCCGCAAGGGCGAAGGTACGGTAAGCCGCGAAGCCCGCCGCCTCGGCCTCGCCGGCGTGATGGCCGTCAGCCGCCACATGGATGATCGCCTGCGGCAGCGACTGTGGCAGTTCGCCGCCCGCATCGTGCGCCGCCTCGACGACTGACATCGGCGGGGCTGCGGCCAACGGCAGCGGGACGAATTGAACCTCCGGGTTCCACAGCCCGGATCGTGGTGCCCGAGTCGATCGCGGAGGCACTCAGTCGGGTCGCGTACGTCGTAGGGCCGAACCTACAGCGCCGTGTTGCCCACTAGCTAATGGAATGTCCGAGGATACAGGCGGGTCGCTCACGCTCGGATGTGGCCCGCCCGGAGGGATTCGAACCCCCGACCTACTGATCCGAAGTCAGTCGCTCTGATCCACTGAGCTACGGGCGGACGCGCGGATGATACCGCGTCGGTCTTTCGCACCCGATCGGACCACCGGCGCCACCAGGCCCCGCGGTCAGGTGACGGCGAGCAACTCCGTCAGGCAGCCGATGAACCCGATGACCGCGAGCCAGGCGAAGATCCGCCGGCCCTTGTCGCGCCGGAGCATCGCGTAGGCGCCGATGCCCAGGACCGCCGCCGCGGCCACCTTGATCGCGAGGATCACCAGCGGTCCGTAGGCCGTGATGACGGTGGCCGCGCCGGGATTGAGCTCGGTCCCGTGGGTCTGGGCGAGTTGGTAGGCAAGGCCGTCGGCCAGTTGGGAAAGGGCCACGAGGATGGCCAGCGTCATCGGGTCGATCCAGTCTTCGTCACGGTCGCGACGGCGTCGCGGACATCGCGAGCGTCGCAGGGGCCCCGCCATCCCAGCGATTCGATATCGGGACGTGGCTTTACATCCACGCGCCAACCTCCATACGCCCCGACCGCCCCGGTCCCTCGCAACGTACGTGGCGCACATAGTGATGTGGTGGGGCGAATGGTGAAGAACTCGCTACCGAGCCTTGGCCAGCCCGGCCCGAGGATCGCGCCTAGCGTCGACGATACCGCCGCGCGATCAGCCAGTACGCGGGGATCGATGCCAGGGCCGACGAGAGCGACGCGCTGCCGCCATCGCGCGTCTCGAGCGCCAGCAGGCTGTCGGTCGACGTGGCGTCGGGCCGTGCATCCACCTCGGCAAGGTCGATCGCCACTCGCCCCGGCTCCGCGATGCCGAGGGACCCGATGAGCGCCTCGGGACGGCCGCCCGCCTCGTACTCGGCCCGGACCTCGGCCTCGGACCGCCACGTCGGCCGCCGCAACAGGATGGCCCGCCAGGCCTCGCCGACCGCGGGCGTCACCGTGCCGTCACCAGGCGTCGGGTCGGCGACGATCGCGTCGCCGCGCGCCCAGCGAGCCGCCTGGTGGAGGAGCCCATATTCGTCGAGGTCCGCGTAGGCGGCCAACCGATCTGCGGGCGATCCCTCGCCGAAGATCGCCCGGATCGACGGCGCGAAGACCCCGCCGAGATCCAGGTCGATCGCCCGGACCGTCCGGTGGAAGTAGACCTGCTGGTACATGAACCGCCGCGAGGTCAGGAACATCTCGAGGGCCGGCAGGCCCGGCTCGAAGAGCGTCAGGCCCGGCTCCGAGATGAACGTGTAGCGACGCAGCCGCTCGACGTCGACGGGCCCGACCGCGACGCCGGTCAGGTAGGCGTCGCGTCGCACGTAGTCGAGGTTGTCGACAGTGAACACGCCCGACAGGAGCGGCTGGAGCCAGCGCACCCAGTCGGGCATCGCCGGGTCCGCGAGCGGCGGCTTCGATACCAGGAAGGAGACCCAGGCGGGATCGATCGACTCGCCGTCGGCAAAGGCATCACGCTCCGCGACGGCACCCGGCGCCCGGCGCATGCCGCGCAACAACGGCCCGAGCTCGTCCTCGATGATCCGCCCCGACAGGTCCTCGTGGGTCAGTCGTTTGCCGGCCTGACGGCGAAGATCGGCCGGGGCCTCGAAGGCGGACAGGACGTGCTCATCGAAGAAATGTGCGAAGGGTCCATGCCCGACGTCGTGGAGCAGGCCCGCCATCCGCATCGTCTCGACGACGAGCCCTTCCGACGGGATGGGCCCGCCTGCCCCGGCCAGGGTCGACCGCAGGCTCGGGTAGAGCGAGCGCGCCCACAGGCCCGCCTCGTGCATCACGCCGAGTCCGTGCGTGAAGCGGGAGTGCTCGGCGGTCGGGAAGACCCAACGGGCGCTCTGGAGCTGGCTGATGCGACGCAGCCGCTGGAGCCACGCGCTGTCGAGGAGATCCTCCTCCGCGACGTCCTCCTCGGGGAGGCCAGCCGCACGCGCCTCGTCCGGCGACAGGCGCTTGGTCAGTTCGATATATCCGTGGACCGGGTCGCTGATGAGGTTGACGGCCGCGAACGGTTGGCGTCGCATCAGGCGTACCGGGCCGCTGCCCGCCGATGCGTGTCGGCCACGTCATCGCGCAGGGCGGCGGGCGCGACGACCTCGACATCGTCGCCCCAGGACAGGATCCAGAGGCGGATCTCGATCGTCCCCGACACGGTCGCGCGCCAGCGCAGCGAACCGTCGGGCTCGGTGGCGACGGTCTGCGTCGGGTGCCACGTCGCTTCGAGGACCCGACCAGCGACCTTGGGCACGAACCGCAGTTCGACGTCCACGGGGGGCTGGTCGGCGATGATGTCCCAGGCCGCGCGCAGGGCGGACGTGGTCGCTGCGGGGTCGGGCGGGTCGAAGGTCCGCGGCGTGAGCGCGGCGGCCCCGATGCGCTCGATCTTGAACGTCCGGATGGCGCCACGCTCCTCATCGAAGCCGATCAGGTAGAGCGCGTGGGTCTGGAGCGACGGTTCGAGCAGGTACGGCCGGACGGTCGCACGCCGCGGGGTCGCGCCACCCTCGAGGTGCGCCGGTGCGTAGTCGATGGCGACCACCCGGCGTTCGGCCCAGGCCTTGGTCAGAAGCCGCACGTTGGCGCTGAACCGCTCGTCGCGAGGGGCCTTGGAGAGGCCGTCGAGCGTGCGTTCCACGTGCTCGGCGAGCGGCGGGGGCAGGCCACGCTCGAGCTTCTCGAAAGCGGCGGCCAGGTCGGGGTCGTACTTGTCGGCATAGCGGACCATCAGCCGCGCGGACAGGACGACAGCCATCGCCTCCTGCTGGGTCAGCTTGAGTGGTGGCAGGAATGCCTTGTCCGAATCGATCCCCCAGACGCCGTCCTCGCCCCACACCGGGAGCCGCAGCTCGGCCTGCAATGCGGTCAGATCGCGGTAGACGGTCCGCACGGACATCCCCACCCGGGCCGCGATATCCCCCGTCCGGATCCCTTCCGGGTGGGCCTGGAGGATCGACACGAGACGGGTCAGCCTAGCCAGGCGGTCGCGCTTGGAAGCGTACCGCCCGCGTTCGTCATCGATGGTCATGGAGTCGGAGGATAGATGACGCTGTCGCGGCCGCGTTCCGTGGCGGTCAGCCGCAGCTCGATCGTGCCGTTGAGCGCCGCCGGGACGATCTGGGCCGCCTCGCCGTTGGCGCTCCCGGCCACCTGGCCGAGCTCGCCGTCGAGGAAGACCCAGTAGTCGAGCTGGCCGCGCCAGCGATGGAGGTCGGCCGCGCCGACCAGCCAGATCGACTCCGGAAAGGCCGCCGCGAAGATCCGGCCATCGACCGCCACACGGCAGCGGCGCGCTCGCGCCCCCTCGATGACCTCGACACCACGGTCCTCGGCGGTCGCGCGAAGCGCGGGCGAGAGCGCCACCGTGAGCGCCTGGACGTCGATGGTATCGGCCGCCACGGTCGCCGGATCCGCGGCCTCCCAGTCGACACCGGGCGAGATGGCCCATGCGCTGCCGCCGACTCGCGCCGCGCCGAACTGGCCGAGCTGGCTCTCCGACGCGACGTACGCGAGCCAGCGGAAATCGTCGTGGACGCGCTGCCCGGTCAACTCGACCGACCCCACCGACCGGAGGTCCACCGACGCGGTCATCTGCAGCTCGAGACGTGCGGTCGGGCCAGCCGTGATCGGCTCGCCGCAGAACGGCGGCTGGCCAGCCCCGGCCGTCGGGCCGAACCGTGAGGTTCCGGCCGGGGTGTCACGCAGCGCGATGTCGTTCGCCACGGCGACCGCGGCGAACGAGACCGAGGCGAGGACCGTCACGAGTGCGGCGATGCCCATCCCCGCGACCAGGCGGCGTCGGCGGGCGGCCGAACCGCCCTCGAGCCGGCCGGCGATCCCGAAGCCCGCGAAGAGGCTCGTGGCCAGGAGCGCGACCAGCCACGGATAGCCGGCTTCGAACGAGGGCAGGAGGGTCCGCGAGCCGAATGCAAGGAGCTGAGTCACGACGCCGGCGATCGATGGCACGAGGCACAGCACGGCCAGGATCCCGAGCCAGACGATGGCCGGGAAGGCGACGTCCCCACGGGCGACAGGCGGCCAGATGACCCCGGCCAGGGCGATCGCGATGGGGGTCAGCGCCAGGAGTCCGACGAGCAGGTCGAGCGGGCCGCCCGGTCGATAGGCCAGGAGGACCAGGGCGCCCGAAAGCGACCAGCACGCGACCAGTGCCACCCCGATGAGCCTGAGCTCGAACCGTCGGACCCGCATCACCGTGAGTCTATCGGCAGTTGCGCGCGACTCCGACGACCGGCACGCCGCAAGTACCGGTCCGGGGGCGACATCCGGGTCATCGTTGCCTCCCCCGACGGCCACGAACATGCCCATACCGCACCGGACCGGAAGGGTCCCGGCGGAGCAGCCGGGACGAGGGGCACGTCGGATATGGCCGGACAGGCGCAGCGCGGATCACCGGGTCACGGGCGGTCATCTCACCGCGGCTCGTCCGCACGCCCGGTCGCGGCGGCATCCGCGGCCGCACCTGGGCTCATGCGCACCAAGGCCCCGACCATCCCCACATTGGCGCCATCGACCGCGACCCAGGCACCGGCAACGCGTCCGCTCTTCCGGCTCCTCATGATGAAGGGGCTGACCCCGGCTGAGGCCGCCAACCTGACCGCGTTCATGTGCGGCCTGCCCGCGGCGCGACTCGACTGGTCGCTACGGCAGATCCACCAGATGCTCTTCCTGCGCGAGATGCAGCAGACCGGCCGGTTCGGCCGCACCGATGGGGAACATACGAACCCGGACTGATCCCCAGTTTCCATCCCGATCGCGGCGGCGAACCTCCTCCCGTCGCCACGATCGACAGCCGAAGCGGCGCCGAGCTTCCTCCCGGCGCCGCTTCGGTGTGTACGGCGCATCGGGACAACCGGGTGGCCCGCCTGTACACTCTCGCGCGTCCCCGCCCACCTGAGGAAACGACCCCCATGCACAAGACGACCATCCTCTCGATCGGCCTGATCGCGGTCCTTGCCGCCGCGTGCAGTGGCGGCGCGGCCAGCCCGTCGGCCGCCCCGACGTCAGCCGCTTCGGCGACCCCGGCCGCGGTCGTCTCGACCGCGCCATCGGTCGCGCCATCACCGTCGCCGGACGCGTGCGCCGCCGCCAACCTGACCCTCACCACCTCGGGCAAGCTCACGATCGCGACCGACAACCCGGCCTTCCCGCCCTACTTCGCGGAGAATGCCGACGGCCACAAGACCAGCCCGTGGGCGCTCGGCGACCCGACCAACGGCCAGGGCTTCGAGAGCGCCGTGGCGTACGCGCTCGCGACCAAGCTCGGCTTCACGAAGGACCAGGTCGCGTGGGTCTACATCCCGTTCGACAACTCCTTCAAGCCGGGCGCGAAGACCTTCGACTTCGACATCAACGAGGTCTCCTTCACCCCCGCACGCGCCCAGGCGGTCGACATGACCGATGGCTACTACGTCGTCAACCAGGCGGTCGTGTCGTTTGCCGCCAACCCGATCGCCAAGGTCACTTCGATCGCTGCCCTCGCGCCCTTCCGGCTCGGCGCCCAGGTCGGGACCACGAGTTATTCGACGATCACCGACGTCATCAAGCCGACGGTGGACCCGCGCGTCTACGACACCAACGACGCCGCGATCGCGGGGCTGAAGGGCAAGCAGATCGACGGCATCGTCACCGACCTGCCGACCGCCTTCTACATGTCCGGCGCCCAGCTCACCAAGGGCACCGTCGTCGGCCAGTTCGCGGCCCCGACCGGCGCCAACGCCGAGCATTTCAGCCTGGTCCTCGCCAAGGGCAGCAGCCTGACGACATGCCTCAACGGTGCGATCGCGGCGATCACGGCCGATGGCTCGCTCGCCGCGATCACCAAGGAGTGGCTGTCGGACAAGGCCTCGGCGCCGGTCTTCACCCCGTAGGCCGCAGCCGCCAGGCGAATGGTTCGAGCGCCGGTGGTCTCGCGGTGACCTCGGTCGGACCGCCGATCGTGCGTCGGCGCCGGTCGCGGATCTCGTGGCGTGCGACAGCGATCGCGCTGGCCAGCACGGTCGTCGTCGCCGGCGGCCTGGCCTGGGTCGTGGTCAACGCCCCGGGATGGGCGGAGGTTCAGACGGACTTCCTCAATGGTCCGATCTTCTGGGCGAGCCTGCCGGGGTTGATCGCGGCGTTCGGCAAGAACGTCGAGCTCTTCCTCATCGCCGAGCTGCTCATCCTGCCGTTGGGGCTGGTCATCGCGGTCATGCGCGGATTGCCCGGACCGGTCTTCTTCCCGGTCAGGCTCCTGGCGACCGTCTACGTCGACATCTTCCGGGCACTGCCCGGGATCCTGGTGATCTTCATCCTGGGCTTCGGCATCCCGGGCCTCGCCATCGACGGCATCCCGAACGACCCATTCTTCTGGGCGATCGTCGCCCTCACCTTCATCTATGCGGCCTACGTGTCCGAGGTCTACCGCGCCGGCATCGAATCGATCCACCCGAGCCAGGACGCGGCGGCTCGCTCGCTCGGCCTCACCCGCTTCCAGTCGCTCCGCCACGTCGTTCTGCCCCAGGCGGTCCGGCGGGTGGTGCCGCCCCTCCTCAACGACTTCATCGGGCTACAGAAGGACACGGTCCTGGTCTCGTTCATCGGGGTCGTGGAGATCTTCCGGACGGCCCAGATCAAGGAGGCCGCCCTCTTCAACTTCACGCCCTACCTGGCCGTTGCTCTCGTGTTCATCGTGCTGACCATCCCCCTGGCCCGGCTGACCGACTGGCTCGTCGCGCGCGACAAGCGCCAACGGACCGCGGGCAGCGCCAGATGACCGCGACGGGGCCGGCGGCGGTCCGGGAGGCGCTCGAGATCGAGGGCCTGCACAAGTCGTTCGGTTCGTTGGAGGTCCTGCGGGGTATCGACCTGGTCGTCGATGAGCACGAGGTCATCTGCCTGATCGGCGCGTCGGGTTCAGGCAAGTCGACCCTGCTGCGCTGCATCAACCTGCTCGAACCGATCGATGCAGGCCGGATCGTGTTGGCAGGCCAGGAGATCAGCGCCGACGGCGTCGACATCGACCGGATCCGGCGGCGGATCGGGATCGTCTTCCAGGCGTACAACCTGTTCCCGCACATGTCGGTCCTCGACAACGTCACGCTCGGGCCGCGGCGCGTCCTCAAGGTCTCGCGCGCCCAGGCCGAAGCCGACGCGGACGAGCTCCTGGCGCGGTTCGGGCTCGCGGACAAGCGCAACGAGGTCCCGGACCGGCTGTCCGGCGGCCAGCAGCAACGCGTCGCGATCGTCCGGGCGCTGGCGATGAAGCCCGACATCCTGTTGCTCGACGAGGTCACGAGCGCCCTCGACCCGGAGCTCGTCGCCGAGGTGCTCAATGTCATCCGCGAGCTGGCCGCGTCGGGGATGACGATGATCATCGCGACGCACGAGATGAGCTTCGCCCGCGACATCGCCGATCGGGTCTGCTTCCTCGACGCCGGCACCGTGTGCGAGATCGGGCCGCCGGGGCAGGTGCTGAGCGAACCGCGTGAGCCGCGAACGCGCCAGTTCCTTCAGCGCGTCCTTGAGGCCGGGCGGCTCTAGGGCCGAACTGCTCGGCGGTCGGCGGTCGGCCGGCTCCAAGGCCCGCCGCGCGGCCGTCAACGGCGGTCGGCCGGCCCGCGCGCAGCGTCGACGAAGACCCCGAAGAGCCGTTCGAAGGCCGGCGCCGTCGACTCGGTCCGCTCGGGATGGCACTGGAGGCCGAAGACGAACCGCCCGTCGGCGGCTTCGAGCCCTTCGACAAGATCGCCGGCCGGGCTGCTCGCCCATGCGCTCGCGACCAGGCCAGGCGCCAGGTCCGACGCCCGGACGGCCTGGTGATGGTAGGAGTTGACCGGGAGCACGCCGCCGCCCGCATTGGTCGGGAAGAGGATCCGGGCGAGCCGGGTTCCGCGCGCGATCCGGAGCGGGTGGGTGAGCGCCGGACCACGACCCCAGCGCGGCCCCTGGTGGCCGTCGACGTGCTGGAGGAGGGTGCCGCCCGAGAACGCATTGATCGCCTGGAACCCGCGGCAGATCCCGAGGACGGGTAGACCGCGATCCTGGGCCACCGTCCAGGCCTCGTGTTCGAGGGCATCCCGATCGGGCTCCATCGTCATGGACCCGCGACTGGGTTGGCCGTACCGCTCGGGATGGAGGTCGGCGCCGCCGCTGATCAGCAGGCCGCCCATCGAGGCGAAAGCCTCGGCGCGCGTGGCCGCATCGGATGTGGCGTCGAGCACGACCGGCGCGCCTCCGTGGCGTTCGATGGCGGCCGCGTAGAGGGCATTCCGACGGGCGGCGATCTCGGGCTCGGGCTGGCGGGCCGGCACGGCGACGGTCACGACGATGCGGGCGGCGACCGAGGCGTGACGGCTCATCGATACACGATAGCGCCCCACCGGGCGCGGCTCGGCCGGCCCGACCGACCCGGCCCGAGGCTCCGTCAGACCCCGCTCGGAGCGGCGGTCGGTGGCAGGCTGGGCAGGTTCTCCGGATCGACCTCGGTGTGCGGGATGAGGACGAGGACCCAGCCGATCTTGAGGTAGTTCGGCCGGTAGGCGCTCGAATCCGGGTCCAGTGATGGGTAGGTCGCCCGGTTCCAGTAGGCGATGCTCCGCCCGCTGGTCCCGAACTGCTTCGCGATCTTGTCGAGGCTGTCGCCGGTGACGACCTTGTAGGTCATGAACGTGGGCAGCGGGGTGGGTGTGGGCCGGACGAACGACGGTGTCGGGGTCGGTCCGGCGGGGGTCGGGACCGGCGTCGGGGTCGCGGCGGCGGCGCTGGAGGACGGGCGGTTGGTCGGGTCCGGGACGCAGGCGCCGAGGAGCCCGGCGACAGCTAGCAACAGGACGATGGCCGCGACCCCTGTCCACGGCCCGCGGGTGGGCATCTCGTCCATGGTGACGCGTTCGCGTCGGACCCCGTGACGCCGATCAGGGCGCCGGGGGCACCGCGGAGTCGACCGGGGTCGGTGGCTGGAGGGACAGCTCGGCGGCCTGGGCCAGGCCTTCGGCCGCGGTGGCGACGCGATCGCGCCCGCCGCGCTTGGCGACGTAACACGCTCGGTCAGCGGCGAGCAGGACCTCCGTCGCGGAGGCACCGTCCTGTGGGAAGGTGGCGACCCCGATCGATGCGCTGACGTCGCCATCGGTCGCGGCCACGGCCGCGCGAGCGCGCTCGGCGACCTGGAGGGCGCCCGCCTCTTCCGTGCTGGGGAGCAGGAATGCGAACTCGTCGCCGCCGTAACGGAAGACGAGGTCGGTGTCGCGGCCGGCTCGGACCAGGCCATCGGCGATGCGGCGCAGCAGGGTGTCCCCGGCCTGGTGGCCGAGGTCGTTGTTGACGTTCCGGAAGTCGTCGAGGTCGAGCATGATCAGGCTGAACGGCGAGCCGTCGCGGACGCTCCGCTCGAGCCACTCCTGGAACGTGCCATGGTTGAGCAGGCCCGTGAGGTCATCCGTCCGTGCCCGGATCTCGACCGCCTGGAAGACCTCCGCGTTCTGGAGCGCGATCGAAACCTGCGCCGCGAACAGCTGGACCAGGTCGAACTCCTCGGGCGAGAACGTGTTGCCGGCACCGAGCCGCTCGATGGTGAGGACCCCGATCGCGCCGCCGCGGCCGCGCAACGGGACGACGATCAGGCTGCCGTCGAGCTCCCCGAGCTCGTCGCGGAAGTGGTTGACCCGTGGATCGTGGCGCTCGTCGGTGATGAAGACCGGCTCGTTATGTTCGACGACCCAGGTCGCGACACCCGTCTCGCCCGGAGCCCACGCCTCGAGGTAGTACTTGGCGTGGATCCCGCGTGCGGTCAGCGGGGTGAGCAGCCGGGTTGCCGGATCGAGGACCTCGATCGCCACGTTATCGCACACGATCAGCCGGCCGAGTCGATCGGTGATGCTCTCGAGGACGCCCGGCGCGTCGAGCGTGGTCAGGATCGATTCGGTGATCTGGAGGAGCTCGCGCTGACCGCGCAGCTGTTGTTCGAGCGCGAGCGTCTGCTTGCGCAGCCGTTCGGTCGTGTCCGCGTTGGCCATCGCCTGGGCGGCGAAGCTGGCGTAGATGACGAGCAGCCGCAGGTCGTCGTCGCTGAAGCGGTTGAGCCCGAGCTTCGAGAGGACGAGGACGCCGAGCACCTGATCGTCGAATAGCATCGGCGCAAGGAGCATCGACTCGTCGAGATCCTCGTCGGTCCCTGGGATCGTGCTCGCGCGCGGGTCGGCCGCCGCGTTCCCCAGGTTCTGGGCGATCCGGTTGACGGCGACCCATCCGGTGATCCCTTCACCGAGCGCGACCCGCAGCTGATCCGGCGTCTCGTCGACGTATTCGCCGACCTGACCCTGCATCGCGACCGGGATGAGGTCGTTGCCTTCGATGCGATAGACGCGGGCGTTGTGGTAATCGATCAACTGCCGCAGCTCGGTGGCGATCGACTCGCCGATCTCGGCCGTGCTCGAGAGGCGGCTCAACCTGGCGCCAAGTTGCTGGATCGACTGAAGCTGCGCCGCCCAGGTGGCCATCCGGTCGAAGTCCTGCGCCGCCCGGATGGCGACACTGGCTTGGGCCGCGAGCGCGCCGATCGTCTCGAGCTCGTCGGCCGTCCACGCGTGCGGCCGGTCGTGATAGACGTTGAGGAGCCCGAGGAGCTGCGTCCCGTCGAGCAGGGGAGCGGTGCACAGGGTGTCGAACCCCTCCTGGACGACCGCGGCGCGGACGTCCTCGCCGCGGGGATCGTTGCGGTAGTCGACCGAGAAGAGCGGCCGGCGCGCGGCGACCGCGGCAGTCGGCAGCGATCGGGCCGGGAACTCGCGCACGCTCGCGAGGAAGGCGGCGGAGAGGCCGCGGCTGACGTCGGCCACGATCCGCCCGTCGTCGTGCTGGAGGAAGACCGCGGCCCGGTCGCCCTCGAACAGCACCATCGCGTGATCGACCAGACCGGAAAGGATCCGGTCGAGGTCGAGCCGGCTCCCGATGTCACCGGCGACCCGGCGCAGCGCCTCCGCCCGGTGGAGCAGGTGGGCGACCTCCTCGGCGCGCTGGCCGCCCGTGACGATGGCGCCGAGGCCGTCGGCGGCGACGCGCGCCATGTCGAGATCGCGAGGACCGAGCGAGCCCGGCGTCTCGCCGACGATGAGCAGGACGCCCCACGGGGCGTGCTGGCCGGGGATCGCGACGGCGAGCTCCGGGCGACCGTCCGCGAAGGCGGAGAGGGCTACCCCTTCCGCGGTGTCGTCGAGCAGGATGCCGGGGAGCGGCGCCCGGCTCGTGCGATCCCGGCCCGCGGCGAGGTCGAGCGTCTTGCCGAAGAGGCCGAATCGCGCCGGAAGATCGACCAGCCGGTGCGGGCTCGCGACGTCGGCGCCCGCGAAGACGCGCGGCACGACCCGGTCGCCGCGCCGTTCCCAGGCGGCGACGAGATGGTGTCCGTACGCGTCCCGGATGGCCCGGACGGCCGCCTGCAGGGTGTCGTCGAGATCGTCTCCGGCGTTGATGAGGCGGCTGATCGTCGATGCGACGGTCAGGTCGAGGCGGTGGCGCTCCACATCGAGCGGATCGGCCTGGACAGACTCGTGCCCATGCGTCGCAGGCGCGAACCGGGCGGCACTGGACGGGTCGACGGTGCGTCGTCCGCCCCAGGGCGCGGTGGGGACGATCGCGGCGCCGTCGACGGCCCCGGTCTCGGCGGCCGCCAGGAAGCGCTGGAGGTCACCCAGCCGATATCGGCGATCCCCGCGCGGATTGATCCGGTAGTAGCGCAGCCGACCGGCATCGCTCCACGCCCGGATCGTGTTCGGGTGCACGCCCAGGAGCCTGGCGGCCTTGGTGACCGACAGGGTCGCATCCGTGGGTCTGGGGGGGAGGGTGATCGGCATCGTTCATAGAGGAAATGTGAAGTTGATGGGCGGAGATTAACAAGCTCACAGTTCTTGCCAATAGTCCGATGGTCCTAATCCGTCCTGCGTAGCCTTGGACGACGCCCCGGGCGTCTCGACGGCGATCGGGCAGGGGCTTCAGCGCCCCGTTCGGGCTGTCAGCCGGACGTAGAGGAGCGTGGCCGCGACGGTAGCCAGCCCGATCGTCACGACCGCGAGGAGCGCGAACGCGGGATCGCCCACGAGCCCCGGGCCTTGTCCGGAGCTGCGCGGATCGCCGCCGGTCGCGGACCCCGGGCTCGGTGAGGCGGCCGACGCCGTCAGCGCGAAGGCCAGCCACATGAGGCCGACGATGAGGGCCATCGCGCCCCGCCGCACAGGCGGCACCCGGCCGAGGCTCACCAGATCGCCCCGACGACGGCGAGCACGAGCCCGACGGTGAGCAGGAGAAGGCCGCCGGCCAGGCACAGCGTCGCGAGCAGGATCCGTTGCGGCCGGCCCTCGGCGAGGACCCGCATCGCCTCGCCGGCATCGAGCGTGGTCAGGACGAGCGGCCGGCCCATGCCCGCCGACAGCCTCGGTTCGCCGGCCGCATCGAGTCCCGGCACGCCCAGGACGATGGCATGCTCGACCGACGAGACCTGCTCGACCCGAAGCCGGACCGGTGTGGCCGGAGCCGTGTCGGGCGTCACGCGGTCGGCGACGTCGGCCGCGGTCCCGACCGATTCGCGCGGCACGACCACGAGTCCCGTATCGAGCGCGGCGTCGTCCACGACGATCCCGTCAAGACCCTCGCGGACCTCGAACCGAACACGCTCGCGACGGTCGTCGAACGCGACCCATCGACCATCGCGCTGCATCTCGACGCGCGTCCGCCGGAAGACGAGCGGGCGGTGGACCTCGTCCTCGAATTCGTCCTCGGCGTCGATCCGGCCCTGGATCCGGACGTACCGCGGCCGCCCGCCGGCCAGCGACCTGGCCTCGGCGACGCTGACCTCCGGTGTTGCCGCCAGCAGGCGCCCGATCCTGTAGTTCGGGCCATACGTCCGCAGCACCATCACGCCCACGACGAGCGCGACGAAACCGGCGATGAGCGGGATGAGGGGAGACACGGCGGCGATGATACGCGCCGGGAATGAAAGGGCCCGAAGGAACCTCTACGACACGTGGGCCTTGAGGCGATCTCAGCCGTTAGTGGCGCTTGGCTTCTCCGGGCTGCCCGAACCGTAAGGGCGGTGGCCCGACGCGGTCAATCCGGGTCATCCACCGATTCGGCGTCATTCGCCCGAGTTGTCCACCGGTTGTCCACATCGCGCTGGGCGGAGTCAGACCGCCGAGCGTCCCGTCGTCGGATCCAGGGCCGTCGCCTGCCCGGTGAAGCTCATCAGGACGAGGCGCCCGCCGACGTGGTCGGCCGCGGTCACGACGTCCGAATGCGCAAGCCGCCAGGCGACCGTCCCGTCGGGTTCGATGGCGAATGTCTCGAGCTCGGACTGGACGATGACGTGGGCGAGCCTCGGCGATCCCAGCAAGGCGATGATCGGCGTCGCGGACCGATGCTCCCAGCGCGGGTCGCCGGACGCGACCTCGAGGCCGTACGTGTGGAAGCCGTAGGCCACGACCAGCAGGCCGGCCGTGTCCCAGTGGAGGGCGCGCGGATCGTCCGAGATGAGCGATGCGAAGCGGGCCGTCCAGGCGCCGCGCGGCCCCTCGAGCCGCAGCTCGGCTCGACACAGCGAGTCGGGGTCCTCCGCGACACGCGGCCCCAGATCGATCAGCTCGCCGCCAGCCTCCGATAGTGCGAAGACCGAGCTCGCCGAACCGCTCCCGCCCCACCGCCAGCGGGCACGCAACCCGCCCGGGTAGGCGATCGTCGCATTCCGTGGTTCGGCCGTCGCGCGAGCGGGCGCGGACGGGTCAGGCGCCGGCATTCTGGCGCGCGCTCTCGGCTCGCGGGCCGGCCGCCTCGAGGTCGGCGGCCGGCGGCCCCTCTGCGATCGGGGCGACCGTGGCGTTCGAGAGGATCCGCAGGGTCGCGGGCGGCACCGGGAAGACGGCCGTCGCGAGTCCCGCGGCCGCCCAGACCACGGGATAGAGCCCGAGGTCGGGATCCATGATCACCCGGACCGAGCGCTCGTGGCCGATCGGCGGGATCCCGCCGATCGCGAACCCGGTCAGGTCGTGCGCCTCGCGAGCCGATGCCCGCCGGACATCGGCGGCCCCGGTCACCGCGGCGAGGCGAGCGAGGTCGACTCGGTTGTGGCCGGCGACCAGGCAGAGCAGCGGCTCCGGCCCATCCGAGCCCGGGACAACGAAGACGAGCGACTTGACGATCTGTCCGAGCTCGGCACCGACGGCCGCGGCCGCCTCGGCCGCCGTGTGGGTCGACTCGTCGAAGACGGTCACCTCGAGGGTCACCCCCTTGCGCGTCGCCGCGTCGAGGACGCGCTGGATCGAGGGATGGATCGGGGCGTCGGGCACGGCCGGAGTCTAGCATCGGGCCGGGCGCCCAGGCCTCGGGTAGCATCGCGGGGTGGACGCCCTCATCCTGGCCGACGGCGACGCCCCGACGCGGACCCGACTCGACCTCGCCTGGCCCGGCTGGGACGCGGACGTCGGCCTCGTGGTCGCGGCCGACGGCGGCGCCCGTCATGCCTCGGCCGTCGGCCGCGCCGTCGACCTGTGGGTCGGGGACGGCGACTCGATCGGCGAGGACGAGCTCGCAGCACTCGCGGCGAGCGGCGTCCGTATCGAGCGCTCACCACCGGACAAGGACGAGTCGGACACCGAACTGGCGATCGTCGCCGCGCTCCGGCTCGGAGCCGACGGCGTCGTCATCGTCGGCGCGCTGGGCGGGCCGCGCATCGACCACGCGCTGGTCAACGTCGGCCTGTTGGCGATGCCGAGACTGACCGGTCGATCGGCGACGATCGTGGATGAGCGCGCCCGGATCGCGCTCATCCGGGCGCCCGGTCCTGACGGCGCCGCCGTCGAACGCCGGCTTCCGGGGCGGTCGGGCGACCTCGTCTCGCTCCTGCCATTCGGCGACGCGGTCGAGGGCGTGACCACGGATGGCCTGGTCTATCCGCTCGACGACGAACCGCTCTGGTCGGGTCAGGCCCGAGGGCTCTCCAACGTGCGAGCCTCGACCGAGGCGCGGGTGGTCGTCCGCCGCGGCCTCCTGCTCGTGGTGGAGTCCCCTGCTACGCTCTGGATCATGAGCATGCCAGCCGTCGGCGACTTCGCACCAGAGGTCGCTCTCCCCGATGAGACGGGGACGATGCATCACCTCTCGGACCAGCGAGGCCGCTGGACGATCCTCTACTTCTATCCGGCGGACGACACCCCTGGCTGCACCGTCGAGGCGTGCGAGTTCCGCGATCGGAGCGAGACGATCCACGAACGGGGCGCCGACGTCTGGGGTGTGAGCCCGCAGGGGGCGGCCAGCAAGCGGGCCTTCCGCGAGAAGTTCGAACTGCCATTCACGCTCCTCGCCGACGTGGGTCATCCGCTCGCCGACGCCTATGGCGCGTGGGGTGAGAAAGTGAACTACGGCAAGAAGTCGATGGGTATCACCCGCTCGACCTTCCTCATCGACCCCGAGGGTCGCATCGCGCGGGTCTGGCCGAAGGTCAGGGCCAAGGGTCACGCCGAAGAAGTCCTCGCGGCGCTGGACGAGCTCCAGGCGGCGCGCGGCTCGTGAGCCCCGGCGCGCCAGACGGCGCCGGCTCAGGCGCATGACCGACCCGGCGACGCGCATCGACCACACCTGGCGCCCCACCCGGTTCATGGTCATCGCCGCCCACCCCGACGATGCCGAATTCGGCCCTTCCGGGACCGCTGCGCGCTGGATCGACGCCGGTTCCCAGGGCTGGCTCGTGTGCTGCACCAGCGGCGACCAGGGAGGCGAGGATCCCGACGCCGACCCGCTCGTCCTGGCCGCCCTGCGCGAGACCGAGCAGCGGGCGGCGGCCGAGATCACCGGCTATGCCGGGGTGACCTTCTTGCACGCGCCCGACGGCGCGCTCGCCAACGACCTCGCGATGCGCGAGCAGCTCGTCCGCGAGATCCGGACCTTCCGGCCCGATACGGTCCTCGCCACCGATCCAGAGACGGTCTTCTACCGCGGTGGCGGCATCAACCACACCGATCATCGCGCGGCCGGGATCGCCGCCGTCGATGCGGTCTATCCAGCGGCGCGTAACCCGATGGCCTTCCCGTGGCTGGCCCGATCCGGGTTGGCCGCCCACAAGGTTCGCCGGCTCTACCTGTTCTGGTCGGACAAGAGCGACACCTGGGTCGACATCTCCGCGACGATCGACCGGAAGATCGAGGCCCTACGCGCGCACGCGAGCCAGATCCACGACGTCGATGGGCTGGCCGAACGGATCCGGTCGTGGGCGGCCGAAGAGGGCGAGGGGATCGGTGCCGCAGCGGCCGAAGGGCTCCGACTGGTCGTCATCGACGACGACGAGGACGAGGGACCGGGCTGACGTCGTCCGGTCAGGTCTCGTCGAGGAGCAGCGGGCGGATCCGGCCCCAGTCGTTCCAGATCTCGGCCAGCCCATCCGCGCGACGACCCAGCATCGCCACCATCTCGGCCAGCGTGAGGTTCCCTGCGATGCCGGCCAGGTACTCGTCCGCGGCGACTGTCACGTCGCGAAAGAGCTCGTCCATGGCTTCATCGTTCGGCCCGTGCCGGACACGCATCGGGTCCAGCCCCGCGTAACCGAGCGCGAGCGAGAGGTCGCGCTGGGAAGGGTGGCGGTCGTCCGTCCATCCGCCCAGACCGTCGAAGCGGTAGCCGAGCGAGGCGAGGGCCTGGACGACGTCCCGGTCCTGCAATCGGGTGAAGACGCCCCAGAACGGATGGTCCTGGGGGAATTCGAGCGCGGCCGCTTCGATGGCGTCCGCGACGATCGCCTCCACGAGCCCCGTCAGCAGGAGCTGCCATCGTCGGCGGTCGTCCGGATCGTCGCCGGCGAGCGCGCTGACCAGTGTCGTCATCGCCGCGCGATCGCCGCGCAACAGGCGGAAGATCCGTGGTTCTCCGCCGGCCTCGAGTGCCAAGCCCAGGCGCTCGTCTTCCTCCAGGCGGGGTTCGCTGGCGGATGACGGCGTCGGTGGGATCAGGAAGGTCGCCGCATCCGAGGTGGTCCGCTCTTCGCAGTCGGCGACCGCGACGCGCGCCGCAAGACAGGTGGCATCCGCATTCTCGGCACCGATCCGGGCGGCGTCCGCCTCGAGCCCGAGGCGTTCGAGACTGGCGCCGATCTCGGTGGCGGCCGCGCGCTCGAGGGCCGCGGTCCCGGTCGCTTCTCGAGCCTCGGTGTTGATGCGATTGATCTCGTTCAACCAGTCGCGCGCCGCCGCCTCGTGCTGTTCGGGCGTCGTTGCCGCCGTGACGGCCGAGCGGAACCCTCCCTGGGCGGTCTCCTTCGCGTCGTGGATGGCCCGCGGGTCGGCGCGCCAGGCGGCGGTGACGGCGGCGGCCTCGTGCGCGTCGTAGGCCCGTTGCGCGGCGCGTGAGGCGTCCGCGGCGGTATCCGCCAACGCGCGGGCCCTTGTCGCGAGCTCGCAGCGCTCCTCGGAGATGCGGCGCTCATCGGCACAACGTTCGGCGGCGATCGGGTTCGACGCCGCGCGCGAACGGCGCGACCCCGACGTGGCCGAGGGACGGTCCATCACCGCGGTCGCGGTCGGGGTGCGGACCGGGTCGCGGGCAGGATCCGTCGCGGGGTCGGGCGCCGGCCGGTCGGGCGCAGGCCCGGCCTCCGCGGCGGCCGCCACGGCGGCCTCGAACGCCCCAACGACCGGATCCAAGCCGGAGGAGATCGGGATGCCGACCGCCCGGCCATCGGGGCCGGACGACCTGACCTTCGATTCGTTGGTCAAGGGCATGGCCGGTTCCATGATCCGCCCAGGGACGGGCGCGGCTGTCGGGTCGGGGCTGATCGGGATGGCGCCGGCCATCGACGGGCTGCCTGCCGGTCCCGATGGAACGGGTCGGGACGGGCCATCGAACCGCACGGCCGTTCGACGATCGGTAGGGAAGCCGGCCCCGACCTCATCGGTCAGACGACGGTCGGCCGGCCCGCCGCGGGCGGGTTCCTGAACGGCCATGACGAAGGCATCGTCGGCGAGCGTGGTCGAACGACGAGGGATCGCGTCGCGTGCGACCGTGAGGCGGATCTCTCTCGCTGCGGGCGGCCGAGCACGGATCAACTCGACCAGGGCCGCGCCGCTGACAGCGCCGAGGATCAGGCCGAGGGCCAGGAAACTGAACTCGCTCGCCGTCACGTTGCGCGCACCTCGAGGCTCGTGCTCCTCCGGGTTCTGCGACGCATCCTCGAATGAGCGTAGCTGCGAGCTCGGGCCTCGTCAACTCGCGGCGCGACCCGGCGATGCCGAGTCGGCCGATCCGGCCGGGCGAGTCGGCACGCCTTACCGTCCGCGGGAGGCGCCCGTGCACGGCGCGCGGGCCGGATGGTAGATTCTGGCCGTCGGCGCCGCGTCGATCGTCCGTCCGCGCCCACATCCTGTTCACCAGGAAAGGCACGCCCGCTTGGCTATCGAGCAACCCCAGGAATTCCTCGTCCAGCCTGTCGACGCCTCCTGGCTCCAGTGCAACATCGAATGCCAGGAAGCGTGCCCGGTCGGGACGAACTGCCGCGGCTACCTGAACCTCGCCGCCGAGGGTCGGTTCGAGGAGGGCTACATCCTGTCGCGCGAACCGAACCCGGTCGCGGCGATGTGCTCGTATGTCTGTTCGGCGCCGTGCGAGCGGGCCTGCCGCCGCGGCGACATCGATCGGCCGCTGGCCATCCGGGCGATGAAGCGGTTCCTGGTCGAATGGCACGAGGCCTCCGGGATCCCCGACGTCATGCCCCGGATCACGCCGCGCGAGGAGCGCGTCGCGATCGTCGGCGCCGGACCGGCCGGTATCTCGGTCGCGCGGGAGCTGGCGACCAAGGGCTACCAGGTGACGGTCTTCGACAGCCTGCCGTACGCCGGCGGGACGATGCTCATCGGCGTCCCCGCCTTCCGCCTGCCGCGCGAGGCGATCGAGATGGATGTCCACCTCGTCGAGCGGCTCGGCGCCCGGTTCGTGTACGACACGACGATCGGCGTGGACATCACCTTCGACCAGCTCCAGCGCGACTTCGATGTCGTCGCCATCACCGGCGGAGCGATGGACGCCGTCGCCCTCGACATCCCCGGCGCCGAACTCGACGGTGTGCAGTACGGCGTCGATTTCATGAAGAAGGCGAACCTGGGGCAGCCGCTCGAGGTCGGCAGCGACGTCGTCGTCATCGGCGGTGGCTATACCGCGATGGACTGCTCGCGGACCAGTCTTCGCCATGGTTCCGAGCGCGTCTCGATCGTCTACCGGCGGACGCGATCCGAGCTCGTGGTCGACGAGGAGGAGCTGGGCGAGACCGAGCGCGAGGGCGTTCGGATGGAGTTCCTGGCCAGCCCGGTCGAGATCCTGGGCGAGGACGGTAAGGTCACCGGCGTCAAGTTCATCCGCAACCGTCTCGGCGAGCCCGATGCCTCAGGTCGGCGTTCGCCGGTCCCGATCGATGGTTCCGAGTTCGTGATCCCGGCCCAGACCGTCATCCCCGCGGTCTCGCAGGCAGCCGACCTGACCTTCCTTCCGGTCGAGGCCAAGTTCGAGATCAACCGCGGACGGGTCAAGGTCGATCCGGCGACGTACGCCTCGAATGTCAAGGGCGTCTTCGCCTGCGGCGACTTCGTGACCGGGCCGACAACCCTGATCGAGGCCGCCGGCCACGGCAAGAAATGCGCCTACGCGATCGATCGATACCTGTCGGGGCGAACCGACGTGACGGTGGCGGCCAACGTCAAGATCACCAGCTCGTGGCGCCACGACATGCCCGAGTTCTACGACGTCCTGCCCCGCCAGCACATCCCGATGGTGCCGCTGTCCGCGCGGATGCCCTCGGTCGAACCCGTCGTCAACTTCAACACTCCGGTCGAGCTCGGCTACGACGCGAACGGCGCGGTCGCCGAATCGACGCGCTGCCTGATGTGCAACTTCAACATCTGGTTCGACCCGTTCCGCTGCGTCCTGTGCGGGGCCTGCGCGGATGTCTGCCCGGAGGGCGTCATCCACATGGTCGACATCAACACGCTCAAGTCCGAAGGCGCCCTGCCGGAGCTCGAAGAGGCCTACGGCTGGGACAACGGCGGCGCGATGATCCTCGACGAGGAGCGCTGCATCCGCTGCGCCTTGTGCGTCAAGCGTTGCCCGTTCGACGCCATTACGATGGAACGGTTCGAACTGCAGGAGATCTCGACCGACGGTCGGCTTTACAAGGAGTCGTACCGTGACGCGCAGCTGGCCGGCACGCCCGGCGTGGCAGGAGGACCTCGGTGAGTTTCCTCGAGCGGGTGGATCAGAGCATCCGCCGAAGCGTCATCTGGCGCTCGCTCTTCCGCCAGCCCTACCCGCGCGACGAGCGGTCGCGCGCGTACGCGGTCATGAACAACGTCTTCCTGCACATCCATCCGGTCCGCGTCCGGCAGCACGCGGTGAAGTTCGCCTACACGTTCTGCCTCGGCGGACTGTCGTTCTTCCTGTTCCTCGTCCTGACCGTCACCGGCGTCTACCTGATGTTCTTCTACGTCCCGTCGGCGACCCAGGCCTACACCAACATCCTCGACATCCAGAGCCAGGTGACGTTCGGGTTACTGACCCGGAACATCCATCGCTGGGCGGCCCACCTGATGGTCTTCTTCGTCTTCCTGCACATGATGCGGGTCTTCTATCACGGGGCCTACAAGCCGCCGCGTGAGTTCAACTGGGTGGTCGGGGTCGTCCTGCTCTTCCTGACGATCATGCTCAGCTTCACCGGCTATCTCCTGCCGTGGGACCAGATCGCGTATTGGGCGATCACGATCGGCACGAACATGGGTGGCTACGCGCCGCTGTTCAACACGCCGACCAAGCTGATCCTGCTGGGCGGCCTGGAGGTCGGCCAGAACACGCTCCTGCGCTTCTATGTGGGTCACGTGGTGTTCCTGCCGCTCATCGCCGCGACATTCCTCGCCGTGCACTTCTGGCGGATCAGAAAAGACGGTGGCATCAGTGGGCCGCTCTGATGTCTGACGTCAAGACGCCGCCCGAGACCGAGAAGCGGGTCGTCCTGCCGGTCGACCCGACGCGCCGGACGGAGATCGACAAGCAGCGGGTCCCGATGTCGGCGCGACCCTACCGGCTCCTGGCGCTGGTCAAGCAGGACGCCGTGGTGCGTGTCCAGAAGGAACCCGACGATACGGTCATGACCTGGCCGCACCTGCTCACGATCGAGTTCCTGGCGGCCGGCGTCATGAGCATCTTCCTGCTGATGATGGGGCTGTTCATCAACGCGCCGCTCGAGGAGCTGGCCAACGGCAACGTCACGCCGGCGGTGGCCAAGGCGCCGTGGTACTTCCTCGGCCTCCAGGAGATGCTCGCCTACTTCCACCCGACCGTGGCTGGCGTCCTGGTCCCGACCTTCGTCCTCGTCGGGGCGGCGTTCATCCCGTATATCGACCGCGAGAACATCCTGGCCGTCCGGCCGTCCGAGCGGAAGACCGCGGTGATGCTGTTCACGATGTTCTGTTGCCTCGGTCTGATCGTCACCTTCGTCGGCATCTTCTTCCGCGGCCCCGGCTACACGTTCGTCATCCCGTACGTGACCACGCCGGGCCTCCACTTCGCCCTGTGACAGGTCCTCGAAGGAACCACGCATGAGCAACTATCACGTCGAGCCGATCGACAAGCCCGCCGCCCTGACCAAGGAGGCCATCAAGTCGCTGCGCAAGCAGCAGGTCCAGGGGATCTCGCGCCGTCAGCTGATGCGTGCCGCGCTCGGCACGGGGATCGGCCTGTGGCTGCTCGAGGTCACGGCCGGCACGATCGGGTTCATCTGGCCGAACCTCAAGGGCGGCTTTGGCGCACCGATCCCGATCGGCGACCTCGATTCGGTCAAGCTCCTGAACAGCTCGCTCCCGATCTCGGATGGCTTCCCGGCCTACTTCCCCGAGGCGCGCGCCTTCGTCATCCTGTTCAACCCCAGCCAGCAGCGGTTCCTGCCCGGCGAGGACACCTCGGGCGACGGCAGCGCGCTCAACGTCCGGGCGCTCTACCAGCGCTGCCCCCACCTCGGGTGCAAGCCCAACCCGTGCCTCAAGAACTTCTGGTTGGAATGTCCATGCCACGGGTCGCGCTATGACCGGCTCGGGATCAAGGCCGCCGGCGCGCAGTACGGCCCTTCGCCGCGCTCGATGGATCGCTTCTCGATCACGGTCGACGGCGCCGGCGCCCTCACGATCAACACCGGCAAGCTCACGCTCGGCCCGCTGCCGGTCGCGCTGGGTCAGCCGGGGATCATCCCGCCGCGCACGCCGACGGGGTGCATCTGATGAGCGACACCCCGGTCCGCGGGCCAGGTGACGATCTTCCCGCCGAGGAGGTGCCCGCGGAGCGATTGCCCGCCGTCCGGCCGCCGGTCGAGCCCGCGCCCGTCGAACGGTTCACCGCCGCACCCTCCGTGCGCGCCGTCGAGCTGACGCCGGAACGAGCCGCGCAGGTCGTCCGCCAGTCGTCGAACGCCCGCTGGGTCGGCTTCCTCGGTGTGGTCGTCGTCATCCTGTTCATCACGGTCTACTGGTTCTACGAGCTCGCGCCGCTCGGGATCACGCAGTCGCGCCTCGATACGGAGGCGACCGCCCAGCAGGTGACCTCCGTCGAGCGGGGCTACAACCTGTACGAGGCGAACTGCGCGCGCTGCCACGGGGCGAACGGTCAAGGCGGGATCGGACCAACGCTCAACCGCCAGGACAAGCTGTTCGCGCACCTGTCGGTCGACTACCTCACGACCATGCTCACCGTCGGTGGCCGCTATGCGTGCGGCAACCCGAACTCAGTCATGCCGGTCTGGTCGAACGAGGGACATCCGCCCGGCCCCTTGAACTACATCCAGCTCGAGGAACTCATCGCGTTCATCCGGGCTCCATCGACGGACACGTACATCAAGCGTGATGCGTCGCTCGGTGAGCCGCTCAAGGATCCGATCACCGGCGCGACGGAGACGTTCACGGGCTGGCGGGACATCAACTACAAGCCGGCCGCCGGCGCGACGCCGTACCCGGCCTGCTGGGCCGATGAGTTCGCGGCCCCGTCGGCGGCTCCGGCCGCTTCGGGCTCGACGGCCTCGGCGGCGCCCTCCGGCTCGACCGCGTCGGCGGCCCCGTCGGGCTCGGCGGCACCGTCAGGCTCGGCCGGCACGACTGAGCCGCACGTATCGATCGTCGCCTCCGGGATCGCATTCACGACGCCGAACGTGACGGCGCCGGCGGACACGCCGTTCGTCATCGACTTCGACAATGAAGACGCCTCGACCCTCCACAACATCCAGATCAAGGACTCGACCGGCGCGGTCAAGTTCCAGGGCGCGACCTTCAACGGCATCGCGACGCAGCAATACAAGGTGCCGGCCCTCGCGGCCGGAACGTATCCGTTCCAGTGCACCGTGCACGCGACGATGACAGGGACCCTGACCGTTCAATGAAATCGCCGCCGGCCAACCGGTCGGCGGATGAGGATGGAGGACGATGGCGCACCAGGCGCTCGGACCCGGGACTGTACTGCGACGTCGCAGAGCCATGTTCGGGCTGCTCGACGCGGATGGATGGGGCTGGGCCTCGGTCAAGGCATTCGCCTGGCTGATCATCATCATCTTGATCCTTGGGTATCTGCCCGATCGCGCCTACTACCTCACGGCTGGCCGGACCGTCGACCTCGGCGTTCTGGCCTGGTCGCCGATCAACCTCTGCCCGCCGACGAACAAGGCCCTGCCGTGCCCGGCCCCGGTCGGGGCGGTCATCCCCTGGGAGCCGTCGCCGCAGGAGCTGAACCTCCCGCAGCCCCGCACCGACGGGTCCGCCCTCCAGGTCGGGAACAACATCCTGTACGTCGGCGGCACGGACGGACAGACCGCACAGCCATCGGTCTACGTCGCGCCGACGGTCGAGATTGGCAACTTCGACAAGTGGGTGGCTGGACCGGCACTCCCAGCACCGCGCGCCGACGCCAGCGTGGCATCCGTGGCCGGGAGCATCTACGTCTTCGGCGGTCGAGACGCATCCGGCGCCCCGACCGCGACGGTCTACAGCCTCACGCCCGATAGCCAGACTGGTGCGCTCGGCGACTGGATGACGGTCGCATCGCTCGCCCTCCCGGAAGCACGCTCGGGCGCCTCTGTCGTGGTGACACCCGACGGCGTCCTGCTGATCGGTGGCCGCAACACGGACGGGCCTGTGACGACGACCTGGAAATCAACGCTCAACGCGCAGGGCGCGCTGGGTCCCTGGGCTCCGGAGCAATCGCTCCTCGCGCCGCAGGCCGACGCCACCGCGGCCCTCGTCGGCGACTACGTCTGGCTCTACGGTGGGAGCGATGCCAGCGGACCGGTCAAGAAGGTCCAGCGAGGCGCGTTCGGGCAGCCCGCGGCGCCGGGCCTCCCGGCAAACCCCGACCAGGGCAAGCTCGTCCGCTGGGACGTCAACAACCAGGCCAACCTCCCGGCGGCCCGCACGAACGCCTCGGGTTGGGGCGCGAACGGCGCGATCTACCTGGTCGGCGGGGATGACGGCTCCGCCCCCAAGTCCGAGCTCTACTGGGCCGTTCCAACCACGACCGGCGACATCCCGGAGTGGAAGCACCTCGACGCCACGGATCTTCCGGCGTCCGGCCTCGAAGGGGCGACAGCGGTGATCTCCGGGCCCGACGCGATCCTGGTCGGCGGCGTGACCTCGGGCGGGACTGTTCTCGGCTCGAGCGTTCGAGCCAATACCGCGCCGCAGAGCCCGTTCTTCCAGCTCGGATTGGTCGGGGCGACGGTCCCGGGCCTCAAGATCGAGGGCGAGACCGGGCAACAGCTTGGGTACCTCAACGCGGCGGGCGTCGGCACGGTCGATTTCATCGTCCTGTTGCTGATCGGCTGGGCCTTCGCGCACAAGGCCCAGTCCCGCGCCATGCTCGCCCGGGTCACGCGCCGCCGTCGCTCGCATTAACGCCGCCCCGGCGACATGAAAACGCCGGTGGGCAGCACCCCACCGGCGTTCGGCGTTATCTGGCTGTCAGTGTGGGACGGGGTGGACGCCTGACCGGCTATTGCCGGCGCTGTTCCCGTGCGTGGCGGTCGCGCCATGCGTGCCGCGGGCGACGACGCTGACCGCGCCACCGTGGTTGTCGTTCGGTCCGCCGACGAGCGTTTCGTCCTGTGCGACGGCGCTCACCGCCGCCCCGTGGGCATCCTGGGCACCGTCGGCCGACGTGTCGGGTGTCTCGGTGGTCGTCGTCTCGGCCGCCGACTCCTCGAGCGTCTTCGCCAGCGTGCTGACGGCTCCGCCGTGGTTGTCGTTCGTGCCGCCGACGGCGGTCTTGTCCTGGGCCAGCGTTGTGACGGCCGACGTGTTGGCCGGGGCCTGAGCCTGAGGTGCCCCTGCGAGGGCGCCGCCGGCGGTGAGGGCGAGGCCGACGAAGGCAGATGCTGCTGCGCGGGTCTTGTTCACGATACGAATCTCCTGTAACAACCCCCCAGCGCAGGTCGAACCTACCACAGGATTCCGATACCGTCACAGACGTACCTTCGTTCGGCGGCGCGCACGTCGGATCAAGAAGCGGGCAGCGCTCCCTCGCCGGGTACCAGGGCGCCGCGACGGACCGGCAGCCCCGCGCGCTCCCAGGCGTCCATCCCACCGGCGACGTTGACGACGTCGTTCCTGCCGGCTCGGATCAGGAAGCCCGCGACGGCCGCAGAACGGCCGCCCATGTGGCACACCACCATGACCGGCCGGTCGGCAGGAACCTCCGCGACGCGGGTCATGAACACCGAGGTC
>JBBQDL010000028.1:0-35054 GCA_038319665.1 Candidatus Limnocylindrales bacterium
CGTGCCCGCCCGCGTCATCGCGCGGAGGGCTTCAGCTTCGGACTCACTGACAGCCAACGGAGGAGCCGGATGAGCAGCCATGCCCCGGACGGTACGCCGGTCCGATTCAAGAATCAAGCCCATTGCGGCGTGGGACACTAGAGGTCTTCGTCGACGACGCCAGCCGCTACGCCGTCGTCGTCCCGGTCGCCGACGAACGTGGCGAGAGCGCGTCGTGGGCCGTCGAGCTGGCGGTCAGCCAGTTCGCCGAGGTCGGGATCCGGATCGAACGGATGCTGACCGACAACGGCTCGAGCTATCGCAGCCACGCCTACCGCGACACCCTGGCGGGACACGACATCCGCCACAAGCGGACCCGGTCGTTCCGACCCCAGACCAACGGCAAGGCCGAGCGCTTCATCCAGACCTTGATCAACGAGTGGGCGTATGCACGTCCGTATCGGGCCAACGCCGATCGCCTCCGGGCGCTGCCACGCTTCGTCGACTTCTACAATCACGGACGTCCGCACACCGCGCTCGGAGGCCTCGTGCCTCGCTCCGCTGTCAACAACGTCCCCGAACAGCACAGCTAGCTGTCGCTCGCGGCGGTGCGCTGGCGCTCGCGCCGCCGGACACGAAGAAGCCCTCGGGGGAGGAACCGAGGGCTTCCGCGCGGAGGAGCGTAGTTGCCAGTCTGACGCGCGACGCGGTATGACCGTGACGCGCTCGCCAGCCAGCGCATCACGCCACCAGAGACTCGATCGGAGCGGCCTCTGGCCGGTGCGGTTGCGGCGCATCACCAGCCCGTATGCGATGACCGCGATGACCGCGCCGATGATGCCTAGCCGACGGCGGCGGTCGCACCCACCTCGGCCGTCCCGCCGTCGGGCAAGCCGGCGACGAGAGCGAGGGCCACCAGTGCGAGCCCGACCACGAGCCCCCACGCGATCGGGACGCTCGTCGCGTCGGCCGCGACCCCGAGCGCGACGGGAGCGGCGAGGATGGCGGTCCCCGACGCCAGCGTGAGCCGGGTCCCGGCCAGGGTCAGCTGCCCGGGCGCCGCCGCAAGGGCCGCCGCGACCCCGAGCGGATAGAGCCCGGCGACCCCGAGGCCGGCGACGAACAGCGCCGCCCCGGACAGGATGGGCACGGTCGAGATCCAGGCGAGCGACGCCCCGATGGCGGCCAGCCCCACACCGACCGCGGCGGGTCGTCGAAGGTCGCCCCCGGTCCCGAGGCCGAAGCTCTGTACGGAGCGCCCGACGAACATCCCGGCCAGGAAGAGACCCCCCAGCAGGATCGCGACGGGTGTATCGACGCCGGTCCGCCGCTCGATCAGCGTCGCGCCCCAGAACACGATCGAGAACTCGACCGCGATGGCCGCCACCAGGAACGCCCAGGCCAGCCAATACGGCCGGCGAAGCCGGCCGGTGGCCGAGCCGCCAGAGGCTTCGGCGAGGCTCCCGCCGGGCCGAAGGTCGGCGCCGACGATGGATAGCAATACGAGCGCGGGGGCCAGGCCGAGGCCCCAAGGCAGCCCGGCGAGCGCGGCCGCCGAAAGCACAACGGGACAGACGAACGCCGAGACCATCGCCCACACGTTGGCCCGGACCACGCGCAGGTGGGCGAGGCGGCCACCGGGCCGGCCGAGCACTGCGTTGGCATAGCCGAGCAGGGTGCCGGCTCCGAGGCCCACGAGGAGCGCCGCCGCCAGGGTCACGGCAAGCGCCGGCGCCGCCGCCAAGGCCCCCATCGCGACCACCAGCCCGACGATGGCCCCGGCCCTGACCCGGGCCTCGCCGAACCGTCGGTCGAGCGCGGCTGCCATCGCCCCCGAGAGGATCAGTCCGACCGCTAATGCGCTGGAATGCAGCCCCACCAACGCGTCCGAGAGTCCGAGCTGCAACCGTAGATATGGCGTGATCGCGCCGACGCCATAGACCACATAGCCGACCGCGGCGATCGCGACATACGAGGGCCAGCCGTCACGGGCGGGGTCGGCGGTTCTCGTCAGACGCACACGTGAAAGGGTACGTGCCGGGCACCGTCGGGTGTGTCCGCGCCGCGCATCAGGGTCCCCCCCCCGTCACGCCAAGCGGTACGTCAACCTATTCGAGGAGGCCAGATCCGCCTTCAGTGCCTTCAAGGAGGATGTGACGAGCGGCGAGTTCCCGGCCGTCGGTCACACCATCCGGACCGAGCCGTCGCTCATCGAGGCATTCCGGACAGCCATCGACGGGGACCGCTGACAGGACGAGCGGGCCTCAGGCATGGATCGGATGGGGTGGTGGGCGATACTGGATTCGAACCAGTGACCCCACGGATGTGAACCGTGTGCTCTAACCACTGAGCCAATCGCCCGGGAAGGTCGCGATACCGCTCAGGGCATCGGACGGAACTCGGCGATCATACCCGCAGGCCCGGCCAGCGGGCAACGATCGCCTCGGGCTCGACACCCTCGATAACGACCAGCTTCTGACGACTGGTCCCGCCGGCGACGATCCGGACGTCGCGACGCGCGATGGCCAGCTCGTCGGCCAGGAGACGGATCAGCGCGGCGTTCGCTGCGCCCTCGACTGCCGGCGCCATGACCCGGACCTTCAGTACCCCATCCACGACGTCCTCGATGCGCTCGACTGCGGAACGCGGTGTGAGGCGGACGGCAAAGCGGACATTGGAGAAGCTCAAGATCTCAGAAGGCGTGCCATGGGGCTCGAGGACGATCAAGCATCGCCCGAGTCTACCAGCCGGTTGCAATCGACCCCATCAACGGCCCGTCGTGTCGCGCTCTCCGAAGAGCGCCCGTCCCACGCGGACGATGGTCGCGCCCTCCTCGACCGCGATCTCGAAGTCGTTGGTCATCCCCATCGAGAGCTCAGGGCCCAGCTCCGGCCAGAGCGAACGCGTGCGCTCCGAGAGCTCGTGCAGCGCGGTGAACGTCCCGCGGGCGACGACCGGGTCGTCGGTCAGCCGTCCGACGGTCATCAGCCCGCGCACCGCGAGGTGCGGCAGGGCGAGCAACTCCCCCATCGCGACGGGCAAGGCGTCGGGTGTGAACCCGGCCTTGGCCGCATCGAGATCGACGTTGACCTGGACGAGGACGGGATAGCGGCCGCCGGAGCGTGTCTCGGGGACGAGCCGGTCGAGCCGCCGCGCCAGGTCGAGAGAGTCGACGGTCTGGATCGACTCGAAGACCTCCAGCGCTCGCCGCGCCTTGTTCGACTGGAGCGGCCCGACGAGGTGCCAATGCGCACCCGGCACGTCCGGGGCCTTCGCCAACCCTTCCTGGACCCGGTTCTCGCCGAGGCGGTCGAGCCCGGCCGCCACGGCATCGCGCAAGGCGTCGGCCGGGACGGTCTTCGAGACCGCCACGAGTGTCACCTCGCCAGCGTCGCGACCGGCGCGGACGCACGCGGCAGCGATCCGCTCGAGGACGTCGGCACGCGCAGCGCGGTATCGCTCGACCCGCGACGGCACGTGGCTCATGCAGGATCGGCCGGCATCACGCCGGCCCGGGTCACTTTCGGCGCAGGAAGCTCGGGATCTCGAGATCCTCGGCGTCATAGGTCGTGGCCGAGCGCTTGGGGGCGCCATTCTCGCCGACCGACCGCTCGACCCGCGGCACCGCGACGGCGGCCGCCGCCTCGTCATCGAACGCCGGGGGGGTCACCGGCGGATACGCGCCGCCGTCTGCGACCTCGTCGCGCTGGCGCTGGAGTTCGCCCAGGAAGTCGCGCTCGCGCGACGGCCGGCCGGTGGCGCCCGCGTCCATGACCGCGGTCGCATCCTGGCGCGCCACGTGGCGCTTCTTGCCGCCATCGAAGCCGGTCGCGATGACCGTGATCATGACCTCGTCGCCGAGCCGCTCGTTGAAGCTCGTCCCGAAGATGATGTTGGCCTCGGGGTCCGCCGCGGCACGGATCTCCTCGGCGGCCTCGGTCACCTCGAAGAGGCTGAGCGACGACGAGCCCGTGATGTTGAACAGGATGCCCTGGGCCCCCGCGATGTCGACCTCGAGGAGCGGGCTGGCGATCGCCATCCGGGCGGCTTCGACGGCCCGGTTCTCGCCCGTCGCGCGGCCGATGCCCATCAGCGCCGAGCCGGCGTCGCGCATGATCGCGCGGACGTCGGCGAAGTCGAGGTTGATGAGGCCGGGCATGGTGATGATGTCGCTGATGCCCTGGACGCCCTGGCGAAGGACGTCGTCGACGACCCGGAACGCGTCGAGGATGCTCGTGTTCTTCTGGACGACGTCCTTGAGCCGGTCATTGGGGATGGTGATGAGCGTGTCGACCTGCGACTTGAGCTCCTCGGCCGCCTTCTCCGCGACCAGCTTCCGCTTCGCGCCCTCGAACGAGAACGGCTTGGTCACGACACCGATGGTCAGGGCCCCGGTCTCCTTGGCCAGCTGGGCCACCACCGGCGCCGCGCCCGACCCGGTCCCGCCACCGAGTCCGGCCGTGATGAAGACCATGTCCGAGTCGGCCAGCGCCTGCGCGATCTTCTCGGAGTCCTCCTCCGCCGCGCGCTGACCGATGGTCGAATCGCCGCCGGCGCCCAGTCCTCGAGTGATCTTGTCGCCGATCCGGATCTTGTGCGGCGCGTCGGCCTGAAGAAGGGCCTGCGCGTCCGTGTTCAAGGCGATGAACTCGACGCCCATCATCTCGGCCCGGATCATCCGATTGACGGCGTTGCTCCCTCCGCCGCCGACACCGATGACGCGGATCAGCGCGAAGTTCTCGGAATCGGAACGCAACGGCATCGGGCTCTCCTCAGCGACCCACGAGTGGGGTTTCGTGCGACGGTGGCTCGGGTGGACCCGGGTGGCCTTTCCCGGTGCTGAGCGGGTCCGTTGGGTTGGCCGGAGTATAGCGCCCGCCCGCTGCCGACGGGCGGCCGAACCTGCCCGATCGGTCGGTCCGGACCACGGCGGCGGTGCCTTGATGCACCGCGTTACCCCCCGCCGCATGGCTACGGGAAGATGCTCCTGATGGCGTCGCGCAGGCGCCCGATGCCACCACCGACCGGCGCGGATTCGTAGCGGTTGGGCTCACCCGTGGTCATGCTCGACGCGCCCCACTGGAGGAGTCCGACGGCGGTGCTGTAGGCCGGCGTGAGCAGGGTGTCCACCAGACCGCCGATCCCCGCCGGGGCCGCGACTCGGACCGGCATCTCGAGCACCTCGCGACCGAGCTCGGCCGCGCCCGACAGCTGCGACGCGCCCCCGGTCAGGATGAACCCGGCCGGCAGCATCCCGACCCCGGCCGCCCGGATCTCGTTGCGCAACAGCTCGAAGGTCTCGCGCATCCGGGCCTCGATGATCTGCGACACCTCGAGTCGGCTGACCGTCCGCCCCGCGTCCTCGCCGAGGACCGAGACGCTGATCTGCTCGTCCTCGCCGATCGTCCGCAGGTCGCAGGTGCCATGCTTGATCTTGAGCTCCTCGGCGACCTGGATGCTCGTCTTGAGTCCGATCGCGACGTCGTTCGTGACATTCGCGCCGCCGACCGGCAGGACCCGCGTATGGAACGGTGAGCCGTCCTGGAAGAGCGCGAGGTCGATCGTCCCGGCGCCGATATCGGCCACCGCCACGCCGAGCTCCTTCTCGGTTTCGGTCAGCACCGCCTCGGCCGACGCCAGCGAGTCCACGACGAGCTCGTCGATCTTGACCCCGGCCGCGGCCACGCACTTGGTCAGGTTCTGGACCGCGGTCGCCGACGCGGTGACGATGTGGGTCTCGACCTCGAGCCGGAGCGCGCTCATCCCGAGCGGGTCCTTGACGCCCTCCTGGCCGTCGACCGTGAAGCCCCGGCGTTCCACGTGCAGGACGTCGCGGTTCGACGGGATCGAGACGGCGCGGGCGACCTCGATGGCGCGGTTGACGTCTTCCCGGGTGACCTCCCGGTGATGGGCGGTGACCGCGACCTGGCCACGCGAGTTGAGGCTCTCGACGTGCTGGCCGCCGACGCCTACGAACGCCCGATCGATCTTCCAGCCCGATAGCCGCTCGGCGCGCTCGACCGCGTCAGCGATCGAGCGGACGGTCTGGTCGATGTTGATGACGACGCCCTTCTTGAGCCCGGAGGCGGGCACGGTGCCGTGGCCCATGATCGTCAGCCGACCGTCGCGGCTCACCTCGCCGATGAGCGCACAGACCTTGCTGGTGCCGACGTCGATGCCGACCAGGACCGCTTCTCGTTCCACCGTTCCGTTCGTCTCCGTTAGCTGTATCGGCCTAGAGGAAGTGGCGCCGGATGAGGGCCACGTTATCGAAGATGCGCAGGCCGAAGGTGATGAGCGCCACCAGGTAGAGGTCCAGGCCGAGGCGATCGCCGATGAATGTCAGGAGCACCGCGACGATCGCGTTGACCAGGAACCCACTGATGAAGATCCGATTGTCGTAAACCCCATCGAGCTCCGCCCGGACCGCGCCCAGCACCGAATCCAGCGCGGCGAGGATCGCCACGGCCGAATAGCGACTGAGCTCGAATCCGACGTTGACATTGAGGACGAGGCCTGCAAGGACGCCCACGAGGAGTCCGAGCAGGGGTAGCAGCACGGGGTGTCGTCCTCGCTCCGGTGGTTTGGGCAAGGCTACCCGACGCGACGCCCGGCCGCCAACTCACGGCGCCTTGCTCGGCTTGGGCGTCGCAGGGGGCGTCGCGCGCGGGGTGTAGGTCCCGTCGATGTCCGATGCCAGGATGACCCGATCGACGAGCGGTTCGCGCCCGACCAGCAGGCTGCGCAGGAGGCGGACCTGGCCGGGGATCATCTCGGTCGTCCGCAGGCTCGGGGTATAGAAGCCGAAGACGGCGGACCAGCTGCCCGGGCGGGTCCCGACGACGAAGCCGTTCTCGTCGGTCACGCTCACCGACAGCGACACCGCCGAGCTGCCGAAGTCGGCCGGGACCAGCGACGCCAGCCGCGTCGCCGCGTCGAGGTCGACCGGGTCCAGCCGCACCCCGACCGCGAGGCCCGCGAGCGTGTCCATCCGCTCGCCGACGGTGGCCGGCGATGACGCCGAGCGTCGGTCGTCGATGACCGGCAACCGTGTCGCCTCGGCGGGCGGCTTGGCCGGCAGCTGGGCGAACAGCGTGCCCTGCGCATCGACGAGGAAGCGATGGTCGCCGGCCTGCCATATGAGCACCGGTTCGCGCTCGCCGATGGTGACCGCGAGCGTCCCCGGCAGGCGCACGTCGACCCGCGCCGTCCGGACGGTGGGCAGGCTTTGAAGCGCGGCGACGAGCGGCCCCGTCTCGAGCTTGAAGAGGTTCTCGCCACGCGCGACCGAGATCGCAGCCTCGACCGCGTTCTTGTCCGTGAAGTGGACCCCGTCGACCTGGAGGTGAGCGTAATCGAACGCCGACGACGCCCCCATGCCATAGATCCCGGCGACCGATGCGAGCAATGCCAGTGCCGCGCCGGCGCGGGTTGCCGAGAGACCCGCCGAGGCCCGCCGGACCGAACGCGTCCGCCGACCGGGGAGGGGCGCCCGGCTCCGCCGGGCGATCGGTCGCCCATTCATCGGGGCAGGTCTGCGGCGGTCAGCCGCCGGCGGGCACGTCCGGCGTGGCGCTCGATGGCCAGCTCCACGATCCTGCTGCAGACCGCGCCGAACGTGTAGCCACCCTCGGCCGGCATCGTCGGGAAGAGGCTGATGGGCGTGAAGCCTGGGATGGTGTTGATCTCGGACAGCACGATCGTCTCGCCGGCGAGGAGGAAGTCCACTCGGGCGAACCCTTCCCCGCCGATCGCCCGGTATGCGTCGCGCGCGATCTTGTGGATGGTGGCCCGCTGGCGGTCGGTGACCTCGGCGCGGGTCGAGGTCTCGGACAAGCCCGCCGTGTACTTCGCGGCATAGTCGTAGAACTCGTGGCCCGACACAACCTCGCCCGGGCCATACAGCTCAAGGGCGCCGGTCGCGTTGCCGATGATCGAGACCTCGAGGTCGCGCGCGCCGGGCACGTAGGTCTCGACCAAGGCCAGCGTGTCGTGGCGGAAGGCCTCGTCGAGCGCGGCATCCAGCTCCGCCGGCTCGTGCACGAGGGTCATCCCGACCGAGCTCCCGAGCCGGGCCGGCTTGACCATCAACCGCGGTTCGCCGGTCCCCGCCGCGAAGGACTCGAGCTCGGCGCGGACGGCGGCCGGATCGCTCGCCCAGCGCACGGCCGGCACCTCGCGGCCGTCGACGACCGGCAGCCCGATGCCGCGGCAGAGGCGCTTGAAGATCGTCTTGTCCATCCCGATCGCCGAGGCCGCGACGCCCGAGCCGGTGTAGGCCAGGCCGGCCGCCTCGAGGAGCGCCTGGACGGTGCCGTCCTCGCCGAATGGGCCGTGGAGCGCGATCGCCACCACCGGCGCCGGACGCGCGGCGGCTAGCCGGTCGAGGGCGGCCCCGACCGCGTTGGGGCCCTCGGCGCCGAGCGCGACCGGGTCGTCGTAGTCGGCCGCCGGGCGATCGCCGCGGACGTGTCCGGCCGGGAGCCACCACCACGCCCGGTCCAGGTCGATCAGGACCTGCTCGACCGGGAAGCCTTCGTCGGCGAGGGCGGCCGCCATGGCCGTCCCGGACACGACCGAGACGTCGTGCTCGGCCGAGGGACCGCCGAGGAGGACGACGACCGGCGGTCGGGCGCTCATGCCCCTGCCACCCAGCCGCTCCAGTCGCCTACGAATTCGATCTCGAACGCGAGGGCGATGCCATCCCGGGCGAGAACTTCGGCACGGACATGCTCGGCGAGGCGGCGGACGTCGGCGGCGCTCCCTTTTTCGTCGTTGACGATGAAGTTCGCGTGCTTCTCGGAGACGACCGCGCCGCCCACCCGCACGCCCTTCAGCCCGGCCGCCTCGATGAGCCGGCCGGCCGAGTCGCCGTCCGGATTCTGGAAGACGCTCCCCGCCGACGGGAGCCCGAGCGGCTGATGCGCCTGACGCCAATGGCGGATCTCGTCGAGACGCGCCTTGATCGCCTCGGGGTCGGCCGCCGCGAGGTGGAAGGTGGCGTCGATGATGATGTCGCGCGGCGAGCCCGCCAGGCCGGCGACATCGGGCGTCTTGAACCGACTGTCCCGATACGACAATCCGAGCGCCCCGGCGGGCACGACCGTCTCGGTGCCATCGACGGCGAGGACCCGCGCCGACTCGAGTACGCCCGCGATATCGGCGTCATGGGCGCCGGCGTTCGCCCAGACGGCTCCACCGACCGTGCCTGGGATCGCCAAGCCGAACTCCAATCCGGTCAGCCCGGCCCGCTGCGTCTCCGTCGCGGCGCGCGCCATCTGGACGCCGGCCTCGGCCGTATACCGGTCGCCATCGGTCCGCGAGCCCTCGGCCCGGACCTGGATGACGAGCCCACGGACGCCCGCGTCGGCGATGACGACGTCGCTGCCGCGGCCGAGGACGAGATGGGGCAGCTCACGCGTCCGTGCGAAGCGCACGAGGGCTCGCAGCTCATGCGCGTTGTGCACGGTCGCGAAAAGGTCGGCCGGGCCGCCCACCCGCATCGTGGTGAACCGGGCGAGCGGCTCGTCCCGCGACGTCTTGACCCCGATCCGGCGCTGGATGTCGGTCCCGGTGGCGATCGCATCGAAGGCCGCGATCATCGAGCGCGACCTCGCGCTCGGCGTTCGATCTCGGCCGGGTCGGGGAAGGGCTCGCGAGCCGCCGCGGCGAGCACCAGGTCCGCGACGGCAGCGGCCGCACCCGGTCGGGCGAGCGCCCGGGCGGCGGCGGACATCGCCGCATGGGCGGTTGGATCCTCGAGCAGTGACGCGGCGTCGAGGAGCGCCTCGGCGTCGAACGCGTCGTCATCGATGAGTCGGGCCGCGCCGGCCTCGACCAGGCTCTCGGCATTCGCCCGCTGGTGACCGGCCGCATGCGGGTACGGGACGACGATCATCGGCAGGCCCATCGCGGTCACCTCGGCCAGCGTCGAAGAGCCCGCGCGGCCGACGACGAGGTCGGCGGCCGCCAGCGCGGCCAGCATGTCGTCGCGCAGGAACGGGTACGGCCGGTATCGCCCGCGGGTGGTTCCCGGAAGTTCCTCGCGACCGGCCAGGGCCGTCGCATACCCGTCCTCTCCCGTCACATGGATGACCGTCACCCGCTCGACCAGCCGGGGCAGCGCTTCCGCGACGGCCGCGTTGAAGCGCCGCACCGCCTGCGATCCACCGAAGATGAGGAGAACGCGTTCGGCCGGCGCGATGCCGAGCCGCGTCCTGGCCGCGACGCCGTCGATGGCGTCGATGTCGCGGATCGGCGTGCCCGTGACGTAGCAGGGCCGGCTCCGGGCCGCCGCCGCGAGGGCGCGGCAAGTCGCCTCGAACGAAACGGCCAGCGCCGCGGCCAGCCGCGCCGTCGCCTGGACCGCGCGGCCGGGGATGACGTTGCCGTCCCACATCACGACCGGGATGCGCAGCATCGTGGCGGCCATCAGGACTGGCACGGCGACATAGCCGCCCGTCGTGAAGATCGCATCCGGCCGCTCGCGCAGGAGGATCGCCGTCGCCTGCGGCATCGACGCGCCGAGTCGGAGCGGGTCGAGGACGGCATGGACGTCCGCCTCCGTGGTGCGCAGCGATCGCGCGGCGAGACGGCGCAGGGGGAAGCCGGCGGCCGGCACGAGGCTCGCCTCGAGGCCGCGGTGGCCACCCAGCCAGGAGAGCTGGGGCGCTTCCCCCAGGTCAGGCCTGGCGCGGAGCGAATGTGCGACGGCGAGAGCCGGGTAGATGTGTCCGCCCGTTCCGCCGGCCGCGATCAGCACTCGCATCGTCGTTCCACGTCCCCCTTTCCACGGTCTCGCGCGAGATCGAGAGCAGGATCCCGACCGCGGCGAAGCTGATGATGAGCGATGAGCCGCCGGCGCTGATGAACGGCAGGGTGATGCCGGTGATCGGCAGGAGCGCGACGACCACGCCGATGTTGACGAACGCCTGGAGACAGAGCCAGGCCGTGATCCCGGCTGCGAGGAGGGCCCCGAAGGTGTCCGGTGCGGCCAGCGCGATCCGGATGCCGGAGTAAGCCAGCACGAGGAAAAGGGTGATGACCACGATCGCGCCGACCATCCCGAACTCCTGGCCGACCTCGGCGAAGATGAAGTCGTTGAAGGCATTGGGGACGAAGACCTTGCTCGCGCCGAGGCCGGTCCCGAGAAGACCGCCGACGCCGAGGGCCAGCAGGCCCTGGACGGTGTGGAAGCCCTCGCCCAGGCGGTCGAGCCAGGGGTCCTGCCAAACGCGGATCCGGGTCATCTGGTAGCCCTGCAGACCGATCACGGCCGCGGTGGCCGCGCCGCCGACCATCGCGCCGAGGTGCGCCACGTTGGCGCCCGCAACGAAGAACATCGTGAACGCGGTCAGCGTGATGACGCCGGTCGTGCCGAGGTCCGGCTCCTTGAAGACGAGGGCGATGACCGGAGCGATGATCACGAGGAACGGGATCGTGCCGGCCCAGAACCCGTGGACGCGCTTGCCTCGCTTCGCGAACCAGTGCGCCAGGTAGATGACCAGCGCCAGCTTGGCGATCTCGGCCGGGTGGATGGCAGGCAGCGGCCCGACCCGCAGCCAGCGGGCCGAGCCCCCGATGACGACATTGAGGCCGGGCACGAAGACGAGCACCAGGAGGACGATCGCGAACGCGTAGAACGGCACCGATGCGAGCCGCAGCAGACGGTAGTCGACCCGCATCATGACCAGCATCGCGACGAGCCCGAGGATCGCCCACTGGATCTGCGGCCCGACCGTCGCGAAGGTGTCGGCGTCCTGCGAGAGATAGCCCTTGAGCGCCGACGACGAGTAGACCATCAGGATGCCGATCGCCGTCAGCGCGACGACCACGACCAGGATCACGTAATCCGCCTGGTGCCGCTCCCGGCGAACCGCGCCGGCCCGGCTCTTGACCGGTGTCCGGTTGGTGGTCGCGCGATCGTCGGTCCCCTTCGTCCCGGGATCGCGACGCAGTCGTTCGAGTCGCGGGATCGGTGGGGCGAGGTTCATCGGGCGCCTCCTCGGCTCCGGGTCGCGGCGAGCGAGGCGACCGCCTCCTTGAACGCGCGGCCACGGGCGGCGTAGTCGATGAACATGTCGAAGCTCGCCGCGGCAGGGCTGAGCACGACGGTCGCCAGGCCGTCGGCGGCCGCTTTGTCCGGCTCGTCCACCCCAGCGGCCAGGACCTCGCGTGCGATCGCGTCCGCCCGGCGAACGGCGTCCCCGAGGTCCGTCGCGCGCTCTGTCCGCATCAGACCGGCAGCACGGAACGACGCTTCGAGGGCCGGACCGCTCTCACCGATCAGGACGGCCGCGACCGCGCGCTCGGCAACGACCGGTGCGAGCGCCGCGAGGTCGATCCCCTTGTCGCGGCCACCGGCGATGAGGACGATCGGCGGGGCGAAGGCGCGCAGCGCCGCGGCGACCGCATCGGGTTGCGTCCCCATCGAGTCGTTGACGAACCGGACGCCGTCGATGACCCCGACCGACTCGAGCCGGTGCTCGACGCCGGTGAAGGCAGCAGCCGCGGCCCGGATCGCTTCGGCCGGGACGCCGAACGCGAGCGCAACGGCGGTGGCGGCGAGCGCGTTCGAGACGTTGTGCGCCCCCGGGATCGCGAGGTCCGCGATCGGCATGATCCGCCCGCCAGCGCCGGTGACCACCGTCCCGCCCCCTGCCAGCGCGAGACGTTCGACCGCGTCGGCGACGATCCAGCCGTCGACGACCCCGAGTCCACCGGGCGACGGTGCCTCTCGCCCATAGAGGATCGCGCGCGCGCCCCCGAGGCGTGCGTACGAAGCCACCACCGGATCCTCGGCGTTGAGGACGAGCGTCCCGGCCGGATCGACCAGCTCGGCCAGCCGACGCTTGACCCCCTGGTACGCCTCCAGCGACCCATGCCGGTCGAGGTGGTCCGATGTCACGTTGGTGTAGACCGCGACCGTCGTGCCGCGCGACAGCGTCGGCAGCTGCAATTCCGACAACTCGACGATGACCCGATGCTCCGGCGTCAGCTCGAGGAGCCGCTCGACGATCGGGATCCCCATGTTCCCGCCGAGGACCACCGGATGGGTCGGATCG
Source organism: Candidatus Limnocylindrales bacterium (assembly GCA_038319665.1). Lineage (GTDB taxonomy): Bacteria > Chloroflexota > Limnocylindria > Limnocylindrales > CSP1-4 > SPCO01. The sequence continues at coordinate 13,044 of JBBQDL010000028.1, forward strand.
GCGGCGAGGAGCGCCGCGGCCAGCGACGCCGTCGTCGTCTTGCCCTTCGTCCCCGTAACGCCGATCGTCGGGGCCGGGCAGAGCCGCAGGAAGAGGTCCGCCTCGGAGACGAGCGCCGGGACCGACCGATCTCCGCGCGCGCGGCGATCCACCAACTCGCGGAGCGCCGCCCGGAGGCGCGGCTCGGTCGTCGGGAAGTCCGGCGTGATGGACGGCGAGGTCGCGACGAGGTCCGCACCGGACCAGGTCGCCGCCGGATCGACCTCAGGCCCGACGGCCAGGGTCACCGCTCGACCACCCAACGCGTCGATCGCCTCGCCGAGTTCGGTCGCGGGCATGCCGTCGTAGACGGTCACCCTGGCTCCGACATCGGCCAGGAAGCGCGCCAGGGCGAGCCCGCTGCGGGCCAGCCCCAGGACGGTCAGCGGCCGATCCCGGAGGGCGCCGGCCCGGATGGCATCGAGACTGAGCCGGTCGAGGTCGATCGGGTCGGTCGTGGTCATCGTCGTCACCGCAGCCGGTCCAGGGACGCCAGGAACAACGTCACGCCGAGGAGCGCGGCGAGGATGCCCACGATCCAGAAGCGGATCGTGATCTTCTCCTCGTCCCAGCCGCCGAGCTCGAAGTGGTGGTGGATGGGACTCATCCGGAAGAGCCGCTCCCCACCCGTCGCCCTGAAATAGACGACCTGCAGGATGACCGACGCGGTCTCGATCACGAAGATGATGCCGATCAACGGCAGGACGAGGATCTGCCCGGTGATGAGCGCGGTGACCGCCAGTGTCGCACCTAACGACAGGGCGCCCGAATCGCCGATGAAGATCTGGGCCGGGTGGACGTTGAACCAGAGGAATCCGAGCAAGGCGCCGATGATCAGCGCGCACAGCAGCGCGAGGTTCGGCTGGGCGGGCTCGTTGAGCAGGGCGATGATGAGGTAGGCCACGAAGGCGATCGAGACCGTCCCTCCCGAGAGCCCATCGAGCCCGTCGGTGATATTCACGCCGTTGGCGGCAGCGATGATCGCAAAGGCGGCGAAGGCGACATAGATCCGCGGATCGACGGCCACGGGCCCGACGAACGGGACCGCGATGGCGGTGATGGCGTACGTCTGCTGGATCTGCCAGGCGGCCACGAAGGCGACGACGGTCAGCCAGATCAGCTTCTGACGAGCCCGGATCCCCTCCCCGGTCCTGGCGTTCAGGTAGTCGTCGAAGGCGCCGAGTAGACCGACGCTGGCAAGGGCGGCGAGCGGCGCGAAGGTTGCCGCGTCCGGGCCCTGGCGCAGGAAGAAATAGATCCCGATCACGACGACGACGATGAGGAGACCGCCCATCGTCGGCGTCCCCTCCTTGATGTAATGGCTCTCGGGGCCGTCCTCACGGATCCGCTTTCCGAAACCGAGCGCGTGGAGGAGCCGGATGTAGGGCGACATGAGGATGACCATCAGGGCGAATGCGAGGAGCAACGCCTGGATGAGCTCGACGGTCATCGCCGCGCACCTTCGCCGAGCTCGCGGCGAAGGCCGTCGACAACCCGCTCGAGCCCGATCCCGCGCGAGGCCTTGACCAGGACGACGTCGCCGTCGCGGAGGCGCGGCACGACGCCGTCAAGTGCGGCATCCGCGTCTCGAACGCGGATGACGCGCGCGGGATCCATCCCGGCTGCGACGGCACCTTCGGCGATCCCGGCTGCACCATCACCGACCACGACCAGCCAGTCGAGCGAACGGGCAGCGGCCTCGCCGACGAGCCGGTGGCCTTCGTGGCTTGCCTCGCCGAGCTCGAGCATCTCGCCCAGGATCGCGGCCCGCCGCCCGGGCAGCCCGGCCAGGAGGTCGAGTGCCGCGACGACCGAGCGAGGCGACGCGTTGTAGGAGTCATCGACGAGCGTGACGGCCCCGAGCCGGACGAGCTCGACCCGATGCGGCGCGGACCAGCCGCCCGACAGGCCGCGCGCGATCTCGTCGAACGACAGCCCCGCCGCACGCCCGACGGCGGCCGCCGCCAGCGCGTTGTGGACCGACAGCCGACCGAGCGTCGGGATGGCGAGCGGGCGGCGCGTCCCCTCGGCCCGGAGCACGAAGTGCATCCCCGCGAGGCCGGCCGATTCGACCGCTTCGGCGCGAACGTCCGCATCGTCGGCGAACCCGTATCGCACGCTCGGCGCCGCGGACCGGGCATCCATCCGGCGGACGATCGGGTCGTCGGCGTTGAGGATCGCCATGCCGTCGGGCGGCAGGGCCTCGAGCAGTTCGCCCTTGGCCGCCTCGATCGCGTCGAGCGAGCCGATGCGCGACAGGTGGACGGGCTGGACCGCGGTCACCACGCCGATCTTGGGGCGCGCCATCCGGGCGAGGTCGGCGATCTCGCCACCGACGTACATCCCCATCTCGAGGACGGCCGCCTCGTGCTCGGGTCGGAGCCGCATCAGGGTCAGCGGCAGGCCCACCTCGTTGTTCTGGTTGCCCTCGTTCCGGAGCGTCCGGAGGCGGGCCCCGAGGACGGCGGCGACGGCCTCCTTGGTCGAGGTCTTCGCGATGCTCCCGGTCACCCCGACGACCAGCGGATCGAACCGCCGCCGCCAGCCGGCCGCGATCGCACCGAGCGCGGCGAGCGGGTCGGCGACCCGGATGACCGTCACGTCCCCGAGGCTCGATGCATCGGCGACGGGTCGCGCCACGATCAGGGCGGCCGCGCCGCGCGCGGCCGCCTCGGCGAGGTAGGCATGGCCGTCGGTGCGCTCACCGGGCAGGGCCACGAAGACCTCGCCGCTCGTCACCTGACGCGAATCGACGGCGGCGTTGCGGATGGGTCGGTCGGACCGGACGAGCAGCCGGCCACCGGTCAGGCGGGCCAGGTCGTCGGCGGTGAAGGCTGGTGCCGGGGATGACCCCGGAGCCGGGCTCGACGGATCGGCGTCGGTCACGGATGCCAGTGTGGCATAGCCCGCGATCACCGGTCGCTGATCTGGGCCGGGGTCGTCGGTCGGTTGATGAGCAGGTCGGGGGTCGAGATCGCATCGGTCGCGATGCGGCGGAAGAGTTCGAATGACATCACCGGCATCTCGAGGTGGCCGATCCGGGCGACGGTCGGGGTCCCCTCCTCGATCTGGATCGCGACGACGAGGTCCGGGACGCCGGCCCTGCGCGCGATGTAGCCGATGAACGAGTAGTTGAAGAGGTTGTTCTTCCACGCCCCGTGGCCATGGTTCGCCTTCGGGTCCCAGATCTGGGCGGTCCCCGTCTTGCCGCCGACGTCGTAGCCCGGGACGAGCGTCCGGTCGCGATAGAAGGGCACCGTCGTGATGACGTGCTGCATCATGTGGATCAGCGTCCTGGAGACGCCCGGATCGATCACGTGCTGGGCGCGCGGCGCGACCGCGACCTCGTGGCCGCCGACCGCCTTGACGACGTGGGGCTGGACGAGCGTGCCGCCGTTCGCGAGCGCGGAATAGGCTGTCGCGAGCTGGATCGGGGTGACCGCGACGCCTTGCCCGAAGGACGCGTTGGCAAGGTCGATCTGGCGCCACGTGCGCAACCCGGGATCGCGCACGAGACCACCGACCTCGCCGGCGACGTCGATGCCGGTCGGCGCCCCGTAGCCGAGCTTCAGCCACATGTCGTACAGGATCGAGGACGACTCCGCCGTCGTCTTGCCCAGGCCGAGCGCGACCTTCGCCGCGACGACATTGCGCGAATAGGCGACGCCATCCTCGAACGTCATCCAGCCCATCCCCTTGCGGTCGGCGTCGCTGATCTTGGCCTGGCCGTGGTCGAGGTGCAGCGTCCCGGTGTCCTTGATCCGGGTCGAGGTCGTGACCGTCCCGTTGGTGAGGGCGGCTGCCGCGGTCATCATCTTGAAGACCGAGCCCGGCTCGTAGACGCTCGCGACCACAGGATCGACGAAGCGTGATGGATCGGATGCCGCGATCGCCTGGTAGTCGTTGGCGTCGTACGACGGATAGGTCGCCATCGCATAGACCTCGCCGGTATACGGGTCCATGACCACGGCCGATACCCGCTTCGCCTTGTCGGCGATCCACGCCGCGAGCAGCTCCTGTTCGACGCTGAGCTGGAGCCCGGCGTCCACGGTCAGCGTCAGGTCGGCCCCGGCCTGCCCCTGCTGGGTCACTTGGGCGCCGTCGAGGATCGGCAAACCGCTGGCATCGCGCTCGGCGTTGACCACCCGGGGCTGACCCGCCAGCGTCGACTGGTACGACTGTTCGATGCCGTATTGGCCGCCGCCATCGCGGTTGACGAAACCCAGAAGATTCGCCCCGAGGCTCGATCCAGGCCCGCCACCCGCCTGCGGGTAGACGCGCACGGGCTCCGGTTCGAGCGAGAGCGAGAAGACGTCTCCCGCTGCGATGGCCGCCCGGATCCGGTCGCCGGTGTCGCGATCGAGGCCGTGGCGCAGGATGACGTATTTGGCGCTGCCCGTGAGCTTGTCGCGGAGGTCGACGGCAGCCACGGGATCGAGCCCAAGGATGGCGGCGAGGGCCGTCACCGTCGCCTTGCGCTGGACGGGGCTCAGGTTCGCGGGCGCTCCAACGAGCCGCTCGCGCTGCACGGTCGTGGCCAGCACCACCGTTCCGGTCCGGTCATAGATGTCGCCGCGCTTGCTGGGGGTATCGAGGGTGACCGTGGTCTGGGCGAGTGCCTCGGTCGTGAGCCGGTCTCGATCGACCACCTGCCAGTACGCCAGTCTTGCCGCGAGGGCGACCGAGCCGATAACGAAGACGACCAGCAGGAAGAGGAGCCGGCGTCGAGAATCGGTACGTCCCAGCATCGGTCCCTCGATCGTCTAGCGCGGCGGCAGGACGATCGGCTCGGACAACTGCCCGAGACCGGCGTCGATGGCTTGTTTGCGGATGGCCGGCTCGCGGCCGAGCCGGTTGAGGTCGGAGCGGACCTCCGCCGCGACGTCGTCGAGGCGCTGGTTCTCGAGCCCGAGGCGTCCGATGTCGAGCCCGGTGGCCGACACACGGACCTGCTGCGCGAGGGAGAAGAATGCGAGCATGAACGCGACCACGATCGCGCCGAGGATGACGCCGAGCCGGTTCGTGCGCCGGCCCGCCCGCAACGCGACGCGGACGCGCCGGCGATCGAGGACGGGGCCCTCCGCGACGCGTCGCGCGCGCGGGAATCCGATGGTCCGAGGACGGGCGCCCTCGTAGACGGCCACGGGTCAGTCGCCGAGCGCGAAGCGGATACGTGGACTGCGCGGGTCGAGGAAGCCTAGCGGGTCGGCCTGGCCGGCCGGTCCCCAGTCGCCGAGCTCGAATTCGAATCCTTCGCTGTGCTGGCCGCGATCCTGCCGCTCCCGCACCTCGTGCTGGCGGCGCCCGTAGGTCTTGCGACGGCTGGACGTATGACGCTTGCTCATCTTGGGCTCCTCCTTCCGATGCGGGGCTAGGCGGCGAGTCGCTCGGCGGCCCTCAATCGGGCACTCCGAGCTCGTGGATTGGCGGCGATCTCGGCCTCTGTCGGGGTCAGCGACGGGCTGGTCACCAGGCGCAGGCGCGGGTTCCGACCGCAGACGCAGACCGGTACCTCAGGCGGGCAGACGCAGCCGCGTCGCTCCGCCTGGAAGAACCGCTTGACGATCCGGTCCTCGAGCGAGTGATAGCTCAGGACGACGAGTCGTCCGCCCGGATGGAGCAGGTCGAGGGCGGCGGCGAGACCCGCCTGGAGCGCCTCGAGCTCCTCGTTGACCGCGATGCGAAGCGCCTGGAAGACGCGCGTCGCGGGATGGGTCCGTCGGCGCATCCGTGGGTTCGGCGGGGCGACCCGCTCGATCAGTCCGGCCAGCTCCTCGGCCGTCGTGATCGGTGCGACTCGGCGTGCCTCGACGATCGCGCGTGCGATCCGGGGCGCCTTGGGCTCCTCGCCGTAGCGACGAAAGAGGGCGGTCAGCTCGGTCGCATCGAGGGTCGCCAGCAGCTCTCGGGCCGGGACGCCGCGGCCGACATCGAAGCGCATATCGAGCGGGCCGCCGGCCCGGAAGCCGAAGCCGCGGTCGCGGTCGGCCAGCTGGTAGCTCGAGAGGCCCAGGTCGAAGAGGCAGCCGTCGACGCTGGGGAAGCCGGCCTCGGGCGCCACCGTCGCGAGCTCGCGGAAGTTCGCCCGGCGGAGGACGAGCCGATCGCCGAACCGCAGGACGAGCCTGGCCTCGACCCGGGCGATCGCCGCCGGATCGGCGTCGAGGCCCAGCAGGCGCCCGTCGGGGTTGGCGGCCTCCAGGATCCGTTCGGTGTGCCCACCGCCGCCCAGGGTGGCATCGATGTGAAGGCTGCCGGGGACGGGCGCGAGCATCTCGATGACCTCGTTCGCCAGCACCGGCAGGTGCCCTTCGTGCATCTCTCCTCCATCCGGAACGGATCGGATCCCGAGCGGATCCTGGAAGCGCATGTGGTGGGAGCTAGATGCCAAGGCCTTCGAAGGCCCTGGCCAGCTCCAGCGGGTCGTCGAGCTTGCGGCGGTAGGTGTCCCACCGGTCCGGTGCCCAGATCTCCGCGTGATCCTGTGTGCCGACGAGCACGGCCTCGCCGACGAGTCCGATCGACTCGCGCAGGTAGGCCGGCAGCAGGATCCGGCCCTGCTTGTCCATCTGCGCCTCCGATGCCGTGGAGAAGACCCAGCGCTGGAAGTCCCGCGCCTTCGGGTCGGTGAACCGGAGCGATCCGACCTTGGCGGCCAAGTCGTCCCAACCCTCCTTGGTGTGGATCGCCAGGCATTCCTCGAACCAGCCCGAGACCATCGATCCGGGGGCGAGCTGGGCGCGGAACTTCACAGGGACAGCGATGCGTCCCTTGTCGTCCACCGTGTGCCGGTACTCGCCGGTGAACACCTGACGGGTCTACCCCTGTGTGACGGCCCTGGCGGGTGGGGGCTCTGGGGGATTCCCCACTTCTCACCACTTTGTGCCACTTCACTGCATCATAGCGGCGAAACAGGCCACGTCAAGGATGAATCCGCACTGGTTCGGGGCAGGCAGGCGCGCCGGTGCCAGGGTCGGCCGTCCGTGGTCGGGAACGAAGATGGTCCGGAGGACCCCGGTCAGCGCGTCGGCGTCGGGATCCGGAGGCCGCGTCCGACCACCAGGCCGCCATTCACCCACGGGTTCATCTGCTGGACCCGGGTGAGCGAGACGCCGAAGTAGTTGGCGATGCTGTACAGGTTGTCGCCCGAGCGGATGAGGTAGACGTAGCAGCCCGGCGTCTTCGGACAGGGCGTCAGCAGGGCGAAGCGACCCGAGGTCGGCCTGGGTGTCGGCTTCGGGGTCGGCTTCGGCGTCGGGCTGGAGGTCGGGCTCGGCGTCGGTGTCGGGCTCGCACTGGGGCTCGCCGTCGGGGTCGGCGAGGGCGTGACGGGTGGCGTCGGCGCGGGGGTTGGCGTGGGTGCAACGGTCGGTGCCGCGGTCGGGGCGACCGTCTCGACCTCACCGAGCACGCCGCCCGACGGCGATGGCCCGGACGCGGCGGTGAGGACCAGGCCACCGTTGGCGATGACGAACCCGACCGAGACCAGGAATGCCAGGGCGAAGGTCGCCAGGGCGCCGGCCGTGGCAGGTGTCACGGTCCGGCTGCCGGGCTTCAGCGTCTGGTTGCCGGGCGTCCGCTCGACGCGCTGGACCCGCGGGACCCGCTCCAACCGCTCGGTCGCGCCGATCGATCCCCGGAGGTAGCGCGGGCAATTGACGTGGCCGCTGGTCAGGCAGACGAGCTCCTGCTGTCGGAGCGACTGCGGGACGGGGTCGTGAAGGGCCGCGCAGCGGTTGGCCGGATCCGGTGCCTCGACCGGCAGGCCAAGCGCGTCGTCCTCGTCGCTGGAGCGCAGGAAGGGGCAGACCCAGGCGTTCGGGGAGCGGTCCTCGCCGGTAGCTGCGGGGCGGCCCATCCCGCCCGAGCCGACGCCGGCGACGCCAGGCCGGACCGAAGCGTGCGGCGGCTGCCCCGTCGCCGGATCGTCGTGCACGGCTCCTCCCTGTGCCCCGTGGGTGGAACGGCGCGGAGTCTAGTACCTTTCGCGTGTTGCCGTATGGGTCGGGGGCGATGTAGGCTCCGCCGCCAGAGTCGACTGGACCATCCGTTCGACGAAGGACTCGAGGCTCACGACCGCGCATGGCGCTCCCGCTGCCAGTCATCCCGTCGCAACCCGACGCCTTTCACCTGGCGCCACACCGGATCAAGCGCTGCACCTTCCGTCGCTTGATCAACGTGGAGACGGGCACCGATCGCGTGTATGACGTCGAATGCCTGTACCCCGATCGCAAGGTGCCGATCCCGCTCGGCGACCTCGAGGCCGCGACGCCGATCTGCAACGCGTGCGTCGCCCCGCACATCTTCCGCCCCGACGAGGACTGACCGTCGCCCGTTGGGCGGGGCCATCCATGCGTTGTCGCCCGTGCGCGTTCGCTCACGCACCTTGGAGTGCGTTCATTCTCGTGCTCGGCTCCGCCTTTGGCTGACCTCGCCCCACGGGCGACGGGGTTGCCGGGACGGTAGATTCGAGGATGCGTCAGCGAGGCGGTCTGTAAGCCGAGTTCTGTCCCGACGTGCGCCGAGGCGCAGGTCGGGGATGGCCATCCATCTGGGGCCGTCGGTCGCCCGACGGCTCATGCGGCCGACCCGAGGGCTGGGCAGCGCACCTCTCCCTCGCCGGCGGTTGCCCGCCTGCGAGTTGCGCCCTCCTATTTGGCCTTGCTCCGGGTGGAGTTTGCCCGTTTCACTCCGATCGGTGGCTTGCGCCCTCGGCCGGCATCGTCACTGTGGCACTGGTCCTCGCCTCACGGCGGGCGGGCGTTACCCGCCACCCTGCGCTGCGGAGCTCGGACTTTCCTCACGCCCCGACGGGTCACCCCATCGACGACGCGCGACCATCCGACCGCCTCGCTGACCCGACCATCCTACCCGCCCGGCCGCACGACCACCGACGCGGGTCCGCCGCGCTCGGCGCGGTCGATGGCCTCGTTGGCCAATCGGTCTGCGACGGAGTTGAGCGCGCGCGGCACATGCGCGGCGGACCAGCGGTCGAACCCGGCCAGTGTCCTGCGGGCGGCGGTCCAGAGCGGGATCAGCTTGGCGTCCTTTACTCGCCAGCGACCGGTCAGCTGCTCGACGATGAGCTTCGAATCGAGCAGCAGGTGGACCTCCCGGGCGCCCAGGTCTCGCGCGAGGTCGAGCGCGCGCACGACGCCGGTGTACTCGGCGACGTTGTTCGTCTGGACGCCCAGGTAGTCCGAGATCGAGGCGTCCGGGACAGCCCGATCGTCGCGGGCGTCCGCTCGCGCGAGGTCGAACAACGCCGCACCCAGCGACGCCGGGCCCGGGTTGCCGCGAGCGGCGCCATCCGTGCGGACCACGAAGCCGCGCCGACGCGACCCCGTTGGCGCTGCCTCCCCAGGCTCACCGGCCAGCTCGGGGAAGAATGGGTCGCTCAATCGGGCGCCCGGTTCGGCTCGCTCGTCGGCGGCGTCGGCTCGCTCGTCGGCGGCGTCGGCTCGCTCGACGGCGGCGTCGGCGTCGGCGAGGTCGACGGCGTGCCCTGGAGGACCGGCAGCTCGACCTTCGCGCCCGTCGTTTCGCCACGTTCGGGGCCATCGCCTCGGAGCTTCCGCCACGCCCATCGGACGGGGTCGTAGTAGGCGTCGGCCACCCGCTCCTTGAGCGGGATGATCGCGTTGTCCGTGATCTTGATGTGCTCCGGGCAGACCTCGGTACAGCACTTGGTGATGTTGCAGTAGCCGATCCCGCCGCTGTCTTTGAGGTACTCGCGCCGGTCGGCCCGATCGATCGGGTGCATCTCGAGGCCCGCCGCTCGAACCAGGAAACGTGGGCCCATGAACGGCTGATCGGTCTCGTGGTTGCGCAGGACGTGACAGACGTCCTGGCACAGGAAACATTCGATGCACTTGCGATATTCCTGGACCCTCTCGACGTCCTGCTGCTGCCATCGCCAATCCGCCTGTGGGACATCGGTCGGCGGCGTGAACGGCTGGATCGTCTTGTTGACCTCGTAGTTCCACGACACGTCGGTGACGAGGTCGCGCACGAGCGGGAATGCGCGCATCGGCTCGATGGTGATCGGTTGCTCGAGATCGAAGTCCGACAGCCGGGTCTTGCAGGTCAGGCTCGGCCGGCCATCGACCTCGGCGCCGCATGAGCCGCACTTGGCGGCCTTGCAGTTCCAGCGGACCGCGAGGTCCGGGGCCTCGTGACCCTGGATCCAGTGCAGGGCGTCGAGGACGACCATCCCCTCCTCGACCGGCACGTCGAAGTCATCGAAGCGACCCTCTTCGCCGGGACTACCGCGGAAGACCTTCAGATGTGCGTCGGGCATCAGTGCCTCCGTCCTCAGTGGCCGCTGGAGCCGAGGAGGCTTTGCAGCTCGTCGGTCATGGGTGGGAGTGGCGCCGTCGCGACGGTCATCGCGCCGTCCGGCGATCGGGCGACCACGGTGTTGACCCCGCCCCACTTCGCGTCGTCGGTGGCCGGGTAGTCGAGCCGGCTGTGGGCGCCCCGACTCTCGGTCCGCACGCGGGCACTCCGGGCGATCGCCTCGGAGACCGTCAGCAGGTGATCGATCTCGAAGACGAGGTTCCAACCCGGGTTATAGATCCGGCCGCCCGTGGCCCGGACGGCGGTCCACCGCCGGCGCAACTCGGCGAGCTCGGTGAGGGCCTCGTCGAGGTCGGCCTCGACCCGGAAGATGCCGACCAGCCGCTGCATCATGGCCTGCAGGTCGCGCTGGATGGCGTAGGGATCCTCGCCCTCGGCCCGGTCGAGCGGGGCGCCCAGCGCGGCCAGTGCGGTCTGGACCTGGACCGGATCCATGTAGGGTTCGGGGGCCGCCGCCGCGTAGGCCGCCGCGGCGCCGCCGGTCCGCGCCCCGAAGACGAGAAGGTCCGAGAGCGAGTTGCCGCCCAAGCGGTTGGCGCCGTGCATCCCGCCGGCGGCCTCGCCGACGGCGTACAGGCCGGCGACCGTGGTCCGGCCGGTCTCGGCGTCGACCCGGATCCCGCCCATGACGTAGTGGGTCGTCGGCCCGACCTCCATCGGGCCCTTCGTGATGTCCACGTCGGCGAGTTCCTTGAACTGCTCGTACATCGATGGCAGCTTGCGCCGGACGGTCTCGGGCGGGAGATAGCTGATGTCGAGGAAGACGCCGCCGTGGGGCGATCCACGGCCCTCCTTGACCTCGGTGTAGATGGCCCGCGCGACGTTGTCGCGGGTCGACAGCTCTGGTGGGCGGCGAGCGTCGGTCTCGCGACCCTCGGACAATGCGGTCACCCAGCGCGCGGCCTCGTCGTCGGTCGCGGCGTACTCGGCCCGGCGATCGTCGGGGAGATAGGTCCACATGAACCGCTCGCCGTCCTTGTTGCGCAGGATCCCGCCCTCGCCCCGGACCGCCTCGGTCACGAGCAGGCCGCGGACGCCAGGCGGCCAGACCATCCCTGTCGGGTGGAACTGGACGAATTCCATGTCGATCAGCTCGGCGCCGGCCTCGTACGCGAGCGCCTGGCCGTCGCCGCTGTACTCCCACGAGTTCGAGGTGACCTCGTAGGCCTTCCCGATGCCGCCGGTCGCGATGACGATCGCCTTCGCCGGGAAGCTGATCGGCTGGCCGCTCGTCCGCCAGTAGCCGACGGCACCCGTCACCCCCGTGTGGCCGGTCACGAGCTTCGTCACGGTGCATTCCATGTAGACCTGGATCCCGAGCGCGACCGCGCGATCCTGGAGCGTCCGGATCATCTCGAGACCGGTCCGGTCACCGACATGGGCGAGGCGTGGATGGGAGTGGCCGCCGAACGGGCGCTGCAGGATCCTGCCATCCGGCGTCCGATCGAAGACGGCGCCCCACAGCTCGAGCTCGTTGACCCGCTCGGGGGCCTCCCTGGCATGCAGCTCGGCCATCCGCGGGTTGTTGAGGAGCTTGCCGCCGACCATCGTGTCCCGGAAGTGGATCTGCCACGTGTCACCGGCGGCCACGTTAGCGAGCGCCGCGGCGACGCCGCCCTCGGCCATCACGGTGTGGGCCTTGCCCAGCAGCGACTTGCAGACGAGGCCGACATCGGCACCCGCGGTCTTGGCCTCGATCGCCGCGCGCAGACCGGCTCCGCCGGCGCCGATGACGAGGACGTCGTGTGGTCGGACCTGCGCCTTGGTCAGCGACTTGGTCGGCGTGGCGAAGGTCATCGGTCGCGAGCTAGAAGCGGATCGCGGGGTCGCTGATCACGCCCATCGCAAGGAGCCGGATGTAGACGTCGGCGAGCGTGACCGTGATCAGGCTCGCCCAGGCCCACGCCATGTGATGAAGGTTCAGGCTCGTCAGGCGCTGCCAGAGGCTGTAGCGCACTTGCGTTTGCCGCGAGCACGAGAAGCAGTCGAGCCGCCCGCCAACGAGGTGGCGGAGCGAATGGCAGGACAGCGAATAGCCGGTCAACAGGAAGGCGTTGACGCCCAGGATCGCGACGCCGAGCCCGATCCGCCAGCGGCCATCGTCACCCTGCAGCGAGAGCACCGCGTCGAGCCATAGGAAGGCGAGCGGGATGAAGGCGAGGTACAGGAAGAAGCGATGGAGGTTCTGGAGGATGAACGGGAGCGCGGTCTCCATCTTGTAGCGGTGGTGGATCGGCGGCTCGCCGACCGCGCAGCCGGGCGGATCCGCGAAGTAGAACCGGTAATACGCCTTGCGGTAGTAGTAGCACGTGGCCCGGAAGCCCAGCGGCACCCACAGGATGAAGAGGCCAGGACTCAGCCAGGTGGGCAGCCAGTCGGGCCGGAAGAGCGGCGAGAAGAGAGGCGATAGATAGCCGTCGACCTGGTACGGGACCCGGTCGCCGAAGATCGGCGTGAACAGGATGCCACTCACGAACAGGTAGGTCGCGCAGACGGTGAACAGCGTCGCCTGGACCCCGGGTGCGACCCACCAGCGATCGATCCGCCTGGTGGCCCCGAGCCCGACAGGGGCCGTGCCCGGCGGCTTGCGTGGCAGGCGGACGGTGGCCGGGAGCCCGCTCATCGGGCCGCGGGCGCCACAGCCAGGCGCTCCACGACGGCGTCCGCGAAGCCCTGGGTCCCCATCGAGCCGCCGAGATCGTAGGTCGTGGCGGTCCCTTCGGCGATGATCTCGCGGACCGCCGTCTCGAGTCGGGTCGCGACCTCGGGATGGCCGAGATGCCGGAGCATGAGCGACCCGGACAGGATCATGGCGGTCGGGTTCGCCTTGTCCAGGCCCGCGTACTTGGGCGCCGAGCCGTGGACCGGCTCGAAGACGGCGGCGGCCATCCCGATGTTGGCGCCCGGCGCGACGCCGAGCCCGCCGACCAACCCGGCGCACAGGTCGCTCACGATGTCGCCGGACAGGTTGGGCAGGACCAGCACGTCGTACAGCTCGGGCTTCTGGACGAGCTGCATGCACATGTTGTCGACGATGCGGTCCTCGAATTCGATCCGGCCCTCGTAGTCGACAGCGATCGTCCGACAACTCTCGAGGAAGAGGCCATCGGACAGCTTCATGATGTTGGCCTTGTGGACGGCCGTCACCTTGTGTCGGTCGTTGGCCACCGCGTACTCGAAGGCGTACCGGGCGATCCGCTCGGAGGCCGCCCGGGTGATGATCTTGATGCTCTCGGCGGCGTCCGGCCCGACCATATGCTCGATCCCGGCGTAGAGGTCTTCGGTGTTCTCGCGGACGATGACCAGGTCGACATCCTCGAACCGCGTGTCCAGGCCCTGCATCGAGCGCGCCGGGCGGAGGTTGGCGTACAGGTCGAGGGCCTGGCGAAGGGCCACGTTGACGCTCCGGAAGCCACCGCCGACCGGGGTGGTTATGGGGCCCTTCAGCGCGACCTTGTTGCGCGTGACCGACTCGAGGACGTGCTCCGGGAGCGGCGTGCCGTAGCGCTCGATGGCCGACTCGCCCGCCTCGACGGGCTCCCACTCGAAGCCGATCCCGGTGGCGTCGAGCACGCGGGTCGTCGCCTCCGCCAGCTCCGGACCGATGCCGTCGCCGGGGATCAGGGTGACTCGGTGGGCCATGTCCTCGATTGTAGCCGGGCGACATGGACCTCGGCCGACACTTGACGTGGCGCCGGCCGAGGGTCCATGGACGATCAGGGCGCGAGACGCTGGTATGCGGGGAGCGCTTGCTCGCCGTGGGCGAGTTCGGTCGGGGGCGATCCGTCGATGGGCAACAGGCGAGCCGTCTTGTCGGCGTCATAGTTGGCGATGACCGACGTCCCGTCCGGACTCCAGCTGTAATTGTTGATGGTCGGGCCATTTGGACCGAACGGTGCCCGCGGCCCAAGCGCGATGCCGGTGCCACTGCCATCGACCGGTGCGACGACCATCCGCATCAGATTGTCTGGTTCGGCACGCAGATAGGCGATCATGCGGCCGTCCGGCGAGAAGACCCCTCCGAGCTGCGCCGACTTGGGCGGATGCGGGAGGACGCGGTCGTCGCCATTTCCGATGGTCAGGATATGAACCTGGAACTGCGCCTGGAGGCCACTCGCCTGGTAGGTCACGTACAGACCGTCTTGTGACACGGCGATCGACTGATAGTCGTGCGAATCACCGGCCGGCCTGGTCGAGATCTGGCGGAGCCCGGTACCGTCCGACCGCACTGCGAAGATCCCCGAGGGGGGATCGCTGGCTTGCAGCTGTTCGCCCCGGAACACGATCTCCTTGCCGTCGGGTGGCAGCCACGAGATCTCGTGTGCGGGCCGACCGACGTCCAGCGTTCGCATCCCGCTGCCATCGACGTTGACGACGTCGATCACGTGACCGATGCCGCCTGGCGCGCCGGCGACGATCGCGACCTGCGTGCCGTCTGGTGACCAGTCCTGCCAGTCCAGCGCAGGCAGGCCAGGGGTCAGCTGTCGAACGCCCGTCCCGTCGGCGTTGGCGACCATGAGGATGAGCCCACAATCTGTCTGGCCACAGCCCGTCGGTGCGCTTCGAAGGAAGATGAACTCGAGCCATCCCGAGAGAAGGTCGCACCGAAGTCGAAGGGCGATCCGGTGATCACCGGCGACTGCTTGCCGCTCACCGGGTCGACGGCGAAGATGTCGCCGTCGTGACTGGACATGAGGGTGCCGTTGCGAGCGAGCCCGAACGGCGGAGGCACTCGCGTCAAATGTGAGCCGACGGCGAAGACGACCAGGCCCGCGAAGGCGATAAGCAAGGCGATCACGAGCGCGATCCGTCCCGGTCGCGGGACCGAGGCTACACGCGCGCGAACTGTCGAATCCATTGGGAGCCACCTTTCGAGGCTCGACCATGCCGGGCGCTGTCGGGTCCGGTTCGTCCGGGTCAGGACTTCGTCGAGGTAGTCGGGCGCACCGCGCCCAGCCTGGTCGTCGAGCCAACTCGAGACGGTCCGATCGAAGCCATCGTTGAGCGTCATGCGAGGCGGCCCTCCCGGATCTCCGCCCGAGGTCGGGCGTCAGCGTCGAGGGCGGCTCGCATGGATCCGAGTGCCCGGTGCAGACGCGATTTCGCCGTCCCGAGCGGGATTCCCAGCGCGATGGCGACCTCCGGCAGCGGCAGGTCGAGGTAGTGATGGAGGACGATGAGGGCCCGCGCCTCCGGCTCGAGACGGCTGAAGCCGCGCTCGAGCTGATCGCGGTCGGCCATCGAAGACGTGGCGTCGTCGGTGGACGGAGCGTCGATGGGCGTGAGTTCCACGTCGAAGCGATGGCGCCGGAGCCGGCGCGCCTCATCGATGCAGGCGCGGACGAGGAGACGGTGGAGCCAGGCGTCGAAGCGGTCGGGACTGCGCAATGCGGGCAGGTCACGCCAGGCCCGGACGAGCGTCTCCTGGACGGCGTCCTTGGCCAGATCGGGATCGCGCAGAATGAGCCGAGCGGCAGCGTCCAGCCGGAAGATCGTGGCGCCTGCCAGTGCGGCGAAGGCGTCATGATCGCCCCTCCGCGCTCGCTCCACGAGATCCTGCTGCATCACGCCCCTCGGCGGCGGCGTGGCCGACATGGCCCGCTCGATGAGTATGGCGAGGCGGCGAGGCTGGTTCGTTCCGGAATCGTCCGGCCAGGATGCCGACGCGGTACCATCACGCTCCCGCCCGACCCCGCCTGCCGGAGCCGTCGTCCGCCCATGAAGATCCAGGAAGCCGACGCCAAGTCGCTGCTCGTCGCGCAAGGCCTGCCCGTACCCGGCTGGGTGGTCGCGCATACGGTCCCCGAGGCGCGCGCCGCCGCGGAGCGGATCCTCGCCGGCGCCTCGGCCGTCGTGATCAAGGCCCAGGTCCTGGTCGGCGGACGAGGCAAGGCCGGCGGCGTCAAGCTCGCCTCGAGCGCGGACGAGGCCGAGCGGGTCGCTGCGGCGATCCTCGGGATGGACATCAAAGGCATCACCGTCCGCAAGGTCCTGGTCGCCGAAGCGGCCGACATCGCGCGCGAGTTCTATATGGCCGCGGTACTCGATCGGGCCGAGCGGCGGATCCTGCTGATGGGCTCGGCCGAGGGCGGCGTCGAGATCGAACAGGTGGCCGTCGACCATCCCGAGGCGATCATCCGGCGACATGCCGACCCGATGCTCGGCTTGCTCGACTTCCAGGCCCGCGAGTTCGCGTTCGAGATGGGTCTGGGCGGGCACCTGAAGGCGGCCGTCGCGATCGCCAAGGGCCTGGTCCGAACGATGCTCGCCTACGACGCGGACCTCGTCGAGATCAACCCGCTGGCGATCGTTCTCGAGACCGACGCCACCGGTGCGCCGGTCGAGCGCCTAGTCTGCCTCGACGCCAAGGTGACGATCGACGACTCCGCCCTGCCCCGCCATCCCGAGCTCGAGTCGCTGCGCGATCCCGACGAGGAGGATCCCGCCGACCGCGCGGCGCGCGAAGCGGGTCTCACCTTCATCAAGCTCGACGGCACGATCGGCTGCATGGTCAACGGCGCGGGCCTGGCGATGACCACGATGGACCTCGTGAAGCGCGCCGGCGGCGAGCCGGCCAACTTCCTCGACATCGGCGGCGGCGCCCGGGCCGACAAGGTCGCAGCGGCGATGCGGATCATCCTGGGCGACCCGAAGGTAGATGCCATCCTCGTCAACATCTTCGGCGGCATCACGCGCGGCGACGAGGTGGCCCGCGGGCTCATCGAGGCGCGCGCTGTCCAGGAACGCGACGTCCCGATGGTCGTCCGGATCGTCGGCACGAACGCGGCCGAGGCCGCGACCCTGCTCGAGCAGGCGAAGTTCGCGACCGCCGCCTCGCTCGACGAGGCCGCCGCGAAGGCCGTGGCGGCATCACGACGCGGAGCCGCATGAGCATCCTCGTCGGACCCGACACGCGGCTGGTGGTCCAGGGCATCACCGGCCGAGAGGGCGACTTCCATAGCCGCGCGATGCAGGCCTATGGCACACGGATCGTGGCGGGGGTGACCCCCGGCAAGGGCGGCCGGCGGGCGCTGGACGGCTCGGTCCAGGTCTACGACACGATCGCCGAGGCGGTGCGCGAGACCGGCGCGAACACGTCATGCATCTTCGTCCCGGCGGCCGGTGCGCCGGACGCGGTGATGGAGGCGGCCGCCGGTGGGATCGCCACCATCTTCTGCATCACCGAGGGCATTCCGGCGCTGGACATGATCCCAGCGCTCGAGGCCGTGGCGCGCGCCGGTGCGCGCCTGATCGGCCCGAACTGCCCGGGCGCGACCTCGCCCGGCTCGGCCAAGGTCGGGATCATTCCCGGGTCGGTCCACCTCGAGGGTCGGATCGGGGTCGTCAGCCGCTCGGGAACGCTCACCTACGAGGCGGTCCAGGCGATGACCGACGCCGGTCTCGGCCAGTCGACGTGCGTCGGGATCGGCGGCGACCCGATCATCGGGACGACGTTCCTCGACGTGCTCGAGCTCTTCGCCGCCGACCCTGCGACCGACGCGATCGTGCTCATCGGCGAGATCGGTGGCGCTGCCGAGGAAAGCGCCGCGGCGTGGGCCGCCGAGCACTTGGTCGATATCCCCAAGGTCGCATTCATCGCCGGCCGGACGGCGCCCGAGGGCAAGCGGATGGGCCACGCCGGGGCGATCATCTCGGGCGGCGCGGGGACGGCCGCCTCCAAGGTGGCGGCGCTCGAGGCGGCCGGCTTCCGGGTCGCGGGATCCCCGACGGAACTGCCGGCCCTGTTGCGCGACGCCGGATATCGAGGCTGAGGTAGTCATGGATCTGGCCGACATCCAGTTTCTGCTCGGTTACGACCGATGGGCGACGCACAAGATCCTCGACGCCGCAGTCGGGATCGACGACGCCACATGGACCGCGCCCAACGCCATCGGTGATCGCGGCCTGGCCGGGATCCTGGTCCATGCCCTCGGTGCACACCAGCGCTGGCGTCACGGGCTCTCTGGCGCCGAAGGTGAGCGACCGCGACCCGAGCGCGATCCCCTCCCGGCCGTCGAGGGCCTGCGTGCCGCCTGGGAGACCGAGTGGCCGGCCATGGATGCCTGGCTCGCCTCCCTCGACGACGCCGCGATGACCCTCCGCATCGAGGACATCCTCTACTGGCAGGCCCTCGCCCACGTCGTCAATCACGGCACGCAGCACCGTGCGGAGGCGGCCGCCCTCCTCACGTCCGCAGGCCACTCGCCGGGCGACCTCGACATGGTCGACTATGTCGAGACGCTCACCGGCGGCGCCGGGTGAGCAAGCTGATGGACCTCGTGGCGGGGAACGCGCCGGAGATCCTGATGGTCATCGGGCTCGATGACCTCGCGGCGCTCGACGATCGGGGGCGGTTCGCCGCGCACCTGGCGCTCGGCAGCGGGCTCGATCCGACCTGGCTCGACCTTTTCGCGGAAGCGGCACGCTCGGTCACCGGCGCTGACGGGCCATCGGACTTCATCGATGCGCGGCTCGAGATCGATGGGCCGGCCGATGCCGAGGAGCACACGATCGAGCGCGTGGACCCGACCTGGATCAGCACCGTGGCGCGCCTCGACGACGGCGACCTGGGCGCGATCGCCGGCCGATGGATCGAGCTGGTCGAGGACGAGCTCGGCGCGCTGCCGCGAGAGGAGAAGCCCTGGATCCGCGAGCTGGCCGGCCAGCTCGTGGCCTTCTGCCGGTCGGCCGACCGCGCCCCGGACGTCCTCTTCGCCTGGTCGCTTCGGTGAATGCCGACACACCGGACCGCGAGGCGTCGTTCGCGGCGAACGAGTCGCTGTGGGACGCCTGGACCGCGATCCACTCGAACGGCGCCTTCTACGACCTCGACGGGTTCAAGGCCGGCGGCGTCCGGATCCGGCCGTACGAGATCGAGATGGTCGGCGAGGTCAGCGGCCGATCGCTCCTTCACCTCCAGTGCCACTTCGGGATCGACACGCTGTCGTGGGCGCGCCTCGGGGCGCGGGTCACGGGCGCGGACATCTCGCCGGCGGCGATCGAGCTCGCACGCTCGCTCGCCGACGAGCTCGGGTTCCCGGACGCGCGCTTCATGCGGTCGAACCTGGACGACCTCCCGGACGCGCTCGACGGCACGTTCGACATCGTCTATACGTCGCGCGGCGTTCTCGGCTGGCTTCCCGACATCGCGGCCTGGGCGCGGGTGGTCGCGCATTTCCTGGCACCGGGCGGGACCTTCTTCATCACCGAGGCACACCCGATCATGAACGTCTTCGAGAACGAGGGTGTTCGACCCGGCGAGCTGCGGCTGACCTATCCCTACTGGGAGCACGCCGCGCCGCTGACCTTCGAAGTCAAGGGCTCCTACGCCGACCCCGACGCCGACGTCGGGGACGAGACCGAGCACTCGTGGGACCACGGCCTCGGCGAGATCGTGACCGCGCTCATCGACGCCGGTCTGCGCATCGAGCGCCTGGTCGAACATCCCTTCCTCGATTGGAAGGTCGATTTCCTCGTCGAGGACGAGGCGGGCACGTGGCGATTGCCACCGGACGCCGCCGGCGAACTGCCGCTCATGTTCTCGCTGGTGGCGACCAAGCCGGCCTGACGCGGGTCAGAACCCGAGGGCGTCCCAGGCCGGTCCGCCGGGCGCCTCGATCAGCTCGACCAGGACCCCATGACAGGACCGCGGGTGGAGGAAGGCGACCGGGCCTTCGGCGCCGCGACGCGGAGCGGAGTCGATGAGCTCGATCCCGCCGATCTCGAGGCGAAGGAGCGCCTCGGCGAGATTCGGGACCTCGAAGCAGACATGATGGAAACCCTCACCCTTCCCCTCGAGGAACCGCGCGATGCCGGTCGAGTCGTCGGTCGGCTCGACCAGCTCGATCTTCGACTCCCCCACCCCGAGGAATGCGATCCGGACACCATCGTCGGGGATGTCGATGATCGTCTCGACGTCGAGCGCTAGCGCGTCGCGCCAGAGTCCGAGAGAGTCCTCGATCGAGCGGACGATCAGGGCGACGTGGTGGACTCGGCCGATCCGGCGGACGGCTGCTGGAATTCCCGTGCGGCGGGCATCCGGTCGCTGTGGTGACACCGGGGCAGCGTACCCTGTCCACCATGACGACGGCAGACCCGACGGGCGGTGTCGTGGTCCGGGTGCGGCTTCCCAGGGCACTTGAGCGGATCCGCGTCCGCGAAGATCTCTCGGCCGCCGCCGGGGCGCCGCCGCATGTCACCATCCTGTTCCCGTTCATGCCCGTCGCTCGGTTGCGACCCTCCGTCCGCCGCGACCTCGCAGCGATCGCCGCAACGGTCGAGCCATTCGACGTCCGGTTCGTTCGGGTCGCTCGCTTTCCACGGGCGGTCTACCTCGTCCCCGAGCCATCGGCGCCCTTCGCGGCGCTGACCGCCGCGATCGCTGCCCGCTTCCCCGAGTACCCACCCTATGAAGGGACGTTCGACGAGGTCATCCCGCATCTGACCCTCGTCGAGTCCGCGACGGCATCGCTCGACGGGATCGCGAAGGCGGCTGCCCGGCAGCTCCCATTCACGCGACGGGTCTCGGCGATGGAGGTGCTGATCGAGGACACCGATGAGCGCTGGCGGGGCTACTGGCGGATCCGGCTCGGTCAGATCGTGATCAGCTCGCGGTGCTCGCCCCAGGCGACGCGGAGGCGATCGCTGATCTCACCGACCGTCGCGTAGGCCCCGACAGCCTCGAGGATGGCCGGCATCAGGTTGCCCTCGCCCCGGGCGATCGCCTCGAGTCGCCCCATCGCATCGGTCCACGCCTCGAATGAGCGCTCGGCACGGACCCGCCGGACACGCTCGATCTGGCGCCGCTCCCCGTCGGGGTCGATGCGGTGGAGCGGTGCCGTCGTCACCTCGTCGTCGCGGAAGCGATTGACCCCGACGACGACCTGGTCACCCGATTCGATCGCGCGCTGGACGCGGTACGCCGCCTCCTGGATCTGGCGCTGCTGGAACCCGCCTTCGATCGCGGCCAGCGTCCCACCCATCGCCTCGATCTCGTCGAGGTAGGCCCAGGCGGCCGCTTCGAGCTCGTTGGTCAGGCTCTCGACGTAGTAGGAGCCCGCGAGCGGGTCGGGCGTCTCGGTCACGCCGACCTCGTAAGCCAGGATCTGCTGGGTCCGCAGGGCAAGGCGGGCGGCTTCCTCGGTCGGCAATGCCAGCGCCTCGTCGCGTGAGTTGGTATGCAGGCTCTGGGCGCCACCGAGGACCGCCGCCAGGGCCTGGATCGTCGTCCGGACGACATTGTTGTCGACTGACTGAGCGGTCAGACTCGACCCGGCCGTCTGCACATGGAACCGACAGACCATCGAGCGTGGATCGGTCGCGCCGAACCGTTCCCTCATGATCGTGGCCCACATCCGGCGGGCAACCCGGAACTTCGCGACCTCCTCGAACAATTCGGACCAGGCGGCGAAGAAGAACGACAACCGACCGGCGAAGGCATCGACGTCGAGACCGCGCGCAACGGCCGCCTCGACATACGCGATCGCATCGGCCAGCGTGAAGGCCAGCTCCTGTGCCGCGGTCGCGCCTGCTTCACGCATGTGGTAACCGGAGATCGAGATGGTGTTCCACTTCGGGAGCTCGGTCGCGCAGAACTCGAACACGTCGGTGACC
>JBBQDL010000029.1:0-35039 GCA_038319665.1 Candidatus Limnocylindrales bacterium
CGACCTGGCGATGGCGCTCGCCGCCCAGTCGCTGCGGATCGAGGCACCGATCCCGGGCAAGAGCGCGGTCGGTATCGAGGTTCCGAACAAGGACTTCAACGCGGTGCCCCTGCGGCGGGTGCTCGAGGAGGTCGTGTTCACCGCCTCAGAGTCCAAGCTGACGTTCGCGCTCGGTCGTGACGTTGCGGGCGAGGCGAAGGCGGTCGACCTCGCCAAGATGCCGCACCTGCTCATCGCCGGCGCGACCGGCTCGGGCAAGAGCGTGATGGTCAACGCGGTCATCACGAGCCTCCTGTGCAAGGCGACCCCGGATGACGTGCGGATGATCCTGATGGATCTCAAGCGGGTAGAGCTGGCGGCCTACAACGGCCTGCCCCACCTGCTCGTCCCGGTCATCACCGAGCCCGAGCGGGCCAAGGCCGCGCTCAAGTGGGCGGTCAACGAGATGGAGGCCCGCTACCGTCGCCTGGCCGGGGCGTCGGCCCGCAACATCCGGGCGTTCAACGACACGCGGACCGATCCCGAGGACCGGATGCCGTACATCGTGATCATCATCGACGAACTCGCCGACCTGATGATGCGCGAGGGCAAGAACGTCGAGGACCCGATCGTCCGCCTCGCCCAGAAGGCACGGGCGACCGGGATCCACATGGTGCTCGCCACCCAGCGGCCCTCCGTCAACGTCGTGACCGGGCTGATCAAGGCGAACTTCCCGAGCCGGATCGCGTTCGCGATGGCATCCCAGATCGACTCCCGGACGATCCTCGACGCACCAGGTGCGGAGGATCTCATCGGCCGCGGCGACATGCTCTACCAGCCGTCCGACCTGCCCCGCCCGATGCGCCTGCAGGGTGTCTTCGTCTCCGACGCCGAGATCGGCCGCGTCGTCGACCACTGGAAGGGGCAGATCGAGGACCCGCACTACGACATGGCGATCATCGATACCAGCGACGAGGGGACGGGCTCGGTCGACGACCTCACAGATGAAGACGCGGATCGCTTGTTGCCTGATGCCATCGACGTGATTCGGGAGTACGATCGGGCCTCAGCGTCGCTTCTCCAGCGCCGCCTGAAGGTCGGCTATGCACGGGCGGCCCGGATGATCGACCAGCTGGAGGCTCGCGGCTACATCGGGGCGTTCGACGGATCGAACGCGAGGCAGGTGCTTCGCCGCGATGAAGCGCCAAGATCGGCGGGGCTCGACGACACCCTCGACAGGGATGACGCATGACGACGCGGGAGCAGCTGAAGCGGGCGGTCGGGATCGACCGGTCCGACTCCGGCCGTGGCGTGACCGCCGATCCGGCGCCGACCCTACCCGAGCGCCTGTACGCGGCGCGTGAGCACAAAGGCGTCGACCTTTACCGAGCCGAGCGCGACACCAAGATCCGGGCGCGCTATCTCGGTGCCCTGGAGCGTGGCGATTACAAGGAACTCCCCGGCGCGGTCTACACCAAGGGCTTTCTGCGCAACTACGCGCTCTACCTCGGGCTCGACCCCGACGACGTCCTGATCCAGTGGCGCCGGGAGCGGGGCGACATCAAGGAGCAGCCACCCGCCATCGTCGTGCCCAAACCGATCGCGGCTGCCCGCAAGGGTCTGACCTTCTCGCCCAGCCTGGTCGTCGTCGTCCTCCTGACGGTCGTCATCGTGGCCTTCGGCGCCTATCTCGGCGTCCAGGTCCTGCGCTTCAACAAGCCGCCGACGATCGCGGTCACGTCGCCCGCCACGGCCGTCGTGGATGTCGACGACACGGCGACGTCGTATACGCTCAAGGGGACGACCGTCCCGGGCGCGACGGTCTCGATCGCGACGCCGGGGCGCGACCCGTACCAGATCACCGCCACCTCCGATGGCTCGTGGGCCGTCCCGGTCGACCTGCGCCGCGGGCGGAACCAATTCGACGTCAACGCGCTCGATCCCGAGACGGGCAAGAAGTCCGACCAGACGATCCACCTGTTCATCACGGTGCCGGTGCCGTTCCAGGCGATCGAGGCGCCCACGCTGACGGTCGACCAGCCAGCCGAGGGCGCGACCTTCCAGAACGGGGCGGTCCCGGTGGCAGGTCACATCACCAATGCGCCGTCCGCGATCGTCAGCGCCAAGTACCTGGGTCCGTCCGGGACCCCTGTCGGGGCCGGCGGTGCCACCCCGCCACCACCACCCAGCCCGGCGTCCGTCACGGCCGCCGTCGCCGACGACGGGACCTACAACACGCCGTATGAACTGACCGCCGGGCGCTGGACGATCACCGTCACCGCCACCAGTCCCCAGGGTAAGACGACGTCGCTGACGCGCAACATCACGCTCGTCTACAAGGGCATCAACCTCGTCGTCGCGGTCAAGAACGGACGCGCCTGGATCAAGGTCTGGGTGGACGGCAAGATCGATCCGGGCCTGGGCGCGGCCGGCCAGGTCATCTCGAGTGGCAGGACGCTGACCTTCAGCGGCAAGCAGTCGATCGAGGTCCGGACCGGATCGTCGGGCGTGACCTACTTCACGCTGAACGGCACCTCACTCGGGGCGCTCGGTCGATCCGGCGTGCCCGAGACCTGGCTGTTCGCTCCACCCGCGGCGCCGCAGAAGACCCAGCGGCCCTAGCCATGGGGCAGGATCCGCTCGCGGAGGCCCCGGAGCCCGACGGGCCGGGCGGCTTCGACGGCGATGAGGGCCCGGATGGCCTCGGGCTCGCGGTCCGGCTGGGCGAACGGTGCCGGGCGCTCGGTCGGAGCATCGCGACGGTGGAGTCCTGCACGGGCGGACTCATCGGCCATCTCATCACGGAGGTGCCGGGCTCGAGCGCGTATTTCGTCGGCGGCTTCATCACCTATTCGGACGAGCTGAAGCGCGAGACCGTTGGCGTGCCGCATGACGTGCTGGCGGCGCATGGCGCCGTCTCGGCACAGGTCGCGATGGCGATGGCGACCGGCGGCCGGGCCCGGACCGGCGCGGATCTCGCGGTCTCGGTGACCGGGATCGCCGGACCCGATGGGGGAACGGCGGCCAAGCCGGTGGGACTCACCTACGTCGCCGTCGCGGATGACCTCGGGGTCGCCGTGAAACGGCACCTCTGGAGCGGCGACCGGGCAGAGAACAAGCGACGGAGCGCGGCTGCCGCCCTCGCCCTCCTGCTCGAGCGGGTCGAGGCGTCGGCGTGACCTCGGCGGCGGGGCGGGTCGGAGCCGGTCTCCAGGCGGCCCGGGCCGCGCGACCGATCCGGGCCATGGAGCGGATCCATGTCGTGGGCGCCGCGGGGGCCGGGGCAAGCGCCGCGGCCCTCCTGGCCGCACATGGGGGCGCGATCGTGTCCGCCTGTGACGCCGGTGGCCCCTCCCCGTATACGCCGGCACTGGAGGCGCTCGGGATCGTCGTCGCGCCCGAGCACTCGGCGAGCCACGTCACGCACCTCCCGCGCCCGGAGCGGCTGGCGGTGACCAAGGCCCTGACCGCGATCCAGCCCGACCATCCGGAGCTCGTCGCGGCACGCGACGCCGGGATCCCGCTCGAACCATGGCAGCAGGTGGTCGCCGACGCCGCGGTCGGGAGGGCGCTGGTCGGCGTCGCGGGAACCCACGGCAAGAGCACGACGGCGGGCTGGCTCGTCCACGTCCTGGTCGCCGCGGGCGCCGATCCATCAGCATTCGTCGGGGCGCTCATGCCGGCTTCGATCACCGGCGGTGCGCCGGCCACCGCCCGACGGGGCGACGGCGACGCGTTCGTCGTCGAGGCTGACGAGTACGCCGGCAACTTCGACCCGTACCGTCCCGCGGTCGCGGTGCTCACCAGCGCCGAATGGGACCACCCGGATGTCTTCGCAGACGAAGCCGCCGTGGTCGATGCCTTCGTGGCGTGGCTGCGCCGGGCGCCGGCCGGAGCGACGGTCGTGGCCAACGCCGGCGACCCCGGCGTGGAGGGGGTCCTGCGCGGTCTCAGGGACTGGCCCGGCTCGATCGTCGCCTACGCGCTCGTCGACCAGGCGCCGCAGCGGCTGGGCGGCTACGCGAAGGGCATCGCCGAGCGATTCTCGACCGCGAATGGCCCCGCGACAGCGCTGCTGGGTCGGGTGACGGCCAGCGACCCGGCGTCGACCACCCTGGAACTCAATGGCCTCGACCCACTCGCCGGCCCGATCGTGACGCGACTCTCGACCGCGGGCCGCCACAACGCCGCCAACGCGCTTGCTGTCGCCGGCGCGGCCTCCGCCCTGGGCCTGGCCCCAGCCGTCATCGCCGGCCACCTCGCCACCTTCACCGGGATCGGGCGGCGACTGGAGCGCAAAGGGGAGGCGGCCGGGATCGTGGTCTACGACGACTATGGCCACCACCCGACGGCCATCCACGCGACGCTGGCCGCGGTCCGCCAGCGCGAACCCGGCCGTCGCGTCTGGGCGGTCTACGAGCCGCTGACCTTCCATCGGACCGCGGCCATGCTCGGGCGGTTCGCCGAGGTCCTGGCGGGCGCCGATGCCGTGGCCATCGCAGATGTATGGGCGGGCCGCGACCCGGATACCTCGATCGCGTCGGCGACGGCCCTGGCCGAGGCGGTCGCCGTGCGCCGACCAGGGATCCCCGTCCTCGCGCCGGGCTCGGTGGAGGCGACCGCCGATCGGCTGGCCGAGGAGGTCCGAGCCGGCGACGTGGTCCTCGTGATGGGCGGCGGCGCGAGCTACCGGATCGGCGATCGGCTGCTGGAGCGACTGGAGGCACGCGGATGACCGAATACGCGGCGGCCGGGGGGTGGCTCGACGCCTATGGGCGCGCCTGGATGACCTTTGATGGCGACGCGTGGGAGGGCCTCTTCACCGAGGATGCCGAGTACCATGAGGACCCGTTCGGTGCCGCGCTCGTAGGTCACAACGCCCTGCGGGCATATCTGCTGGAGGCTGCGGCATCCGAACGGGAGGTCGAGTTCACGGTCGAACGCCATTGGGTTTCGGGCACGACCGTCCTCGCGGCCTGGCACGCGACGTTCGTACGGCAGCCCGGCGGCCAGCACGCCCGGCTTGCCGGGTTCCTGACCGCGGAGTTGGCCTCGGACGGCCGCGCAAGCCGGCTCCGCGAATGGACCGTCCACGCGCCAGAGACGTCGGGGTAGGGGAAAGGAGGACTCGATGGCTGGAGAGCAATCATTCGACGTCGTCAGCGATTTCGACGAGCAGGAGCTGCGCAACGCCCTCGACCAGGTCCGCCGCGAGGTGGGGACCAGGTTCGACTTCAAGGGTGTCACCGTCGACCTGACCCAGGCCAAGGACGAGATCATCCTGGTCACCGACGATGAGCATCGGGCGAACGCGGTCAAGGATCTGATCGAGTCCAAGGCGATCCGCCGCAGCCTGTCGCTCAAGATCTTCGACTGGGGCAAGGTCGAGGAAGCGGGCGGCAACAAGGTCCGCCAGCGGATCGGGCTCCGTCGCGGCCTGTCGGAGGAGGTCGCCAAGAAGATCACCAAGTTGATCCGGGACGAATACCCGAAGGTGAAGTCGCAGATCCAGGGTGACGCCGTCCGTGTCTCCGGCAAGAGCCGGGACGACCTCCAACGCGTCATGGCTCGACTGCGCGATCTCGACCTGGCCGTTCCGCTCCAGTTCGAGAACTACCGCTGACCATCCCCGTCCGGGGCTCTACCCGACCGAAGGAGCGCAGTCGCCATGACCGAGCTCGATCCCACACCCAGACCTGACGAACAACCCGACGATCTGCCCGGCGAGACCCCGCCGATGGGGCCGGACCCCGGCTCCGAACCTGAGACCTCGGACGAGGCGGAGGCCTCCCCGGATCCGAACGGACCGGAAGTGCTGGAGGCCTCCACCAGACCGGATGCACCGGTCGGATCCGAGCCCGCCGCTGGCGCCGACCCGGCCATCGAGCCCGACCCTGAACCGATCGTGGACGCGGGTCCGCGAACCGTCGGTCGCTACGTCGCGGACGCGCTACGGGCCGCCGGTGTGCGCTACGCCTTCACGGTCCCGGGCGAGTCGTTCCTGGGGCTGCTGGACGCCTTCGAAGGCGCCGGGATCCGCGTCGTCGCCACCCGTCACGAGGGTGCGGCCTCGTTCATGGCCGAGGCGCACGGACAGCTGACCGGCCGACCCGCGGTCGCGCTCGGGACGCGTGGCGTCGGTGGGACGAATCTCGGCATCGGCATCCACACAGCGCGCCAGGATTCGACCCCCATGTTCACCGTGGTCGGACAGGTGGCGCTCGCCAACCGCGGGCGTGAGGCCTTCCAGGAGATCGAGCAGGTCGCGACCCTCGGCGGCCTCGCGAAATGGGCGGCCGAACCCCGGACGCCCGGCGAGGTGGCGACCGTGATCGCCGAGGCGGTTCGACAGGCGCTCGGCGGCCGCCCGGGACCGGTCGTGCTGTCACTCGCCGAGGACCTCCTCGATGAGGTCATGCCGGATGACATCCGGCCCGAGACCGGCCGGCAGGCGTCGACCCGTGCGTCCGAGGACGAGGTCCGCGCGGTCATCGAGTTCCTCGCCTCGGCCGAGCGACCGGTCATCCTCGCCGGAGGCGGGATCCTGCGCGCCCGAACGTCGACCGAGCTGACGAAGTTCGCGGAGCTGCTCCAGGTCCCGATCGTCGCCGGCTGGCGGCGGGCCGATGTCATCTCCAACGACCATCCGCTGTATCTCGGGATGGCCGGCTACGGAGCTCCGCAGCCCGTCCGCCAGCGGCTCGATGCCGCAGACGCGCTCGTCGTGATCGGGTCGCGGCTCAATGAGCCGACGACGTTCGGCTACGAGATGCCGCGACCCGGCCTGCCGTGGATCCACGTCGATCTGGTGCCCGGGCAGTCCGCTGGCTCGAACGCGCCGATGCTCTCCGTCGCGACCGACGCCAAGACCTTCCTGAAGGCAGCCAACGAGCGGCTGCTCGGTCGGGCCGTGCTCGATGCCGAGCGGGTCGCAACCCGCCAGGCCCACAACCGTACCGATCGTGTGGCCTGGGAGGCGGCGTCGGTCGTAGATGCGATGCCCTGGGACGGCCCCGGCATCCATCCCGGGCGGACCATCGCGACCCTTCGCCGGGTCCTGCCCGACGACGCGATCCTGACCACCGATGCCGGCAACTTCGCGAGCTGGGCCGGTCGGGGGTTCCGTTTTCGGCGGCCGGGCACCTTCCTCGGCCCGACCTCGGGAGCGATGGGCTACGGCCTGCCGGCGGCGATCGCGGCCGCCCTCGTCCATCGCGATCGACCCGTCGTGGCCCTCGTCGGGGACGGCGGCCTGGGAATGACGATGGCCGAGCTCGAGACGGCGGTGCGCGTCTCGGCCCGGGTCGTGGTCATCGTCTTCGACAACGAGCGTTACGGCACGATCCGGATGTGGCAGGAGCGCCGTGGCACGGGCGTCGGGGTCGCGACCGAGCTCGGGCCGGTTGACTTCGCGGCGATCGCCCGGGCGTGCGGTGCCCGCGGGGTCCGGGTCGAGCGCGACGATGACTTCGAACCTGCGCTGCGTGCGGCCCTGATCGCGGATCGGGCGACCGTGATCCATCTCGCGCTCGATCGTGCCTGGGTCTCGGTCGACCAGCTCCCGGCCTGATGGCCCGGACGTTCCATCTCGTCCCCGAGGCGGTATGGACGGCGCGGGACGCCACGACCCCGTACGAGGCCGGGTCGCTGGCCACGGAGGGCTTCACCCACTGCACGGACGGCGTCGAAGCGCTCGGGGTCACCTTCGACCGGTATTACGCGACGGACCCCCGGCCGTTCCTGGCCCTCACGCTCGACCTGGACGCGCTCGATATGCCATGGCGCTACGACGTTCCGGGCTCGCCCTACCCGCACATCTACGGCCCGATCCGAACTAAGGCGGTCCTCGCGGTCAGCCGGGTCGACCGTGACGCCGGTGGCCATTTCATCGGCCTGACCCCGGCCTGACGCCGGCCTGACCGCGCTCAACCGCCCTTGTGCGCGGTCACCGAGAACGACAACGGGATCCGCCCGCGCTCGTCAGCGCGGACGTCGGCATGGCCACCCCACCAGTCGATCGGGTACTCCGCGACCGCGTCGAGCTGCAGACCCGCCCGGAGGAGTGCCGTGATGACCTCGCCGAGCGTCCATGCCCGAGCGAATTTCCAGCTCTGGTCAGGCTCAGCTATCGAGAGCCGGTCGATGTAGCCGGCCGCCCAGCCCTTCGACGCCTCGGCGCCGCCGAAGTAGTCGTAGTCCGTCGCGACCCAGCGCCCCTCGTCGTCGGCGTCGAAGAGCCACTCCGCCGCATGCCCCTCGAATAGCACGAACCGACCGCTCGGCGAGAGGAGTCGGGCGATCACGGCCGCCCACGCATCGAGATCCGCGAGCCACATGAGCGAACCTCGGCCGGTATAGACGAGGTCGCCCGCGCCATCGAGCTCATGCGGCGTGTCGAGGACATCGGACAGGATCCAGCGAGCGGGCGCATCGGTCGCGGCGCTGAGCCGCTCGGCCAGGGCAAGCATGCGGGGACTGAAGTCGATGCCGATGACCTCGTCGGCGCCCTGATTCCAGAGCGAGAGGGTGTCGCGGCCGCCAGCGCACTGGAGGTGGATCGCCCGGGCGCCGCGGCCATGGAGATCGCCGATCAGTTCGGTCTCGACGCCGAAGAGGTTGGTCCCGCCGGAGCGGATGAGCGCGACCGCTTCGTCGAACCAGTCCTCATAGCGCTCGGCGGCCTCATCCCAGGCGGCCCGGTTGGCCGCATGCATGGCCGGGACGTCGGCGAGTTCCTCCGCGGTCGGCGAGCGGATCAAGTCCGGGTCTTCTGCCATCCGCGGAGCGTAGCGTCAGCCCGACGCTGCCGCCTCACGTTCGAGGATGATCACGGGGATGACTCGCGTCGTCTTGGACGCATGCCTCTTGAAGCCGAGACCGGTATGGCTCATTCCGTTGCGTAGTCAACTACCGTCGTGCTGAGCTGCCGGAAACAAGGAGCCAACGCACCATGCCAGCCGTCGTCGTCGACGACATCACCGTCCTGCCCCGGATCCCCGAGCCCGATCCCGCCGTCGCTCGCCTTCGGCCTGTGCGAACGGTCACGTCGGCGCCGCGCGGGTTCGAGGGCGAAGGTTTCCCGGTCCGCCGTGCCTTCGCCGGCGTCGATCTGGCCGACCTCGACCCGTTCATCCACCTCGACCAGATGGGCGAGGTCGAATACGCGCCAGGTGAGCCGAAGGGCACGCCTTGGCACCCGCATCGCGGCTTCGAGATCGTCACCTACATGATCGACGGCGTCTTCGAGCATGCCGATTCGAACGGCGGCGGCGGCATCATCACGAACGGCGATACGCAGTGGATGACGGCGGGTGCCGGGATCCTGCATATCGAGAAGCCGCCGGAATGGCTCGTCGTCAGCGGGGGGCTGTTCCACGGCCTCCAGTTGTGGGTGAACCTGCCAGCGGCGCAGAAACTCACCGCGCCGCGCTATCAGGACCTGCGCGCCAGCGAGGTCGCCCTTGTCTCCTCGCCCGACGGCGGTGCGCTGGTCCGCATCATCGCAGGCGACGTCGCCGGCCACGCCGGACCGGGCTCGACCTACTCGCCGATGACGATGGTCCACGCAACGCTCAACGCGGGGGCGAGGCTGTCGCTGCCCTGGCGGCCGGATTACAACGCCCTCGTCTATGTCCTGGCCGGGAAGGGGAGCGTGGGACCGGAGGGAAAGCCGATCGAGATGGGTCAGCTGGCGGTCCTCGGCGAGGGCAACGCGATCACGGTGGCCGCCGCCACGGTCCGGACAGCCGCAGCCCGAGTCTCGACGTGATCATCTTGGGCGGCAGGCCGATCCGGGAGCCGGTCGCCTGGATGGGACCATTCGTGATGAACACGCGCGAGGAGGTCATGCAGGCGGTCGTGGACTATCAGGCGGGCCGGCTCGGCACGATCCCGGCTGTCCACAATGCACCGACGACGATCGTCGAGAGGCAGCCCCGCGACGCGACCTGAGCGGCAACCCAAGGGTCTTGCCATGTGGGAGCCATGCCTGTCACAATCCGGCAACGATGACTCCGTCGACGTGCGTCACGATGTGCTGTCACCATCACGCCTCTGCCGTGCAGGGCAGGTGGTGTATCTAGGCGTGCGAACCCGCTAGCGCGCACGCCCGATCTTCACCTCCGACCCCTGCACTGACAGGGGTTTTTGTTTGCCCGACTCACGCACCCGAAGGGACGACCGATGACCACCATCTCCGCCGACGAACTCCGCGACAGACTCGCCGACCCGAACCTCTCCATCATCGACATCAGACCGCTCGCCGCCTTCAACGGCTGGCGCCTCGGTGGTGAACTTCGAGGCGGCCACATCCCGGCTGCCGTGGCGTTCCCCGCCGCATGGCTCGGGACGGTCGACGATGCCGAGATCCAGCGGCTGCTCGGTGCCAAGGGCATCAGCTCGGATCGCGATGTCGTGGTCTACGGCGACGGGTCTGACGACGCGGCGCGGTTTGCCGCCGCGCTGACCGACCTCGGCGTCGAAGGCGTCGTCGTCTTCGCCGCCGGGTTCCCAGCCTGGGCCGGCGACGCCTCACTTCCACTCGATCGCCTGCCGAAGTACGAGTCGCTCGTCCACATCCCGTGGCTGCGGGATGTCATCGCGGGCCGGACGCCAGAGGCGGCCCCGAACGATGCCTTCCGGCTGTTCCACGTCAACTTCGGCGTTCCGGAGGAGTACGCGGAGGGCCACATCCCGGGCGCGATCTACCTCGACACCAACAGGCTCGAGGATCCGGCCGACTGGAACCGGCGCGCGCCGGAGGCGATCGAGACCGCGCTCCGCGCCCTCGGCATCACGCGCGACACGACGGTCGTCCTGTATGGCCGCGACACCGAGGGCGATGCCAACGAGAAGTGGCCGGGCCGGCGGGCGGGCCAGATCGCGGCGACCCGCGCGCTGATGATCCTGCGCTATGCCGGCGTCGACGATGTCCGTCTCCTCGACGGCGGATACGACTGGTGGGTCCAGGGTGGCAACCCGATCGAGACGATCGACCGACTCCCGACGCCGGTGGCCGCTTTCGGCGTCCCGGTGCCGCTCCGCCCGGAGGTCATCGTCGACCTCGACGAGGCCAAGGAGATCCTGGCCGATCCGGCGGGTGCCGCGCTCGTCAGCGTTCGGACCTGGCGTGAGCACATCGGCAATGTCAGCGGCTACAACTACATCGGGCCGGCCGGTCGGATCCGGGGCGATGTCTGGGGCAACTGCGGCACCGACGCCTACCACATGCAGCACTACCGGAACATCGACAACACGATGCGCGCCTACTCCGAGATCGCGGCCAACTGGGAAGATGCCGGGATCACTCGAGACAAGTGGGTCGCGTTCTACTGCGGCACCGGCTGGCGGGCGAGCGAGACGTGGTTCTATGCCTACCTCCAGGGTTGGGAACGGATCGCGGTCTACGACGGCGGTTGGTTCGAATGGAGCCAGGATCCGATCAACAACCCGATCGAGATCGGGGAGCCTGTCGTGGCGAACGAGGACGCGGCCTGAGGTCGCGATGCGCTTGCAATGGGCGGGACTTGCGCGTGATTTGGTCGTTGTTGACAGTGACCGAAGCATCTGGTGATCGGTGGTTCCTTCGGGCCTTTTTATGTCTGCGATAGTGGCCGGGTGAGGCAGACCCAAGATCCTGGATAGCTTCGACGCCGTCGACGACATCTTCGAGCGACTCGCGGAGCGGGCGATCGCGCCGGGGATCGCCTACGGCGTCGTCATCGATGGCGAGCTCGCCCATGTGCGCGGCCTGGGCACGACCCGGATGGGCGCCCATGAGCGGCCAGACGCGGCGAGCATCTTCCGGATCGCCTCGATGACCAAGAGCTTCACGGCGGCCGCTGTTCTGCTCCTTCGTGACGAAGGCCGGCTGCGCCTCGATGACCCGGTCGAGGCCTGGGTCCCGGACCTTGCCGGTCTCCGCGGTCCGACCGCCGACTCGCCCCCGATCAGCATCGAACACCTCCTCACGATGTCGGCCGGCTTCCCGACCGACGATCCATGGGGCGACCGGCAACAGGGCCTCGACCTCGACCGCTTCGCGGCGTTCCTCCGCGAAGGGCCGAGCCTCGCCTGGACGCCCGGCACGCGGTTCGACTATTCGAACCTGGGTTACGGCATCTTCGGGCGCGTGGTGACCGCCGCCGGCGGCCTCGAATACCGCGAGTTCATGCAGCGGCGGCTGCTCGAGCCGCTCGGCATGAGCGCGACGACGTTCCTGCCCGAGGCGGTCCCCGAGGCGCGACGGGCGCGCGGCTACGTGCGTCGCGGCGACGCGTGGGTCGATGAGCCCAGCGATCCGTATGGGGCGTTCGCGGCGATGGGCGGGGTCCTGACCTCGATCGAGGACCTGGCGCGCTGGGTCGCCGGTTTCACCGACGCGTTCCCGCCGCGCGACGACCCGGCCGGACCGCACCCGCTGTCGCGCGCCAGTCGACGCGAGATGCAGCACGTCCATCGCTCGTTCCCGCCCGACCTGAGCTGGGCCTCGGCAGATGCGACGCCGATGCTGGTAAGCGGCGGTTACGGGTTCGGACTCTTCGTCTTCGACGACCTCCGGCTCGGACGGGTGGTCGGGCATGGGGGCGGCTATCCCGGGTTCGGGTCGCACATGCGCTGGCATCCCGCATCGGGGACCGGGGTCATCGCGTTCGGGAACGCCCGCTACGCACCGATGAGCGTCCCCGTCGCGGCGGCGCTCGGGGAGGTCGTTGGGCGGGAACGAGGTCGCGTCCGGCAGATCGTGCCCTGGCCGGCGACGACGTCGGCGCGCGAGGCCGTCGAGCGGCTGCTCGAGCGATGGGACGACGCCGAGGCGGCCCGCCTGTTCGCGATGAACGTCGAGCTTGACGAGCCCTTCGCCAGCCGACGCGGAGCCATCGAGCGGCTGCGCGCCACGCATGGAGCCCTTCGCCCGGATCCATCCGAGCCGCTCACCTCCCAGTCGCCCGCCCACCTCGAATGGTGGATGCGCGGGGAACGGGGCCGGGTCAAGGTCGAGATGCTGCTCGACCCCGAACGGCAGCCGCGTGTGCAGGCGCTCAAGCTCACCTCGGTCCCTGAGCCGCCGGGCGGCCTCGCAGCCATCGCGGCCAGGCTCGCTGGACTGTTGGGCGAACCGGGGCCGTCGTGGCCCGAGGACCAGCCGCTGTCGGCGTCGGCCGACCGGGCAGCGATCGAACGCGGGCTTCGCGCGGCCGAGGCACGGTTCGGGCCTGTCGCGCTCGGTCGACCCATCGCCGGCGATGGCGAGAAGAGCGGAGTCTGGCTGCTCAAGGGCGAGGGCGGAGAGGTCGAACTGCAGCTTGAGCTCGATGGGTTGGACGGGGCCGTCGTCGGGGCACGCTTCGTCCCTCGGACGATGTCAGGGCCCGACGATCCCCCGTGAGCGGCCGAAACCTCAGGGGATGAGGACCCTCGTCAAGACCTTGCCGTTGTAGCGGTTGAGGTCGACCCGGCCGGTGATGCCGGGCACGACACCACTGGAGGTGTACTGCCAGAACGTCCAGCCGTTGCTGTTCCAGGCGCTCCCGGGCAGGGTCGGCGCGGTCGCCGTGGTCCAATGCGCGATCCAGAGCACCGAGTAGCCGTTCGCGGCGAACCAGGTGG
This sequence comes from Candidatus Limnocylindrales bacterium, assembly GCA_038319665.1. GTDB lineage: Bacteria > Chloroflexota > Limnocylindria > Limnocylindrales > CSP1-4 > SPCO01. The sequence continues at coordinate 13,588 of JBBQDL010000029.1, forward strand.
TGTCGCCCATGTAGGTCTTCCAGAAGTTCGGCGAGCAATAGATCACGGCGTGGAGGCCCGTCTGCTGGAGGATGCGGCCCATGTACGCCTGGACCCAGCTGGTGAGGGCCGCCGGTGTCAGCCCGCCCGTCCGCTCGAGGTCGAGGACCGGGAGCAGCTCGCCGTGGGTCGGCGTCGCCGCGGCGAGAAAGTGATCGGCCTCCGCCGCGGCATCGCCGGCGACGGCGCTCGGCTGCGCGAAGTGGTAGGCCCCGACTAGGAGACCGGCGGCCTTGGCGTGGCTCCGGTTCGACGGGTAGTACGGATCGACGTAGTCGGTGCTCTCGCTCGCCTTGATGTAGGCGAATTTCTTGCCGGCCGCGGCCGCGCTCGTCCAGTTGATCGTGGCCTGCCAGTTGCTGACATCGATCCCCTCGGTCATGTTGAGGAACGCGGCCGGCGTCGGGGTCGGAGTCGGGATGGCCGTCGGCTTTGGCGTGGCGGTCGGGGTCGGGCTCGGGGCCGCGCTCGAGCCGGGCGTCGGCGTGGGTGCGGGTGTCGGGGCGGGCGTGGGCCGCGGCGTCGGTGTCGGTGTGGGTGCCACCTGCGGCGCGACCGTGGGCTTCGGGGTCGGCGTCGGGGTGCCCGCCGGTTGCGAGGTCGGGGCGGTCTTGAACAGCCCGTACGCCGCGTACAGGTAGGTCATGCCGTACAGGGATCGCACGGTCTTGCCGTTGATGCTGGTGATCTGATACCAACCGTTCCCCGTGAACGCCTTGCCGCCACAGGTCGTCCTCCAGGCCGTGCCGGAGACGGTGGTCGCGACGATCACCCGTGCATCGAGCCGTAGCGTCGCCCGGATCGGTCGATACTTCGACGATCCGGTCCGCAGGTTGACCGTGCAGGCGACGTAACGGACGAATGGAGCGGGTTTGAACAGGCCGCTGGCTGCGTACACGTAGGCGATGCCATAGAGACTCTGCACGCTCTTCGCGTTGATCGCACTGATCCGGTACCACACGGAGCCGGAGAGCGCCTTGCCCGCGCAACTGGCATGCCAGGCGGTGCCGGCCACGCCCACGTCGACGGCGACCCTCGTCCCGGTCGGGATGCTCACCTTGATCGGCGCACTCGCCGACGCACTCGTCCGGACGTTCGCCGCGCAGATGGCCGACTTCGTCACGGAAGCGCCCAGCACGTCACCAGGCAGGGAAACGGACGTGACGACGAAGGCGAAGATCGCCGACAGGAGAGCCGTGGTGAGCACGGCGGACGGCGACGTGTGACGGGGATGTCGGACGGCAGGCGACAAGGCGGGTACCTCGGGTGGCAGGAACCCGAGCTTCGTCCACGCTCACTGTCCGGGCAATGACCCGTACGGGCCAGTCGGTACCGCCCCGATGGGTCAGGGGCCGAGGGGACCCCTGCCGACCGGCGACTGTCAGCTCATCGGACCGGACCGGATGACCCACGCCGATAAGGTGCCGGGTCCCGAGGCGCCGGCGGCGTCGCTCACGTTGACCCACAACCAGGTCGATCCGGCGAGCACGACGGCGCTGCCGGCGGGTCTCCGGCCCAGCAACCGCCCGGGCGTACAGTCGGCGACGCTGCCGCACAGGAGCGATGCCCACACGTCGATCTTGGAGGGGCGGGGGAGGACGGGGTCGGCAACCGCCACGAGGACGGCCCGGGCGATCGCGGCGCAGCGGACCTCGGGCACGTCGTGACAGGTGACTTGTGGCGGCGGCCCGGAGACCGCGGCAGGAGTAGGCGTGTCGGACGGCGCGACCGCAGGTTTGGCCGAGGCGATCAGGCTGGCAGAAGAGACGTGCGGGGCGACCGCGACGATCGACGCGCCGGGTGCTGTGCCCGCCGGTATGCGGCCTTCGAGGGCGAGCCCACCGACCACGACACCGATCCCTATCGCGACCGCGATCGTGACCGCCAGGACTCGGCGGCTGCGACGCCGGGTGAGTGTGGTCGGGTCGATCCGGTACTCCACGGGCGTAGCGTACTCGCAGCTGTCGGAAGGTCCCCGACACCCCATCCCGTGCTCGAGACGTTTACCATCGGCGCCCGTGTCGATTCCGACGGTCCCTCATTCGACGTGTCTGTAGAGGCCCGGAGCGACCGGTCGAAACCGACCGGAGCCGATGGCCAGAGATCGAAGAGGAGTCCCGAGATGAAGTTCCTGGTGCTGTCCAAGGACGATCCCGAGAAGCTGCGCATCCCCCCGACGCCCGAGCAGATGGCCGCGATCGGGGCATTCATGGAGGAGGCCAACAAGGCGGGTGCCGTCTTCCTGACCGGTGGGATCCGACCGGCCGAGGCGGCCACGACCGTCGTCCTGACGGGCGGCAAGCGGACGGTCACCGACGGCCCGTACGCCGAGGCGAAGGAGCTCGTCGCGGGCTTCGCGATCCTCGAGGTCCCCTCGCTCGAGGAGTGCGTGGCCTGGGTCGAGCGCTTCGAGGAAGCCGCCGGGATCGAAACGGCCGAGATCCGCGAGCTCTTCGTCTACAGCGAGATGCCCGCCTCCGCCGCCGTCGGGGCGTAGGCCGCTCGATGCGCTACATGCTGTCGCTCAAGGGCGATCCCGGACCGGAGGCCCAGCCGGACGAGACGAGGGTCTCTGCCCTGGCCGCCTATGTCCAGGAACTCGCACGAGCCGGCATCCTCGTCGCGGCCGAAACGCTCCAATCGAGTTCGACAGGTGCCCGCATCCGGTTCGCCGGCGGCGGGCACATCGTCGTCGAGGGACCGTTCCCCGAGCCGAGCGGGCTCGTCGCCGGGTACATCCTGATCGATGTTCGCTCGAGGCCAGAGGCCATCGAGTGGGCATCGCGCTGCCCGCTCGACCTGGCGCTCCGGGACGGCGAGTCGGCGGACGTCGAGGTCCGCCGGGTCCTCCAACTCGCTGACGCCCCGTGAGCGGTGCTCGTCGATGCTCGTGACCGACGTCGAGACGCATCGTGCGATCGAAGCGGTCTGGCGGATCGAGTCCGCCAGGCTCATCGCGGGCTTGGCAGGCGTCGTTCGGGACATCGGTCTCGCCGAGGAGCTCGCGCAGGATGCCCTCGTCGCGGCGCTCGAGCAGTGGCCGGCAGCCGGCATCCCGCGCAACCCGGGCGCCTGGCTGATGACGACTGCCAAGCATCGCGGGATCGACCAGCTCCGTCGGCGGACGGTGCTCGACCGGAAGCACGAGGAACTCGGTCGCGAGCTCGAGGTCGAGCAGGAGATGACGCTCGCCGCCTTCGAGACCGCCACCGAGGACGATATCGGGGACGGCCTGCTCCGGCTCATCTTCACGGCCTGCCATCCGGTCCTCTCGCGGGAGCAGCGCGTGGCCCTGACGCTCCGTCTGCTCGGCGGCCTGACGACCGACGAGATCGCCCGCGCCTTCCTCGTTCCCGAGCCGACCGTCGCACAGCGGATCGTCCGGGCGAAGCGGACGCTCAGCGAGGCGCGCGTCCCGTTCGAGGTCCCGCATGGCGACGAACTCGTCGGGCGTCTCTCGTCGGTGCTCGAGGTCGTCTACCTCATCTTCAACGAGGGCTACTCCGCGACCGCCGGCGACGACTGGCTGCGGCCCGGCCTGTGTGACGAGGCCCTTCGCCTCGGCCGCATCCTCGCCGAGCTCGAGCCCAGCGAACCCGAGGTCCATGGCCTGGTCGCTCTGATGGAGATCCAGGCGTCGCGCTCCGCTGCGCGGGTCGGACGCGAAGGCGAGCCGATCCTCCTGCTTGACCAGGACCGCAGCCGCTGGGATCGACTCCTCATCGCTCGCGGCCTGGCGGCGCTCGAACGCGCAGAGGGTCTCGGTGGCGCCCTCGGACCGTACGCGCTCCAGGCCGCGATCGCCGCCTGCCATTCCCGTGCCGCCACCCCCGAGGCGACCGACTGGACGAGGATGGCGGCACTCTATGACGCGCTGGCACAGCTCGCGCCGTCACCGATCGTGGAGCTGAACCGGGCGGTCGCGGTCGGCATGGCGTTCGGGCTGGCCGCCGGGCTCCACATCGTCGACGCGCTCGTCGCCGACGGGTCGCTGAGGGCCTACCACCTCCTGCCCAGCGTGCGTGGCGATCTCCTGGCCAAACTGGGACGTGACGCCGAGGCCGCGACCGAGTTCCGCCGCGCGGCTGAGCTGACGCGCAACACCCGCGAGCGGGCATTCCTGCTCGAGCGCGCCGACACCAGCGCGGCCGCCCGGCGAATCGGCGATCGGACCGACTGACCGGGTTCAAGCGTATAGGCGGCGTACGCGCTCGGCGTCTGGGCGAGGCGCCTGCGCCCCATCACGACGACGATCCACTACTTCGATCGCCCGGGCGATGTCTACGAGTATGGCGTCGACTCGCTGCCCCTCTTCCTCGCCGCTCTTCGTGCCTCCGGTCCGACCTGCCTCGTCGAGCGGCACCGGCCGTGGCTCGAGGCCGAGATCGCCCATTACTACGAGACCGTCGTCCACCCCTCGACCGGACTGGTCCGGTCCGACCGCAAGTTCAGCGCACATCGCGATAGCGTGGTCAACCGCTCGAACGCCTACGGCAACACCATGGTCGCGCTCCTGTCGAAGACGATCGAGGAGACCGGCTGGTTCGTTTCGCCCTTCGCCCGACATTTCCGGGGCGACTACGGACGCCTGCTCCTCCAGCACTTCTGGGTCGACGATCATTTCCGCGATACGCTCGGCGACGAGACCGTGTCGGGTGAAGCCAACATCTGGCCGTTCTACACCGGTGTCGTCGGCGATCCGAAGCTAGGCGGCGGCGCTGTCCGATCCTGGGTGAGTTCGCGCTGGATCATGATCGGCGAGGAGTCGATGCTCTGGTCGGCGATCTTCCTCGATGCGCTGGAGAATCTCGACCTGACGCCAGCCTACCTGTCGGACCGTGTCCTTCCGCTCCCGAAGGCGCTCGTCGCCTGACCGGGCTGGCGGTAGGCCCGCACGGCCAGCAGCAGGAAGACCGCCCCTCCACCCAGCGCGATGGCCGCGAGGCCGAGATGGAGCGTGGCATGCCAGGCGACGGTCGCCGGGTCGGCGCCGGGGATGTCGCAGATCCAGGCAGGCATCGGATCGGTCGTGGATGGGGCCGGTCAGGGTCTGCGACCGGCCCCGGGTGGATCGGGGCTCAGCGGGCGACGCTCGCCGCGCGGTTGCGGGCCATGTACCCGAGTGCCAGGCTGACGACCGCGACGCCGACGTGGATGAGGTGGTCGATCCCGTTGACCGGTACCGAGAACAATCCGAACAGGCTCGGGCTGACCACGCAGGCGATGAAGATGACGGCGTACAAGGCCCCGAACAGGATCGCGGCCATCCCGATGTCCGCGGCCATGCCATAGGCGAGTCCGAGCGCCAACGCGCCGGTCAGCACGTGGACGACGTTGTGCAGGTTCTCCGTGGCCACGAGGCCGGTCGGGCCCACCAGCGCATTCGGGATGAACCCGAGGATGCCCACGACAACGAGGATCGCGCCCACGAGAACCAGCCAGGAACGGGCGAGGCGTGCGTTATCCATCTCTACCTCCGTGTGCGACGCCGTGTCGTGGCCTCGCCACCTTGGATTCGGCGCATCCGTGCACCGGACCGACGGTTTCCAGCACGGATACGCGACTCGCCCCGAGATGGATGAATGGCCGCTCAATCGGTCGAGATGGCCCAGCCCACGCCACGACCGTGCGTCTGCGTCAGGGCCATCCACACCCTCGCCATCTCCTCGAGTCCCTTGGCATTCGTGATCGGGCCGGCATCCTCGGGCTCGAAGCCGATCTCACCGGCCAGCACCATCGCGGTCCTCTTGGCGTCGGGATCGTCGCCGGCCACGAACATCGCCGCCGGCGTCCGGCGCGCGCGGGCGGTCGCGAAGTTCTCGTAGCCGATGGTATTGAAGGCCTTGGCCAGACGGACGCCGGGCAGGAGATCGGCGAGGTCCTGAGTCGTGCTTCGGGCCGGGTCGCCGCCGAGCGGTTCATGGCATCGATGACGATGCGACCCTCCAACGACGGCAGCTGGTCCACGGTGTCGGGCACCGCGTCCCACCTCAGGGCGAAAATCACGACGTCAGCGCCCTCGACGGCGTCGGCCGGGGTCGAGGCCCGCGCACCAGGCGCATTGGCCAGGGCGGCCGCCGTCTTCGGGCTGGCCGGGTCGCGGACGCCGAAGACCACCTCGTGACCCGACCGGCCGAACGCGGTCCCGAGGCCACCGCCCACGTTCCCGGCGCCCAAGATCGCGATGCCCATCGCCGCCTCCGATCGTTCCACAACGATCCGTCCCCGGGCTCCGACGATCGTACGCGTCAGTCCGGGCTGCTGGGCGGCTCATGAGACTGGACGGCTATCCTCGGGGACGATGACCGAACCGCGATTGCGCAGACTGGCCTCCATCGAGCTGACATCGGCAGAGGTCGCCGTCATCCGGTCGCTGATGGTCGTCGCGTTCGGGTCCGACGATGAAGAGCGGTTCACCGATGACGACTGGGAGCACGCCCTCGGGGGGACCCATTTCGTGCTCGACCTCGGCGGCGAGATCGTCACCCACGCCTCGGTCGTGGAGCGCGAGATCCACGCAGGCGGCCGGTCGCTCCGGACCGGCTATGTGGAGGCCGTCGCGACGGCACCTGACCGCCAGGGCGCCGGGTTCGGATCCATGGTCATGGCGGACGTGACCGCTTACATCCGGGAGAGGTTCGCACTCGGGGCGCTGGGCACGGGCCGTCATCATTTCTACGAACGGCTGGGTTGGCTGCGCTGGGAGGGCCCGTCCTGCGTGCGAGCGGATGACGGCGCGCACCTGACGCCCGACGACGACGGCTACATCATGGTGCTCGCGACACCGGTATCGCCGCCCCTTGACCCGCTCGCGCCGATCAGCTGCGAGTGGCGTCCGGGCGACGTCTGGTAGCGATCAGGCGCGGCCTTGGGCGACGGTCTGCCAGCCGCCGGTCTCCCACGACGCGGCGATCGCCTCCTGCACATGGGCCACGGCCGCGGCATCGGCGAAGCTCGGCGGACCCTGGACACCCGACGCGACCGCCTGGAGGAATTGGCCCGCCTCGATGACCTTGAGGTCATCGAATCCGAGACCGACTCCCCAGCCGGGATTGAACGACCGATGGAACGAATGCGCCGGGCCGCTCAGTTCGAGCGTCCAGCCCGTCTCGGCAGGGGAAGCTGCGTCGCGCCGAAAATAGCGCAGCTCATTCATCCGCTCGAAGGTCCATGCAAGCGCGCCCTTCGTACCGTGGAGCTCGAACGCGAGGTCGCACTGCGAGCCGGTGATGACGCGGCAGGCCTCGAGCGTGCCCCGCGCACCGCCGCGGAACCGCACCAACGCGCCCACGTAGTCCTCGTTGCTGACGTCGCCACGTGGGTCATCCGGGCCGGCCGTGTCGTAGTGCGTCCCGCCGGGGCGGGGGAGTGGACGCGTCCGGATGAACGTCTCGCGGCTGCCGACGACGGTCTCGACAGGCCCGGCCAGAAGGTGCGCCATGTCGATCGCGTGTGAGAGCAGGTCGGAAAGCGTGCCGTAGCCCTGTTCCGCCTGGAACCGCCACGACAGGACGCCGTCGGGGTCGCTCGCGTACCCGTTGAGGAAGCGGCCACGGTAATGCGTGAGGTCGCCGAGTGCGCCCGCGGCGATCAGCTCTGCGGCGTGCTGGACGACGGGCGCCCAGCGGTAGTTGTAGCCGACGAACGTGATCCGGTCCGGGTGGGCCCGCGCCAGGGCGGCCGCCTCCAGCGTCTCCCGCGGGGTCCGGCCGACCGGCTTCTCGCACAGGACGTGCTTGCCCGCTTCGAGCGACGCGCGGATCACCGCGAGATGGACGTCATTGGGGGCCGTGATGCTGATGGCCTCGATCTCCGGGTCGGCGACGATCTCCCGCCAGTCAGCCGTCGAACGTTCGAAGCCGAACCGTGCGCGGGCTGTGGTCGCCCGACCCTCGTCGGCGTCGGCGCAGGCGATCAGCCGGGCGGAGATCCCACGTTCGAAGAATCGATCGCCGACGAGACCGTAGGCGCGGCTGTGCGCCTCGCCCATCCAGCCCATCCCGATGACGCCGACCCCGACGATCCGACCCATTCCGCCCTCGCTCGACTACGGACCGCAAGGGTATGCCAAGCGTCACGGCGCAGTGGGGTCAGCCAGATGGCTTCGCGAGAGCCGTCCTGGGGCGGACCCATCACCTGGCCTGGTAGAGAGTCCGTGATGCGATCATTCGACCGGTCGGCCGCCCTCCAGGATCTCCATGTCGGGCACCGCCGAGATCATCCCGATGATGGACTCGTCCTTCATCGCTGGCGGCGGTCGCAGGTCGAGATCGATCTCGTAGCGACCCTTGCCGAGACGCTGGGTGCTCACGGACACGATCTCGATCTTGTTCTGGGTGAGCGCTCGCGAGATCTCACCGACGGCCTCGAGGCGCACGACCTGGACCCGGAGCCGGAATAGGTGCGGTTGACCGGCGCGCAGCCGGGCGATCAACCAGTTGAGCGGCCCGAGCGATAGGACGATGAGCACAGAGGTCACCACTGCTACGAGCCAGGCGCCGGCACCCGCCGCCATCCCGACCGCGGCCGTCGCCCACAGGCTCGCCGCCGTCGTCAGCCCGCGGACGGACGTCCCGTACTTGAGGATGGCGCCCGCCCCGAGGAAGCCGATCCCGGACACGATCTGGGCGGCGATCCGTGAGGGGTCCGTCGACACGCCTGGCGAGCTGAAGAAGAAGACCCCGAGGACGGTGAAGGCGGCCGACCCGAGCGAGACGAGCAGGTGCGTCCGCATCCCGGCGGGATGACCGTGGATCTCGCGCTCGAATCCGATCGCGCCACCCAGCACCGCCGCGATGACCAGCCGGAATGCGACATCGAGTTGCTGCCCGATCTCCACGCGGCCAGTCTATGCCCGGTGCCGCCACACAATGTCGGTGGCAGGCCGAAGGCCGGGAACAATTCGGCCCCGAAGGTCGTGATCTCGGTGATCCGCCCGCCCTCGACCCACAGGACATCGAATAGCGTCAGGCATCGGCTGTCGCCGTCCGGTCCACGTGCTGGACCAGCCAGGTGTTGCCGTCTGGATCGTGGAAGGTGAAGAAGGTCTCGTAATTACCCCGGTTCGGGGAGATGCCCTGCTGCTGCCCGCTCTCGCCGAAATGGAACGGCTCGCTGGCGTCGACGCCATGCTCGACGAGCTGCGCCCGCGCGGCCTCGATGTCCGGCACGATCAGGTGCAGGCCGTGCAATGAGCCGGGCGCCATATCCGAGTTGCGCAGCAAGGCGATCGAACAGGCGGAACCGGGTGGGCTCAGTTGCACGACCCGGAACTCCTCACCCGCGCTGTGATCGACATCGACTCGGAAGCCGACCTGTTCGGAATAGAACGCCTTGGCCCGGTCGATGTCACTGACGGGGACCACGACGAGTTCGAGTGTCCAATCCAAGGGTATCGCCTCCATGTCGCGATCGGTCGAATGCCGACCTTCTGTGAGGTGAAACCTCGGCGGCTCGAGAAACGCATCGGTCGCGCGATGAGTCTGTCGAGCGAGCCGTCGGTCCCGGGTCACACGATACGATGCCAGGCGGTTTCGTCGCGTCGGCCCGGTGCGTGCCGGTGGCACAATGCCCGCGTGAGCCAAGCTGGCCCTCTCCCTCCGGCGCCCGCGGACCCGCTCGTAGCGGGCCGGGAGGCCCTCGCCCGTCACGCGTGGCCGGAGGCCTTCGATCGGCTCTCGCAGGCTGACCGCGAGAGCCAACTCTCAGGTGCCGATCTCGAATCGCTGGCCCTTTCGGCCTTCTTCGCAGCCCACGCCGATGTCGAGCTCGAAGTGCGGGAGCGCGCATTCAAGGCCTACGAAGCCGCTGGTGACACGCTTCAGGCCGCCCACATCGCGATGGGCATCGCGCGGAGCTACGGCTACGTGGGCAAGCGCTCGATCGCCTCGGCCTGGACGCGCCGCGCGGAACGGATCATCGGCGCAGAGGGCGAAACCTACCTGCACGGCTACCTGGCCCTCCTTGGGAGTGAAGCCGCGGCGACCTCCGGTGATATCGAGACCGCGCTCGCCCTCGCCGAGCGCGCCGTGCAGATCGGCAACGGCGCGACCGACGCGGACCTCAAGGCCTACGCGCTGACCAACCTCGGCGCCTTGCGGATCGCGACGGGCGCGACATCCGACGGGTTCGCCCTGATGGAGGAGGCCTCTTTCGCGGCCGTCAACGGCGAGCTCACGCCGTTCACCTCGGGAGTCACCGCCTGCCGGATGATCGGTGCCTGCCGCGACCTGACCGACTACCGCCGGGCGAGCGAGTGGATCGAGGCGACCGAGAAGTATTGCGATCGCCAGTCGCTCGAGGGCTTCCCCGGTGTCTGCCGGATCCATCGCGCCGAGGTGGCCGCGGTCGGAGGCGCATGGGAGCGGGCGGAGGCCGAGCTCGAACGGGCGACCGTGGAGCTGGGCGCCTACAACGCCGTGCCGCCGCAGGCCGACGGCTTCTACGCGATCGGCGACATCCGTCGCCTGAGGGGCGATTTCGCGGGAGCCGAGGCGGCCCTTCGAGACGCCCATGCCCGCGGACGATCGCCCCAGCCAGCGCTCGCCCTTGTTCGCCTCGCCGAGGGCAAGGTTCGCGCCGCGGTCGCGGCGATCGACGCGGCCGTCGCCGAAGAGACCTGGGATCGCTGGGCGCGGGCTCGATTGCTGCCGGCGCAGGTCGAGATCCTGATCGCGGCCGGCGAGACCAGGCGTGCGCGGGTCGCGGTCGACGAGCTCGAGACCATCGTCGCGGGATACCCATCGCCCGCCCCCGAGGCCGGTCACCAGACGGCCCTCGGCCGCGTCCTCCTCGCCGAGGGCGATGCGGTCACCGCCGCGCACCATGTGCGCACCGCGGTGAAGGGCTGGCGTGAGGTGGGGGCCCCGTACGAGGTGGCACGCGCCAGGGCGATCCTCGCCCGTGCGCTTCGGGCGTTCGGGGACGAGGAAGGCGCCGACCTCGAGCTCAATGCGGCCCTCGAGGAGTTCCGCCGACTGGGCGCCCGGATCGATGTCGAGGCCAGTGAGCGCGACCTGCGGAACTCCGAGGATCGGCGATCGGGCCCGGTCAGCTCACGAAAGACGTTCATGTTCACGGACATCGTCGGTTCGACCGTCCTCGCCGAGGCGCTCGGCGACCGCGACTGGGAACGGCTGCTGCGCTGGCACGACGACATGATCCGGGCGCACGTCGCCACGGCGGGCGGCGAGATCGTCAACTCGACCGGGGACGGGTATTTCGCCGCCTTCGACTCGGCGCAGGCCGGCGTCGGCTGTGCGATCTCGATCCAGCGAGCGCTGGCCGACGGGACCACGTCGTTCGCGCCGCCGGTCCGGATCGGGCTGCACACCGCGGCAGCCAACCGACGCGGTGACGACTACAGCGGAGTGGGCGTCCATGTCGCGGCGCGGGTCGCCGCGCTCGCCGGCGGCGGCGAGATCCTGGCGACGACCGAGACGCTCAACGAGGCGCGCGACGTCCCGGTCGTGGACCCGCGCACGGCCACGGTCAAGGGCGTGAAGGCTCCGGTCAGGTTCGCCCGGGTCGACTGGTCAGGGGGCTGATCAGCGACTCGAGGATCGGTACCACGGATTCGGGCGACGGCATCGTCGCGATCGCGTCTTGCTGCTCGCGGGCGGCCGTCGCGAACCGACGGTCTTCGATCAATCGCGACACGGCATCCTGAACGGCGACCGCGTCGAGTTCGGACGGCATCAATCGGAGGCCCACGCCGGTGCCCGCGATCGCGTCGGCGTTCATGAACTGATCCGCGCCTTGCGGGATCGCCAGCATCGGGACGCCGGCGCCGAGTGCGCCGAGCATCGCGCCCGACCCCGCGTGCGAGATGAACAGATGGCAGCTCGGTAGCAGCTGCGACTGGGGGATATAGCGTTCCACACGGACGTGATCTGGCTGCGGGCCCAGGCTTGCCGGGTCGCCAGCGCCACCGACGGTCACGATGACATTGAAGGGCTCGTCACGAAGTCCCGCGAGGATGGTGCGGAAGATCTCGACCTGCTCGTTGAAGACGGTGCCCATCGTGACGTACACCGTCGGTCGCCGCGGCAGCCCTGCGACCCAGGCCGGCGGCACGACATCCGGTCCGGAGTCGAACCCCACCGGGCGGAGTGCCTGGACGTTCTGCAGCGCCGCGATCTCCGGCTGTTGCATCCCCGGCGGGCAGACGTCGAGGTACAGCTCCCCATCGATCCCGCCCACACCAGGGTTGCGTATACCGAGCCGGTCACTGATCGGCGCCAGCGTCTGGGTCGCGAGCCGCCGGAACGCCCCGGGACGCAAGATCCCGAACGAGTGCTCCAGGTGCGCGATGCCGGTCGCCTCTGCTGCGATGGCGCCGGCCATTTCCGCCGACTCGTGGATGAGCAGGTCGGGCTGCCAATCGGCGAGGATCGGTCCGAGATCATCCAGCATCGGCGGGACACGGACCCCGGCGAACAGCCCGGGAAGCTGGTACCGCATCCGATCCTGGGGCGGGATGTCAGCCCAGCCCGGGTCGCAGCCACGAAGCGCGCGAGGGCCTCTCGGTGGTCAAGGCCCGCCGGACGCGCCTCGAATCCGACGCCGCGCACATAGCCGGTGAAACCGGGGTCCGTCGCGAAGGCCACGCGATGTCCCGCCGCTTCGAACGCTCGCGCCAGCGGCACCATCGGGTGGAAATGACCGTGGCCTACGACGCACGTGAACAGGACCCTCACTGGGCCGTCCAGCCGCCGTCGACAGTCAGGACGCTGCCGGTGACCATCCCCGCGAGGGGCGAGGCCAGATAGAGGACGGCGGCGGCGACATCCGACGTGGTCGCGACGCGGCCCGCCGGGATCCGCTCGAGGACCGACGCGAGGAAGGCCGGGTCGTCCAGTCGCTCCGCAGTCCCGGGCGTGTAGACCCAGGTGGGAGCGATCGCATTGACCGTGATGCCTTGCGCGGACCATTCAAGAGCAAGGACCCTTGTCAGCCCGATCACGGCCGACTTGCTCGCGGAATAGGCTGCGTGGCGCCGGATCCCGACGAGTCCGGCCTGCGAGGCCATGTTGATGATCCGGCCGGAACCCTGGGGGAGCATGTGGCGCGCCGCCGACTGGCAGGCGAAGAAGAGACCGCGAACGTTGACCGCGAAGAGCTCGTCCCACTCGGCCTCCGTCGCATCGATGGCGTCGTGATTGGTGCCGAGTCCCGCGTTGTTGACGAGGATGTCGATCCGGCCGAACGTGGCGACGAGTTGGTTGACCGCCGCATCGATCGAGGTCCGGTCGGTCAGATCGAGATCGATCGGTGCCGCCTGCCCACCCGCACCACGGATACGCTCCACCACGGCGTCGGTCCGGTCGCCTTGCCGCCCAGCGACACCGACCCGTGCTCCGGCCTCGCCCAACGCGGCCGCCAGGTCGGCCCCGATCCCGCCTGTCGCGCCGGTGACGAGCGCGACCTGGCCCTCGATCGAGAACGACAATCCCGCCATCGGGTCGAGCGTACTCCTACGCGACCGGCTCCCACCGAACGCGGAGCGACCTCGGCTTCCTGAAGATCGCGCCGGTCGGCGGCGTCGAGCCAGGTTCCAGCGCGAGCCCGGGCCAGTCGTCCAAAGCAGCATCCAGCGCCGCTTGCGTCTCGAGCCGTGCCAGGTGGACGCCGACGCAGGCATGCGGGCCCTGCGCGAATGCCACATGCGCTCGCGCATTCTGCCGCGTGACGTCGAAGGTGTCCGGCTCGGGGAACGTCCCCGGGTCGCGGTTGGCGGCCGTCAGCGAGACGATGACGAGATCGCCCCGATGGATCGACGCGCCTGCGAAGGCGGTGTCGGTCGTGCCATAGCGGTCGACCCGCGCGGCAGCTGGTTCCAGGCGAAGCGATTCCTCGACGGCGTTGGCGGCCAGCGACCGGTCGGCGCGCACAGCGGCGAGTTGGTCCGGGTTCGTCAGCAGGTGCCAGAAGAGCGAGGTGGTCATCCCCTCGCAGGTCTCGATCCCGCCGAACATCATGACCGCAGCGTTCGAGACGATCTCCGGGGTCGCGAGGGTCGCGGTCGCGACCGAAAGCACGCCGCGCCCGCCCTCGACCGATCCCGCGACGTGTCGACCGAGGGCATCGACCGCCTGGCGCGCCGGCTCGCCGATCGAGCCACCAGCCGAGACGCGGTCGACCGCCGCCACGATCTCGTCGTACCAGCCGAGGACAGTCCCGGGTTCGGCGTCGTCGAGCTCAAGCGCGGCCGCGACGACGTTGACCGCCAATGGACCGGCGAGGTCACGGCGGATCTCCGCTCGACCGGCCGGGGCGAGTCCCGCGACGAGCCGGCGAGCCTCGGCCTGGATCCGGTCGGCGAAACGGCTCCTGGCGTCGGGACCGAGGAACGCCTTCGCGAACGGGTCGCGGTGGCGGCGGTGCTCGGGCCCATCCAGCGAAAGCATGCTCGGCCCGACGACCTGCGATGTGGAGAAGCGGGGATCGTCGACCGTGAAGCGGGCGGCGTCGCGCATCACATCGATGCAGAGGTCACGCCGCGTCACCAGCCAGCCATCGAGCGCCGGCACCCATGAGACGGGCTCGCGCTCGCGCAGCCCGGCCAGCGCCGCATACGGGTCCGCGTCGAGCGCCTCGAGCGTGAGGGCAGCGCCCAACGGGTACGGCATGCGCGCGGCTACGCCCCCGATCCGGCGGCGACCGGCGCCGCCCCGCCGACGAGACGCAGCAGCTCGCCGACCCGCCCGATCGCCTCGGGCGTCCGATAGATGCTGTTGTTGAAGGTGAAACCGGTGAACCCGGCGTCGAGGTACGGGCGCAGCGCGTCCGCCATCTGCTCAGGCGTCCCCGCGGCCACGTGCGGGCGGCGTTCCGCCGGCATCCGATCGATCGCCGCGCGGGCCTCGGCGTCGCTGCCCGCCACGACGACAGGCGTGGCCATCGTCCGCTCGATCGTCGCCGGGTCGCGTCCGATCGCCTCGCAACATCCCTCGAGGACCTCGGTCTTGTGCCGGAGCATGTCGAGGCCGAGCGGGAACCAGTGGGTCATGTCGGCGTGGGCCGCGGCGATCTTGAGCGTCCGCTGCTCGCCGCCGCCACCGACGAGGATCCGGGGGCCGCCGCGCTGGATCGGCCGTGGCACGTCGAGCGCTTCGTGGATCCGGTAGTAGTGACCGGTGAACGACGGCCGATCCTCGGCGAACATGGCGCGGATGATCGTCAGCGCCTCGTCGAGACGGTCCATCCGCTCGCGCACCGACGGGAAGTCGAATCCGAAACCGATGTGTTCCTCCTCGTTCCAGGCGGCGCCCATCCCGAGGATCGCGCGGCCGCCGGAGATCACGTCGAGGGTCGTCGCCATCTTGGCCAGGAGCGCCGGGTTCCGGTAGGTGACGCCTGTCACCAGAGTGCCAAGGCGAACGCGCGTGGTTTCGCGGGCGAGCGCGGCCAGCGTCGACCACGCCTCGAGCATGGGATCCGTGACCGGACCGATGCCCTGGATCTGGTAGAGGTGGTCCATCACCGTCACGAGGCTAAAGCCGGCCTCCTCGGCGGTCCGGGCCTGCTCGACCAGGCGATCGAACAGCCGCTCCGTCGGGGTGTCAGGAAAGGTGTAGTTGGGCAGATGCAGGCCGAACCAGGGTCGCATGACTCCTCCGAACCGTGGCTGTTCAGTCGACGATACGCCGAATGGCTGCACCCTTCCTCCTACGCCGTCCGCGTGACTTCCGTACGACCTCGAACGGCCTCGATTGGGCCAATCGGGTGATGTCGCCGAAGGGGTGCGTCCCCGGACGATGAGCTCACGGAACGCGACGGCCCCGACCTCCTCCATCCGGGGCCTCCGCCGATCACCGGGAGCTCCCATTGATCCACCTGCCGGTCCGACTCAGGACCTCGTGGGCGAAGTCAGCCATCGCCGGCCTGCTCGCCCTCAGCCTCTCCGCCAGTGCCGGCATGGTCGTCGCCTCACCGGCTGCCGTGTCGGGGGTCGGGCTTAGCCCGGCTGGCGCCGTCTCCGTCAAGCCTTCGAGCGCAGCTCTCGCGCCGACTTCGGACGCGACGACGACCGTCCCGCAGGACCTCGTCCCAAAGCCGACCGTCGCCCCGGCCGTCAGGCGCCAGGCCGCGGCGCAGGCCAAGACCGAGGTCGCGGCATCGAAGCCGAAGCCCGCACCAAAGAAGACTGCGGTCAGGCCGCGGAAGGTCACCGTCTCGTACCACGGCGTCTATCACCTGTGGATCCCGGCGCTTTCGCTCAGCCGCGGTATCAGCGACTGGGGCTGCAACGGCGGCCTGATCCCGAACCGCGTCGAGTACTGGGGCTGCGTCGGGCGGAACAACCTGTACCTGCTCGGCCACGCGTGGGGCGTCTTCGCCAAGATCCACGATGGCTATCACTCGGGCGCGCTGCACGCCGGTCTGGCCGCGTGGTACGCCGACAAGTCTGGCCGGGTGCACAAGTACCGAATCAGCTGGGTGCGTCATGTCAGGAACGCCGATTACGCGTCCTGGAGCCAGTGGGCGATGGCAGCCACATCGGGCCCTGTCATCACCCTCCAGACGTGCGACGGAGCGACCTCGGCGTACCGGATCCTCGTCCGCCTCGTCCCGGCCTGACCGAGCCCGGCGGCTACCCGACTTCGAATGGGACGCGAAACTCGACCTGGCGACAGGTCGCGCAGGCTCGAACCTCGAGCTTGAGCTTCCCCTCGCCGAGTTCCGCCCACTCACCGAACAACAGATGCCAGCCGCCGCTGGTCCCGCCGACGCGGAACTCCTCGACGCCGAGCGACCCGAGCGCCGCCCCGCAGCGAAGACAGGCATCCGTGCCGACGCGCTCCGCAGGTCCAGACTCTGGTCCCGGTCCGCTCATCTGACCCTCCTTGATCATCGCATCGCCTGACGGGCGCGCTGGCAGGATGACACCATCCGCACGTGGATCGTCGCATGGCCTCCGTACCGCCGCTCCCAGCGCAGATCGCGGGCATCCCCGTCCCAGGCGACGACGTCTCGGCCGCGACCTGGGACTGGGCTCACCGGAGGCTCCCGGACTACCTGTTGGCCCACTCGGTCCGCGCCTACTGTTGGGGCGCAGCGATCGGGGCGGATGAGGGTCGGACGTTCGATCGCCAGGTTCTCTGGACCGCCTCGCTGATGCACGACGTCGGCCTGACGAGCATCCCGCGGAACACGATGTGCTTCGAGGTCGAGGGTGGCGAGCTGGCCCGCCGGTTCCTCGAGCGGCATGGCATGTCGCCCGATCTGGCCGATCGGGTCGAGATCGCGATCATCCTCCACATGCGGGCATCGGTGACCCTCGAGGATGGCGTCGAGGCCGTCCTGCTCGATCGCTCGACCTCGCTCGATGTCCGCGGCGCCGGCTACGAGCTCGTCGACGCCGTGCGACCGCGGGTCATGCGCGACTTTCCGCGAGGCGCGTTCGACCGCTATTTCCTGGCCACGATCAGCCGGGAAGTCGCCGTCCGCCCGACCTGTCAGAGCGCCCGTCTGCTGCAGCAGACCGGGCTCGCCGAGTGGATGGCGAGGTCGCCGTGGGCCGTCAGGACGCCCCAGTCAGTCCGATGACCCGTCGGGGTCGAGCTCATCGCCAACCCCGAGCGCATCCGCGGATTCGATCTCGTGGTCCTCGACCGCTGAGGGCCGTGCCGCGATCGCAAGGCCGTAGAGTGGTCGGATGGCGACATCGGCTCGGGCCTTCGTCCTTCGCCACACGCGCCTGCGTCCCGTCCCGGGACTCGAGGAGCTCCGCCTCCATCTGGCTGACGAGGCCCTGCCACTCTGGCACGCGACCCAGGTCGAGACCGGCGATCCCGACGCGGCCCTGCCGTACTGGGCGTTCGCCTGGTCGGGCGGACTGGCCATCGGACGTTACCTGCGCGATCACCGAGAAGCCGTAGCGGGCCGGCGCGTCTTCGATCTTGCGTCGGGCTCCGGGCTGTGCGCGATCGCGTCGATGCGCGCCGGTGCGACGCAGGCGACCGGCGCCGATATCGACGGATTCGCCGCGGCGGCGATCGAGCTCAACGCGCGAGCCAATGACTGCCGCGTAGCCGTCGTGCGCCGTGATGTCCTCGACGAGGAGCCACCCGATGTCGATGTCGTCCTTGCCGGCGACTGCTGGTACGACGCGGGACTGGCCGAACGCGTCCTCCCGTGGCTGCAGCGGGTCCGGGACGCCGGCATCGATGTCGTCGTCGGCGACCCCGGCCGCCGCTACCTGCCGGTGGACCACCTCAACGAGCTCGCCGAATACGAGGTTCGCACGACCACCGAGCTCGAGGATCTCGAGCTGAAGCAGGGCCGCGTCTACGCGCTGCGACCGGACTGATCGACGAGCTCCGCGTTCCGCTCAGGGGCCCAGCGCAGCGCCAGGAGCCGCGTCGCGCGATCGAGGTCGATGTCGGCAGCGACGACGCCGACGGCGCCATAGTCGAGGCTCGCGAGGAGCGTGCCGTCGGGGGCGATGATCCCCGTCACGGAACCCTGGTCGGGCCCGGCCACATCCGCCGCCGCGACAAAGACGGTGTTCTCGAGCGCGCGGCAGAGGACCGCCTTCTCGTTGTACGGATTGCCGGCATCGCACCAGCCCACCGGCAACGATCCGTCGTCGGTCGTCACGAAGTGGGGGATGAACACGACCTGTGCCCCGTCAAGGACGAGCGATCGGACGATCTCCGGGTATCGGAACGCCTCGTGGCAGATCGCGATGCCGAACGTGACGCCTGCGGCCGTGAAGACCCGGCGGCCCTGGCCCGGCACGTAATCGACCTCCTCGGTCGGGTCGATCTGCGTCTTCGCCTGTTCGCCGAGCCGCGTCCCATCTGCGTCGAAGACGACCGACACGATCTCGCGACCGACGGGCGTCGGGCGTTCGGCCCCGACGATCGCCACCACGGCGGCCCGGCGAGCGGCCTCCGCGACAGCGTCGAGTGCATCCTCGAGCGCCTCCGACGAGACGTCCGGAACGCGCCGGGCCTGGACGCGATGTCCGGGGATGCCGGACTCGGGCAGGCACACGATCCGGGCACCCAGTCGAGCGGCCTCCTCGAGCGCCGCGACGGCCGCCGGGACGGCCTCTTCCAGGGTGGCCGTCAGCGGTGTCGAGGCGACTGCGACTCGGATCGTGGACATGGCGCCGAGTCTATCCGGCCGCATGCCCGTGCAACAATCGGCCGGCGGGCACGTCTCCCGATCGATCGCTCAGGCCCGACCCGTGTAAGGAGAGCACGACTGCCGTGGAAGTTGCCCCGGACACGGCCACGCCGACGATGGATCCGCCGACCGGTCGACGACGCGTCTGGCTGCGGGTCGGACTCATCTCGGCTGCGCTGTGGGTCGTCATCGGTCTGGCCATCGCCTACGTGAGCAGCCTGCCTGGTGTTCCGACGGTCACTGGCTGGCTTCCGGTGCTCACCGGGCCGGTCGTCCTCCGCTTCGTCGGGCGGCGCCAGCAGCTGCATGACAGCTGGGCGTGGACGCAAGCTGGCCTCCTCCAGCTCGGGGTCGTCATCCTCGTCATCAGCGTCACGGTCTACGCTGCGGTCCTCGGCGGTTTCCTCGGTCCGGGGGACTCCTCGAGCATCGAGGCCGTCAGTTTCGGGACCGGCGGTACCGACTGCGCCATCACCACGGTCGCGAGCACCTTCAAGCCCGTCGATCCGATCCGCGCAGCGGCCGAATTCTCGCCAGATCTGCCGGCCGGTACCCACGTCATGATGTGGCTTTCACGCGACGGCCACGAGGTCCAAGGGTCACGCCAGATGCTGACGCTGGATGCCCCGGCCGGCTGCGTGAGTGGGCCGGTCTCGATATCGCCGCTGGTCGCCGGCCACTACCAGTGGGACGTCGTTCCGGACAACGCCTCACAAGCCATCGGCGAGTTCGACATCGTCCCCTGAGGAATGACCGGAGGAATGGCTGATGGGCTACCGCATCTATCGCGGCTCGACCGCCGCATCGGTCCAGTTCTTGACGGCGCAAGGCAACGTGACGAGCTACAAGGACACGACGACGGTCCGCGGCCAGACCTGCTGGTATGCCGTAAGCGCAGTCAACACCGCGGGTGAGGGGACCCCGTCAAGTCCGATTTCGGTCGTCGCGAAGTAGCGCGCTCTCGATCGAATTGCAACTACTCCTCCCAACGCTGCATCGCCATGATCCGCCAGGCCGCCGTCAGCCCGAGTTCTCCTACCCATCGCTCGACATAGACGTGGTCGACGGAGTCACCGGAGATCTCAAGCATCACCGCGACATCCCGTCGCTGTCGCTCGGAGTCGTACGGCACGGACCATTCGAGCTTGGCGATGATCATGTCTTCCACGCTCGCGATGAACGCCGACGTGCCGAGGAGATCCGCTCGCCGCCGTCGCCCGAATTCTTCCCGCGAAAACGGGCGGTCCTTCCGAATGATGAGATCGACCTTGGTTGCCGCTGGTCCGATCGCGTTGAACTGCGTTCGGTCGCGGAGCGCGGCAAAGGCCGCATCACGATCGACGTAGTAGCCATCCGCCGCGAGATCGTCGACCAGCGCAGTTAACGAGTCGGGTTCTGGATCGATGACGATGTCAAGGTCGCGCGTTGCCCTCGGCTCGCCATGAAAGGTGCTCGCGATCGACCCGGTGACCATGTACGGGATACCCGATCGTTCTAGTCGGCGGATCACGTCGGCCAGCAGCTCGGCGAGCGTCACCGCGCCTTAGTGAGCTTCGACTGCTCGACCTTCCTCGCCAGCTCGGGACTGAGCAGGATCACCGTCAGGGCATCTGCCACTTCCGCATCGGTGTACGTGGGATGCCGATCGCGGATGCCAGCCTCGGCGAGGATACGGATCTCGTCACTCATCGCCGCGCCGAGGGCCAGTCTCTCACCGGGGGTCATTGCCCGAAATGCGACGAGCTGCCGCTCGAACGCCTCCTCAGACGTATCTCGGGCACGCACCATGACAACAACTCTACCTTGCGCAGGAGGCCGAGGACTGAACTTCGGGCCTTGCGACTCCCGGAGCTCGATCGCGAGGATTGACGAGGCCGGCACGGGATGATTAGGGTGACGCAACCGCCGCTCAAGGAGATGGAGGCACGGCCCAAGGTGCTTCACGATCCCTAGGCAGGACGGAGGTCGCCAGGCGAGCAACACTCGGATGTCGCGCGTTGAGTTTGGCCACATGGGCCATCAGCGCCAGCTGCGCGTACGCCCTGAGGAGGCCGACCTTGGCTACATCGACTGCGGCCGTAGCCGCGACCCCGGCATACCGATTCAAGCTTCCATTCGTCATCAGCGCCTCTGCCGCTGGCACGATCATCGAGTGGTACGACTTCTACCTGTACGGCGTCCTGGCGGCCTTCTTCTCCACCCAGTTCTTCCCGACAGGTGATGCGACGACGGCCCTGCTCGCGTCGCTGGCGACGTTCGGGGCCGGCTTCGCGGTC
>JBBQDL010000030.1:0-34408 GCA_038319665.1 Candidatus Limnocylindrales bacterium
GGGATCGGGCTGACCGTGCCCGAGCTGTGGTCGATCGACATCCACGCCCTTGACGCCGCGTTCGCGGACGAGGCCGACCTGGCGCCGCTCCGCGACGCATTCGCCACCTGGGGGGCCGGGATCCCGGAGCTCGCGCCGGTGGAGGCCGATTACGACCCGGAGCTCGAACCGGTTTCCTGAAGGCACTCGAGCGCGCGCGCGAGGCCGTCGGCGTCGGCGGCGATCGCGGTCGGCCGCCGGTCTGGTGGCAGCGCCTCGACCTCGGCCAGCGTCGACACCCCGGTCAGCATCAGGATGCAGCGAGCACCGACGGCCTGGGCGGCGGCCAGGTCGGTCCCGATCCCATCGCCGATCATGATCGCCTCGGACGGCTGACGACCGACGGCGTGGGCCGCCGCCTCGAGCAGGTACGGGGCGGGCTTGCCGATCGAGACGGGCACGACCCCGGTCGCGGTCTCGACCGCGGCGACCACCGAACCGGCGCCCGGTCGCAGCCCACGCTCGGTCGGGTAGATCGGGTCGCGGTTGGTGGCGATGAAATGGGCGCCCGCCCGGATGCAGTCGCTGGCCACCACCAACCGGGCATAGGTCAGGTTGGGGTCGAGTCCGACGACGACCGCGTCGGGGCTGCCGGCCGCGGCGAACCCGCCGATGTCCTCCTGGCTGAGCCGTGTCGCGGCCGCCCCCGACGTGACGACATCGAAGCCCTCGTCGCGCAGCTCGCGCTCCAGCCCGCCGGCACCAAGGACGAGGACCCGCCGGATCCCCGGATCGTGCTCCTTGAGGTAGGCCGCGGTCGCCCGGGCCGACGAGACGACCGTGTCGGGCGAGACCGGGCAGCCCATCGCCGCCAGCCGGGTCTGGTACTCGGCCCGGTAATGCATCGAGTTGTTGGTCACGTACACGATGTCGTCGCCGCGGGCCGCCCGATCGGCCAGGACAGCGGCGACACCCGGGATGGGGTCCGCGCCGCGATACACGACACCGTCGAGGTCGACCAGGAGCAGGAGGGACATCCGGTCGATCGTAGCCGGTGAGGTCGCCTGACGCTGGTCTCCGGGCTCGCGACGGTACGATGGCCCGGATGCCCCAGCCCGACCGTGACCCGCTCGCCGCCACGCAGCGCCTGCTGGTCGATGGCAACAACCTACTCCACGCCCTGTCCCGGACCAAGACGGCCGGTCCGCCCGCCGCGCTCATCGGCCGGATGCGTGGCGCGATCCCCGCCCGGACCGCCATCGAGATCGTCTTCGACGGTCCGGCCGAGCGGGGCATTCGCGGCGAGCGGATCGCGGCCGGGACGACGGTCCGCTATGGCGGGCCACGCACCGCCGATGCGGTGATCATCGCCCTCATCGACGACGTCCGGCTGGTCGATGGCGCCGACGGCACGGCAACCTTGCTGATCGTCACCGACGACCGCGATCTCCGCCACGAGGCGCGCTTCCGCGGCGCGCGGACGGCCGGCTCGGCGTGGCTGATCGGGCGGCTCGATGCGGGCCGGCTGGCCTCGCCGTCGATCGGCAATCCGCGCCCGCCACGGCCGGTCGCGAAGACCACGCAGAGTGATGGCGACGAGGCCGAGACCGACCGTCAGGGCTGGAAGCCGGGCCGCGGCGCGACGACCAAACGGGGCAATCCCAAGCGGTCTCCGAAGGCGGGCGGGACTGGTAGGATGCGGCCGTGAACATCATCGACGTGCTCGACCAGATCTGGACCCAGATCCTGGAAGTGACGTCCATCTTCGTCATGCCCGACTGGGGCTTCCTCATCGGCATCCTACCGGTGCTCATCGTCATCGGACTGATCGGGCCGTTCGTGACCGGGCTGATGATCGGCACGATGGCGTACCTGGCGACCAAGCCGCGGGTGAAGATCGCCTTCGTGGAGGGGCCGCGCATCGCGGAGATCGGACCCGGTGGCGAGCCGGTCTTCCCGGTCGGACTCCCCCACTGCCGTCGCCATGCGCTCGTCTACCCGTCGGGCACGCAGCGCTGCGATCTCGACCACGATCCCCTGACCGTCATCTGTCCGATGTGCGGGCTCGGCCGGCTGGCCCAGGTCGACACCTGCACCAACTGCGGGCTGGTCCTCAAGGTCAAGCCCCGCGCGGTCGCCGTCCGGACCCCGTCGGGACCCAAGCCCGGTGGTGCCGCCGCCGCCTGATCGCGCTCACCGGACGGCGGGCGCAACCATCCACCCATCAACCGCGTCCCTGAGGCGATGACCATGGCCGTTCTCTCGTCGGACCTCTTCTCGCTCGGCGTGATCCTCGTCGCGCTGGGCTTCGCCGCCCACGTCGGGCACGCCGTGATGCTGGCCAACGGCCGGCGGGTCCTCAGCCTGTCGCCCGCCCGTCAGCCGGCCTTCGCCGGGGTCGTGACCGGGTCGTTCGTCGACGAGCAGGTCCGGTCGGCATCGGTCGGGCTCGATGACTACGCGTCGCAGAGCCCGCTCTCGCGCGCGGCGATCGGGCTCACGCTGGCCGCATGGATCGCGCTCGGTGCGTCGCTGGCGCTGCGGGCCGCGGTCGTCGGGCGCGGGCCGTGGGGCAACATGTACGAGTTCACCGTCGCGTTCGCGTTCTCGATGATCGGCGGCTATCTCTTCCTCCAGGGCCGCTACCCGATCCGCTCGATCGGATTCCTGCCGCTCGGCGTCGCCCTGGCGCTGCTCCTGTATGCGTCGAGCCTGCCGTCGGACATCGAGCCGCTCGTGCCGGCCCTCCAGAACGCACCGCTCCTGACGATCCACGTCGGGATGGCGGTCATCAGCTACGGCATCTTCGCGACGAGCTTCGCGGCCGGCGTCGCCTACCTGGTCCAGGGCCAGAACGACCGGTTCGCCTGGCTGCCCTCGCACAAGGTCCTCGACGAGGCCGCCTATCGGGCGGTCATCATCGGCTTCCCGATCTTCGCCACGATGATCATCCTCGGGTCGTGGTGGGCGTCGATCGCCTGGTCCCGCTACTGGGGCTGGGATCCCAAGGAGACGGCCGCGCTCGTCACCTGGCTGACCTACGCGATCTACCTGCACGCTCGCAACCAGCGCTCGTGGGCCGGCCGGCCGGCGGCGCTGCTACTCGTCATCGGGTTTGGGATGGTGCTGATCACCTACTCAGGGTCGCTGTGGTTCAGCGGCCTGCACGCGTACAGCGGGCTCTAGCGGGTTCCCGGCTCCGGTGCCGGTCCAGGCCCGGGGGCCGTTGTCGGCCTCCGGCGGGCGTCAGCGCCGGGGGCCGTTGTCAACTCCGGGCCGGCGTCAGTCCCGGGCCGGCGTCAAGGCCGGGGGCCGTTGTCAACGCCGGGCCGGCGTCAGTCCCGGTTGGCGGCCCACGGCTCCGGTGCCAGTCCAGGCGCCCGTTCCAGGCGCCCCATCTGCCACCTGCCCGTGAGGCGCATATCTGGCACGCGACGCCCTCGGATCTTGTCAGATATGTATCCGGGGGCTGGTAGTCAGAGAAAAAAGGGCCACCGCGGGCCTAGACACCAGGATCCACGCTCAGCGGCGTGCCGACAGCCCTGCCAAGCGGCTGAATCAGCCGGGGATTTCGCCTACCAGTCCCTCCAGGTATACCTGTCAAAGAAGAGGGAGGCCGTCACACCGCCGCCGACCCGGCCCGCGCCCTACGTCGTGCGCGTGATCTTGTTGAGGTTGCGCGGGCGTTCCGGGTCGAGGCCACGGGCGCGGGTCAGGTGGAGCGCGTGGAGCTGGCCCGGGACGATCGAGACGATCGGGCCCAGCCACTCGGGCGTGCCGGCGGGAAGCCTGACGGGCCAGGTCGCGAGCGCCAGCGCCGGGTCGTGATCCGAGATGACCATGAGCTCCGCCGCGAGGTCCGATCGGAGCCGGCCAAGCAGCGTGACGAGGTCCGCCTCGGACGCCCCCGCGCGGGCGACCGCCAGGACCGGCACACCCGGCTCGACCAACGTCAGTGGGCCGTGCTGGAAATCGGCCGAGGAGTAGGGATCGGCGAAGAGTCGCGCCAGCTCCTTGAGCTTGAGCGCCCATTCGCGGGCGGTCGCGTACTCGAAGCCGCGGGCGATGACGAGCGCCCGGGTCGCGGCCTTCTGCTCGAGTGCGATCCGCTCGATCTCGGGCTCGAGCGCGAGCGAGCGGGCGAGCGTCTCGGGGATCGCGGCGACGGCCGCGCGATCGGGCGGCGAGTCGGCGAGGGCGGCCGATAGCAGGGCGATCGCCAGCAGCTCCGCGGTGTAGGTCTTGGTCGCAGCGATCGCCCGTTCGGGGCCGGCGCCCAGCGCGACCGTCCGGTCGGCCACGGCGGCCAGCGTCGAATCGGGCTCGTTGGTGATGGCGATCGTCGGAGCGCCCTGGGCCCGCGCGGCGGCCAGGACCGCGACGATATCGGGCGAGGCGCCCGACTGGCTGATTCCGATGACGAGCGCGTCGGTGACATCCGGCGCGGCGTCATAGATCGACACGATCGACGGCGTCCCGAGTCCGACCGACAGCCGATGCCGGACGCCGAGCACGTACTGTGCATAGACCGCGGCGTGGTCGGAGGTGCCGCGGGCCGCGATGACGACGTGGCGTGGCGGGGTTGCGCGCAGCCTCGCCGCGATCGACTCGATGGGGTCCGCCTGGGCCGAAAGGAAGCGCGCGGCGACCTCGGGCTGCTCGAGGATCTCGTCGTGGAGGGTCACGAGGCTCCGGCGACCGGGAGCCGCCCCGGGATCCCGATCTCGCCGGCAAACGCGCGCGCCAGCGCCCCGAGTGAGTCGGGCAGGATCGAATACGTGGCCAGGGCCGGGATGCCCGCCGGATAGACGGCCGCATCCCAGGGCGTCCGTAGGGCGACGGCCACGGTCGGGACCCCGCCCTCGGCGATCGCCCGTACGAGCGCCGCCTGGGCCGGCTGGCGATGGGCCTCGATGGTCCCGACGAGGACGGCATCGAACGACCCGGCACGTCCGCGCAACGCGGCGATCTCGGCATCGCCCGGGGCGGCCGGGACGACCACATCGTCGACCGAGGCGAACCGCGTCCGGAGCGCCCGACCGAGACCCGGCGGGACCGCCGACGATGTGTCGGCCGGGGTAAGGTCGGCGGGCTCGGGCATGATCGCCAGCCAGCGCGTCCCCGTCGCGAAGGCGATCGGTGGCGGCTCGGTGCCATCGGCCGCGCGGTCCAGTCGCGTCAGCGACCGCTCCGCGAGTTCGCGCGAGATGGCGCGATGCTCCGCCGAGCCGACGACGTCGAGGTCGGGGGCAGGCCCGGCGGCGGCGAGCCACGACCGGAGCTCGGCCAGACGTGCGGTCGAGGCCGCCAGCTCGTCGGGTTCGAAGAGGCCGCGGGCCGCCGCCGCACGCAGGGTGTCCTCGATCCGACGCAGAGCCGGCCGGTCGGCGGCGGTCAGCAGCAGGTCGATGCCCGCCCGGATCGCGGCGATCACCTCGACCGCCTGGGCGGCACCCTGGGCCAGCGCATGCATATCGAGCGCGTCGCTGATCGAGATGCCGCGGAAGCCGAGCCGGCGGCGCAGCGTCTCCTCCATCACGACCCGCGAGAGCGTGGCCGGCAGCGTCCGGTCGCCGGTCAGCGCGGGCACCGCGACGTGGGCCGACATCACGAGCCTGGCCCCGGCCGCGATGGCCGCCCCGAATGGCGCGAACTCGCGGGTCTCGAGCCGGTCGGCGTCCCCGGCCACGACGCCCAGCGCGTGATGCGTGTCCTGGGCGACGGCGCCTAGGCCCGGGAAGTGCTTGACCGTGGCGGCCACCCCGGCCGCCTGGAGCCCACGGACCATCGCCGCCCCGTGCCGGCCAACCTCGGTCGGGTCGTCGCCGAAGGAGCGGATGCCGAGCGCCGAGTTGTTCGGCTCGGTGGCGAGGTCGAGGACCGGGGCATAGACGACGTTGACGCCCATCGCCCGGCCCTCGCGCCCGATCGCTGCGCCAACGCGTTCGGTCAGGTGAATGTCACCGACCGCCCCGAGCGCCATGTTGCCGGCGAACTGGGTCGCCTCAGCCCCGAGCGCGTTGAGCTGGCCGCCCTCCTGGTCGGCGGCGACGAGGAGCGGCGCGGTCGGGCCGGCGGCACCCGAGGAACCCGCGTCGCCCGGCGCCCCGGCGGCGCCCGCGGCCCCCGCCCGCTGGAACGTCTCCGTCAGCTCGCGCACCTGCCCCGGTCGCAACACGTTGACCGCCATGAATAACGTGACACCGGCGACCGGCGCCTCGGCCAGTCGCTGCTCGACCCAGCGCGGGACTCCCTCGCCCTCGAAGGCGAGCATCACCCGTTCGAGGATCGGCTCGCCGCTCACCCCTTCACCGCGCCGGCCAGGCCGCGGGTGAAGTAGCGCTGGACGAAGATGAAGAAGATGAGGATCGGGATGACCGTGATCGTCACCCCGGCCGCGATCGCCCGCGCATCCGAGCTGAAGAACCCTTGCAGCGCGACGAGCCCGACCGGCAGGGTCATCCCGTCGCGCGTGTGGAGCATCAGCGACGGCCACAGGAAGTCGTTCCACGACGTGACGAAGGTGAAGATCGCGACGGCCGCCAGCGACGGCCGGATGATCGGCAGCAGGATCGAGCGCCAGATCCGGAACTCGGTCCCGCCATCCACCCGTGCCGCGTCGATGAGGTCCTGCGGCACGCCGCGGAACGCCTGGCGCAGCAGGAAGATGTTGAAGGCACTCACGAGGTTCGGGAAGATCAAGGCCGGCAACGTGTCGTAATAGTGGAACACGTTGACCGCCAGGATGAAGCTCGGGATGTAGGTCAGCTGGGTCGGCACGATGAGCGTCACCAGCAACAGGTAGAAGATCGCGTCCCGGCCCGGGAACCGCATCCGCGCCAGCGGGTAGGCGGCCAGCGCCGCGACCAGCACGTTCAGTGCCCCGACCGCGACGGCCACGAACAGGCTGTTGAAGAAGAAGTTCGGGATGGGCAGCGCGTCGAGCACCCGCTGGTAATTGGCCAGGGTCGGATCGGACGGGATGAACTGCGGCGGCACCGAGGTGATCGGGTCGAGCGGACCTTTCAGCGAGGTCATCAGCATCCAGAAGAACGGGAAGACCGTGACGACCGCGATGGCCGTCAGCAGCACGTACCACAGCCCGTTCGACACGAGGTTCCGTCGGCGGCGGGACCGGGCGCGCCGGTTGGCCGCCACCGAGTCGGCCAGCTGGGACATCGATGCGGTGGTCATCCCTCTCGCTCCTGCCGACGTTCGAGGATGCGGACGTTGAAGATCGAGAAGACCAGCGTCACGGCCAGCAGCGCGATGGCGAGCGCCGACGCATAGCCCGCGTGGCTCAGCACGAACGCCTGCTTCCAGAGGTAGAACACCATCGTCACGCCGCTGTCGAGGATGCCGCCGGTCTGATTGGTCAGCACGTAGACCTCGTCAAAGACCTTGAGTGCGGCCAGGCTGGAGATGATGAACACGAAGACGATCTGGGGCCGCAGCCCCGGGATGCTGACGTAGCGGTGCTTCTGGAAGTCGTTGCAGCCATCGATCCGGGCCGCGTCGTAGAGCTCCTCGGGGATGTTCTGGAGCCCGGCCAGGAAGATGACCGCGTAGTAGCCGAAGCCCGCCCAGATCGTCAGCAACATGGCGATCGGCAGCGTCAGCGACGGGGTGGACAGCCAGCTGATCGGCTGCGAGATGACGCCGAGCGCCTCGAGCGAGGTGTTGATGAACCCACTGCGCTCGAACAGCCAGCGCCATGACAGGCCGATGGCGATGCTGCCGCTGACCGCCGGCACGAAGTACAGCGCGCGGAAGATGTGGATGCCGCGCAGCTGGCGGTTGACCACGATCGCCAGCGCGATCGACGTCACGATCAGGATCGGCGTAACGATGAGATAGACGATCGAGTGCGTCAGCGCCAGCCAGAACGTCGGGTCGGAGATGAGGTGCTGGTAGTTGTCGAGGCCGATGAACACCGGCGGCCGGACGATGTTGTAGTCCGTGAAGCTGTACCAGATCACCGCGATGATCGGGTAGATCACGAAGATCCCGAGCAGCAGCAGCGCCGGGGCGAGGAACAGGTAGGGCGTGGCCTTCAGCTTGCGGGTCATCGTCCACTCGAAGTCGGATGGGGTGCCGGCCCGTTCCCTGGGGGAAGGAACGGGCCGGCGGTGACGCGGGCCTTGGAGGAAGGCCCGATGGGTACTACTGGATGAGCTTGTTGGCGGCCTTGACCGCGTCGGTCAGGGCGGTCTGGGCCGGCACGCTGTTGAACAGCGCCGACTGGATGGCGGTCAGGACGATCTGGTTGACGTCCTTCTTCTTGGGGATGGTGGGAACGATGTCCTTGTAGGTCGCGATGATGTCCTTGGCCAGCGGTCGGGCGCTGTCCTCGATCGCCGATGGGACGTCCGAGAAGAACGGGTCGTCGTAGGCCGACGGCGAGGACGGGTAGATCGAGACCTGCTTGGCGAACTGGACCATGCTGCGCGGGTTGGTGAAGAACTGCGCCAGCGCGATCGAGGCGTTCGGGTACTTGGTCGTCTTGTTGACGGAGATGCCCATGAGGCCCTTGCCGGTCACGCCCGACAGGCCGATCGGCGTCGGCTTCATGGCGAGGTCGCCGTAGAGGGTCGGGTTGTTGGCCTTGACGTCGCGTGCCAGGTTCGGGCCCGACGCATAGAAGGGCGCTTGCCCGGCTTCGAAGATGAGCAGCCCGACGCGGTCGAGCGGGGTCACCAGGGCGTCGGTGTCGACGGTGCCGGCCTTGACCATATCGACGTACTGCTGGAGCCAGGCGACGCCAGCCGCCGAGTCGAAGGTGAAGGTCTTGCCGTCGGCGCTGATGACGTCGACGTTGCCCTCGTAGACCATCTGCGCGAGCAAGTCGTTGACCGTCAGGCGGATGTCGCACACGACGTTGGCATTGGTCTTGATCGTCTGGCACAGGGCCGGAAGGTCGGTGATCTTGGTCGGGAAGGCATCGACGCTGCCGCCGGAGCCCTTCTCGTACAGGGTCTTGTTGATGAGCTCGACGTTGAGGCCCTGGTACCACGGGAACTGGAAGTTCTCGCCGTTGACCAGCTGTTCGTTCCAGAGACCCGGGAAGTAGATGTCCTGAACGGGCTTCGGGACGGTGCCATTGAGGCCCAGGAGGAGGCCCTGGCTGGCGTAGTCGCTGACCCAGCCCTCGGCCACCGACAGGTTGATGACGTCCGGCGCGATGTTCGCCGAGAAGGCGTTGTTGAGGTCCTGCTGGAAGGTGGCCTGGTGGTCCTCCCACTTGACCTCGACGCCGGGATAGGTCGCCTTGAAGCGCTCGATCGTGTCCTTGATGTACTGATCGAACGTCGGCGACAGGTAGTACGTCCAGAACGTGATCGACGCGCCCGGCTCGATGTTCGTGATGACGGCCTCGGCGGGATCCGGGGCCAGGGCGGTCGGGGCGGCGGATGCGGCGGCCGAGGCCCCAGCGGTGCTGGCCGACGGAGCGGCGGTGGCGGCCGTGGTCGGGGCGACCGATGCGCCCGTACTCGGGGCCGGTGACGAGGTATTCGAACAGGCACCCACGACCAGCGCCAACAGCGCTGTCAGGGCGATGTACCGGTGCGTTCTCATGCTCGGTTGTGCTCCTTTCAAGATGACCTGGTAGCTCCTCTCAGGCGATGGGTCGTCACGTCTCCCGTACGTGGCCCACCTCCTCCCATCCATGACCGACACCGATCCCCGGGTGCGCGGCGGCGGCGATGATCACCGCACCCCACGCGCCCGCATCGGCGCCGGGTGGCAACAGCTCGACGATCCCTTCAACGAGCTGTTCCCTTGCGAGCGCGGACCCCGCGCGCAGGCGGTCCAGCTCGCGCTGGATCGGGCGCTCGAAGGTCTCGCCAGCATGGCTGACCCCACCACCGAGCACGACACGCTCGACGTCGTAGGCCATGACCAGCAGATGGATCGCCCAGGCCAACCGGCGGCCGACGGCGTCGGCGATCTCGGTGGCCAGGGGATCGCCGCTCGCGGCGGCGCGGTAGACATCGACGGCGGACGGGACACCGGGTGTCGCCATCCCACCCGGCTCGGTCATGGCCGTCGGGCGACCGGTCGCGATCGCGTCGCGGGCAAGGCGGGCGATCCCCCAGCCGGCGACGAGCGTCTCGAGGCAGCCCTGCTGGCCGCAGGCGCAACGGGCGCCACCCGGGTCGGCGATGACATGGCCGACCTCGCCGGCGAGGCCGCGAGCGCCGCGATGGAGCCGGCCGTGGAGCATCACACCGGCCGAGACGCCGGTCCCGACCGCGAGGTAGGCCAGGTCGTCGATGTCACCGACGACGCGCCGCCGATGGAGGCCGAGCACCGCGGCCCGAACGTCGTTCTCGACCACGGTCGGGCGACCGAGGCGGGCCTCGAGCTCCGACCCGAGCGGCAGGTCCGACCAACCGAGGTTGACCGCGAGCGTCACGGCGCCGGTCAGCGGGTCGACCCGGCCCGGGACGCCGACACCGATGGCCGCCACGTCGCCGATTCGCGCGCCGGCCGAGGCGAGCGTGGTCTCGACGGCGCGGGCGATGATGCCGACCGCCTCGTCCTGCGGTCGAGCCTCGGTCGGGGCGATCTCGCGGGCGAGGACGCGTGCGTCTCGGTCGACCACGAGGACCGCGATCTTGCTGCCGCCGACATCGACGCCGACGAGGAGCGGGCGGTCGTGGCCGACGGTCGCGCGGTCGTTGCCGTCGGTCGCGCGGTCGCGGCCGTCGGTCGGCATCGTCTCGTCGGTCATCGATGCACCGTGAGGCCGAGCTCGCTGGTCAGCACCAGCGCGCAGGCGCCGAGCAAGGTCAGGTCTTCGCCGACGCCGCCGTCGACGATCCGGGTCTCGCGGGCGAGCGGGCCCAGGCTCCGGCGGGTGGCCTCGTCACGGATGGCCGCCAGCCACGACTCGCCGAGCGCCGTGACCGAGCCGTGGACCACGATGGCCCGGACGTCGAGGATGCCGATGAGGTTCGCGATCGAGGCACCGACCGCGCGGCCCGAGGCGCGGACGACGGCCAGTGCCCTATCGTCGCCGGTTGCGGCGGCCGCGCCGAGGTCCTGGATGGTCTCTGTGGTGAGCCCGGCCGCTGCCGCCGCGCGGAGGATGGCCGGCGCGCTGGCCACCGTCTCGAGGCAGCCGAAGCGGCCGCAATGGCACTCGGCGCCGTCCGGCTCGACGACGATGTGGCCGATCTCACCGGCACCGTTGCCGTCGCCACCAAACAGCTCGCCGTCGAGGACCAGCCCGGCCCCGATGCCGCGACCGACCTTGATCGCCACGAGGTTGGTGGGCCGGTCGTCGCCACCGAACAGGAACGTCGCGATGGCCGCGGCTCGGCTGTCGTTGGTGACGATCGTCGGGTAGCCGTAGCGGTCGCGGAGGAGGGCCGCCAGCGGCAGGTCGGACCACGAGAGGTTGACGGCCCAGCGGATCGTGCCATCGGCATCGACGATGCCCGGGGTGCCGACGCCGATGCCCAGGATCGGGGCATGCGGGCCGGCCAGGATCTCGTCGACCAGGTGGTGGACGAGGGTGAGCGCCGCGTCGCCGTCGACGCCATCGAGGTCGCGGGTGGTGCGCCGGACGATCTCACCGCGAAGATCGAGCAGGGCCGCGGTGAAGGCCCGCTCGCCGAGGTCGAGGGTGACCACGTGGCGCGCGCCATCCGCGAGCGAGACGAGGGTCGGGGCCTTGCCGCCGGTGCTGGGCCCGCGGCCGACCTCTTTGGCCAGGCCCTCTCGTTCCAGCTCGCCGACCAGTTCGCCCACGGAAGTGCGGGTCAGGCCGGTGAGTCGGGCGATCTCCGCGCGACTGATCGGGCCGAGGTCGTAGACCGCGCGCA
Source organism: Candidatus Limnocylindrales bacterium (assembly GCA_038319665.1). GTDB lineage: Bacteria > Chloroflexota > Limnocylindria > Limnocylindrales > CSP1-4 > SPCO01. Next base: position 11,811 of record JBBQDL010000030.1, read on the forward strand.
GCACGAGGCCGGCGTTATGGGCGCGCGTCTGGGCATGCGTCGCCTTGGTCGGGAACTCGGTGCGTGCCACGGGGCGGGACGGGCCTCCTCCATGTCAGACCCGGGACGTTGGTCTCTGGCCCCTTCCGGGACCCCGGCTCCGTCCCCTCCGGACTTTGTCCTGGGTCTTGACAAAGCGGCATGCTAGCGACCCGCGTGGGCTTTGTCCATAGGGTTGACAAAGAATGGTGCGGGTCGAGCCAAGGCCCTGTCGCTCCCCGCCCCGTGCCACCTACCCACCACGCTCAGTTCTGTCAGAAACCGGCGCGTCAGATGTCAGATATGCGTCCACGGACTGGTAGTCACGACGTCGATCCTCGAGCGACGCCGCCACCTTCCGATCCACGCTCGGCGCCACGGCTCGAGGCTGCGCGAACCCGGCGGATCGGCCTCGAAGCCGGCCCACCACTCCCTCCACGCATATCTGACCAAAACGACAGGGCGTGGATCGGTCGTGCGGGCTCACGGAGCCATCCCCGAACCGTCCGGCCGTCATCCGGGAGCGACGCTCGAAGCATCGCCTCGTGCGCCTGGACCCGACGACGGTTCGTTCGTGTGTCGAGGATGATCAGCCAGGCCGAGACGAAGGCAGGTTCCCAGCCGCGCTCCTGGGCTATCTGCCTGGCGAGCCGCCGCTTGCGATCGAACGTCCCGACGAGCTCGTTCATGTCCGCGAGATCCGTCTTGAGCTCGATGACCAGGAGCGCCCGACGGCCGGGGTGCCAGGCGAGGATGTCGATGACGCCACGCTCGCCATAGATCGCGAACGAAACCTCGGGCGCAAGGATCCATGCGGGAAGCTCGGCTGCGAACTGCCGGGCGACCGACTCATGCAGCGCCGAATGTCCGCGATTGACCAGCCGATCGAGGTCGCCGGCGCGCCACCGCGGCACGACGTCGACGCGCATCTCCAGCGCCGCCGCCACCGCCCGCAAAGTGTCGATCGACTGCGGCCCGAGGTGGCCGCGCTCAAGTCTCGAGATGACCGACTGTGACACATCGGACCGAGCGGCAAGGTCCACCTGCCGCCACCCTCGTCGCTGCCTGACGAGACGGATCGCTATCCCTATTCGGAAGTCGTCCACTCCCCGATCATGCGCGGAGTCGCTTGGCCCCGGCTTACGCGAGCGTTATCGGACGCTTACCGAGCTTCGGGCGTCAACCAACGTCATGTGCGTGATCAGCGAGGCCGGCGTGCCAGTCCCAGCGAACGTCGTCGTCCTCCTGGACGCCGCGCGGCCAACCCATCTGGGCTCGGTAGCCGAGGAACCCCTCGCCGAACGAGAAGCTCACGTGCCGGTCGAACGTCCAGAGCCACGCGAGCCCGACCACGAGCGCGCCGACAGCCAGCACATCACGGAGTTCGTCCTTCGCGATCGAGAACGCGACGAGGGTGCCGACTGCCGCCGTGACGCCGACGATGAGCCGGGCCCGATCGCGAATCGTCTCGAATGCCAGGTCGTCGGACCCGGAGTCGAGCTCGATCGCCCGCGCGACAGCGACCTCGTCGTCCTCCACGTCGGTGGGGCGAGACTGATGCCACTGGCCGTCATCCGTCGCGTCCATGCGTCGGGGCTGGTGCGACGAATCCCGGGCCGTACCGGTCGTTTCGGCTCGAGCGGGGTGACCACTTGAGCCCTCGTCCCCGTGCAGCATCGGCGCCGACACTCGCGGCGCGACCGCCTGCAACAGAACCCGCGGCCCATCGCCGCCGATCACCCCAGCCCGTGGATCCTCGTCCAACATTGGCCGAACCTTCCGTCTCCGTCCGCGTGCGATCCTCCGCCCGCTCGCCACCATCCTTGACCTATGGCGGCCAGCCGTCAACGCCATCGTGGCCCGTCTTCGCCCGATCCCGTGGCAGATATGCGCCCCGGGACTGGGAGGCCAGGTCCGGCATCGAATCGAGCCGATCTCGAGAACGACTCGAGCGTGACGGCCTCCGCTTCAGGGCCGCGAACCCCCGATTCTCGTGACTACCAAGCCCTCCACACATATCTGACAACCGTAGGGGCCGTTGGCTGACAGAACATGGTCTGGTGGGTAGGAGGCAGACAAGCTGAGCCGCGGCGGGCCAGGATCGGGCCTCGGGCCTTGGGCCGCGGGCCTCGGGCCTCGGGCCTTGGCCTCGGGCCTTGGGCCGCGGGCCTCGGGCCTCGGGCCTTGGGCGGCGAAGCCTCGGGCCTTGGGTCGCGGAGCCCCGAGCCTTGGGCGGACGGGCCGCGACGTCCCCCACCACAAAACCGAACACCCGTACCAAACCGCCCCGCCCCACGCCCCGTGGACAACCCCACCACCCCCGTGGACACGCCGGTGGACAAACACCCCGCCCCGTGTGGACGATCGGCCCCCAAGCGTGGACAGTGCCGACCCAAGCGTGGACCATCAAACCACCACATGTAGCGTTCGCGAGTCACGACCCACCACTACATGTTGTGTTTTCAGGGTTGACTCTCGCAACCGCTCGGCGTACAGTTTCCGAGTCGCCTGATCGAACCGAGATGCCCGATACGTTCCCGCCGGCACATCTCGCCGGCAAGGATCGGACCCCAGGACTCCCCGGTAACAGCGACGGAACACTCGATGTGGCAGCTACCCGCCGCATCGGTCAGGACGGAGGAGAGCGCAGATGGCCCGAGGCAACCAGGTTCCGGTGTTGGAGAAGGAACAGACGAATCGCCACGCCGGCCCATATGGGGCCTCATTCGACGGCACGGAGCGCGACGGCAGGACGCTGGTCAGGGGCCTGACCTTCGAGCGCCGCTGGACCCGCCCGGACGTCCATCCCTACGACGAGATCACCTGGGAGTACCGGACGGCCGGCATCGCCAACGAATCGGGCAAGTCGGTCTTCGAGCAGAAGGACGTCGAGGTCCCCGACTTCTGGTCGCAGCTCGCCACCAACGTCGTGGTCAGCAAGTACTTCCGCGGCCACCTCGGCACCCCGGAACGAGAGACCTCCGTCCGCCAGCTGATCGATCGCGTGGTCAACACGATCACGGCCTGGGCCGAAACCCAGCACTACTTCGCGACCGACGCGGACCTCCAGACGTTCAAGGCCGAGCTGACCCATCTCATCGTCCACCAGAAGATGGCCTTCAACTCGCCGGTCTGGTTCAACGTCGGCATCGAAGCCAAGCCCCAGTGCTCGGCCTGCTTCATCAACTCGGTCGACGACACCATGTCCTCGATCATGGACCTGGCCAAGACCGAGGCGATGCTCTTCAAGTTCGGCTCGGGCGCCGGCAGCAACCTCAGCACCATTCGCTCGTCCCGAGAAAAGATGGCGGGCGGCGGCACCGCTTCAGGTCCCGTCTCGTTCATGAAGGGCTACGACGCCTTCGCCGGCGTCGTGAAGTCGGGTGGCAAGACGCGCCGTGCCGCAAAGATGGTCATCCTCGATGCCGGCCACCCCGACGTCCTCGACTTCATCGAGTCGAAGGCGCACGAGGAGCAGAAGGCCTGGGCGCTGATCGAAGCCGGTTACGACCCCAGCTTCACGGGCGAGGCCTATGGCTCGGTCTTCTTCCAGAACGCGAACCATTCAGTCCGGGTGACCGACGAATTCATGCAGGCCGTCGTCAACGACGGGGAGTGGCAGACCCACGCCGTCGTCGCGCCCCACCCGGTCATGGACACCTACAAGGCTCGCGACATCTTCCACAAGATGGCCGACGCCGCGCACCTGTGCGGCGACCCCGGCATCCAGTACGACACGACCATCAACGAGTGGCACACCTCGGCCAACACGGACCGGATCCACGCGTCCAACCCGTGCTCCGAGTACATGTTCCTCAACGACACCGCGTGCAACCTCGCCTCGCTCAACCTCATGAAGTTCGTCGGGGCCGACGGCGAGTTCGACGTCGAGGCCTATCGCTTCGCGGCCAAGGTGACCATCACGGCCCAGGAGATCCTGGTCGACAACGCCTCCTACCCGACCCCCCGGATCGAGGAGAACTCGCACAAGTTCCGGCCGCTCGGTCTGGGCTACGCCAACCTCGGCGCCCTGCTGATGAGTCGCGGGCTCGCCTACGACTCCGACGAGGGCCGCAACTACGCCGCCGCGCTGACTGCGATCATGCACGGCGAGGCGTATCGCCAGTCGGCCGAGATCGCCCGCGACCACGGCGGCCCGTTCTTCGCCTACGACGAGAACCGCGAGCCGTTCCTGCGGGTCATCGGCAAGCACCGTGATGCCGCCTACCAGATCCCGGCCAACAAGGCGGTCCCGGCCGACATGATCGCCGCTGCCCGCACCGTCTTCGACGAAGCGCTCGAGCTCGGCACCGAAGTCGGCTACCGGAACGCCCAGGTCACCGTCCTCGCCCCGACCGGCACGATCGCCTTCATGATGGATTGCGACACGACCGGCGTGGAGCCGGACATCGCCCTCATCAAGTACAAGAAGCTCGTCGGCGAGGGCTTCCTCAAGATCGTCAACCAGACCGTTCCGGCGGCCCTGCGCAAGCTCGGCTATGGCGCCGAAGAGGTCGACGAGATCCTCGCCTACCTGACCGAGCACGAGACGATCGAAGGCGCGCCGCACCTCAAGCCACAGCACCTGCCGGTCTTCGACTGCGCGTTCAAGCCGGCCAACGGCGAGCGGTCGATCCACTACATGGGCCACGTCCGGATGATGGGCGCGATCCAGCCGTTCATCTCGGGCGCCATCAGCAAGACCGTCAACATGCCGGAGAAGGCCACCGCCGAGGAGATCGAGAAGGTCTACCTCGAAGGCTGGAAGCTCGGCCTCAAGGCGATCGCGGTCTACCGCGACAATTCGAAGCGCAGCCAGCCGCTGAGCACCGGCAAAAAGACCGGCGACGCCGGCGCCGACACGGCCTCGACCGAAGAGATCGAGAAGCTTCGAAAGCAGCTGGCCAAGGCCCAGGCGGAGGCGGCACTCCCCCATCGACGCCGCCTGGAGGCCGAGCGGAAGGCCGTTACCCACAAGTTCGAAATTGCGGGGCATGAAGGCTACATCACTGTTGGGCTGTTTCCCGACGACCAGCCCGGCGAGATCTTCCTCAAGATGGCCAAGGAGGGTTCGACGGTGTCAGGGCTGATGGACAGCTTTGCCACGACCGTATCGGTGGCACTCCAGTACGGCGTGCCGCTGCGGGATCTGGTCAACAAGTTCGCCCATGTCCGGTTTGAGCCAGCCGGCTTCACCGGCAACCCGGAGATCCCGATCGCCAAGTCGATCATCGACTACATCTTCCGCTGGCTCGGCTCACGCTTCCTGTCGCCCGAGGACAGGGCGAACCTCGGTCTCATCGATCGCACCGCGGTCGTGGCGGATGTCCCGGTGTCCTCCCCGGGCTCCGCTGCGGTCGTCTCGGACCCCGTGCCCGCCGGCCTTACGGGCGGCTCGGCTCCTGCCGCCTACGCTGGCGCTAACGGCAGCTCGGAAGTCGACCGCCCGGCCAGCGATGCCGACTCGCCGAAGGCGACTGCAGTCTCCGCATCAGTAGTGACCGAACCCGAGAAGGCCGAGCCGCTGGCGGTCATCGCTACCAATGGGGCGTTGGCGGCCAATGGGCATGCGGCTGGCAACGGGAACGGCAAGACCACGAATGGCAACGGTGGTGGCGCGGCGCCGATCACGCTCAACCTCGGTGCCGGCACCAAGGTCAGTTTCCAGACCCAGGCCGACGCCCCCAGCTGCATGGACTGCGGCTCGATCATGGTACGGAATGGCAGCTGTTACAAATGCTTGAATTGTGGATCGACCTCGGGCTGCAGCTGACAGCATTCAAGAAGGATTCAGGAGACTGAAATGGCTGGAAGGAAAACGAGCAAGAAGGCGGCCACCGCAGCATCGAAGGTGCTCCGCGACGGGCGCACCAGTAAGGCATCCAAGACGGCGGGGGGCAGCGCCCTAAGTCAACGGGCGCCCAAACCAAAGAGGTAGCCCAGTACGGCTTCCTACGCGGGAGAACGATTCGACCGAACGATGGATGACATCCACATCAGCGACTTGGTCGGATCGACCGACATCGAACCGGGTGAAGACAATCATGGCGCCCGTTTCGTAACCCTCCGACTGAACCGCACTGACTCTGGTGGAGGCTCTGGTCATCCCGCACATCCAGGCCGGCCATAGCTGGCGGGTAGGATCAAGGTCCTTTACCGCGGCCCCCGTTCGGCGCGCCAGCTAGGCTACCGCCGTTTGTACACTGCCAGAAAGCGTTGTAGGCCCGCCCAGATCTCTTCCTCGACCTCGAAAGCCTGAAATTTTGGAGCGACCCACATTGCGGCCGCCTTTTGCATGTCGACGGCCACGGTTTTGATCTCGGATCCCGTTTGATCGGCCATGTCAAGAGCGCGATCTCCACCAGCAGAGACCTCAACCCCTCGGGCGGTGGTTCGGCCACGGCGACGAAGCCGGGTCTATGGTGACGAATCTCTAGTCCCATGACGATCGGCCAGAGCCTCCACCAGAGTCAGTGCGGTTCATCCTTTCGGCGGTGCGCGGGATGACCTGGATCGCTTTGTCGGGGTCGACGCCGCGAACGTCCAAGCCCGTCCTCGCCCCGTCGACCCCTCTCGGGGATGGTACGCGCGTGGTCCGACGCTAGACTCGGTCCCCACACAGGAGTCGGAGTAGACGTTGCCGCTGAACGAGGCCGAGACCCGCATCCAGCTGATCGACCCCGGGCTACACACGCGCGGCTGGACCGAGGACCTGATCCGGCGCGAGGAGACCCTCGGCACCGTCGAAGTCGTCGACGGCAAGCCCCGGCGCCAGACGCACGGTCGCGCGGACTACACGCTCCGGATCAAGATCGCGGGCTCCCGGACCGCAGCCTGACGCCCGGCGCCATCAACCCTGATGCGACATCGGGCGATCTTTCGGCGACCGTCTGCAAGCCCGGTTGGGCGTCGAGTGTTCGACCCCCGGCCGCCTACACGGCCGCGCTAAAGCTCATTCAGATCGTCGAGTACGGCTACCCGGACCGGAATCCGAGCCATTACCAGGAGGACCACCTCGTGCCGCTGGAGCTTGGCGGAGCGCCGCGTGACAAGCGGAACCTGTGGCCTGAACCGAATGTCGCCGTCCTGCCCGATGGCACCGCGGTCGGCAGCCGCCAAAAGGACGCCCTCGAGAATGCCCTCCACGCGCGAGTCTGCGACGGAGCTTTGGCGCTAGGCGACGCCCAACGGATGATCGCGGCCGATTGGGTCGCCGCCTGGGTTTCAGCCGGTCGGCCCTAGGCGTCCCTTCGACTTCGGCTGAAGAGCTACTTGGCGATCTCCCAGATGTGGCCGGCGGGATCGCGGAAGCTGGCGGTTCGGATACCCCAGGGTCGATCGATCGGGCCGTTGAGCAGCTCCACTCCCCGCTTTGCCAGTTCAGCGCACATGGCATCCACGTCGTCGACGGCGATAGTGAACTGCATGCGGGAACCGGCTTCGGGAGGCGCCACGACCGCGGGCGCGATGAGGTCGGCGCCTCGGTGACGGCGAGCAAGTTGATGAGCGTCTTCCCGCACTTGAAGACGGCCGAGTTGTCGTCCTCGTAGTGGATCGGCAGGCCGAAGACGTCGAGGTAGAACTGTTTCGTGGCCGCCAGGTCCTCGACGAACAGGGTGATGGCATCGATTGCCTTGGCCCACGGATCCACGACGGCACCTCTCTGGACATTCACCCGACGGGTGTCGACGCCGATCGTATCCGGAGCGGATACTGGGAGCCCACAGGAGGACCGCATGAACTTCAACAGCATCCTCATCGGATCCGAGAACCCGCAGGCCGTGGTCGACTACTACACCAAGATCCTCGGCGAGCCGGGCTTCTCCGAGGGCGGATACACCGGCTGGCAGATCGGCACGGGATTCATGACGGTCGCGGCGCACTCGGAAGTCCACGGGCGCAATCCCATGCCGGGGCGGCTGATCTGGAATATCGAGTCGACGGACGTCAAGGCCGACTTCGAACGGTTCAAGGCCGCCGGCGCAGTCGTCATCACGGCGCCGTACGAGATGGAGGGCGCGCCCCGCTCGCAGATCGCGACCTTCGAAGACCCCGACGGGAACTACTTCCAGCTCCTGACCCCGATGGAGATGTAGGGCCGACCGCTCAGGGCCTGATAACGACCGAGTCGACGATCGCCTGGAGCTCGGCTGTGTCCGCACGTGACGCCAGCAACGGCAACGCGGCATCGATGACGATCGGACGGCCCTGCACATCGACCATCCATAGGCGATCGATCTCGCCGGGACCCAGGCCGTACCGGACCGAGCCGTCCGCCGACTCCCACAGGACGAGCTGATCGGCGTCGCACTGGCTGAAATCGAGGACGCTCGGGATGAGCACCTCGACATACGAAGCCGAATGGCCACCGATGGTCGTCGGGCGAGGCCGGCTGGAGATGGGTGCGATCGTCGCATTCGAGAAGAAGGGCACCTGGTTGGGATCCTGACCCCAGAACGCTGAGAGCGCCAGGGCCAGTCCCGCGGCCGTGCGCGGGTAGGCCGTGTCGGTGTAGGCGTGGCTCGCCCATCGACACGGGAACGTGTTCACGTGCTGGATGCTGTACACGCCGATCGACAGGCCTACCGGGCCGGCGGAATCCCGCTTCAGGTACATGCTCGGGTTCGCCCCCTCCCAGCCTCCTGGCAAGCTCACGGTCAGTCGGACCGGCGTCGGACCGGCGGGGATGAGCTGCGTCTTTCCCGCGTGGACGCGGACGGCGACGACCGTCGGGTATGGCTTGGCGGTCGGATCCCGGGCCGGAGGGCCCGAGGTTGGCACAGCAGCAGGCGCGGCACTTGGTGCGACGGCCATCGCGCTTGCGATCGCTGCAAGGGAGCGGAGCGGTGTCGCGCTTGCGACCGGGGCGCCGGCGGTCGTGGTGAGCTCCTTGGTCAGGAACGCGAAGCCCACGAACGCGATCGCGGCAACGGCCACAGCCGCCGGGCCCCGACGGCGATGCCGCGTGACCGCCCTGAACGCGGCCTCGCCGGGTAGGCCGTCCTGCATGGGATCAGGGGATTCTCCAAACACCCGGTTCGTTTGCCTCCTGGTGAGCGCGAGGGTCGCCCACCGAGAGTAGACGCCCATCCGGAGGAACGCCCGCCGCCCGTCCGCCGGATTGCGATGGGCCGGCCGCGTCAGCTACGGGACCTCCTCCGGAGCGCCAACCCGCCGAGCGACACGGCGGCGATGGCCAGGACGATGAGTCCGGCGGGCCCCGTAACGAACGAACTGTCCGAGACCTGCGGTGATGGTGGAGTCGACGCGACGGGCGTCACGATCTCCGCCACCGTGGCGATGGTCGGCGCCGGCGTAAGGCTGAGGCTTGGGCTCGGGCTCGGGCTGGGAGCGGGCGTGGCCGTCGGGGCCGGTGTCGCCCTCGACGTGGCAACGGTCTTCGGTGCCGGCTTGGGTCGGGCCGTCGCCGCCACGACCTTCGTGGGCTTTGGCGCCGAGTTGACCGCCGCGACGGGCTGCACAGAGACCCAGTCCCCCTCCCAGGCCATCTTCACCCGAGCGTAGTGCCACGGCGTGAAGAAGCCCTTGAGCTGGTTCGGTGTTAGCTTGCGATCGGGCGCCATGTCATAGCCGTAGCTCCGGCTCTGGAGTCCCCACAGCGGCCCGACCACGCGGACGCTCGTCACCGTGAAATGGGTCGTGGTCGCAGGGTCGGCGGTCGCGGTGAAGCCCGTCAGGATCCAGGCGTGATTGCCGTGTTCCACGGTGATCGCGACGGGCAGGTTCGTCTTCCGAAGGTTCGTCACGGCGGAGCGAAGCGCCGAATCGAAGCTCCCGTTGACGACCGGCCGATAACGACCATCGACGAAATGTCGGAGCCCGGCCGCCCACCCGCCGGGATCGACGCCGTCGCTCACGGGGATCCGGTATCGGTTATGCGCCCGCATGTAGTCGAAGTAGCGCTGCTGGTTCGAGCGCGTGTGGTCGGTCGTGTGGTAGACGATGTTGCGGATGATCTGGACGTCGGCTGCGGTGCACCACAGCCACGTCTTCTGCGTGGTGAAGACGCCGCTTCGATAGAGGTCGACGCCGCCGGTCCAGCGCGACGCGGCCGACACCGTCGCGCCCGGCGAGGTGGCCAGGCCTCCGACGAGGACCGCCGCGAAGAGGCCCGCGAGCCCCAGCCGGGCGATCGACCGGAGGTGCCGTTGACCGGTCATCGACCTATCGTGGCGCCCCTCGGCGAATCGCGCCAGCCGGCGCAGGCTCAGCCCATCAAGGTCAGCCCGTAGCGCGCGATCAGGTCCGGCACCCAGTCCATGAACATGGTCGAGCCGTAGTGGGCCGCGGTCTGCCCCATCGTTTCGGGGGTCAACTCGCCTCGCGCACCGAGCTCGCCGAACTTCGCGAACATCTCCTCGAGCCCGGACGGCGTGATGATCTCGAGGATCCGCGCAGGCCGGTCGTCGGGGTTCCAGAAGACGTGCGGGATCTTGCGTGGCTTGAGGATGTACGAGCCGGCCCCTGCGACGAACTCGTCGTCGCCGATCCGCGCGCCGATGCGACCCTCGAGGATGTACGACCACTCGTCGTGGTTCTGGTGGACGTGTGGCGGGACGAGGAGTCGCGCGGCGACGGGGTGTTCCACGATGGCCATCACGCCATTTGTCGCCGTGCCCGGGATCTTGGTGATGACCCCGAGCGGGCCCTCCATCACGACCTTCCCGCCCGTCGGTTCGACCAGATAGGGACTCGCGGTGACCGGCGTCGGCATGGCGGACCTCAAGGTTTATCTGCACAGGTCTGTGCAGTCATCATCCGGAGGCTAGCCACCTGCGATCATTTCGTCAATACTTTCGATGCACATGGTTGAGCAGAAGAAACCAGGGCGTCCGCGCACGTATCGGATGAGCCGGAGGCGAGAGCAGCTCGACGCGATGAGCCAGCGGATCGCCGAGGCGGCGTTCGAGCTGCACGGCACGGTCGGGCCGGCCCAGACGTCGATCAGTGCCGTCGCGGAACGAGCCGGCGTCCAGCGACACACCGTCTATCACCACTTCCCCGACCTGGGCGCGCTGTTCCGCGCCTGCACGGACCATGGGATGCGTGTCACCCGGACGCCGGAGGCGGCGCCCTGGCGAGCCATCGACGACCCGACCGACCGGCTCCGCCACGGACTCGGCGAGCTCTACGCCTATTACCGAGCCAACACCCGGCTGCTCGGCAACATCCTCCGGGACATGCCGTTCATGGCGGTCGTCGGTGGCTCGGAGGCCTTCGTCGAGCGGATGACCGAGCTGTTCTCGGCCCTGGCGATCGGCTGGCCGCCCGATGAACGGACCCAGCGCGTTCGGATCGCCGCCATCGGCCACGCGATGTCGTACGAGACCTGGAAGTCCCTGACCGACAACGGCCTGTCCGACGACGAGGCCCGGGATCTCATGCTCCGCCTCGTCGCGCTCGCCGGGGATCCGCCCGGCGACTGAAAGCCTCAGCCGCGACCGAGCTCGATCGCGACCGCGGCGAGGTCGGCGGCCGCCTCGAGGACCTGCCGCATCTCCGGGTCGGTCGGGCGATCGTGTGCGAGCGCGAGAACTCCGAGCACGGAATCCGTCCCGCCGCGAGTCACGATCAGCGGCAGGTGGCTGCGCAGGGCGGGACCACCGGGCGCGGTGGGCCGGACGTCGAAGGTCGGCGTCGCGTCCTCGAACGTTCTTGCGATCGGGTGCCCCGGGCGCCGGATGGCCTCAGCCAGTCCGGCCGTGGCCGCCGCATCGATCCCGAAGGTCGCCACGATCTCGAGTCCATCAGCGCCGCGAACGACGACGGCGGCCGACTGGACCTCAGAGGCCGAGGCGATCGTCTCGATCAGCGCCTCCAGTCTCGGTTCGAGACCCTCGACATGCGCCAGGGCGCGCGCCCCCGCAACCAGGACTTGGCGCTCGACGGTCGACATGTCTCCAGTATCGGACAGGGCCTTGCAATGGTCCATCCGGGCGCGCACACTGCGATAGTCACTGTTATCCCGATATCAGAGGCTACGCAGATGAGGCAGCTCGACCCATTCCCACGTTCGACCGGCGGATGTGGCGCCCCGCTCTGACAGAACTGGCCCGCATCGATCCCGGGCGGCGGATCGTCTCCCTTGATCTACCAGGGCATGGCGAGTCACCAGAGTCGGGGCCGTATGCGATGACGGCGGTGGTCGAGCGGGTCCATTCGGCCATCACCGCGGCCAATCTGGAGGCTCCGGTGATCGTCGGGCATTCGATCGCCGCCGGGACCGCCACGGTATACGCCGCCATGCATCCGAGCCGAGGCGTCATCGCCGTCGAGGGGACGCTCCGGGTCGGCGCGTTTGCGGCGATGGCACAATCGCTCGAGCCGATGCTTCGTGGGGCGGCCTTCGCCGATACATGGAACCGGATCACCGCAAACGTGTTCCGCCTGGAGGAGGTTTCGCCCGACGTGAGGGATCTCGTCGTTGCGACGAGTTCACCGCGGCAGGAGATCGTCCTCGGTTACTGGCAAGACCTGTTCGAGCGTAGTCCAGAGGAGCTGGACGCGATGGTCGAGATGGGCGCCGGCGCGATCCGGGCCTCCGGGATCCCATTCGTCGCGGTGCTCGGGGCCGATCCGTCAGCCGATGACGCCGCGTGGGTCCGCGCGAACCAGCCCGACGCTCGAACGGAGGTCTGGCCGCACAGTGGGCACTTCCCCCACATGGCCCACCCGCGCCGCTTCGCAGAGCTCCTGGCCGAGACAGGCGCCTGGAGCGCGGCGATGGCAGAGGCGCCTATCGGGGGTCGATCCGAGGGCTAGTCGAGAGAAGCGCCTTGACGACCATCCGGAGTCCCTCCCCGGATGTCATCCGGCTGCGCCCGTCGGCGTGGGCCGCCCGAAGTCCGTCGGTCAACGCCACGCTCAACTCGGCCAGTTCGATGGCTGGCATGGGCGGAATGGCTCCGATCGAGGCCGTGAACCGTTCGATCCACGCGGCGATGATCTCGCGGCAGCGGCGCTCGGACGCGGCCAGCTCGGCCCAAGCGACCGGATCGGCCGCCGCGTACGTCCGGTACTCGTAGAGCAGTCGCCACCATCGGACCGGCACGGCGTCTTCGGCGGCGGCGATCCGATCGAGCTCCTGTTCGATCCGCTGCTCGACGGACCCGGTCCTCGGCCCGGAGCCAGGATCGTAGTCCGAGACGCCTGCCGCGAGCATCTCCTCGGCCATCCGCAGTCGCTCGCGCATGAGCGCGTGGAATAGCTCGTCCTTGCTTGCGAAGTTCGAGTAGACGGCGCCGATCGTGTACCCGGCGCGGTCCGCGACATCCGTCAGCGAAGCAGTGCGATATCCCTGTTCACAGAAGACGTCGGCGGCGGCATCGAGCAAGCGCCGACGCGTCAGCGCCTGCGCCTCCGGTCGCGTCAGCCGTCGGCGGCGGCCGGGGTTCACCGCCTGAGGTTCGGTCGTCTTCACGTCCAGATTATCGTCCCTATCCGGGGAACGCGGCAGCCTGCGACTCGATCGCGTCGAATCCTACGAGACGAACGTCCCGACGCAGGTCCGGTCGACGGCCGCCAGCACGTGCTGGAAGATCGTCGGGTCGTTGTCCATCTCGTTGTGGCCGACGCCGGGGTTCTCGAAGACGAAGCATGCCCCGCCGTCGAGCCGCGAGGAGGCGTTGGGCACGATGCCATCGGTCGCACTGTAGATCGTCGTCCAGTACACCTTCCCCGGTGTGTCATCTCCCTTGTTGAGGTTGCGCAGGAAGCTGCTCGACGGGCACATCTGCCCGCCGTACCAGGACGGCAGCAGGCACGCTGCGGTGATCCCGTACTGCGGCGTCCCGAGCGAGACGTACGTGTCGACGACCGACGGCTTGAGGAACTTGATGTACTGCCGCGCCGAGAGCCCGCCCATCGACTGGGCGACGATGTCCACGCGCTGCCAGCCCTTCGCGTTGATGAAGGCCTGGATCGCTCTCGAATTGACCATGTTGTCCTCGCTCGAGAGGTCGATCGCGACGGCGGTCCGCCCGACGGCGGCGAAGTTCGCGATCATGTCCGCCCACGTGGACGGGTCGCCCCGGTAGCCGTGCACGAGCAGGATGGGATCCGGCGGATCCGCCGCCATGACCGGCACGGCCCCGGCACCCACGAGTGCGACGGCAAACCCGAGTGCGACGAACCGACGACCAACCCTGCGCATCGCTCGCCCTCCTGTGCGACATCGGTTGGCGCCACGGTACGCCGATGGGGCGACGGTTTAAACCCCCTTCGCAGGCGCGTCCGCGGCCATCCGGCCCGTATCATTCGGCTCCGATCCGCAGCTTGAGGTGTCAGGTGGTCATCGCGGCGATTCCCACGTTCCGGACCGATGCGTTCATCGACGGCGCCTTCCAGCCGGCCTTGAGCGGAGAGCGATTCGCGACGGAGAACCCGGCGACCGGCCAGATCCTGGCCGATGTCGCTGCCGGCGACGCGCCAGACGTCGATCTGGCCGTTGCCGCCGCCCGACGAGCGTTCGACGACGGCCGCTGGTCGCGCCGCCTGCCCGCCGACCGAAAGACCGTCCTGCTCCGCCTCGCCGATCTCCTCGAGGCCAACGCCGAGGAGCTGGCGATGCTCGATTCGCTCGAGGGCGGCAAGCCGATCACGGACTGTCGCGAGGTCGACATCCCCGAGACGATCAAGACTTTCCGCTGGTACGCGGAAGCGGCCGACAAGCTCTACGACTCGATCGCGCCGACCGGCCCGGAAGCCTTGGGGATGATCATCCGCGAGCCGATCGGCGTCGTCGCCGCGGTCCTGCCCTGGAACTTCCCGATCATGATCGCCGCGTGGAAGGCGGCCCCGGCCCTGACCGCGGGCAACAGCGTCGTCCTAAAGCCGGCCGAATTGACCTCGCTGAGCACATTGCGCCTGGCCGAGCTGGCCGCCGAGGCCGGCCTCCCGGACGGTGTCCTCAACGTCGTGCCGGGGCTTGGCGAGACAGCCGGCCAGGCGCTCGGGCGTCACATGTCGGTCGATGTCGTCTCGTTCACGGGTTCCACCGACGTCGGCCGTCTCTTCCTGCGCTACTCGTCGGAGAGCAACCTCAAGGAGGTCGTCCTCGAGTGCGGCGGCAAGAGCCCGCAGGTCGTGATGGCCGACGCGCGCGACCTCGATTCGGTCGCCGCCAACGTCGTCATGGCCGGCTTCACCAACATGGGCGAGAACTGCACCTGCGGCTCGCGGCTCATCGTCCAACGCAGTATCCAGGACGAGCTGCTCGAGCGGATCGTCACCCGGACGGCCGACTGGACCGTGGGCGACCCGCAGGATCCCGCAACGCGGATCGGCCCGATGATCGAGGCGCCGCACCTCGACAAGGTGCTCGGCTACATCGAGGCCGGGCGCGCCGAGGGAGCGCGCGTGGTCGTCGGTGGTGGGCGCGCGATGCCGGACAGCGGCGGCCACTTCGTCCAGGCGACCGTCTTCGACGGCGTCGACAACTCGATGCGGATCGCGCGCGAGGAAATCTTCGGCCCGGTCATCTCGACCATCGCCTTCGACACCGAGCAAGAGGGGCTGGCGATCGCCAACGACACGAACTACGGGCTCCACGCGGCCGTCTACACCAACGACCTCGACACGGCGATCCGTGCCGCTCGCTCGTTGCGTGCCGGGACGGTCTCCGTCAACGCCTACTCCGAGGGCGACATCACGACGCCCTTCGGTGGCTACAAGGAATCGGGCTTCGGCGGCCGCGACAAGGGCCTTGAAGCATTCGACCAGTACACCGAGAAGAAGACGGTCTGGATCTCGGTCAAGGCCTGAGCGTCAGGATGGAACCTTCAGCACCGAGATGATGTTGCCCGACGGGTCCTTGAACCAGGCGATGGTCGGGCCGCGACCGTCGTCGGCGATCCCCCGAGCGTCCGTCTTGAGGTCGGCCGTGTCGTAGTGCTCCATCGCGACGCCGGCCCCGGTCAGGCCGTCGACCGCCGCTCCGACATCCGGCACCATGATGTTGAGGACCGTGAACACCGCGGGCACGCGGTCCGGCTTCGGGTAGACGAGGATGGGCGTGCCGCCCGTCCCGTGGAGCTCGAAGAGCCCGGGCTCCATCGCGTCGCGGACGTCAAGGCCGAGGGTCCCCTCGTAGAACTTCCGTGCGGTCGCCGAATCCTTGACGGCGAAACTCGATGCCAACTTGCTGTCCTTGAACATGGGTGTGCCTCCTTGTCGCAATGATGGACTCGATGGGCGGCGGACGCCATCCGTCGCGGGCGCGATCGGTTGCGTTGGCCCGCTAGGGTGTCGCGGTGGACCTCAGACCTCTCGGTCGCAGCGGCATCGAACTCCCCGTCGTCGGGCTCGGGACGTGGCGCGTCTTCGACCTGCCGGCGCCGCGCCAGCCGGAGGCCGACGCCGTCGTCGCGGCCGCCTTCGATTCCGGCGTGCGGGTCGTCGACAGCTCGCCGATGTACGGGCGCGCCGAGGCGGTCCTCGGGCAGGCACTGGGCGAACGCCGGCGTGAGGCGTTCGTCGCGAGCAAGGTCTGGACCAGCTCGGTCCAGGAGGGCCGGGGCCACTTCGCGCGGCAGCTGGGCTGGTTCGGTGGGCGGGTCGACCTGCTCCAGGTCCACAACCTCGTCGGTTGGCGGGGACACCTCGACTGGATGGAGCGCGAACAGGGTGTCGGGAATCTCCGGCTGATGGGCGCGACGACCTACGATCCGTCGTCGTTCGGCGAGCTCGAGCGCGTGATGCGGACCGGTCGGATCGACGCCATCCAGGTGCCACTCAACCCACGCGAACGCGACGCCGAGGCACGGGTCCTCCCGCTGGCGGCGGAACTCGGTCTGGGTGTCCTGGTGATGCGTCCATTCGGCGAGGGCGGGCTGCTCCGTCGACCGTTCCCACCCGAGCTGACAGAGGCCGGATTGACCGGCTGGCCGGAGGCCCTCCTGCGCTGGTGCCTCGCCGACGAGCGCGTAACGGTCGCCCTGGCCGCGACCGCGCGCCCGGAACACGCGGTCGCGAACGTCGAGGCGGCCGCGTCTCCGCCCCTCGACGCTGACCTGCGCGATCGGATCGGCCGGCTGGCGAACCCATCCTGACCGACGCGATGCCCGATGATGCGACGGGAGGTGAGCTGATGCGGATCGGTGCGATCGTGCCCCAGGGCTGGGTGGGCGAATACGACGGCTGGGACCCGCTCGATGCGTGGCGGCGCACGACGGAGGTCGCCCGGCAGGCCGAGCGGCTCGGCTTCGAATCGGTCTGGATCTTCGACCATTTCCACACCGTCCCTCGCCCGAGGGACGAGATCACCTTCGAGTCGTTCACCTCACTCGCCGCCCTCGCAGCGCTGACCGAACGCGTGCGGCTCGGCCACATCGTCATCTGCACCGCATACCGCAACCCCGCCCTGACGGCCAAGATGTTCTCGACTCTGGACTCGATCAGCGGCGGCCGGATGGAGCTCGGCATCGGCGCCGGCTGGAAGCGCGACGAATGGCTCGCCTACGGCTACGGCTTCCCTGAGACGAAGGAGCGGCTGGCCCGGCTGGGTGACGATCTCGAAGTCATCACCCGGATGCTCGAGGGCGACAACCACCAGCACGCGACCTACGAGGGCCGCTACGCCCAGGTCCGCAACGCGATCAATGTTCCCAAGCCGGTCCAGCGGCCACGTGTCCCGATCATGGTCGGTGGCAACGGGCCGAATGTGACCTGGCGGCTGGCCGCCCGCCATGCCGATGAGCTCAACCTCGATGGCCTGTCGCCGGCCGAAGTCGCCGAGGCACTCCCCGTGATCAGGAGCCGCTGCGAGGAGACCGGTCGCGACCCGGCGACGTTGCCGGTCTCGGTCCACTTGTGGGGCGAATCGATCGGCGCGGGCGGACCGTCACGGGTCGATCGCCTGGCCGCCTACCGTGAGCTCGGCGTCCGTCGGGTGATGGGCCTCGTCCGCGAGTCGGCGCGGTCGGACGAAGCGCTCGAATCGCTTGTCGAGGACGCCCGTGAGGCTGGTGCCGAGTTCGCCTAGCGGGACGCCGCCGCCCGGCCCTCGAGGCCCCTAGCGCGGTCGTCCTGCGCGCAACGCCTCGATCGACTTGGCGAGCCGGCGCTGGCGCGTCTCGTCGGTCTTCGCCCCGGCGATCTGCGAGGTGTGCCAGGACTTGTTGCTGTAGGAGAGCGCTTCGAAGGTGCGGCGCGCGGCCGGGTCGGCGTCGAGCTCGGCCGCCAAGTCGGCGGGGACGTCGACCTCGCGCGGTGCGGTATCGAGCTCGATGTCGACATCGACGACGTCGCCACCAGCGACGCCGGCAGCGCGGCGGACCTCGTCGCTGACACCGATCATGTAGACGCCGCCCATCGGCGCGACGCTGTTCCGGTACGTGAAGCCGTTGATGGTGACGAGGACCTTGGCCCGCTTGCCCGAGCCGAGCGCGGTCACGATCGCCTCCGGGACCTCGATCCCGGTCGCCGTCTTGCCTGCCCGGAGGATGGTCGTTCGGAAATGCATCCGCCCATGGTATCGATGCCGTCGAGCGACCGGCGCAGGTACGGGCACGGGTCAGCCGAATTGGCCTCTCGCACGGGCCCTACACGGCGCGTAGCTTGGTGCTGTCGGTCAACGTCGTCCCCACGGCATGGACCGATCGACAATGGCAAACCCGTCGCGAGGCGGGGACGCAAAGCCACGGGCCTCTCGCAGGTAGCCGGGTTGCCGAATAGGAGGTGGGCCTTGCAGGTCCATGACCTCGCTCGTGCGCGAATGGCCGCGCACGCCGTTCTGACCCTCGGGGCCGTGCTCGCCGTGCTCTTCTCGGCGGCCGCGAGCTTCCACCCCTGAGGGACCGCGACCGCCGGACGATTCACGTCCGGTGGTCGCGCCAACCTCCCCCAGCCTCATCCGCTCTGCGCCGTGTCCTCCTTCGGGGCCGGCGCTTTTCGCGCCTCGAAACCGAGCCGCCGCGCCTCCCCTACCGTCAAGGGCTCGACCCGCTTCCAGGTGAACGCGGTCGCGATGGCGTCCCAGACCGGATCGATCTCCCAGTACCCGACGTGCGATCTCGGGAAGTCCAGCCCCGAATGGACCCGCAGGTCGACCACGCTGGCCAACCCGTCAGAGCGCCGGAAGAGCGGCTCGGCCAGGAACGACAGGAAGTCGCGGCTGTCGTAGATGTTGAGCCACGACACCGGCAGATAGGGCGGGTTCGCCTCGTCGTATGGCATCGACGGGATGGCGTCGAAGGTGTACAGCAGGGGAGCCTGTGAGCCGACCGTGACGCACGCCTCGACCGGGGCTTCGGGCCAGGCGGCGAGCAGATCCACCAGCGCGATGCCGCCGAGACTCAGCGCGACCGGGAGGACCGGTCGGCCGCGGGCCGCGGTCGCCGCCTTCGTCAGCTCCGCCTTGAGGACCCGCTGGATCGAGTCGCGGTGCGCGTGATAGCCGATGACGTCGGCCATCACCTGCGGCCCGAGGATGTCGAAGAGGGCCTCGCGCCGGTCCTCGAAATAGTTCGTCACGATCTTCATCACCGCGTCCTTGCGGACGCCGCCGCGCAGGATCGGGAGCGGCATCGGGGAGGGCCGACCGCGGCGATGGATGGCCTTCTGCCAGTTCCCGAGGCGCAGGTCCGAATGCCGCCGCCATTCGGGCGCGACCACCGAGACGTCCCAGCCGCGGGCGCGGACCTGGTCCTCGATGCGGGCCAGGTTCTGGATCAATCCTTCCGACGTCTCGTTCGCGCCGTGGATGAAGACGAGGACCCCGGCGGGCTTGCTGGGTCGCGATCCGGGGCCGCTGATCGTGCGTCGCGCCATCGCCCGACGATACACGGCGGTACGATGGCCGGACCCGCTAGCCGCGTCGCTCGCGCTTGGCGAGCCGCTTGCGGAGGCGCGGCTGCGGGACGGCCCTGACATCGAGGCGCTTCGCGCCGAGGAACCGCACGAATCGGGCCATCCCTCGGGCTACGGCATCGCCGAAGGCCTCGTCCCGGGCGAGCGCCGGATCCTCGAGCCACAGACCGTTGATGACGAGCGTGCCGGTCGTCCGGTCCAGCTTCGGGTCGAAGCGCCCCACCAGTCGATCGCCCCACAGGATCGGCATCGTGTAGTAGCCGAACCTGCGCTGCTCGAGGGGCTTGTAGACCTCCCACACATAGTCGAACCCGAACAGGGCCTTGGCGCGGCCGCGAGCGCTCACCGGGTCGAGCGGCGAGAGGAACGTCGCCTCCTCCTCGGTCGTCGTCTCGAGCGGCGTCCAGGCGGCGGGGGTCTGACCCGATTCGAGCTCGGCGAGGATCGTGGCGTCTGCCCCCGGAGCGACCTGCGTGGCTCGCCAGCCTTCGACGCGGACCTCGATGAGGGACCCGTTGGTCAGCCAGCGGCTTCGCCACTCGGCCACTTCGGCGGAGCCCGCCTTGTGTCCGTAGACGTAGACCGACTTGATGCCGTTCAGCTGCGTCAGCCCCGCTGCGGCGACCACCTTGCGCGCCAGGACGTCGTCCGCTTCGGCCTCGTCGACAGCGCGCAGGGCCTCTGGAGGTGCGACCGCCTCGGTGGCTGCGTAGACGCGCTCGAACCGGTCCCGCCGGGTCACCATCGCCTCGCCGACGCGCCACAGGTAATGGAGGGCCAGCGCGCTGTCCTTGCGCCCACGGTAGTCGTCGATCCGGGTCCGGTCGCGCATGGCGAAGTCGCGATTGCCGACCTCGCGGCCCGTGCGCAGGATGGCGCGCATCTCTTCGATGGCTGCCGCGTGCTCCCGTTGGACGTCGATCCAGTGGTCCTGCTCACGCTCTCGCCGCATGAGCACCCGGAAATACGGCAGATCGTCCATCGGCCGGACCGCGAGCCAGCCGCCCCATTCGAAGAACTCGCGGCGCCCGTAGGTCAGCGTCGCCCAGTCGTCGATGGTGTAGTCGAGGACCCGGCTGTGGAGCGCGAGGTCGTGTGCGCGGGCGACCACGACGAGCGGATCGAGCTGGAGATCCTCCATCGCGCGCATCGCGGCCCCGGCCCCCTCGAGCCCGCGCCAGCGCCGCCCAGGCCACAGTCCACCGCGCCCCATCACGTAGCGGCGGGCGGTCACGGCCGAGATCTCGAGCAACGGATCCTCCTGGAAAACGGGGTCGGCAGATGGGGGGTATGCAGATCCGCACCCGAGGGGCTACCATACGAGAGTAAGGGCCATGGAATCGTCCGTGGTCAGGAACGTAGTTGACGCACACTCGGACTCCTCTCACGACTGACGCGAGAAACCCGATGGGATCGCGCCGGCTACCGAGAGGAGTTTTCGTTTTCGTGTACAACGACAAGAATCTGACCTGCGCGGACTGTTCACAGGAATTCGTATTCACTGCGTCCGAGCAGGATTTCTACTCACAGCGCGGCTTCACCGAGCCTCGCCGTTGCCCCTCCTGTCGCGCCAGCCGCAAGGCTGCCCGCAACAGTGAAGGCGGCGGCAGCTCGTACAGCTCCGGCGGCGGCTACAGCTCCGGCGGCTATTCCAGCGGTGCCGGCAGCTACGGCGGCGGCGGTGGTGGTGGATACGATCGCGGACCCCGCGAGATGTTCTCCGCGACCTGCTCGTCCTGCGGCAAGGAAGCCCAGGTCCCGTTCCGCCCGACCAGCGGCAAGCCGGTCTATTGCAGCGACTGCTTCCGAAGCCAGCGCGGCGGCTGACCAACCCCAATCCTCTCGGTGTGGGTCCACGAGGACCCGCCTGAACCAGCGTGATCTCGACCCGGGTCGTCAGTCGACCCGGGTCGTTCCATGTCCGGCCTGGTCGCGGCTCCCGAACGCACCCTTCACCCGGTCTTCACAGCGGGCGTCCAAGGTGACGGGCATCACCACCAACACCGCGAAGGAGATCGACCTTGAATCGCCTACAAGCCCGCAGCCAACGCCTCGCCCTCGGCACCCTGCTAGGCCTCTCGGCCATCGCGAGCGCCCTTGCCGTGCCCGGAGCCACCTTCGCCACGACACCGGTAGCGACGACCGCCGTCACGACGGCCTCCTGCGAAGAGGGCCGCTGGCCCGCCTCGGCACAGGGTCAGCCCCTGTCGTTCAAGGCCGGCGCTCGGGCCGGTGACTACCTGTGGCACAACCCGACCGGCTGGCACCTGCGCTTCACCCACCCGGGTACGGGACGGGTCGTGTTCACGGGCAGGGTCGTCTCGGACACGCCGCTGACCGTGGCCCCGTTCCGCCTCGAGTCGGGCGATTCGTTCGCCCTCAGCGTCGACCGCAAGACGCTCACCTACCGGTTCTTGAACCACGGCTGGATCGACGGTCTCGACCTTCGGACCGCCTGTGCCACTCGCCTCTGGTTCCGGGGCTCGATGGCCGGCGTCAGGCTTCCGGTCGGCCGGATCTGGATCGGCCACGCCGGGCGTCACCCGCTCCAGAATCCGTTCGTCATCCTGCGCAACCGCTAGTCGCGGCGCGACCTCGTCGACCCGGGCCCCACGCGGTCCGGGTCGGCCGATTCCCGGCTCGCTACCATGGGCGCCATCGATGAACGACTGACGCCAGGGATGGACGCTGACGAGGGCGCCCCATGGTTCGAGGCCTCGATCCCCGTGCTCGGGGAGCTGATGGCGTCGGGC
>JBBQDL010000031.1:0-33914 GCA_038319665.1 Candidatus Limnocylindrales bacterium
AGATCCCCGGCCTGCGCGGTCTTCGCAACGACCTCGGTCGGGGTGTCCTCAATGCCATGAAGGCCGGGATCGCGGGAACCACCGCCCCGTATGTCCTCATCTCGATGGCCGATGGTTCCGACGAGCCGCACGTCGTCGATCCGATGGTCGCGCTCGCCCGTGACGGCGCGGACGTGGTCTCGGCGTCGCGCTACATGCGCGGAGGCCACCAGATCGGTGGTCCTCCGCTCAAACGGCTCATGAGTCGGACGGCGGGCCTGACGCTGCACTGGTTCGCCGGCGTTCCGACCCACGACCCGACCAACAACTTCAAGCTCTACTCGCGGCGCTACCTCGACACGGTGACGATCGAGAGCACGGCCGGCTTCGAGCTCGCCCTCGAGCTGACCGTCAAGGCCACCATCGCGGGCCGCCGCATCGCCGAGGTTCCGACCACCTGGCGCGATCGCACCGCGGGGCAGAGCAATTTCAAGCTGCGCAAATGGTTGCCCCACTACCTGCACTGGTATCGGGTCGCGTTCGTCGGGCGGTTGCGACGAGGTCGTCGGACGCCCGCGTGATCGCTCGACTTCCCGCGGCCTTCGCCCGGATCGGTCTGCCGGCCTGGTTCGTGGTCATCGACCTGTTGTGGCTCGCCCGGCTCGACGTCCTCGGGATCGACGCGCACCACTACCAGCGGGCCGCATCGGCCTGGCTGGCCGGGGGTGACCCCTGGGCGGTGACGGAAGGCGGCATCCCGTACGCCTCCGGCCCGCACACGCTGCTGTTCTACGCGCCGACGAGCCTGCTGCCGCTGCCCGTCTCCGTGGCGTTCTGGATGGTCCTGGGTGTGGCCGCTGCCGTCTGGATGGTCCGACGGCTCGGGCTGCCCATCTGGTGGGTCGCATTCCCGCCGCTGGCGCACGCCCTCTGGAACGGCAATCCGCAGAGCATCGTGCTGGCCCTCCTGGTCGCCGGCGGGACCCTCCCGGCTGTCGTCGCGGTCGGGCTCAAGTTGTACGCTGCGATCCCGCTCGTCGTCCGCCCGCGCCAGTTGCTGCTGGTCGCGATCGCCCTGGCCATCACGCTGCCGCTGCTGCCGTGGCAGCTCTACGTCGCGGACGGGTTCGGTGTCACGAGCCACCTCGACACCGCCTGGAACGGCAGCGCCTGGCGGATCCCGATCCTCATCCCGCCGACGCTCATCGGCCTCTGGATCCTTCGCGACAAGGGCGCCGAATTGTTCGCGGTCCCGGCCGTCTGGCCGGCGACGCAGTTCTACTACGTGTCGATGGCGATGCCGGCCGTGATCGCCCAGCCGTTCGCGGCCGCGGCGCTCGCGCTGCCCGTGCCACTGATGACGCCCGTGCTCGTCATGGTCCTCGCCGCGCTCGAGGTTCGCCGCACGGGCATGGCCGCGCTGCTCTGGCGGGCGGCTCCGCCGGCGGTCCCGGCCCGCATACTGGAACGACCATGACCGACCGCGGCACCGCGCAATCTGCCCCCGAGACCCCGGTCGTCATCCTCGCCGGTGGACTCGGGACACGGCTTCGCGAGGAGACCGCCTTCCGGCCCAAGCCGATGGTCGAGGTGGGCGGCCGGCCGATCCTCTGGCACATCATGAAGATCTACGACCATTTCGGGCATCGGCGGTTCGTGCTGCCCGTCGGCTACCTCGGCGACATGATCAAGGACTACTTCCTGTCCTACGCCGACCGTCATGCCGACTTCACGGTGGATACGCTCTCCGGGACGCTCCAGCGCCATGACAGCCCCCCGGAATCGTGGAGCGTGACCGTCGTGGACACCGGGCTTGACACCATGACCGGTGGCCGGGTGCGGCGACTCCGGGACCACCTGCCCGGCCGCTTCATGCTGACCTACGGCGACGGCGTCGCCGACATCCCGATCGACCAACTCCTGGCCTTCCACGAATCACACGGTCGGCTGGCGACCGTCACGGCCGTCCGGCCACCTTCGCGGTTCGGGGCCTTGGCCCTCGACGGCGATAGCGTCGCCGACTTCTCCGAGAAGCCCCAAGCCGAAGCCGGCTGGATCAACGGCGGCTTCTTCATCTTCGAGCACGCCGTCTTCGACCACCTGGAGGACGACGGCACCGTCCTGGAACGCGAGCCGCTGGAAGCGCTCGCCCGGGACGGGCAGCTGATGGCCTATCGGCACGACGGCTTCTGGGAACCGATGGATACGGAGCGAGACCGAAATAACCTCGCGAACCTTTGGGCCGAGGGCACCGCCCCATGGAAGGTCTGGGATGACTGACCTCGCCCGATATGCCGGCAAAGCGGTCTTCGTGACGGGCGCGAGCGGGATCGTCGGCTCGTGGCTCGTCCGCTCGATGCTCTCCGCGGGCGCGACCGTCGTCGCCCTCGTTCGCGACGAGGACCCGCAATCCGAATTCGTGCGCAGCGGCGACGAGCAGCGCGTGGCTCGGGTCAGGGGCTCGCTCGAGGACCTGCCCCTCCTGGAGCGCTCGCTTGTCCAGTACGAGGTCGATGTCGTCTTCCACCTGGGGGCGCAGACGCAGGTCCGTCACGCGCAGCGCCAACCGTGGGCGACGATGGAGGCCAATGTCCGGGGGACGTACAACCTGCTCGAAGCCGTCCACCGCATCGCTCCGCAGGTTCGAGCCCTCGTCGTCGCGTCGAGTGACAAAGCGTACGGCGAGAGCCCGACGCTCCCCTATACCGAGACGCATCCGCTGGCGGGCCGGAACATCTACGACGCATCGAAGAGTGCGGCCGACCTGCTGACATCGGCCTACGGCGCGAGCTTCGACCTCCCAGTGGGGATCGCCCGCTGCGCCAACATTTACGGCGGCGGCGACCTCAACTGGGACCGCATCGTCCCGGGCACGATCCGGTCGCTCCTACGCGGCGAGGCACCGATCATCCGAAGCGACGGGACATTGCAGCGCGACTATCTGCATGTCGACGACGCCGTGACCGCATACCTCGCGCTCGGAGCTGCCCTGATGGACGGGCGCGAACGGTCGGAGGCGTTCAACTTCGGTCATGGCCGGCCGGTCTCGGTCCTCGAGATCGTCGAGGAGATCGGGGTCGCCGTCGGGCGGACCGATCTGGTCCCGACCATCCAGTCCGATGCGCCCAACGAGATCCCGGCCCAGTGGCTGGACGCTTCGAAGGCGGCCGCCCGCCTCGGCTGGTCGCCTGAGTTGACGCTGGCCGCGGGGCTGAGCCGGACCGTCCCGTGGTACCGGGAGGCCCTCGCGTGACACCGGCGAGGGACCGCCGTTGAGCGCCGAGACCGCCGCCGAGCTCCGTGCCCGCATCCGCGAACTGGTCGGCGAGTACCACGCGGCGGCGTTCCCGGAGACCGATTTCGTTCCCGGTGAGACCACGCTGCCGGTGTCGGGCAAGGTCTTCGACGCCGCCGAGATGCAGCACCTGGTCGACGCCTCGCTCGATTTCTGGCTGACCACCGGACGGTTCGCGGCCAAGTTCGAACGGGAGTTCGCGCGCTGGATCGGCGTTCGGCATTCGATCCTGGTCAACAGCGGCTCGAGCGCGAATCTCCTGGCACTCGCGACCCTCACCGCCGAGGAGCTCGGCGATCGAGCCCTCAAGCCGGGTGATGAGGTGATCACGGCGGCGGCCGGTTTCCCGACGACGGTCAACCCGATCTTCCAGAACGGGCTCGTCCCGGTCTTCGTCGACTCGCTGATCCCGACCTACAACGCGGACCCCGATGCCATCGAGGCGGCGGTCGGCCCTCGGACGCGGGCGATCATGATCGCCCACACGCTCGGCAACCCGTTCGACATCGACCGGGTCAAGGCCATCGCCGACGCGCACGGGTTGTGGCTGATCGAGGACACCTGCGACGCCGTCGGCTCCACGTGGCACGGCCGGAAGGTGGGGACGTTCGGAGACCTCGCCACGGTGAGCTTCTACCCCGCCCACCACATGACGATGGGCGAGGGCGGGGCCGTCCTCACCAGCAGCCCGCCGCTCAAGAAGATCGTCGAGTCGTTCCGTGACTGGGGCCGGGACTGCTGGTGCGAGCCTGGCGAGGACAACGTCTGCGGCAAGCGGTTCGGGTGGCAACTCGGGACGCTGCCGACCGGCTACGACCACAAGTACTCGTACAGCCGCATCGGCTACAACGTGAAGCTCACCGACATGCAAGCCGCGATCGGGGTCGCGCAGCTTGGCAAGCTGGACGATTTCGTGGCCCGCCGGCGCGAGAACTTCGCCTTCCTCCACGCGGCGCTCGAGCCGCTCGAAGACGTCCTGATCCTCCCCGAGGCGACCCCGGGCAGCGACCCGAGCTGGTTCGGCTTCCCCATCACGGTCCGCCAGGGGGTCGGGTTCACTCGTGACGAACTCACGTCGCGGCTGGAGGCTCGCGGGATCCGGACCAGGCTGTTGTTCGGCGGCAACCTGACGCGGCAGCCTGCCTACGCATCCGTCCCGTTCCGGGTCGTCGGCGACCTGGTGAACGCCGACATCATCATGAACGACACGTTCTGGGTGGGGAGCTTCCCGGGGCTCGACCACGAGCGGCTTGGGTACCTCGCCGACGAGTTGCGGGCGGCCACGCGGCCGAGGGATGCCCGAACCGCTTGACGGCCCCGACGGGGTCATCCGGGCCGACCTGGACCACATCGTCGAGGTGTGTCGGGGAGAGCTCGGCGGGCTTGCCGGCGCGTCGCTGCTCCTGACGGGCGCGACCGGGTTCGTGGGCCGCTCTCTCGTTGAGAGCGTCGTCCGCTTCAATCAGGTCAGCGCCGGCCCCCCATGCGTCATGACCCTGCCGACGCGACGCCCGGACCTGTTGCGCTCAAGGTACGGCGAGCAGGTGGCCGCGGGCGAGGTCGTCGTCGTCGAGTGGGGCGAAGACCATGCCATCGAGCTCCCCGGGCGCGGCTGGGACTACGTCATCCATGGCGCCGCCACCACGGACCCCGGCCGGTTCCGGGAGGACCCCGTCGCGGGCCTCCGGGAGACCGTCGGCATGGCGGCCTCGGTCGCAGAGGCCGCCAAGGCCTCGGCCGCCAAGGGGATCGTCCTGATCAGCAGCGGGGCCGTCTACGGGGACCAGCCGCCGGAGGTTGCGGAGGTCCCGGAGACCTACGTGGCCGGACCCATGCCCGCGGTTCCGGCCCGCGCCTATGCCGAAGCCAAGCGTCTGTCCGAGATGTTCTTCGGGATCACCGGGCTGGACCTGCGGGTCGCACGCGTCTTCTCGGTCATCGGCCCGTACCAGGACCGTGCGGCGGCGTTCGCCGTTCCCGACCTGATCCGCCAGGCCGCGGGAGATGGCGTCCTCCGGTTGACGAGCGACGGCCGGGCTCGTCGGTCGTTCTGTTATGCGACGGACCTGAGCGTGATCCTGTTCAAGCTGCTGCTCGGCGAACCGCGCCACACGGTCTACAACGTAGGGTGTCGCGAGGGAACGGCGAGCATCGGGGAGGTCGCGCAGACGATCGCCGACATCTTCGGCGGACTCGAGGTCCAGGTGTCACCCGACGCCCAGTCGCAGCTGGACTACGTCCCGGACCTCGATCGGCTGTACGCCGAATACGTACCCACGGTGGGTCTTCGTGAGGGACTCCAGCGCACGTGCCACTCGCTGTACGCGCGGGGCCTCATCAAGCGCCCGCCGGCCGTGGCCCTCGAGCTCGAGGCGCCGGGCTAGGTGCTCTCCATCCCGACGGGGGTGGCGAACGGTTCCATCTCGGTGATCGGCCGGCCGAAAGCGAGCTTCGGGTAGGCGTTGGTCTCGGACGGGACCATCACCTCGAGCAGGGCCGGGCCGGCTTCGGCCGCCAGCCACGACACCGCCGCTGCCACGCCGTCCTCGTTCTCCACTGCCCGCGACGGGATCCCATACGCGGACGCCACCGCGGCGAAATCGGGCGCGCTGTAGCCCCAGACCGTCGACTGGAAGCGGCTGTCGAAATAGCTCTGCTGGAATTGGCGGACCATGCCGTGGGTCCGGTTGTTCACGATGAGGATCTTGAGCGGCAGCTTGTTGCGAGCGACCGTCTGGAGCTCCTGGATATTGGTCTGGAAGCCGCCGTCACCGGCGACCAGCACGACCGGGCGACCCGGCACGGCGAACGATGCGCCGATGGCAGCCGGGAGGCCGAAGCCCATCGAACCGAGCCCTCCCGACGTGAGGAAGCGCTGGTCGGGTAGCAGCTGGAGCGACTGCGCGGCCCACATCTGGTGCTGACCGACGTCGGCCACGTAGACCGCGGCATCGCCCGAGACCGCCGAGAGCTGGTGCATGAGCACGTTCGGATTGATCCCCGAGGCACCGCGCGTCTCCTCGGTGTCGGGCCACTCGGAGCGAACGTCGCGGATCTCGTCCATCCAGGCGGACCGGTCGGGCAGGTTCGCGGCTCTTGACGCCGGCAGCGCCGCCTCGGCGAACCGCTTGAGGTCGGCCAGGATGGCCGTGACGCCGGTGACCCGGTTGTTCATCTCGCCGGCGTCGACATCGACGTGGAAGATCTCGCGGCCGGCCTTGAACGCCTCCGTCTCCGAGCCCGTCTGACGGATGTCGAGCCGGCTCCCCAGGACGAGGAGGAAGTCGGACCGGCCGATCGCGAGGTTCGCCCAGCGGTTGCCATAGCTGCCGATCATCCCGACCCGGAGGTCGCTAGAGGCCGGCAGCACATCGACGCCCATCAGCGAATTGACGACGGGGACACCAAGAGCAGCCAGTAGCTCGCGGACCTGGTCGGTCGCCCGACCGGCGCGAACCCCGCCACCGACGAGCACCAGGGGGCGCTCGGCGTGGTGCAGCGCCGCGATGAGGTCCTCGATCGCGGACGGTTCGATGGCCGGCTCGACGGGCGCTTCGACGGCATGCGTTCCGTCGATGTAGGGCACGTCCGCTCGCTGGATGTCCATCGGGACGTCGAGCAGGACAGGCCCCGGGCGGCCGCTGCGGGCCAGCTGGAAGGCGCGCGGCAGCATGAAGGGGAGTTGCTCCGGCGTCTCGACCTGCCAGGCCGCCTTGGTGATCGGACCCACCAGGGCGACGATGTCGGTCTCCTGGAAGCCCATCTGCCGGATGGCGCGATCGCCCTTCATCTCGTTTCGATTGACCTGGCCTGTGATGAAGAGCGCGGGGATCGAGTCGAAATAGCAGCTGGCGATGCCGGTCATGAGGTTGGTCGCGCCGGGCCCGCTGGTCGCCATGGCGACGCCCGGCACGCCCGAGATCCGGGCATAGCCCTCCGCGGCAAAGGCCGCGCCCTGCTCATGGTGCATGCTCACGATGCGGATCCGGTCGGCCTGGTGGAGCGAGTCGAGCAGGTGGACGATCATCCCGCCCACCAGCTCGAAGACGCACTCGACACCCTGCTCGTCGAGGAAGCGAGCGATGACATCAGACCCTTTTGGCATCGGTCCCTGGCTCCCCTGCCAATGGGCGGCCACCGGGCGTTTCGCTGACATCGATGTTGACCGCGTCCGAGATGACATAGATCGGGCGCCGCTTCGTCTCCGCATAGGTCCGGCCGAGGTACTCGCCCAGGACCCCGATCCCCAGGCTGTTGATGCCGATGCCGAGCAGCGCCAGCACGATCAGCGTCGTGATCCCGGCCGGCGGGTTGCCGGTCAGGAAGAGGAAGACATAGATGGCGGCCCCCAACATGCTCAGCGCGACCAGCGCGAACCCGAGGAAGACGAAGAGCCGCAGGGGCTTGACCGAGAAGCTGGTGAAGGCGTTCAGGGCGAACACGATGAGGCTGCCGATCGGCGCCTTGCTCTCGCCTTTGAGCCGGGGACGCCGCTCGTATTCAACGCCCGTCTGCTCGAAGCCGAGCCACGCGATCAATCCGCGCATGTAGCGGTTCGACTCGTTGCATGACTCCAGCGCGTCGGCGACGCGGCGGCTGATCAGCCGGAAGTCGCCGGCGTTCTGCGGGATCTTGACGTCGGCGAGTGCGGCGATGACCCGGTAGACGATCCTGACCATCACGTTCCGCCACCTGGCGTCCCCCGGTCGGACCGTCCGGACGCCGTAGACGACGTCGTAGCCATCGCGCCAGCGTTCGAGGAAGGCCGGGATCACCTGCGGCGGATCCTGGAGATCCGAGTACAGGACCACGATGGCTTCCCCGGACGCCAGCTTGTAGCCCGCGGTCAGCGACGCCTCCACTCCGAAGTCCCGACTGAACCGGACGTACTTCCAGCGCGGATCCTTGGCGCACAGCGCCCTGATGGCCACTTCCGTACCGTCCGTGCTGCCGTTGTCCACGACCAGGAACTCGAAGTCATACGGCAGGCCGTCGATGCTCTCGTTGAGCTCCCGCTCGAGGGGACCGATGTTGTCCTCCTCGTTGCGGGCCGGGATGACGATCGAGATCAGCGTGCCCAAGTCATGACCCCCGGAACACTTTCCCATCATGGGATTCGAAGGACCTGTACCGTGCCGCCGGTGACGACCAGCGTCGCGTCGGGAACAAGTTCGTTCGGGTGCATCGTATCCGCGTAGATGTAGTCGATGCCGTTGGCTTTCAGGAATGCGGCCACGCTGGCCGGCGAGGGACGAGCGTTCGCGTCCGGGTACAGCGCCCGCTGCGGCGCCCACTGGAAGAGCGGGTTGGGGATGTCGGCTGACTTCTGACCCCCGATCAGTTGTCCGAAGAAGTCGGCCTCGAAGCACATCGGCACGACCCGACGCCCGGTGTGGGCGTCCAGCCCGAGCAATCGTGCATCCCAGGGCGCCAGCTCCTCGAAGGGTTGGCACGAGTAGGCGAGCTTGGCGTCCGCCGGAAGGGCCCTGATCCCGGCCAGGATCGCTTCCGGGACCGGGGCGTACTCGTGCGGGCCGAAGGCCTCCAGCTGGACGATGCTCGTGGCCGCGCCGAGCTCGAGCTGGACTCCGCACAAGACGAGGACGACGATCGCGAGTGGCCGATGGCCGGCGACCCGGAGGCGCGACCAGATCGACCACACCGCGATGGCCGTGACCGGCGTCGCGAAGACCGCGATTCCGGCGAAGAACAAGTGGAACGTGTTGTAGTCGCCGAGGCGAGCGCCCCAGCCGATGGCGCCGGCGGCCAGGAGCGCGGCCGCGCCGAGGTAGAGGTCCGCCTCGATAGTTGCCTCCTTGCGAGCCATGAGCCAGGCGATCGCGATCGCCAGGAACGCACCGGCGCCCAGGAAGACGATCACCACGGTCTCGGCCCAGGTCGCGTTGAATGGCGTCACGCCAGGCGAGGGTCCGCTGCTCACGGCGCCGTGCCCGGTGAGGAGGCCCCAGGTGACCGTCGCCGCGACGACGAGGGCGGTGACGACGAAGGTCTGTCGCGAGAGGAGCGAGACCGTGGGGAGGCGTCGCGTCGTGAAGAGCGACCGGGCGATCCGGATGGCCGAGACGCTGCCGACGCCGATGAGTGCCAGAAGCGCGATCACGATGTGGGCGGGCAGGATCAGAGCGGTGGCCGTGCCCGCGAAGACAGGGAGTGGCCAGCCCGCGTGTCGGCCGCCGAGCACCACGAGGCCGTACGTCGCGAACAGGACGGCCACGGCTCCCAACCCGTAGAGGGTGATGCCGAAGATCAAGCCGACGGCCCACGAGCTGAAATGCGGACCTGCGATGAACGGAACGGGGGCCAGGAACAGACAGGCGAGGAAACCGAACAAGAACGCTCCGCGCGACGTCGACCCGGTCACCCGCCGGACGAGCGTACCGGTCATGGCGGCGGCGGCCAGCAGGAGGATCGGCAGCACCATGAAGTGACGGGCGTCGAGCGCGGCGGCGCCGAAGATCGTGATGGCGGCAGACGCCAGCCATGCCTCGCCCCAGTGGTACCAGGTCTGGGCGGGTAGGCCCTGGATCGCGTCAAAGCCCGACGTCGAGTAGATGGCCTCGGTCCCCGTCTTCGCCAGATCCGCGCCGAGGATCGAGTAGTACGCCTCGTCCATCACCTCGAGCGGCTGGACACCGGCGCGAGGGCTCTGCACGAGCGTCGACCCATAGAGCAGGGCGACGGCGACGACGAAGACGGCGCTCGCCACGACGCCAACGACCAGGTCGGTGCGACTCCTGGATCGGGCTGGTTCCTCGCTCGCCACCGGACGTGACTCGGCCGAGGGCCGTTCGGCGGCCGCGGTTCCTCGCCTCCGTGCGAAGGCCAACCCGAACCCGATCGCGAACCCCACGGCCACGGGGGTGAACGAGCTGCGTCCGCCCGAGGCGACGGCCCCCCACCAGGCGGCGAACACCAGGAGCCCCGATGCGAGCCCGACCCCGAGCGTCTCGCCGGCCGGCGCATCGGCCTCCAGCAGGCCGACGAACCGGGCGACCCACACGCCGAATACCAGGCACACCGCCCCGAACAGCAGCCCCTCGCCGATCGACAGCCAGACTGTCCCGTCGGCGATCGTGATCCCAAGCTCTCCGAACACGGGCAGGACTATACCGGTGGCCATTCCCAGCGGGCCGCGACCTGATAGTCAGGGGATGCGAAGCAGCTGCGTCTCGCCGTTCCTCGCGATCGGGATGGCGTCGGGGACGAGCGTGTTCGGATGCAGCGTGTCCGCGTAGATGTAGTCGATGCCGTTGTCCTTCAGGAACGCGGCCACACTGGCCGCGGTTGGTTGCGAACTTGCAGTCGGGTAAAGGGCACGCTGCGGAGCCCATCGGAACAAGGGATTTGCCACATCGCCGGAGATGGGCGTGCCGGTGATCAGTCCGAAGGTCTCGGCTTGGAAGCACATCGGCACGACTTGTTGCCCCGTGTGGGCATACAGGCCGATCAGGCTCGAATCCCAGAAGGAAACTTCCTCGAACGGCCGGCACGCATAGGCCAGCTTGGCATCAGCCGGAAGACCCCGGACCTGGGCGAGCATCGCGACAGGCACGGGTGGATAGGCGCCCGGCCCGAAGCGCCACAGTCGGAGGACTCCGAGGCCGACCCCGAATTCGAGTTGTGTCAGGGACAGCAGGAGCACGGCGACGGCCAGCCATGCAGGGCCGGTCGCCCGCAGCCGCAGCCAGATCGACCAAACGGCTACTGCCGCCACCGGCGTCGCGAAGACCGCGATCCCGCCGAAAAACAGGTGGAAGGTCGTGAAGTCACCGAGGAGTGCTCCCCAGACGAGAGCCCCTGTGAACAGGAGGATGCCGGTGCCGAGGTACAAGCCAGCCTCGATCGGCGCCTTCTTTCGGACCAGGAACCAGGCCACCGGAATACGCCTGAACAGGCGACGGTGATCCCCAGGGCGTCACGCCAGGACGCGTTGAACGGGGCAACGCTCGGAGATAGCGCGCTAGCCCCGATGCCGTGCCCGGTCAGCAGACCCCACCCGACCGTCGCTACGACGGCGACCGCCGCTGCAATGTAAACGCGTCGCCAGACATCTGCAAGAACGGGCGGACGTCGCGTGGTAACGAATGCCTCCGCGATCCGGATCGCCAAGACGCTGCCAACGCCGACGAGAGCAAGGACCGCGATGACGATGTGGGATGGCAGGATCATCGCCGCGGCGCTGCCGACGAAGGCCGCCACCGCCCAGCTCGCCTTTCGTCGGCTGAGGACGACGAGGCAATACATCGCGAGCAGGACGGCCACCGCGGCCAAGCCGTACAGGGTGATCTCGAAGATCAGGCCGACCGCCCACGAGCTGAAGTCCTTTCCCGGGATGAACGGTACCGGCGCGAGGAATAGACAGGCCAGGAATCCGAATAGAAAGGCCCCGCGCGAAACGGATCTGGTCACCTGCCTGACGAGCGTGCCGGTCAGCGCCGCCGCAGCCAGCAGCAGGAGCGGCAAGACCATCAGATGCCGGGCATCGAGCGGCGGCGTGCCGAAGATCGTGATGGCGATGGCCCCGAGCCACGCCTCGCCCCAGTGGTACCAGGTCTGCGACGGCAGCCCCGCGATCTCGGTGAAGCCCGACGGCGAATAGAGCGATTCGGTGCCCGTTGCCGCGAGATCCGCGCCCAGGAGCGAGTAATAAGCGGTGTCGCTGAACTCGAGCGGCTGGACGCCATCGCGAGGGCGGAGCGTCAAGGTCGAGCCATACAGCAGGGCCAACGCGACGACGAGGATCGCCGCGCCAACACTCGCGACGATCACGTTCCGGGATTGCGATGTCTGCCTCTCGGCCGATTCGACGGAAGCGCGCGGCCGGGCAGCGATTGCCTGCGCACCCGAGCGTCGCCGTCGGACTACCGCCAGCCCGATCGCGATCGCGAAGCCGACGGCCACTGGGGTGAACGAACTACGTCCGCCCGAGGCCACGGCCGCCCACCAGGACACGAGCACCGTGAGACCGGATGCGAGCCCGACGCCGAGGGTTTCGCCCGCGGGCGCGTCGGGCTCGAGCAGGCCGACCAACCGGGCGATCCACGCACCGAACAGCAGGCAGACCGCCCCGAACAGCAGCCCCTGGCCGATCGACAGCCAGACCGTCCCATCGGACAGCGTGATCGGGAACTCAGCGGCGAGCGATCGCAACAGCTCCATGCGGAGCCCTCCGTTCGCCGCCGTACGCCCGCCCCCGGCGGACCCTCATGGGATGCGAAGCACCTGTGTCTCGCCGCTCGTCGCGATCGGGATGGCATCGGGGACGAGCTCGTTCGGATGCACCCGGTCGACGTAGATGTACTCGATCCCGTTCGCTTTCAAGAATGCCGTCACGATCGCCGGGGATGGGTGCGAGCCCGATGTGGGGTAGAGCGCCCGCTGTGGGGCCGCCAGGAAGAGCGGGCTCGGGACGTCGGCGGACATCGGCGTCCCGGTCATGTCGCCAAACGTCTCCGCTTCGAAGCACATCGGGACGATCCGTCGGCCTGTGTGGGCGTCGATGCCCATCAGTTGCCCATCCCAGAACGACGCCTCCTCGGACGGCCGGCAGGCATAGGCCAGCTTGGCGTCGGGCGGCAGGGCCTCGATCGTGGCCAGGATCGCCATCGGGGCCGGCACATGATCGCCCGCTCCGAACAGACCCAATCGACCGATGCCGAAGAGCGCGCCGAACTCGAGCTGGATGCCGCACAGCACCACCAGCGCGATCGCCAGTCGCCCGCGACCGGTGGCGCGAAGCCGTCGCCAGAGCGACATGACGGCTACCGCTGCGACCGGGCCCGCAAAGACGGCCAGGCCGCCGTAGAAGAGGTGGAACGTGTTGAAATCGCCGAGCCGGGCGCCCCAGACCAGCGTGCCGACCACCAGGAGCGCGATCGTTCCTAGGTACAGGCCGGCCTCGATCGACGAATCCCTCCGGACCACGAACCAGGCGACGGCGATAGCGAGCAATGCCCCGGAACAGACGATGACGACCGCCACGGTTTCGCGCCAGAACGCGTTGAACGGCGAGACGCTCGGCGAGAGTCCGCTGGTCCCGATGTCGTGGCCCGTCAGGGCACCCCACCCGATCGTGGCGATGAGCGCGATGCCCGTGGCGATGTAGGTCCGCCGCCAGACGACTGGGACGTCCGGCAGGCGTCGCGTCGCCAGGACCGTCTGCGCGATCCGCAGGCACAGGACACTCCCGACCCCGACCAGCGCCAGCACGGCGATCACGATGTGCGCAGGCAGGATCATCGCCGCGGCGGCCGCAACGAAGATGGGCAGCGGCCAGCTCGCCGGGCGACGGCCGAGCACGGCAAGGCTGTACAGCGCGAAGACGACGGCCACAGCGGCAAGGCCGTACAACCGGATCTCGAAGATCATCCCGACGGCCAGGGGCACGGGCGCCAGGAATAGGCAGGCGAGGAACCCGAACACGAATGTGCCGCGCGACGTCGTCCCGGTCATCCGTCGCACGAGCGCGCCGGTCAGGGCGGCCGCCGCCAGGAGCAGCAACGGCAGCACGACGAAATGGCGAGCTTGGATTGGTGCCGCCCCGAAGATCGAAATGACCGCGGCGCCCAGCCAGGCCTCGCCCAAGTGGTACCAGGTCTGCGTCGGCAACCCCTCGATGGCGGTGAAGCCCGACGGTGAATAGAGCGATTCGGTCCCGGTCTTCGCGAGGTCCGCACCGAGCACCGCGTAATACGCCTCGTCCATGAACTCGAGCGGCTGGACGCCGTCGCGCGGGCTCGGCGCCATGGTCGAACCGTAGAGCAGGGCGACGGCAACCACGAAGACCGCGCTGCCGAGCACGGCGACGATCAGGTCGCGGCGCCGCGTCGGTCGAGCGGTCGGCTCGCCCTCGACCGCGGCGGCCGGTGTTTGGCCAGTCTCGACCTCAATCGCCCGGCCGGGGCGCAGTCGCCGGACCGCGCCAAACCCGATCGCGACGGCGAAGCCGACCGCCACCGGCGTGAACGAGCTGCGCCCGCCAGAACCGACCGCCGCCCACCAGGCAGCCAGCACCATGAGCCCCGCCGCCAGCCCGACCCCAAGCGTCTCGCCGGCAGGCGCATCGGGCTCGAGCAAGCCGACGAACCGGGTCAGCCACACGCCGAAGATCAGGCACACCGCCCCGAACAGAAGGCCCTCGCCGATCGACAGCCAGACCGTCGGGTCCGAGGCCGTGATCGGGAACTCAGCGAACACGGGCCGGACTATACCGGGGGACGTTCGCCATCCACCGCCGCTCGAAAGTCCGGGCCGATCAGCGCGATCTCGAACCATACCCGCCGCGACCCACTCCACGGCCGAAGTACCACTGAACGTCGCGGACCTTCGGGTTGGTGACCGTGCGCACCGGACTGCTAGAGTCGGCAGCATGACGGAGCGACCCTCGGATATGGACGTGGCCGTTCTCGATGCCGCCGATCGCATCGGCTTGCCGTCGCGCCCGTCCTCGCCAGCGGACATCTCGGCGATCGTCCCGGTCTACCGTTCGGCGCCCATCCTGCCGGACCTCTACCGCCGGCTGAG
The DNA here is from genome assembly GCA_038319665.1 of Candidatus Limnocylindrales bacterium. GTDB lineage: Bacteria > Chloroflexota > Limnocylindria > Limnocylindrales > CSP1-4 > SPCO01. Next base: position 14,819 of record JBBQDL010000031.1, read on the forward strand.
CGCCGCCCTCGCCGCCCTCACCGACCGCTACGAGATCGTTCTCGTCGAAGACAGCGGGGGAGACGACTCGTGGTCGGTGATCGAGCGCCTCGCCGAGCGCGACCGGCACGTCCGCGGGATCCGGATGAGTCGCAACTACGGCCAGCACAACGCGCTGCTCTGCGGGATCCGAGCGGCGCGGTATGGGGTCATCGTGACCCTGGACGACGATCTCCAGAACCCGCCCGAGGAGATCGGCAAGCTGATCGCACTTCTCGGTGGCGGCGCCGACGTCGTCTATGGGACACCCGCGACCGAGCAACACGGGTTCCTGCGCGACCAGGCCTCGACCATCACGAAACTGGCCCTGCAGAGCGCGATGGGTGCCGATACGGCTCGTAACGTCAGTGCGTTCCGAGCGTTTCGCACGCGGCTCCGCGACGCATTCGCGACCTATCGCGGCCCCTACGTGTCGATCGACGTGCTGCTGACCTGGGGGACGACGAACTTCGCCCACGTCCCCGTGCTCCACGAGCCGCGCCGCGTCGGTACCTCCAGCTACTCGTTCCGCAAGCTCGTCACGCATGCATTCAACATGATGACCGGGTTCAGCACGCTGCCACTCCAGATCGCCAGCCTGATCGGGTTCGCGTTCACCCTGTTCGGCTTCCTGATCCTGGTGTATGTGCTCCTCAGTTTCCTCACGAACGGCAGTGTCGTCCCGGGGTTCGCCTTCCTGGCCTCGATCATCGCCATCTTCAGCGGCGCCCAATTGTTCGCGCTCGGCATCATCGGCGAGTACCTGGCGCGGATGCACTTCCGCGCGATGGACCGCCCGACCTACCTGGTCCGGGAAGCGACCGAGGACGATTGAAGCCGACAAGTGAAACGCGGTTCGAGAGGGCCGGCGCCGTCATCGACTGCTCCCTCGTGCCATGGGACTCGGAGATCTTCGGGTTCCCCGTCGCCCAGATCACCCGCATTGTCCTCGAAGACGATGCCCACCCGGCGCAGGCACTAGGTGAGTTCGGTTCATGGTGTGACGAGCACGCCGTTCGCCTGGTGTCGTGCCGGCTCGATCATCTCCAGATCCGTGAGTCGATGGCGCTCGAGAACGCCGGCTTTCGCTTCATCGAGATGGTGTACCGACTGCGCCTCGATTCGTTCGAGGGGATCGACCCGCCTCGCGATGTCGTGCAGGTATCCCCCGCATCAGGGAGCGACCTGAGCTCGATCGAGGCGATCGCCTACACCGCGTTCACCACCGGTCGGTTCCTGCTCGACCGGCGCCTGCCGCCGGACCTGAGCAACCGGCGATATGCGACCTGGGTGCGCAACAGCTTCGACGCTCCGGGGCACACGATCCTGAAGGCCGAGGTAGGCCGTGAGCTGGTCGGGTTCTTCATCCTCGAGGATCGATCGGACGGGGCGGTGTATTGGCATCTGACGGCCATCGCGTCTGCGTGGCAGGGCAGAGGCATCGGGTCCAGCCTGTGGCGGACGATCCTGCTCAGACACCAGGCCGAGGGCGCGAGGTCTGTCGAGACGACGATCTCCGGACACAACCTCGCGATCCTCAACCTGTACGAGCGGTTGGGGTTCTCGTTCTCGTCCGCGCAGATGACGTTCCACTGGCTCCGGGGCTCTGCGTTGGGCGACAGGTGAGGATCTGCGGCACGTGTGGCTCATCGGATGGCGACGATGACTGGACTTGTGCGAACTGCGGCAACAGGCCAGTGACCATCGCCGGGTTCAAGGCGTTCGCTCCCGACCTGGCCCTCGAGAACCAAGGCTTCCGGGAGGAATATTTCGGTGCCCTGGCCGAACTGGAAGCGAGCAACTTCTGGTTTCGCGCTCGCAACGACCTCATCGTCTGGGCCTTGCGGACCTACTTCCCGGATCGTCGGTCGTTCCTGGAGATCGGCTGCGGGACCGGCTTCGTCCTTGCCGGGATCCACGCCGCAGATCCGTCGATCGAACTGTCGGGCAGCGAGATCTTCAGCGCCGGCCTGGCATTCGCCGCAGCCCGCGTCCCCATGGCGCACTTCTCGCAGATGGACGCGCGGCATATTCCCTTTCGCGACGAGTTCGATGTCATCGGGGCGTTCGACGTCCTCGAACACATCGAGGATGACGAGTCGGTGATCGCCGAGGTGGGTCGAGCCCTGCGGGCCGGCGGCGGGTTCCTCGTGACCGTGCCACAACATCCGTCGCTCTGGAGCCAGCAGGACGTCCACGCCCATCATGTCCGGCGTTACACGGCGCTTGAGCTCCGGCGCAAGATCGAGGCCGCCGGATTCGATGTCATGCGGATGACCTCGTTCGTCTCCCTGCTCCTGCCGATGCTGATCGCCGCGAGGTTGCGCGCGCGTGGGCCCCGGGCCGACGATGGGTTCGATGCCATCGACGAGTTGCGACAGCCACGCGCAGTCAACATCGCGCTTGGGGCTTTCATGACCATCGAGCGCAGCCTGATCCGCCGCGGGTTGTCGTTCCCCGCCGGTGGCTCGCTTCTGATGGTGGCTCGAAAGCGCTCCGAGACGGGCGGACGCCCATGATCCCGTTCAACAAGCCATACATGACCGGCCGCGAACTCTCCTACATCGCGGAGGCCCACGCCAACGGGCACCTGGCCGGGAACGGGCAGTTCTCCAAACGATGCTGCGCCTGGCTGGAGACGCGCATCGGCAGCCAGAAGGCCCTCCTCACCCACTCCTGCACCGCGGCCCTCGAGATGGCGGCCATCCTGAGCGGGGTGGGCGTCGGCGACGAGGTCATCTTGCCGTCGTTCACTTTCGTCTCGACGGCGAACGCCTTCGTCCTCCGCGGCGCTACGCCGGTCTTCGTCGACGTCCGGCCCGACACGCTCAACATCGACGCGTCCAGGATCGAGGCGGCGATCACGCCGCGGACCAGGGCGATCGTGCCGGTCCACTACGCGGGCGTGGCCTGCGACATGGACCAGATCATGGAGATCGCGGTCCGCCACGACCTGGTCGTGATCGAGGACGCGGCCCAGGGTCTCCTGTCCGACTACCGGGGCCGACCGCTGGGCGGCATCGGCCATATGGCCGCGCTCTCGTTCCACGAGACCAAGAACATCATCTCGGGCGAAGGCGGGGCCCTGCTCGTCAACGATCCCCGTTTCGTCGATCGCGCCGAGGTCGTCTGGGAGAAGGGGACCAATCGCAGCCAGTTCTTCAGGGGCCAGGTCGACAAGTACACCTGGGTCGACCTGGGCTCGTCCTACCTGCCCGGCGAGATCATCGCCGCGTTCCTGTGGGCGCAGATGGAGGAGGCCGATGCCATCACGGCCCGGCGGCACCGCATCTGGGACGACTACGACATGGCGCTAAAGGAGCTCGAGGCTGCGGGCGCGGTGCGCCGCCCGATCATCCCGCCCGATCGGTCACATAACGCCCACATGTACTACCTGCTCCTGCCCGACCTCGAACGTCGGACGGCGTTCATCGAGCGACTGAAGACCGCAGGGATCCAGTCCGTCTTCCACTACATCCCCCTCCATACGTCGCCCTTCGGGCGATCGGCGGGGCGCTCGGTGGGCGACATGTCGAACACGGACGACGCCAGCGATCGGCTGGTTCGCTTGCCGATGTGGCTCGGCCTCGAGGCCCAGCTCCCCGGGGTCATCTCGGAGGTCATCGCCGCGGCCGGAAACGCCTGAACGGTCGCCAGACGCGATGGTCCCTGGGCGTCAGACCCGAGCGGACGCCCAGTAGCGCTCTGCGGATCCGTCCACGTCCCCAAGACCGGCCACCGCCCGGCCATAGCGTCGGACCGCGTCGGCCATCGCGATGGTCCCGTCGAAGAGCCGCTCGATCTGGCTCTCGTACAGGCTGATGCCCGTGATCTTGCGTTCGATCTGATCGGTGATGTCGGCGAACTCGGCGCTGATGCTCACATCCGCGGGCAGGCCCGCCAGCGGATCCTCACCGAGGTCCTCGAGCCGCCGGAAGTCGTTCCACCACGCGTACGGGAAGTCCTCGTAGAACGTGACGATGCCGGCGTATTCGGGGCCTGGCATCACCCAGCGTCGCCCCTCCTGAAGCAAGCGAACGCCGACCTCGCGGCAAAGCTGGTGGTCGACGTGACCGCCGACGCCGAGCGGGAAGTAGACCTTCTGGGGCTCGAGTCGGGCGATCTCGCGGCGCAGCAGCTCGAATGGCGCGTCATCATCGGCGCGCGGCATCCCGAGCAGCTCGTCGTCGCCCTCGTAGCCGCGAAAGACGGCATCGGGCAGGTCGAGGAAGACGATCGACGCTTCGGCGAAATAGGCGAACCGCTCGTCCTCGAGCCGCCGTCGGGCCATCAGGTCACCGGCGGCGGCCGCTTCGACGATCTCGTCCGTGTAGACGGCGCCTTGGGTCGGCAGGTCGTCGACGACCGGCTGATCGGCCAGCGACTCGTTCCGGATGCTCGCCCGGCGGTACCACGACGAGCGCTGCCAGAACCGCTTGGCGGCCTGGTCGGCGTCGCTCTGGGTGGCATCGAGCCGCTCCTCGTCGGCCGCCCATGCCGGGACCAGGACGGCGGTCGGCCAGTCGGCCTCGATGTCCGCGCGGTTGAACGCCTCGGTCGCGGGCCACATCGCCTTCGAGCCGAACCCGAGCGCCTCGCGCTGATAGGGCGACAACCGCTCCGACGCGTTATCGCCCGAGTAGACCGTCAGGATCGTCACGGTCTGACCAAGCTCGCGGAGGCTGGCGATGAGTCCGCCGCACGAGAGCGCGACGTCGTCCGGATGCGGCGCGACGAAGACATGCGTCATGGCCGGGCGAGTATACCGAGCCGCATGGTCGGGTCGCCGGCCTCACGCAGCGAACGTCGCTGTCACGCCTCGAAGCCACCCGGGCCGATGAGCGGGACGAAGACGCAGTAGCCGTCCGAGCGCTCGACCCATTCGTCGCCCTGCCGCATCACCACGGTCAGCAGCTGGCGATCGCGCGTTCCGACCGGTATCACGAGCCGGCCACCGTCGGCCAGCTGCTCGCGGAGAGCGTCCGGCACGGACGGCGCCGCGGCCGTGACGATGATCCCGTCCCACGGCGCGCCGGCCGGGTCGCCGAGGCTGCCGTCGGCCTCGCGGATCTCCACCGAACCGGCCAGATCGAGTGCCGCGATGCGCGCCCGAGCCGGCTCGATGAGAACCACCTGGCGCTCCAGCGACGTCACCCGCGCGCCGAGCCAACCCAGGATCGCCGCCTGATAGCCGGAACCGGTTCCGATCTCGAGGACGCGGTCACCCGACTGGACCGCGAGATCCTCCGTCATCTTGGCGACCATCCACGGCTGGCTGATCGTCTGCCCGGCCTCGATCGGAAGGGCTTCGTCCGCGTAGGCATCCCGCCGGCTCCGAGCCGATACGAACGCCTCACGCGGGATGGCGCCCATCGCGGCAAGGACTCGGGCGTCGGTGATTCCGCGAGCGCGAAGCTGGCTTGCGACCATGGTCGCCCGCGCCCGTGCGGGGTCCTTAGCTGGACCGGTCATCGCCGCGAAGATACGCCGCAACGACCGAACCTCGTCAGCCCCGAGCCGTGGTCACGACGGGGCGGCCGAGGCCGGAGTGGACGGTGCCGTTGAGACCGATGGCGCTGCTGAGGCTGGCGCGGTCGATCCGGACGCGGCCGGCGACCCCGACGGGCGGGCCGATCCTGAAGCGGACGGCAAGGCACTCGGCGGGGCACTCACCGACGGGACCGGAGCAGGGGTCGGGATCGGCGTCAGGAAGCCGCCCCGCCCACCGAACAGCCCATAGAGCAGGATCAAGGTGAAGACGAGGACGCTCCCGATCACGAAATACCGCGACGGCGTGTCGCCCACCTTGACGGCCCGCTCGGAGGGGGTCGGGGCGCGAGGCGGGGGAGCGGCCGCGGCACGTCGTCGGGCCGCAGCCGAGGTCGCGGCTCCGGCCGCGCCGCCCGTGGCGACGGCTGCCCCCGCCGCCGGTTCGGGTTCGGGCTCCTGGTCTTCCAAGTCGGCTTCAGGTTCGGCTTCTGCTGCCCATACCGGCTCGGGTTCCGGCACCACCTCAGGCTCGCCGATCGGCTCGGGCTCGGGCTTCGTCTCGCCCTCGGGCCCGGAGATCGCTTCGGGCGCCGGCTCAGGCGCCGGGCCCGCCTCGACAGGCTCCTCGGGTTCGCCGGGGACGGCGGGCGCCTCCTCCGGCGTGCCCTCGGGACGATCGGTCATCGGGTGGTGTCACTCCTGGCTGCCGCTGGGCGATCGGGCGCGGCGCGGGCGCCAGTGTACCCAAGGCGCCGGGCGCCTGTGCCATCACGCATCGCGAACGGCCGGCACGACGATCCCGGCGAGGCCCGCCGCGGCGGTCACCAACCCGAACACGGCGATCACGGGCCCCGGCCCGAACACCTCGGCAAGCACGGACCCGAGTGCCATCGCGATCGTCATCGAGCCGAAGACGACCGCGAATCGGAAGCCCACCACCCGGCCCATCAGGTCGGGAGGCGTCCGTTCCTGGAAGAGCGTCTGGCTCGGGATGATGAAGATCATGTTCGCGACGCCCTGACCGAATGTCAGCCCGATGGCAACGCCCAGGTTGCCCGTCATCGCGAACAGGAAGATGAGCAGGCCCCAAGCCGTATAACCGACGATGACCATCCGGCCCTTCGCGAACCGCGCCCCGATCAAGCCGATGGCGAACCCGCCGACCAGGTTCCCGAGGCCGATCCCTGTCTCGAGGAATCCATACGCTGCCTGCCAGCCGAACCCGGACTGGTCGAAGGTTGCCTTGACGAAGCTCGGAGTCAGCGCGATCGAAATCCCGATGCTGAATTGCCCGACCGCCCCCTGGAGCGTGTTCGCGAGGAGGACCGTCTCGCGTCGGAGGAAGTGCCAGCCCGCCGCAAGCTCGGCAACGAATCCCTCGCGCCGACCACCGTCATCGTGCGACTTCGTGCGTGCCTGGACGACGATCGTGGCGACCAGGGCGGCGGAGGCGAGGTAGGTCGCGCTGTCGACCCAGAACGCGAGCGGCACGGCCGAGCCGAGCAGGAACACGAACACGCCGGCCAGCGGGTAGCCGATGACATCGGCGATCGTCTCGCCGACCCACAGTGCCGAGTTGGCGCTGAGCAGGTCCTCCTCGGGCACGATCTGGGGCAGGATCGCGACGCGGGCCGGTCGGAAGAAGACCGAGATGGTGGTCACCAGGAAGATCAGCGGATAGACCAGCACGATGTTCGTGATCGCGGCGAGCGGCAGGACGAGGACGATCGCACCACGCAGGATGTCGCTGACGACCATGACCTCCTTGTGGTCCCAGCGGTCCACGAACGTGCCCGCGATCGGGCTCAGCAGCAGATTCGGGAGCGTGGCCGCAAAAAAGACGAGCCCCGTGGCCAGCGCGGATCCGGTCGAGATCGCCACGACCGCCACGAGCGCGAGTTGGTTGAGCCGGTCGCCGAACAGCGAGATGAGCTGGCCCGACCAGAGTGCCGAGAACGAGCCATTGAGGGCGAGCCGGATGTATGGGTGCTGGCGGACACGTTCGACCGCCTCCGCTGACGGCCGCGGGATCGGGATGGCGGGCGCACCCGGCACGGCGACATCCGCCTCGAACGTCGAGAGCGACGGCGACGCCAGCCCCGCTCCGGCGCTCCCCATCACCAACGGCCGCTCGAGCGCGACCGCCTCGGTAAATGCCGATGACAGGCCCGTCTCGGCTCCCGGGTCGCCGGCGCGTAACGGTCGAAGCGGCAGGGCCAGCCCGGCCAGGCGTTGTCGGATCGCCTCGAGTTGTGCGTCGTCGAGCTCCTGCGGGATCCGGACGACACCGGCGAACAGGAAGAACGCGAGACCGAGGGTCAGGAAGGCGTCGCCGATCGAAGCGACGTTCTGGATGATCGGCAGAGGGACTGGGATGACGTCCGCGAAGGGGCCGAGGTGGAGGAGGAAGTTGGCATCGAGCGGTGCCGCCAGGACGTAGTGGAGGGCCGAGGTCACATCGGTGGGCCTGAGCCCAGCCAACTGCAGGCTCCGTACCCAGATCGGCATGAAGCCGCCGTTGAGGGTGATGACCACGGCATTCGACAGAACGCCGACGAAGGCCAGGCTGATGCCCGGATAGCGTCGATTGGGCCACAGGGCGATGAGGAGGAGCGCGAACGACGCGGCCAGGAGCGGCAACCGGAGTGTCTCGACCGGCGCGAACCGGGCGTTGAGGAGGGTCTCTGTCCCGAAGCGGAGGAGCACCGCCGCGATGAGCAGTCCCAGTCGCTGCAGGCGGATCGACCCGAGGTTTGTGATGTGGCCGCCCGCCAACAGGCCGAGGACGAGACCGAGTGCGATCCCCCCGATCAACATGGGCGCGGAAGGGCGTCGTTCACCGGAGCATCATGCGTGGACGCCGGGCATCGTGTTGACCCGGCGTCGCGTCTTCGGTCGGGTCGCCGCCTCGATGGCGGCGTCGAAATCGGCGGCGGTCAGGCCCGTTCGGCCGGCGCGACCGCGGTCGCTTCGGCGCGGGCTGCCGTCATCCGGTCGGCAGCGTGGGCGAGGAGGGGGATCTGCCTGGGACCTTCGGGACGCCCGGCGTCCGCAACGCCTTCGACATGGGACGTTCGCACGAAGGCGTCGACCATGACCGGATCGAATTGGACGCCCGCGAACTTCCGCAGCTCGGCCAGCGCCTGCTCGCTCGTTAGCGGCGTCATGCGGTAGGGGCGGGCCGCCGTCATCGCCTCGAAGGCGTCGGCGACATGAAGGATCCGGGCCAGCTTGGGGATCTCGTCGCCGATGAGCCGGTCCGGGTAGCCCGAGCCGTTGTACCACTCGTGGTGGTGGCGGATGATCGGGAGCTCCGCCGCGAGCTTCGTGACGGGCGCGATGATCTGCGCGCCCAGGACCGGGTGCGAATTCATGATCATCCGCTCCTCGCGGTTCAGCCGGTCCTGCTTCAAGAGGACCGCGTCCGGCACCCCGATCTTGCCGACATCGTGCAGGAGACCGCCCCACTCCAGGGCTTCGAGTTCGCCGTCACTCACCCGCATGACCCGCCCGATGTCCACTGCGATCTCCTTGACCCGATGGCTATGTCGCGCGGTATACGGATCCCGCTTGTCCACGGCCTCGGCCAAGGCACCGATCGTCTGCGTGAACATCTCGCGCATCTCGACGAAGCGCGCTGCGGCCTGACGAGTCGTGTAAAGAGGAAGGGCGAAGAGGAGGGTAGTCCACCACTGGAATGTATAGAGGACCGACATCAGCCAACCGATCGGTCCTAGGCCGAGGGTATTGAGCGACATTCCGCGAGAATCGCCAATGATCACGACGCGAAGCGATTGGTTGGTCCTCAACGCCAATAGCGACCCCGCGAGGGTGATATTCAGAATCCAAAACACCGCTGACGCAATCATCGCCCGCAGAAATTCAGCCATGGTGCCGGCGGTCGCGCCCGGGAGGATTTGTAGAACCACCGCGGCGACGATCGCTGGCAGAGCAATACCGGCGTGATTTGCGAGAGACCCATACCACGGAATCTCGCCTCGAAGCTCCCGTCGCTCGGTGGTCCCGAGCATCGCAACCCATCCGGCAACTGCGGGACCCCCCAGGTACATGGCGGCCAACATGGGGGCCGTCGCGACACCAATGTGAGTCCCGAATGGGAGCTTTACTGGCAACGCCCAACAAACAAGCGTCAACAGGATCCAAAATCCAACACCGGCCACAATCGCCAGCTGTGTCGACGCATCAGCTCCCGGGACGGGGAGGGCGATCGCCGGATTGGCGGGATACACAAGAGTCGCGACCAGTAGCGCCAAAGCGCTGATGGTCACGACTCCAGCAATGTACGACTTAAGAGACCTGGACATCGGAGCCCCGTGCGTTTGAGCCACCTCCTCCGAAGACTACCCGCAAGGTAGTGCGGAGGAGATGACCCTAACGTACTAGATACCCCGGAGCGATGCCCCGCCTGCGATTGCGATCATGGCGACACTCGATAGGATCACCAATGCTCGCGAGATTCGGCCCTTCATGGCCTACCAGCCCTTGTGATCGGATTCGGGCTTCACGCTCGTCCTCCTTAGCGGCCTTCGTGCCTCGTAAGACACGAAAACCGACCAGACTCATGGTCGGTCGGTTGCACTACTCGCTCTGCCTCACCCTAAGTGCCCATTTCAGGTGAGGCTTCCGCGTCCGAGCGTTCTTACTGCTGCTTCCTAGTACTGGGGTACTAGCAAGTCCCGGGACTATATGGATGCCGGACCAAACCGGTCAATACGCAACTGTACCTATCTCCATAGGGATTCGAGGGGCGGCGGCTCGCGGCACTCACCTCTGGTTAGATGCGACCTCCAGCGGGTCAGAAGCGCCTCAGCCCTCGTATTCGAAGCCGATCTTGACCTCGACGCGGTACTCGACGATCTCGCCGTCTGCGACGACCGCCGTCGACTTCACAACCTCGACGGTCTGGATGTTGCGGACGGTCCTGGACGCGGTCGCAACGGCCTGCCGGGCGGCGTCGCTCCACGATCGTGGGCTCGTGCCGACCATCTCCCGGATGATGATGACGCCCACTCGTGCCTCCTCCTGACCTCAATTTGCCGCCCATGATGACACGAGGCCGACCCGTTTCCGGGCCGACCTCGTGGCTGCTGGGCGCGCCGATGGTTCGGCGCTAGACGGTCGCGCTCGTCGCCAGGGTCCCCGCCCTGACCTTGTCGAAGCAGGCACTGCAATAGACGGGTCGATCGTTCCGCGGTGCGAAGGGCACCACGGCTTGGCCGCCGCACGCTCCGCATACCGCGGCATGGAAGTCACGTGGGCCCTCGTTCGAGCGCGCGCGCTTGGCGACCGCCCGGCATGAGGGGCACCGCTGGGGGTCGTTGACCAAACCCTTGCTGGCAAAGAAGGCCTGCTCGCCGGCGGAGAAGCTGAACTCCTCGGCACAGTCGCGACAGGTCAGGCTTCGGTCCTGGTACACCCTCTCCAGACCCTCCTCGGCTCGGACGCTTGACGGTCGGAGTCCAAGACACCGAGGGGAAAACGGGTCGGCGGCGGGCGCGCGTTGCGGCGGTGCGCGCCCGGTCGGCCCGGGCTCGGGGCCCGGAACTCATAGCCGTGAAGATACGCGCGCCGTCAAGCCCCGTTTCGCGCCCGGACCGCCTGATGGGCCCCGGGAGCGCCTGCCGCGTGACGGGTGGTTCTCGCTTTATCCGGCCTCGTATGGTGGTCGCACAGGCGCCGAGGCGACTCCTCGCCGCGCCGAAACACTCGAGGTGCGGAGGAAGGCGGCCCGGCGAAGAACGGGTCGCTCGATCCCGAGCCACGACACGGCAGCGACCCCGACCGCGACCAGGAATGCGGTAAGGACGAACCATTGGCCGACGGCGACGATGGGCGCGAGCGCGATGATCACCGCGTACTGCCACAGGTAGAAGGCGTAGGACAGATCCGCCGGCAGGCGCAACCAACGGCCCTGGACCCCGCGGACACCGGCGACGGCGACCGCTGCCGCGACTGCCATCAGCGGTGCCGAGCCTGTGGCGACTCCGGTGACGATCAACGCGAGCCCAGGCATCGCAAGCCATCGCGGGAGCGCGATCTTCGGCTCCGCCCACGCTACCAGCATCCCTGGCAGGAATGCCCACAGCATCAGAGGCGCAGCGTCGACACGCGTCGGGTCGCCGATGAGATTCAATGAAACCAGGGAGGTGGCCACGAGCGCCGCGATGCCCCATCGCCGACGGAGCAGCACGACGAGCAGCGGGAGGAGCATGTAGAAGAGTGCCTCGACCGAGAGGGTCCACGTCGGATTCAGTGGGCCGCCGGTCGCGGGGAACCAAGCCTGGGTCATGGTCAGGTACCGAATGGGTTGCTGGAGGGCGAATGGCGTTCCGGTCACGAGCGTGATGCCGACGACCGCGGCCCAATAGGCCGGCAGGATGCGGACCGCACGAGCGACGAAGTACCGAGTCAGGTCGGCACCGGGCAGCAGTTGGCGGGTCAGAAGGTAGGCCGAGAGGGCAAAGAAGACGTACACGCCGAGACGCCCGTTGGAGGCCGGCCAACCCAGCGGCGAGCGGAAGGCGAAGGGAACGACGTGGACCCAAAAGACCAAGAGAGCACCGAGGACACGTAATGCGTCCAAGCCCAACGACCGGCCCCGCGCTTCCGAATCGAGTTCCACCGAGCGGCCGATCATCAGGACGTTACGGGGCTCAAGGTATCGATGCTCTCCTCCTCGAACGTGGAGTCTGCGCCGATCAACCCGCCTCGGCGTACCGGTCCGCGGCGTAACTGACGAACCGGGTCTGCTTCTTCTTGAACCAGAGCTGGATCTCGCCGGTCGGCCCGTTGCGATGCTTGGCGAGTTTCAGGTTGATGACCTCGCCGTCCTGGTCCTGGTCCTCCTGGCCGCGTTCCTTGTCGCGCCACAGGAACATCACGAGGTCGGCGTCCTGCTCGATAGCGCCCGACTCGCGCAGGTCGGAGAGGCGGGGGGACTCGCCAGCGGAGCGCATCTCCGGCTGGCGTGACAGCTGGGAGAGAGCAATGACCGGGATCGACAGCTCACGCGCGAGCGCCTTGAGACCGCGCGAGATCTCCGAGACCTCCTGGACCCGGTTGGCGTCACGGTTCGTCGTGGTCGCCTGCATCAGCTGGAGGTAATCGACGATGACGAGGTCGAGCCCGGCTTCCGCCTGGAGGCGGCGCGCCTTGGTCCGGAGCTCCATCGCCGAGATGTTCGGCGTGTCGTCGATGTACATCGGCGCTTCCGACAGCGCGTTCATAGCCGGCGCGATCCGGGCGAAATCGAGCTCCTCGAGGAAGCCGCTGCGAAGGCGCTGGGAATCGATATTGGCGACGCTCGACAGGAGGCGTAGCACGAGCTGTTCCTTGCTCATCTCGAGGCTGAAGACGCCGACGCTCTTGCGCTCCTTGACCGCCGCATGCTCTGCGATGTTGAGCGCGAAGCTCGTCTTGCCGACCGATGGCCGGGCGGCGACGACCACGAGGTCGCTCTTCTGAAGCCCGGTGGTCAGTGTGTCGAGGTCGGTGAAGCCGGTCCGCACGCCGCTGATCTCGCCGCGGTGAGCATGCAGGTAGTCGAGCCGGTCGTACGCGTCGTGAAGGAGCGACTTGAGGGGGCTGAACCCGGCGTCGACACGCTTCTGGCTGACCGCGAAGAGCTCGGCCTCGGCACGATCGATGGCTTCCTGGACCTCGGGCGGATCCTCGTAGCCGATCCCCGCGATCCGCCCGGCCGCCCCGATGAGATTGCGCAGGACCGCTTTGCGTTCGACGATCCGGGCGTACTGCGCGACGTGCACGGCGGTCGGCGTCTCGTTCGAGAGGCTCGAGAGGTAGGCGCGTCCGCCGATGGCCTCCAGCTCGTCTCGGCGTTCTAGCGACTCGGCGACCGTGACGATGTCGATCGGTTCGCGCCGCTCGAAGAGGTCGAGCACGACCGCGTAGATCCGGCCGTTCGCCTGGCGGTAGAAGTCGGCCGGCCGCAGGAACTCGGCGACCTCGATGACTGCGTCGCGGTCGATCAGCAAGGCACCGAGCACCGACTGCTCAGCCTCGAGACTCTGCGGCGGAAGGCGATCGATCACGCGGCTTGGACTCCATCAGCGGTCGGGGTCCCAATCATCCGGTCGGAGGCCCTCCGGACGGTCAACGAATGCAATGCCACCGCCCGCTCCGGTCCACCAACTAATCGCCCTGTTCGCCGACTGTGGACGACGTAATGTGGATATCCGCGCCGGTTTCTCGGGTGCTGTTCGGCCGGCCTGCGCTCGAGGTACCGAGAATCGGGTTGGCCGGATGAGCCATCCGGCCACCCGCCATCAGTCGAGGCGTCGGATGACGCCGATCAGCTTGCCCTGAATACGAACGTCGTCGTAGAACTGGGCCGGATACGCCGGGTTCGCCGGCTGGAGCCGGATCTGGTCCTTCTCCTTGAAGAAGCGCTTGAGGGTCACCGCGTTCTCTTCGACCTGGGCGACGACGATGTCGCCATTGCGCGCGGTCGTCTGCGGCCGGATGAGGACGAAGTCGCCGTCGGCGATGTGCGCCTCGATCATCGAGTCCCCGCGGACGCGCAGGACGTAGGCGTCACCACCGGGCGCCAGGATGTCCGGGATGGCCATCGTCTCGGTCGCGTCCTGGTAGGCCTCGATCGGTCCGCCGGCCGCGATCTCGCCGATGATCGCCACCACGCGGGCGTCGCCCGCCGTCGCCTGCGGGACGAGCTCATTGGTCAGCCCGAGCTGGATGGCGGCGGTCGGCGTCAGACGGATCGCCCGCGACTGGGCGGCCCCGCGCTCGAGGTAGCCGTCGCGCTCGAGGATCTGGAGATGGTGGTGGACGGCCGAGGTGGAGGCGAGGCCGACCGCCCGGGCGATCTCGCGAACGGACGGCGGATAGCCGCGGGCACGCAGCGTCGCCGCGATGAAGTCGAGGATCTTGACCTTGCGTTGGGCGTCGTGTTTCGTCACTCGCGCCTCCTTGGCCACTCATGATAGCGAACGAACGTTCGATGTCAAGGCGAGCCGCAAGAGGTCGCTCGGCGGCCTCGATCGCGCGTGCTGCTAGACTCCTCGACCGGGAGCAGGAGGCATCGAGAGCGCATGGCGCGAGACAAGTCGAAGCGAAGCAAGGGTTCCGGCGGTCGAGCCGGGATCGGCCGTGCATTGTCGCTCGTCGCGTTCCTCCCGATCGCGAGTCGGGTCCCGATCTACACCCGCCTCATCGCCGCCCTGGTGATGGACCAGCGCATGCCGGTCAATCGCAAGGCGCTCCTGGCCGGCGCCGCTGGCTACCTCGTTCTCGGTCGCGACCTCATCCCCGACAGCATCCCGATCATCGGCGGCCTCGATGACCTCGTCGTCATCGTCCTCGCCGCGGAACTGTTCCTCGAGGGCGTGCCGGACGACTTGCTCGATGAGAAGCTCGCCGAACTCGGCATCGACCGGGCGGAATTCGATCGCGATGTCGCCCAGGTCCGTCGCTTGACGCCGGGTCCGGTCCGGCGGACCATCCGCCGCGTCCCCGACCTCGTCGGCGGCATGGGGGACGCCTTGAGGCAATCCGGTCTTGCGCCGCGGATGCGGTCGTGGATCAACAGGGAGGATCGCAACGCGTGAAGGTCATCCTGACGCAGGACGTGCCGAAGGTCGGCAAGAGCGGCGACATGAAGCAGGTCGCTGACGGTTTTGCGACCAACTTCCTCATCCCGCAGAAGCTGGCCGTGCCCGCGGCCGGTGGTGCCTATCGGGCCTGGCAGCACGACATCGCGAGCCGCGAGGACAAGCGCGTCCGTGAGCGCGCAGATGCCGAGATCGCGGCAACCCGGATCGCCAGCACCACCCTGACGATGGGCGTGAAGGTCGGCGAGGGCGGCAAGCTCTACGGCTCGATCACGTCCAAGGACATCGCCGACGCGCTCGCCCGCCGCGGCATCGACGTCGACCGGCACAAGATCGACCTCGAGGAACCGCTCAAGACGCTCGGCACGTATAAGGTTGCGATCAAGGTCTTCAGTGGGATGACTCCGGAAGTCACGGTCATCGTCGAGCCCAAGGGCTAGAACGGCTCGAGTCCTCCCTCAGGAACCCGCCAGCCGCCAGATCGTGACCCCGTCCGCGTCGTAGACGGTCGTGAACAACGCGCTCGACGAGAAGTCCGTCCCCGGTGCGCCCTCGCATGGCACGCCGCCACTCGACAGGACGTAGGTCGCGCGGTAGATCGCCATCCGTGCCGCGGCGACCGCGGGCCCATCGCAGTAGATGGCCGTGGTGTCGGTCGCACGCCGAGCGGGGTCGTAGCCGAGGTTCGAGACATACGGCCCGAACGTCGAGATCCGCAGGCGCCCGGCGAGATCGATCGGGGAGTTGATGAAGGCGTCGGTGACGAAGACCGAGCGCTCGGGTGTGTTCGCCGCGATCCAGTGCGACGCCGTTTCCTGCGCCAGACCGACGGCGACATCCGTCGAGCGCATATGCCAGATCCCGATGAGCGCCGGCGAGAAGGCCGTCACGAGGAGGACCGCGCCGATGACGGGGCGTGGCCAGCGCTGGATGATCCACGCCGCGAGGATCGCGACCGCGATCCACATGATCTGGAAGTACTTGTTCATGTCGAATACGACGGCGCTCACGACGACGATGTTCGGGACGATGAACAGCGCGACCATCCACGCGACGAGGAACCAGCGAGCGGGTGGCCGCCGCCCCGCGATCGCCGCGACGACCGCTAGCGCGAACGGGATCCCGAGGTTCGTCAGGTAGAAGAAGAGGACCGCGGCGGGGCCGTCCTCGAGCCTGGCTTCGCTCCAGCCCAGCACGAACCGGAACGACCCGACGTCGCTCTGGCGCACGATCGCCCCGACGATGAACGGCGCGGCGAGGACGACCGGGACCAGGAAGAGCAGCGCATCGCGGACGACGGTCCGGGCCCGCCACGCGCCAGCAGTGACGACGTACAGGAAGACGATGAGGTAGGTCGCGGGGAAGGCGAAGAACTGGAACGGCGCAAGCAGGGCGGCGAGGATCCCGGCGAGCAGGACCCCGAGCGGCCGCCGCCCCAGGCAGGCGACGACGAGCAGGACGACCGTCACCAACCCCGGCAGGCCGAGCGTCGTCGCGCGATGGGGCAGGAATCCCGTCCCGAAGATCGACGCGATCTTGAACCACGGCCAGCCGTCGACCCAGGTGTTGTCGTACGAGATATGGCTGATGAGGTCGACGACATTGGTCCCGCCCGCGATGAGGTCGCCCACCAGCCGGATCCAGCCCATCCCGCCACCGAAACAGACAAGGAAGGTCGCGATCGTCGCGACCCGCCGGCTGCCCGTCAGGAGCACCGCGAGGCCCCAGACCACCAGCGCCAGGACCGCCGCGAACAGAGCGCTCGTCAGGAAATAGACGGGGATGAGGTCGACACCGGCGACCGTCGAAGTGATAGCGCCGTGGAAGTCGGCGAACCAGTGGTACGTCAGCGGCACTCCCGCGAAGTAGGGGACCTCGGGCGGGAAGTTTCCCGCGGCGATGCTGGAACCGATCGAGACATGGACCAGGAGGTCGCTCCAGTTCCAGCCGCCGCTGACCCAGCCGTTCGGCGTCTTCGACCAGCCGTTGCTCATGAGGATCGTGAAGACGACCAGACCGGTGGCGATGGCCAGGACCCAGGCCGACCGATCCTCCCGCAGCGCGGTGACGATCTGGTCGCCGGTCGGGCGCCTGAGCGGCGCCAGCCAGCGATGCTCGATCCGCGTCAGGACCAGCGTCGCGAGCGCGAGGATGACGGCGCTGGCGATGATCGATCCACGACCGAAGCCGTCGAGCCGTGCGACGACGTTGACCAGGTGGGCCGAGACGTAGACGCTCGTCACGACTGCGGCACCGACCGCTCCGGGCGCGGGAAGATCCGGCACCACGCGCCGGATGACGACCCAACCCGGGACGAAGAAGAGGATGGGCCAGACGGTGACGATCGCGGTCAGTGGCACGGCCCAGTCGACGACGGCCGCGATCGCGATGGCGACGAGGGCGCCCAGCGTGATCGCGGGCGACGGCCAGTCGACGCCGGTCCGTGCGTCGACGGCAGGGGGTTCCACAGCGGGACGATGATAGCGAGCATGTCCGCGCGAACGATCCTGCATGTCGACCTCGATGCCTTCTTCGCCGCGGTCGAGCAGCGCGACCGACCGGAGTTGCGGGGCCGGCCCGTCGTCGTCGGGGGCGGTGGCGGAGAGGACGCGCGGGGCGTCGTCTCGGCCGCGAGCTATGAGGCCCGGGTCTTCGGGATCCACTCGGCCATGTCGCTGCGGGAGGCGTACCGGCGTTGCCCCGACGCCGTCTTCCTGCCGGTCGACGGCCGTCGCTACCAGGCGGCGAGCCGCGATGTCATGTCGATCCTGCGCCGCTACACGCCACTGGTCGAGCCGATCTCGATCGACGAGGCATTCCTCGACGTGACGGGCTCCGCGGCGCTCTTCGGTGACGGACCGACGATCGCCCGTCGGATCAAGGACGAGACCCGGGCGGAGGTCGGGCTGACGGCGTCGGTCGGGGTCGCGAGCACCAAGCTCGTCGCCAAGATCGCCTCGGACCTGCGCAAGCCCGACGGCCTCGTCGTCGTGCCGGTCGGCGAGGAGACGGCGTTCCTCGCGCCGCTCCCGATCAGCCGGTTGTGGGGCGTGGGAGAGAAGACCGCCGCGGCACTCAGGGAGTATTCGGTGCGGACGATCGGAGACCTGGCGGCGCTCCCGCCGGATCTCCTCGTGCGCCGCTTCGGGAAGCACGGGGCGTCTCTCGTCGACCGGGCTCGGGGGATCGATCCGGACCCGGTCCACGACGGCGATCCGGCGAAGTCCGTCGGGCACGAGCACACCTTCGAGGTGGATACCAGCGACCCGGAGGTGATCGAACGCACGCTGCTCGCGATGGCCGAGGGTGTCGCCGGCCGACTTCGTTCCGCGGGCGTCCGGGCCGGAACGGTCGCGGTCAAGATCCGAGACAGCGGATTCCGGACGATCACGCGTCAGCGGACCTTGGTCGAACCCACCGACCTGACCGGCCCCATCTATACGACTGCGCTCGAACTGGCCCGACCCGAGATCCGCGGGATGCGGGTCGGGCTGCTTGGGGTGACCGCGTCCAACCTGGGCGAACGGGAACAACTCGCGCTGTTCGAGACGGGTGAGCCGCGTCATCGCCGTGCCGTAGAGGCCGCCGATGCGCTCCGTCGGCGCTACGGCGAAGGGGCGGTGACCCGGGCGCGACTGCTCGGGGCGGGCCTTCCGGCGCCTTTCGAGCGCGACCCGCGGAACCCGCTCGATCGCCGAGCCAGAGGCGTGCCGCTCGAGGCCGACCCGGCGGAGGTGGATCCGGCCACCGGGCGTGACACGCTAGCTGGCACGGACGTCGACGATATTCCGCCCGACGACGCTTGACATCGAACACCTGTTCGGTCTAGAGTCCAGTCACAACCGAACAGACGTTCTGTCGCACGAGTGCCCCAAACGACATGACCCAGCGACCCAGCCCCCGGAAAGGAGCCATCCTGATGGCATTCATCCGAGTCGAGCCGGTCCAGGTCCAGGTCCGGACCGACTGGTTCAGTGGCG
>JBBQDL010000032.1:0-33501 GCA_038319665.1 Candidatus Limnocylindrales bacterium
CGGCGACAACGTCGAGATGAGCGTCGAGCTGATCACGCCCATCGCCATCGAGATCGGCCAGCGCTTCGCCATCCGCGAGGGTGGCCGGACCGTCGGCGCCGGCGCCATCGTCAGCATCGTCGAGTAGGGACGAGATGGCGAAGCAGCGGATCAGGATCCGCCTCAAGGCCTACGACCACCGACTGCTCGATCAGTCGGCGGCGCAGATCGTCGAGACGGCTCAGCGCACCGGCGCTGACGTCGTCGGTCCCGTGCCGCTCCCGACCCGGATCGAGAAGTTCACCGTCCTGCGTTCGCCGTTCATCGACAAAGACAGCCGGGAGCAGTTCGAGATCCGCACCCACAAGCGGCTCGTCGACATCCTCGACCCCTCGTCCAAGACCGTGGACGCCCTGATGCGACTCTCGCTGGCTGCGGGCGTCGACATCGAGATCAAGATGTGATGGCGGCCCCCGATATCGGGTTGATCGGCCGCAAGGTCGGCATGACCCAGGTCTTCCAGGACGACGGCACGATGGTGGCCGTCTCGGTCGTCGCGATCGAGCCCAACACCGTGACGCGGCTGCGCACGTCCGAACGCGACGGCTACACCGCCGTCCAGGTCGGCACGGACGTCGTCAAGAAGCTGTCCAAGCCCGAGGCGGGCCAGCTCAAGGACCTGCCCAAGGTCGCGACCATCCGTGAGTTCCGCGTCGCCAGCGTCGATGATGTGACGGTCGGCCAGACCTTCTCGATCGGCGACATGTTCGAGCCGGGCGACCTGGTCGATGTGACCGGGGTCTCCAAGGGCAAGGGCTTCGCGGGCCACATCAAGCGCCACAACTTCCATCGCGGACCGCAGACCCACGGCTCCGACCATCACCGCGCGCCTGGCTCGATCGGGCCGGGAACGACGCCCGGCCGGGTCTACCGCGGGCTCAAGATGGCCGGCCACATGGGCGACGAGCGGGTCACCGTCAAGAAGGTCCGCGTGGTGCGCCTCGACCCCGATCGCAACCTGCTGCTCATCAAGGGGACCCTCCCGGGCGCCCGCGGCGGCCTTATCACCGTGAAGAAGGCCTGACCGATGCCGCACATCGACGTCTTCGACAGGACCGGCAAGACGGTCGGCAGCGTGGAGCTCAGCGACGAGCTCTTCGCGGCGCCGGTCAATGCGGCCGTCCTCCACCAGGTCGTGACCGCCCAGCTCGCCGGCCGGCGGACCGGGACCAGCGATACCAAGACCCGCGGCGAGGTCCGCGGTGGCGGCAAGAAGCCGTACCGCCAGAAGGGGACCGGCCGTGCCCGCCAGGGCTCGATCAGTGCCCCGCACTACCGTGGCGGCGGGGTCGTCTTCGGGCCGCATCCGCGCTCGTATGAGCAGCGCCTGCCCCGCAAGATGAAGCGGCTGGCCCTGCGCGGGGCGCTGACCGCCAAGTTCGGGGACGAGGCCATCAAGGTCATCGACACGTTCGGGCTTGACGCGATCCGGACCAAGGACCTCGTCGGCGTGCTCAGCGCGCTCGAGGCCACCGGTCGGATCCTCGTCATCGCTCCGGGGCGCGACGAGAAGCTCGAGCTGTCGGCGCGCAACCTGCCCTCGGTCGAGATCATCCTGGCCGATTCGCTCAATGTGGTCGACCTGCTCAATGCCGACCTCGTGCTCATCGAGCAGCCGTCGCTCGCCCGGATGCAGGAGGTCTACGCATGAGCGTCCTGACCGCTCCCGAGGTCATCCTGCGCCCGGTCATCAGCGAGAAGTCGATCGATGAGTCGGGCCGCGGCAAGTACACCTTCGCCGTCCACGATCGGGCCAACAAGATCCAGATCAAGGCCGCGATCGAGGAGCTCTACAAGAAGGAGAACGTGACCGTCGTCTCGGTCAACGTCCTGACCACGAAGGCCAAGGAGAAGCGTCGCGGCAGTCGCCGCGGCCAGACCATCGGCCATACCACGCCGTGGCGCAAGGCCATCGTCACCCTGGCCCCCGGCCAGAAGATCGAGTTCTTCGAGGGGGTCTGACCATGCCGCTACGCAGTTACAAGGCAACCTCGCCGGGGCTCCGGCAGATGACTCGCTCGACGTTCGAGGAGATCACCACCAAGGAGCCGCACAAGCCCCTCCTCGAGGCACAGATCCGTGGCTCCGGGCGCAACAACCAGGGCCGCATGACCGTGCGCCATCGCGGTGGCGGCGAGAAGCAGCACTACCGCATCATCGATTTCAAGCGCGACAAGCTCGGTGTGCCTGCGCGCCTCGCGACGATCGAGTACGACCCCAACCGCTCAGCCCGGATCGGGCTGCTGCACTACCGCGACGGCGAGAAGCGCTACATGCTCCTGCCGCACGGCCTGAAGGTCGGCGACGTCGTCGTGGCCGGCCCCGACGCCGAGGCGCGGGTGGGCAACGCCCTGCCGCTGGCGAACATCCCGCTCGGCACGACCATCCACAACATCGAGCTCGTCCCCGGCAAGGGCGGCCAGATCGTCCGGTCCGCCGGCGTCTCCGCCCAGCTGCTCGCCAAGGAAGGCGAGTGGGCCACCGTCCGGCTGCCATCGGGCGAGATGCGTCGGGTCCCGATGCGCTGCATGGCCACCGTCGGCCAGGTCAGCAACCTCGACCACGAGAACCAGAACCTCGGCAAGGCGGGCCGCGCCCGGCACCTCGGCCAGCGGCCCGAGGTCCGCGGCGTCGTGATGAATCCACGTGACCATCCGCACGGCGGTGGTGAAGGCAAGTCCCCGACCGGGATGCCGCCCAAGACGCCATGGGGCAAGCCCGCCATGGGCTATCGCACCCGGCGCTCCAAGACGACCGGACGCCTCATCGTCCGGTCACGGCATCGCAAGTAGCGGGGAGGTAGGAGTCGATGTCCCGTTCAGTCAAGAAAGGCCCGTTCGTCGAGGCCCGTCTCCTCGGTCGGATCGAGGAGATGAACAAGCGCAACGAGAAGAAGGTCGTGAAATCGTGGTCGCGTGCGTCCGTGATCTTCCCGACGTTCATCGGCCACACCATCGCGGTCTACAACGGCAAGAAGCACATCCCGGTCTACGTGACCGAGAACATGGTCGGCCATCGCCTCGGTGAGTTCAGCCCGACCCGCACCTATCGCGGGCACGGCAAGCACACCGACCGATCGACGGCGTTGAAGTAGGTGCCGACCGTGCGCGTCTCCGCCACCGCGAAATATCTCCGGGCTTCGACCCGCAAGACCCGACTCGTCACGGAGGCGATCAAGGGCAAGCCGGTCGAGGAAGCCGTCGCCCTGCTGCGGTTCATGCCGCAGAAGGCGGCCGCCGACGTCGCCCGCGTGCTCAAGAGCGCGACGGCGAACGCCGAGAACAACCACAACCTGGCCGCCGAGGACCTGGTCATCGTCGATGCCATCGCCAACGAGGGCCCGACGATCAAGCGGTTCCAGCCGCGAGCGCAGGGTCGCGCGTTCCCCATCCACAAGCCCATGACCCACATCACCATCACCGTCGCGGACCAGGAGGCCTGACATGGGACACAAGGTCCATCCGTACGGCTTCCGCCTTGGTGTCTCGCGCACCTGGACCGCGAAGTGGTACGCCGATAACAAGGAATACACCGCCTCCCTCCAGGAGGACATCAAGATCCGCAAGCTCATCGAGGTGCGGCTGGCCAACGCCAGCGTCAGCGGCGTCGAGATCGAGCGCGGCATCAACCACGTCACCGTGACGATCCACACCGCCAAGCCGGGCATCGTCATCGGCAAGGGCGGCGCGAACGTCGAGGTCCTCCGGCAGCAGATCGGCGCACTGACGACCCGCAAGGTCAAGCTCGAGATCAAGGAGATCCGCCAGCCCGAACTGGACGCCTATCTCGTGGCCATGAACATCGCGGGCCAGCTGAGCCGCCGGATCGCCTTCAAGAAGGCGATGAAGCAGTCGATCCAGCGCTCGATGAAGGCCGGCGCGAAGGGCGTCAAGATCGCCGTCGCCGGCCGTCTGGGCGGTTCGGAGATGGGTCGCCGCGAATGGGACAAGGAAGGCCGCATCCCGCTCGGCACGCTGCGCGCCGACATCAGCTACGGCCAGGTCCACGCCCACACGACCTATGGCCGGATCGGCGTCAAGGTCTGGATCTACCGCGGCGACATCACCCCGGAGCGCGCCGCGCGCGACGCCGGCGTCCCGGCCCAGGTCGGGACGGGGGTCTGATCCATGCTGATGCCGAAGCGAGTCAAGCATCGCAAGGTCATGCGTGGCCGCATGTCCGGGATGGCCAAGGGCGGCTACAACGTGGCCTTCGGCGAGTATGGCCTGGCCACCCAGGAACCGGCCTGGATCACCAGCCGCCAGATCGAGGCGGCTCGGCGCGCCATGACCCGCTCGGTCAAGCGCGGCGGCAAGATCTGGATCCGGGTCTTCCCGGACAAGCCCGCGACCAAGAAGCCGGCCGAGACCCGGATGGGGTCGGGCAAGGGCGCGCCGGACCACTGGGTGGCGGTCGTCAAGCCTGGCCGGATCCTGTTCGAGATGGCCGGCGTCGACCACGAATCCGCGATCGAGGCGATGCGCCTGGCCAGCCACAAGCTGCCGGTCGCGACCCGGGTGGTCGTTCGTGAATCGGTCAAGGAGGCAAGCTGATGGATATCGAGAAGGTTCGCCAGCTTTCCGACCCGGAACTCGAGAATGCCCTCAAGGAAGCCAAGCAGGACCTTTGGGGAGCGCGATTCGCGCTTTCGACCCGTCAACTCAAGGACTACAGCACGATCCCGCTGACGCGGCGAACGATCGCGCGGATCCTGACCGTCCAGCGCGAGCGCAAGCTCGGCCGGCCGGCGTGAGGGAGATCACGCGATGACAGGAGCAGACACCCAGGTGCAGGTACAAGGCAAGCGGAAGACCAAGGTCGGACGCGTCGTGAGCGACCGGATGGACAAGACGATCGTCGTGTCCGTCGAACGTCTGGCGCGTCACCGGCTCTACAAGCGGGTCATCCGCTTGAGCACGAAATTCAAGGCCCACGACGAGGACAACGAGGCGCGCATCGGCGACACCGTCCTCATCGAGGAATCGCGACCGCTGTCGGCGACCAAGCGCTGGCGTCTCGTCTCGATCGTGACGCGCGGCGGCGACCAGGGGCTCCCCGGCGAGGTCGTGGCCGACGAGGCTGCCACGTCCGAGGCGATCCACTCGGCGGCCCACCCGGGCCGGACGCGTGATGCCGAGGGCGACACCGACGCGTCCGCGGATGCGGCCGCCGACGACGCCGAGGGGGCGGCGCCGTGATCCAGTCGCAGACCCGTCTGAAGGTCGCCGACAACACGGGCGCCCGGACGATCCAGTGCATCCGGGTGATGGGCCGCTCGCTCAAGACCGACGCGGGTGTCGGCGATGTCATCATCGCCAGTGTCAAGCAGGCCATCCCGAACGCCGCGGTCAAGAAGGGCGACGTGGTCCGAGCCGTCATCGTGCGGACGGCCAAGGAGTACGGCCGGCCGGACGGCAGTTACATCCGCTTCGATGAGAACGCGGCCGTGCTCATCAATAACCAGGGCAACCCGCGCGGAACGCGCATCTTCGGACCGGTCGCCCGCGAGCTGCGCGACCGCAACTACATGAAGATCGTCTCGCTCGCGCCGGAGGTGCTGTGATGGCCGTCCGAACGCCCCAGCCGCGCGCGCCCAAGGTCCCTGAGATCCGCAAGGGCGACACCGTCGTCGTGCTCGCCGGCAAGGATGCCGGCAAGCGCGGGACGGTCGAGCGGGTCATCCGCCGTCAGGCGGCTCCGAGCGCGGCGCGCAGCGTCTTCCGGCGCGGTTCGTCGGCGGGCGGTGTCAGCGTGGTCGTCGAAGGCCTCAACATCGCCAAGCGCCACACCAAGCCACGCCAGACGGCGGGCACCAGCGACCGCGTGCCGAAGATGCAGCAGGGCGGCATCCTCGAGATCGCCCAGCCGTTGCCGATCAGCCGGGTCATGCTCGTCTGCTCCAACTGCGGCAAGCCCACCCGGATCGCCCACGCGACGCTCGACACCGGTCGGCGCGTCCGCGTCTGTCGCCACTGCGGTGAGCAGATGGAGGTGAAGTCGTGACCAGCCGGCTTCACGACCGCTACAAGGCCGAGGTGGTCCCGGCGCTCCAGAAGCAGTTCGAGTACCCGAACCCGACGCAGGTCCCGCGCCTGTCCAAGATCGTGGTCAATATCGGGCTCGGAGAGGCGCTTTCGAACGCGAAGGCGCTCGACGCGGCGCTCGGCGACCTGACACTCATCACCGGCCAGAAGCCGATCGTGACCAAGGCCAAGCGCTCGATTGCCCAGTTTCGCGTTCGGACGGGCAACTCGATCGGGGCCAAGGTCACGCTTCGCGGCGAGCGGATGTGGGACTTCATGGACCGCCTCACGATGCTGGCGCTGCCCCGCATCCGCGACTTCCGGGGCATCCCCGACAAGTCGTTCGATGGCCGCGGCAATTACTCACTGGGCCTCCGGGAGCAACTCGCCTTCCCGGAGATCGACTACGACAAGGTGGATCGTCTCCGCGGGCTGGAGATCAGCATCGTGACGACGGCGAAGACCGACGAGGAATCGAAGAAGCTTCTCGAACTCCTCGGCATGCCCTTCGCCTCGTAGGCGCGGGGAGGGAGAATCATGGCCAAGAAATCGATGATCGCGAAGGCGAACCGGACACCGAAGTTCAAGGTTCGCGGCTACCACCGCTGCACCGTGTGCGGCCGGCCGCGCGCCTTCATCCGACGGTTCGCGCTGTGCCGCATCTGCTTCCGGGAGCGTGCGCTCCTGGGCGAGCTGCCGGGCGTCACCAAGTCGAGCTGGTAGGGAACCGATGAACATCTCCGATCCGATCGCGGACATGCTCACGCGCGTCCGGAACGCGACCCGGGCGCGACACACGGAAGTGGTCGTCCCGGCGTCGCGGACCAAGCGCGAGATCGCCCGCATCCTCAAGGACGAGGGCTTCATCGCCGACGTCAGCGAGGAGCAGGATGGCCCCATGGCGGTCCTGCGCATCACCCTCAAGTACGTCGACGGGAAGGTCCCGGTCGTCTCCGGCCTCAAGCGGATCAGCAAACCCGGCCTGCGTGTCTATGCGCGCAAGACGGACATCCCGCGTGTGCTCGGCGGCCTGGGCATCGTCATCGTCAGCACGAGCCAGGGGATCATGACCGGCCAGCAGGCGCGCCAGGCGCAGCTGGGCGGCGAAGTCCTCGCGTTCGTCTGGTAGGCGGTACGACATGTCGCGCATCGGACGCCTCCCCATCACCGTCCCGTCGGGTGTCGACGTGACGATCGACGGGCGAAACGTCACGGTCACGGGGCCCAAGGGCACCCTGAGCCGTGCCCTCCACCCGGACATCACGGTCAGCCACGAGGACGGGACGCTCGTCGTCACCCGCCCGACCGAGCAAAAGACCCACAAGCAGCTTCACGGCCTGACCCGGACGCTGGTCAACAACATGGTCGTCGGCGTGACCGACGGCTATCGGAAGGGCCTCGAGATCACCGGCGTCGGCTACCGGGCCGCGCTCAACGGGAAGCGGCTGACGCTCAACCTGGGCTACAGCCACCCGATCGAGATCGACCCACCCGAAGGTATCAGCTTCGAGCTCGAGAACCCGACCCGCCTCGCGGTGGTGGGCATCGACAAGGAGCTGGTCGGCCAGATCGCCGCCAAGGTCCGGGCGACCCGCAAGCCGGAACCCTACAAGGGCAAGGGCGTGCGCTACTCCGGCGAGTACATCCGCCACAAGGCCGGCAAGGCCGGCAAGATCGGCGGGAAGAAGTAACCCCAAATGATGGATAGACCGCACAAGGAACGAACGATATGACGCAGGTCGCCACCCGCGGCGCCGCCCGACGCAAGCGCCACGACCGGATCCGCCTTCACCTGGCGGGTTCGGAAGCGCGGCCGCGTCTCGCGGTCTTCCGCAGCCTCAACCATATCTACGCGCAGGTCATCGACGATGCGTCCGGAAAGACGCTCGCATCCGCCTCGACGATCGACAAGGAGCTGAAGGGTTCCAAGGCGACCAAGTCGGAAGAAGCGGCCCTCGTCGGGAAGCTGGTCGCCGAGCGGGCCAAGGCCGCCGGCGTCGAGCGCGTGGTCTTCGACCGAGCCGGGTTCCGGTACCACGGGCGGATCAAGTCGCTCGCCGATGCCGCCCGCGAAGCCGGCCTCGAGTTCTGATCGGAAGGAGCCATCGTGGCACGCATCGACCCGAATAAGCTCGCGCTCGAGGAGCGCGTCGTCCAGATCAACCGAGTCGCCAAGGTCGTCAAGGGCGGCCGGCGGTTCAGCTTCAGCGCAGTCGTGGTCGTCGGTGACGGCGCGGGCCACGTCGGGGTCGGCATCGGCAAGGCGGGGGAGGTTCCCGAGTCGATCCGCAAGGGCGTCGAGGACGCCAAGAAGAACCTCATCAAGATCCCGATGGTCGGGACGACGATCCCGCACGAGATCCAGGTCGTCTACGGCGCCAGCAGCGTCCTGCTCAAGCCCGCCTCGCAGGGCACCGGCGTCATCGCCGGTGGCTCGGTCCGCGCGGTCCTCGAAGCGGCCGGCGTCCGCGACATCCTGTCCAAGATCCACGGCTCGACCAACCCGGTCAACGTGACCCGGGCGACGATCGAGTGCCTGCGGAGCCTGCATTCGGCCGAGGAGCTCGGCGCCCGTCGTGGCGTCAAGCTGGTCAGTCGCATCGCCGGCCAGCCTGCGCCGGTGGCGGCGGAGGTGAACAGTGGCCGCTAAGCTCAAGGTCACCCAGGTCAAGAGCACCATCAGTCACATCGCGCGCAACCGCGCCACGGTCCGGGCGCTCGGCCTGCACGGCATCGGCAGCACGAGCGTCGTGACCGACAATCCGGCCACGCGCGGGATGGTCCGGGCGGTCCGATTCCTCGTCACGGTCGAGGAGATCGCCGACACCGAAACGGGGGGGAAGGCATGAAACTCCACGACCTTCGCCCGGCCGACGGGTCCCGCCAGCCGCGCACGCGTGTCGGCCGCGGGATCGCCGCGGGCAAGGGCAAGACGGCTGGTCGAGGCACCAAGGGCCAGAAGGCGCGCGCCGGCGGTTCGATCCCGGCCTGGTTCGAGGGCGGCCAGACCCCGCTCCACATGCGGATCCCGAAGCTGCGCGGCTTCAAGAACCGCTTCAAGGTCGTGTACGAGGTCGTCAACATCGGGGCGATCGGTGCGCTGGCCGAGGGCGGAGCCTTCGAGTTCGAGGGGGATGCCAAGACGTCAACGAAGTCGGCCCCGATCACGGTCAACCAGGACATCCTGCGCGCCGTCGGCCTCGTTCGGACGCTCAACAAGCCGCTCAAGATCCTCGGGGCGGGCGAGCTGTCGGTCGCGCTCTTCGTCGTCGCCGACGCCTTCACCGCGTCTGCGCGCGCCAAGATCGAAGCTGCCGGCGGCAGCGTGAACGTCCTCGAGGTCCCGACCTCGCCGCTCGCGGCGCTGGGCGTGACCCCGGGCGAGGCGCCTGCCAGCAAGTCGGCCGACAAGGCTTCGTCCGGAGCCCCGGCCCGGAAGCCGGCTGCCAGCGCGGACGTGACGGACGCGACGAACGCCGAGGCCAGGACGCCGACCGACGAGCCAGCGACGGCCAAGGCGAGCGCCAACGCCCACGAGGCCACGGAGGTCAAGCCCCGGGCCAAGTCCGGCAAGACGTCCGCGAAGGACTCGGCGGAAGGCACTCCCAAGGCCAAGGCGTCGGCTCGCAAACCTCGGGCCGCAGCCGAGGCCGCCGACGTCGAGACCAGCGCGGCTGCCGAGACCGCCGAGTCCAACGCGGCTGCCGAGACCGCCGAGTCCGACGCCTCCGCCCCGAGCGATGAGGCTGCCACGACCGAATCCGACGCCCCGGCCGCCGACACCGCCGAAACCGATGAGCCGGCCGCGGCCTCGGAGGCCGTCGCGCCGTCCGACGACGCCTGACCCGTGTTCGAATCGCTGCTCAACGCGTTCCGCGCGCCGGACATCCGGCGCCGCATCCTGTATGTCCTTGGCCTGCTGATCGTCTTCCGCATGCTCGCGGCGGTGCCCATCCCGGGCGTCGACAAGACCCAGCTCACGAACTTCGTCCAGGGGAACGCGCTGATCGGGCTGCTCGACCTCTTCTCGGGCGGCGGGTTGTCGCACTTCTCGGTCGTGGCGTTGGGGATGAACCCGTACATCAACGCCTCCATCATCATGCAGCTGATGACCGGCGTCGTGCCGTCACTCCAGGCGCTCAGCCGCGAGGGTGAGTTCGGGCGCAACAAGATCAACCAGTACACCCGCTACCTGACCGTCCCGATGGCGATGCTGCAGGCCTACGGCGTCCTCGCCCTGCTCGCCTCCCAGAACGTCCTCACCGGCACGTTCGACCTGTCGAGCTTCACCACCCTGACCCAGATCGCGACCTTGACCGCGGGCGCGGTCCTCCTGATGTGGGTTGGCGAGCTCATCACCGAACGCGGCATCGGCAACGGCATCAGTTTCATCATCTTCGCCGGCATCGTGAGCCGGGCACCGGGCGCGCTCAATGCGTTCCGGCTCAACCCGAACATCACCCTGGCGATCGGGTTCGCCGTAGTCGCCATCGCCGCGGTCGGCGTGATCATCTACATCCAGGAAGGGCAGCGCCGCATCCCGATCCAGTACGCCAGCCGCGTCCGCGGCCGGCGGATGTACTCGGGCGGCCAGACGTTCCTGCCCCTGCGAGTCAACCAGGCCGGTGTCATCCCGATCATCTTCGCGGTGAGCATCCTGCTCTTCCCGCACCAGTTGGCGACCTACTTCTCGACATCGACGATCCCGATCGTCAAGTCGATCTCCGACTTCATCGTCTCGGTCTTCAGCAACACTTCGCCGTTCTACATCCTCTCGTACTTCCTGCTGACGATGGGCTTCACCTACTTCTACACCGCCTTCACATTCAAACCCGACGAGACGGCCGAACAGCTGCGCAAGAACGGCGGGTTCATCCCGGGCATCCGACCGGGCCGTCCGACCCAGGAGTACCTCTCGCGGGTCGTCACTCGGATCACCTTCGCCGGCGCTCTCTTCCTGGCCATCGTCGCGGTCTCGCCGTCGGTGATGGCGTTGGCGATCCCGGACCTTGCCTCGCTCGGCCTCGGCGGCACCAGCCTGCTGATCGTCGTGTCCGTGGTCGTCGAGACCATGAAGCAGATCGAAGCCCAGCTCATGATGAGGAACTACGAAGGCTTCATCAGATGATCGTGGCGGCGAACCGAGAATCGGCGAAGCTGGCGAGCCGAGCCCAAGGCGCCGCCGAGCACGCGAGCGAGCGCACCCCAAGGTGCGTGAGCGAACGAGCGGAGGCGACAACGCGGGGATCGGCCGTCAGGTTCGCCGCCGCCTCATGACCGTCATCGTCCTTCTTGGGGCGCCCGGCGCCGGGAAGGGCACGCAGGCGCCGGCGCTGGCAGAGCGGCTGGGCATCCCGGTCCTTGCCTCGGGCGATCTGCTGCGGGCCGCTGTCGCCGCGGGCACGGCCCTGGGCCGCGAGGCCGACCGGTACATGAGCCGCGGCCAGCTCGTCCCCGACGAAACCATCGTGCGTGTCTTCCTCGACCGTCTCGGCGCGACCGACGCCGTCGGTGGTGCCATCCTCGACGGCTTCCCCCGGACGAAGGTCCAGGCCGAGGCCCTCGACGCCGCCCTGGCCGAGGCCGGACGGCGGGTCGATCGGGCGGCCTACATCGATGTCCCGCTCGAGGACCTTGTGAAACGGATGGCGAATCGGCGGATCTGCACCGCCAACGGCCATGTCTACAACCTGGTCTCGAACCCGCCGCGGGACGAGGCCAGTTGCGATCTCGATGGGTCGGAGCTGGTCCAGCGCGCGGACGACGAGGAGGCCACCGTCCGGGCGCGGATGGCCCAGCAGGTCCCACCGCTCCTCGAGGTGGTCGACCACTACCAGCGCCGCGGCATCCTGACCAAGGTCGACGGCCGGCAGCCGATGGAGGCCGTCACCGAGTCGCTGATCGCCGCGCTCAAGGGCGCCGGGGTCGTCTGACGATGGTCACCCGCAAGTCCCGCTCCGAGATCGAGCGGATGCGTCGTGCCGGGCGCGTCGTCGCCGAGGTTCTCGACCGGATCGAGGCCGAGCTCAAACCCGGCGTCTCGACCGCGCACCTGGACGAGATCGCCGAGGCGCACATCCGCGCGTCGGGTGCGACGCCATCGTTCAAGGGCTACCCCGGCATCAACCCCCGGCGGCCGTTCCCGGCCAGCGTCTGCATCTCGATCGACGACGAGATCGTTCACGGCATCCCCGGCCAACGGACGATCCGCTCCGGCCAGATCGTCTCCGTCGATGCGGGTGCGATCATCGATGGCTGGCATGGCGATGGCGCCCGGACCTTCTACGTCGGCGAACCGCCCGCCCAGGTCGCCGAGCTCATCGACCTCACCCGCGAGGCGATGCTGGCTGGGATCGCAGCCGCCATCCCGGGCAACCACATCGAGGACATCTCGGCCGCCGTGGAAGCGGTGGCCGCACGCGCCAGGCTCGGGGTCATCCGCCAGTTCGTCGGCCATGGGATCGGGACCGCGATGCACGAGGAGCCCCAGATCCCGAACTTCCGGACCGGTCGACCCGGCCGCAAGCTCGAAGCCGGACTGTGCCTGGCCATCGAGCCGATGTTCACCCTGGGCGGCTACGACACCGTGATCAAGCCCGACGACTGGACGGTCGTCACCGCCGACGGCTCGCTGGCGGCTCATTTCGAGCATTCGATCGCTGTGACCGACAACGGTCCCGAGATCCTGACGATGGCATGAAGGTGCGGTTGCCGGGTTCGTTCATGTTTGGTAACCTATGCGTTCGTGTGTCGGCCCGGGCGGGCCGGCACTGCGCGTGAGAAAGGGAAGCACGAACACCAGTGGCGAAGCGAGATGCGATCGAAGTGGAAGGGACGGTCATCGAACCGCTACCCAACACCATGTTCGCGGTCGAGCTGGAGAATGGCCACCGAGTGCTCGCCCACATCAGCGGCAAGCTTCGGATGAATTTCATCCGCATCCTGCCCGGCGACCGCGTCCGAGTCGAGTTGTCCCCGTACGACCTGACCCGCGGCCGGATCACCTACCGACTCAAGTGAACACGACCCGCACAGACACACGATCGAGGATCCGTTGAAAGTCAGAGCTTCCGTCAAAGCGCGCTGCGACAACTGCAAAGTCATCCGTCGCCATGGCACGGTGATGGTCATCTGCACCAACCCGAAGCACAAGCAGCGGCAGGGGTAACCGATGGCACGTATCGCCGGCGTCGACATCCCCCGCGAGAAGCGGGTCGAGGTCGCCCTCACGTATGTCTTCGGGATCGGCCTGCCCACCAGCCAGAAGATCCTCGCCCAGACCAACAT
The DNA here is from genome assembly GCA_038319665.1 of Candidatus Limnocylindrales bacterium. GTDB lineage: Bacteria > Chloroflexota > Limnocylindria > Limnocylindrales > CSP1-4 > SPCO01. The sequence continues at coordinate 13,350 of JBBQDL010000032.1, forward strand.
CAACCCCGACACTCGGGTCCGGGACCTCACCGAGGAGCAGGTCAATCGGCTCCGTGAGCTCATCGACCGGCGCTACAAGGTCGAAGGCGACCTGCGCCGCGAGGTGGCGCTCAACATCAAGCGCCTGATTGAGATCGGCTCGTACCGCGGCGTGCGGCATCGCCGCAACCTGCCGGTGCGCGGCCAGCGGACCAAGACGAACGCTCGTCAGCGCCGCGGACCCAAGAAGACGGTCGGCGTCAGGCGCAAGAAGTGACGAGGGACTGACGAGGCATGGCGGAACGCAAGCGAGCGGTCAAGACACGTCGGCGTGAGAAGAAGAACGTCCCGCAGGGGCACGTTCACATCCAGGCCACGTTCAACAACACGATCATCACGATCACCGACCTCAACGGTGCGGTCATCAGCTGGGGCTCGGCCGGCGTGGCCGGCTTCAAGGGTTCCCGCAAGAGCACGCCGTACGCTGCGGCGCTCTCGGCCGACGGCGCGGCCAAGCGTGCGATGGAGCACGGCATGCGCCAGGTCGAGGTCTACGTGAAGGGTCCGGGCGCCGGCCGTGAGCAGGCGATCCGTTCGCTCCAGGCGGCCGGCCTCGAAGTCAGCGCCATCACCGACGTCACCCCCATCCCGCACAACGGCTGCCGCCCGCCCAAGCGACGTCGCGTCTAGAGCCACCGAGGACCCATGGCCCGTTACACCGGATCCGTCTGCCGCCTCTGCCGACGGGAGGGCGCCAAGCTCTTCCTGAAGGGTAGCCGCTGCTATTCCAAGAAATGCTCATTCGAGCGTCGCCCGACGCCGCCCGGACAGCACGGCGTTCGCCGCCGCAAGGTCGGTGAGTACGGCCTCCAGCTACGCGAGAAGCAGAAGGTCCGCCGCACCTACGGGGTCCTCGAGCGCCAGTTCCGCAACTACTTCGTCGACGCCGAGAACCGGCCCGGCGTGACCGGCGAGAACCTGCTTCGGTCGCTGGAGCTGCGGCTCGACAACGTCGTCTACCGGATGGGCATCGCGGCCTCTCGCGCCCAGGCCCGGCATTTTGTGGGGCACGGCCACTTCGCCGTCAACGGCCGGCCGACCAACATCTCGTCGTTCCAGCTCAAGCCCGGCGACCGGATCGAGGTGCGCGAGTCCCATCGGGCCCGTGAGCCGTTCAAGATCGCCAAGGAGACCCTCCGGTCGCACCAGGCACCGGAGTGGTTGACGATCGACGCCGCGAGCCTGACCGGGGCCGTCGTCGCACCACCATCCCGCGACCAGATGCCGCTCGATCTCAACGAGCAGCTCGTGGTCGAGTACTACTCGAGGTAACCCGCACACATGATCGAACTCGAGAGCCCGCAGATCGAGCCCGTAGAGGAAGCCGGAACGTACGCCAAGTACGAGGCCGGACCGCTGCAGGCCGGCTACGGCGTCACCCTCGGCAACGCCCTCCGGCGCGTCCTCCTGTCGTCCCTCGAGGGCGCGGCTGTCACGAGCATCCAGATCCGTGACATCTACCAGGAGTTCTCGACGATCCCGGGCGTCAAGGAAGACGTCACCCAGATCGTCCTGAACGTCAAGAAGCTGCGCCTCAAGAGCTATGCAGCCCACCCGGTCCAGCTCCGGCTCATCAAGAGCGGTGCTGGCGCCGTCACGGCTGCGGACATCGCCGAGTCGGCCGATGTCGAGATCGTCAATCCAGATCTCGTCCTGATGACCCTCGACACTGGCGACGTCACGATCGAGATGGACCTGACGGTCGAGCGCGGCGTCGGCTACCTGGGCGCCGAGCGCGCCGAGGCGCTGCCGATCGGCGTCATCGCTGTCGACGCGATCTTTACGCCAGTACGCAAGATCAACTACTGGATCGAGAGCATGCGTGTCGGTCAGATGACCAACTACGACAAGCTCACCATCGAGATCGAGACCGACGGCACGATCGGGCCGGAGGAGGCGCTCAGCCGCTCCGCCGAGATCCTCGTCAACCAATTCCGTCCGTTCGTCACGGTCGGCATGGCGGCCGTTCCGGTCGTCGCCGCCACGGGCGCGGCCGCGCTCCCGGCGAACATGCTCGACATGCCGATCGAGGAGCTCGACCTCCCGATGCGCGCCTACAACTCACTCAAGCGCAACAACATCGTCAAGGTCGGCCAGCTCCTCCAGCTCAAGGATGACGACCTGCTGCGGATGCGCAACTTCGGCAAGAAGTCGCTCGACGAGATGAAGGAGCGACTGCGCATGCGCGGCTTCATCATCCCGGAGACCGAAAGCGATGGCACCGAGGACGGCGATACCGAAGAGACGTTCGACGACGAGGCCGAAGGCTGACCCGTGTCATCGCATCGCGTCGGCGGCCGAAAGTTGAGCCGCAAGCAGGGCCCGCGGCTCAGTCTGTTCAAGAACCTGACCGTCTCGGTCATCCGCTACGAGCGGGTCAAGACGACCGAGGCCAAGGCCAAGGAGATCAGCGGACGGGTCGAGAAGATGATCACCCTGGCCAAGCGCGGCGACCTGTCGGCGCGTCGCGCGGTGGTCGCCCAGTTCCCGAACGAGCCCCTCGTGGTGGCGAAGTTGTTCGATGAGATCGCACTCAAATACGCGGACCGCAACTCCGGGTTCACCCGGATCGTCCGCCTCGGTCAGCGCCGCGGCGACGCGGCGGAGATCGTCCAGATCGAACTCGTCTAGGCAAGACGCCCGAGAGGGCGTCCCGGTGCGGTATCGCGCGCTGGTGGAATATGACGGAACGGACTTCGATGGCTTCCAGGTCAATCCTGGACGCCGGACGGTCCAGGGGGTCCTGGAGGCCGCGCTGGCCCGCCTCGGTGACGGGATGGCGCAGTGGGTCGATGGGGCAGGCCGGACGGATGCCGGCGTGCATGCCAGCGGACAGGTGATCGGTTTCACCTACGGCGGGCGGCTCGCCGCGACGGAGCTGGGTCGGGCGCTCGATGCGCTCCTCCCGACCGATGTCGCGGTGCGCGATGTGCGACGGGTACCGGACGGGTTCCACCCCCGCTTTGCGGCGCGGTACCGGGAGTACCGCTACACCGTCTGGAACGGGCCGCGCAGTCCGCTTCGCGAGCGCATGGCGCTCGGGCTTCGGGCCCGCTCGACACCGCCGCGATGGCGCGAGCCGGGTCGGCCTTCATCGGCCGGCACGACTTCCGAGCTTTCGGGGCGGCGGACCGATCGTCGGTCCGGACCGTCATCGCGGTCCGGGTCAGGCGGGAGGGCCGGCTGGTGACGATCGACGTCCGTGCCGACGCCTTCCTGCGCGGGATGGTCCGGCGCATGGTGGCCGTCCTCCTGGAGGTCGGCCTCGGCAAGATGGATGAGACAGCGGTCCGGGCGGCGCTTGCCGGTCCCGGTCCGGCCCTCGACGGGGCGGCCGCCCCAGCCAAGGGGTTGAGCCTCAGGCGCGTCGCCCTTGGGCGACCGTCCGGCGAACCGAACGGAGAACACGAGGAACGATGAACGCGAAGACCATTTCGGTCCGAGAGGGCGACATCGAGCGGCGCTGGTACGTCGTCGACGCGACGGACGAGACGCTGGGTCGCCTCGCCTCGCGCATCGCCCCCGTCCTCGAGGGCAAGCATAAGCCGACCTATCAGCCAAGCCTCGACACCGGCGATCATGTGATCGTGCTCAATGCCGCGCGCATCGCGGTCACGAGCGACAAGCTGGAGAGCAAGCTCTACAGCCGGCACAGCGGCTATCCCCAGGGCTTCAAGCAGGAGACGCTCGGCCAGCTGCTCGCGCGGCGGCCCGAGGAGGTCATCCGGCGAGCCGTCAAGGGGATGCTGCCGCACAATCGGCTCGGGACCCAGCAGCTGCGCAAGCTCAAGGTCTACCCCGGGTCCGATCATCCGCATCAGGCCCAGCGGCCTGAGCCGCTCGCCTGATCAGGAGTCCAAGACACGATGACGATCCCAGCTTTCTACTCCGGCACCGGTCGACGCAAGACGGCCATCGCTCGCGTCCGGCTCCTGCCCGGAGAGGGTGAGATCGTGGTGAACGGCCGCTCGCTCGAGGAGCACTTCGGGAATGCCGTCAACGAGGCGGATGTCCGACTGCCGTTCCGGGTCACCGGTACCGAGGGGCGCTTCAACGTCATGATCAAGGTCGAGGGCGGCGGGGTCACCGGGCAGGCCGGTGCGATCCGCCACGGCATCGCCCGTGCTCTCCTCGAGTTCGACCCGGAGGGGCATCGACTCCCGCTCCGCCAGGCTGGTCTCCTGACGCGCGACCCGCGCATGAAGGAACGGAAGAAGTACGGCTTGAAGCGCGCCCGCAAAGCACCGCAGTACACGAAGCGTTAGCCGACGGCGCGGTGCTGGAACGTCCATGCGTGCGTTGCCGGCTTCGCTCGGTCGCTCACGCTCCTTGGGGCGCGCTCGCTCCCTTCCTCGCTCGGCGCCTTCGCCTGAACGCCCCAGCGCCGCGAGAGGCATGACCACCCCCTCAGCACATCGATGACCGCCGCTGGGTCATTGCGGGGGCGGGATCTGCTGAGCGTGGCGGATCTGTCGGCGGATGAGGTCGGGCGGGTGTTCGAGACGGCTTCGGCGCTCAAGCGTGAGTACCGGGCGTCGCGACGACATGTCGCGCCGCCACTCGCCGGGCGGACGCTGGCGATGCTCTTCCAGAAGCCGAGCCTGCGCACACGGGTCACCTTCGAGGCGGGGATGGCCCAGCTCGGTGGCCATGCGATCTACCTGACCCATGACGTCGTCCTCGGCCAGCGCGAGAGCGTCCGCGACGTGGCGCGCAACCTCGATCGGTTCGTCGACGCGATCGTCGTCCGGACCGGGCCGCATGAGGTCGCCGTCGAGCTGGCGGCCCACGCCGAGATCCCGGTCATCAATGGCCTGAACCTGCGCGAACATCCGTGCCAGGCCCTCGCGGATGTGTTCACCATGCGCGAACGGTTCGGTCGACTGGAGGGCCTCGTCGTCGCCTTCGTCGGCGACGGCAACAACGTCTACCACTCCCTTGCGCTGCTCGGCGCCGCGCTCGGGATGGAGGTCCGCCTCGCGCATCCCGAGGGCTACGCGCCGAACGAGCCGATCGTGGCCCGGGCGAAGGTGTTGGCGGCCGGGTCGGGCGGCCGTCTGACGTTCGGGCACGACCCGGTCGAGACCGTCCGTGGCGCGGCGATCGTCTATACGGATGCCTGGACCTCGATGGGTCAGGAGGCCGAGACGGAGGAGCGGCGCGACGCCTTCGCCGGCTTCCGCGTCGACGATGCCCTGCTCGACGTCGCAGGCCCCGATGCCGTGGTGATGCATTGCCTCCCCGCGCATCGCGGCGAGGAGATCACCTCCGAGGTCATGGACGGACCGCGTAGTCTCATCTGGGAAGAATCGGAGAATCGCCTGCACGTCCAGAAGGCACTCCTGGTCGAGATCCTCGGCGGGACGGAAGGGACATGAGCGAGGTCCTCTACGAGCAATACAAGGATGCGTTGCGGCGCGGCCATGTCGCCGCCCTTCGCGGCCGCCTCGACGCGGCCGCTGCGGCGTACCGCGAGGCGGCCCGGGTGGCACCGGATCGCGCCCTGCCGCACGTCGGGCTCGGTGGCGTCCTGGCCCGGCTCGGACGCTCGGACGAAGCCTTGACGGCCTATGGCTCGGCCCTCGAACGGTCGCCGCGCGATGAAGGGGCGGCTCGGGGGCGCGCCGATGTCCTCGCCGCGCTGGGCCGCCGCTCCGAGGCCGCCGAGACCCTCGATCGTCTGGCGGACGTCCTCGAGCGTGACGGGCGGCTGGCCGACGCCTGCGATGTCGCGCGGCGCTCGCTCGAGCTGGCCGAATCGCGTGGCCGACGCCGCCATGTCGAGAGCCTCGTTGCCAAGCTCCGCGAGACGCCGGGCGACGCAACCGCCGCGGAGGCCCTCGAGCGCGCCCTGGGCGTCCTCGAAGCCGTCCCGGGCCCCTCGCCACGGACGAGGAAAGCGGCCGACGAACCGGGCGAAACGGCGACGCCGAGCGAACCGGCCGTTCCGAGGGCGCCCGACCCGGCGCTCCTGACGCTCGCGGTCGAAGAGGCGTTGGAGGCCGGCGACCTCGACGAGGCCCGCCGTCGGGCGCTGGTGGCGGCCGCTGGCCACCGGGCCGTAGGGCAATTCCATGCCGCGATGGACGCGTGCTACCAGGCCCTGGCGATCCTGCCCTCGGACCCCGACATCCACCTGCTCCTGGCCGAGCTCTACCTCGATCGCGGCTGGCGCGGGCCGGCGGCGGACAAGCTGGTCCTGCTGGGCCGCCTCGCCCAGCTGACCGGCGACGGCGCGACCAGAGCGCGGCTCTGCTACCTCGCCGCCGCGCGGTTCCCAGACGACCCGCGGCTCGCGGCCGTGTGCGCCTGAGTCCCGGACAGGACGTTCGGGTCGGGGTCGGACGGGACCTCGATGCTACACTCGGGGGCCATGGCCCTTCTCGGATCCATCCTCGATCAGGTTCGCTGGAACACGATCGTCGACGTCGGGATCACCGCGCTCCTCATCTACTGGCTGTTCAGCCTCATCCGTGGGACACGCGCGGTCCGCCTGGTCATCGGCGTCAGCGTCCTGGTCGTCGTCTATGCGCTGGCCGTCGCCTTCGAGCTTCGGCTCCTCACCACGATCCTCCAGGACGGTGCGGTCGTCGGCCTGTTCGCGCTAGTCGTCATCTTCCAGCCCGAGCTCCGCCGCGCGCTCGAGCGGATCGGGCGGGTCGGGTCGTTCGTATGGCTCCTGTCGCCCGCCGAATCGCGGGCCGTCGAGCATGTCGCCAGCGAGGTCGCCGGGGCGGCCGCCCACCTCTCGCGGGATGGCCAGGGTGCCCTCATCGTGCTCGGGCGGCAGACCGGCCTCGAGGAGTTCGCCGAAACCGGGGTGATGATCCACGGCGACGTCTCGGCCGATCTGCTGGGCACGATATTCACCCCGAAGTCGCCGCTGCACGATGGCGCGGTCATCATCCGCGACGGCCGGATCGTGGCGGCTGGAGCGCTCCTGCCGCTCGCCGAGACGTCCATCCACACCGAACGGTTCGGGACACGGCACCGCGCCGCCCTCGGCATCACCGAGCAGACCGATGCCGTCGTGATCGTCGTCTCCGAGGAGAACGGCCAGATCAGCCTCGTCGAACGGGCCAGGATCGTGCGCAATCTCAATGAGGCTGGCCTTGCCCGGGCGATCCAGGCGCTGCTCGACCCGGCCGGCGGTCGCCGCGGCGCCTTCGGCTGGCGGTCGGCCGGTCAGGCCGGACTCGGCGGGCGTTCACCGCGGCTGCGTGAGCTCGGTCGTTTCGTGGGTCGAGCGGCCGGGGCGCGCGAGCCACAGGCCACACCGGCCGCGAGCGGTCGGACCGCGCAACCTCCCGCGTCCTCGGCACCTGTTCCGCCGGCACCCATCGGGGCCCCCGCGACCGCCCCGAAGGTGGCATCCGCCCAGGCCGCCCCGGCCGACGAACCGACGCCGCTGACGACTGCATCCCACACCGCGACCCTGCCGCCGCCCGCTCCGAACGAGGATGTCGTAGCGCCGACCGCCGCCCGGGCGCGCCGGTGAGGCGGATCCTGCGCCGGATCGTCCACAACTGGCCCCTCAAGCTCGCGGCGGTCGTGCTCGCCTCGTTGATGTACGGCGGGCTTGCCCTGTCGCAGAACACGCAGGTCTTCCCGGGCCCGATCACTGCGCAGTTCATCAACGAACCGACGAACACGGTCGTGCTGCCGTCGACGCCGCCCACGGTTAGTCTCATCCGCTACTTCGCGCCGAGCGGTGTTGCGGTGGCGAGCAGCTCATTCCTCGCCACGGTCGACCTCTCGGGGCTCGGCGACAAGGTCGGTGTCGTCAGCGTCCCGATCAACGTCACCAGCCCCGATCCGCGCATCCGCGTTCTCGGCTTCGAGCCCACGTTCGTCCCGCTCGAGCTCGACCGGCTCGTATCGAAGCCCGACGTCCCTGTCACGGTCGTCCACGGCGTCGTCCCCGACGGGCTGACGCTCGGCACGACGACCGTGGACCCGCCTACGGTGACGGTCTCCGGCGCGGCCTCCATCGTCGCGAAGGTCCAAGCCGTGCGCGCCGACGTCATCATCCAGTCGACGGGGATCGACGTCGACGAGGACGTCCAGCTCGTGCCCATCGACGCCCTCGGCAACCCACTGCGTCCGCTTGAGGTCACGCCCCAGACGGCGCGGGTCCGGATCCCCGTCTTCTCGGATCGGCAGAGTCGCACGCTGCCCGTCAACCCGGTCATCACCGGCGATCCAGCGGCCGGCTTCGAGATCGGATCGGTGACCGTCGCGCCGCAGGTCGTCCTCGTCGCGGGCGATGCCGACACGCTGGCGCAGCTGACGAGTGTCGACACCGACCCGATCCCGCTCACCGGCCTCTCCGCCGACGAGACGGTCCAGGTCGGCCTGGCCCTGCCGACGGGGGTCGTGCAGGTCGATACGGTCAAGATCACGATCACCATCAAGATCCGTCCCGTGACCGGGACCCGGACGTTCAATGCCGGGCTCAAGCTGATCGGTGCCAGCAATGTCCTCGGCTACGCGCTCTCGACCGACCGGGTCCTGGTCACGATCGGCGGCTCGACCGCGAATCTCGACAGGCTCGAGGGCGCCGCGCTGGTGATGGATCTCGACGTCACAGGCCTCAAGGCGGGCGTTCACGACGTGCCGGTGACGGCAAACCTGCTGGCCGGGACGACGCTTGTCGCGGCCAGTCCGGCCACCATCACCGTGACGATCAGCGCGGCACCCGCATCCCCGCTGATCCCCGGTTCGCCGTCGTCGTCGCCCGCACCGAGCGGCTGAGGGTGGCGCGCCTTTTCGGCACGGACGGGATCCGTGGGGTCGCCAACGTCGATCTCAAGCCCACGACCGCGTATGCCCTCGGGCGCGCCGTGGCGCATCGGCTTGCCGCGCGGGGCGGCGCGATCGTCGTCGGGCAGGACACGCGTCGCTCGGGTGACATGTTCGTGGCCGCGATCGCATCCGGCGCCACGAGCCTGGGCGTCGACGTCCACCTCGTCGGGGTGGTACCGACGCCGGCTCTTTCGTTCATCGCCGGGCAGGGCCCGTTCGCGGCCGGGATCATGGTCTCCGCCTCGCACAATCCGGCCGCCGACAACGGCCTCAAGGTGCTCGACGTCAACGGTCTCAAGCTCGACGATTCGATCGAGGACGAGCTGGAGCAGCTCATCTGGCGGACGGAGGAGCTGCGTGGTGCGCCGAACGACGAGCTCGGGCGGATGGTCGACTCGTCGGCCAGGCTGGCCGACTACCGGGCGCACCGGCTCGGGCTGGCCGCCTCGATCGATGGCGCCCGCTGGCATCTCGTGCTCGACACGGCCAACGGGTCCGGGTCCGTGGTCGCCCCCGACATCCTGGCGGCGACCGGCGCCCGGGTCGACGTCATCCACGCCGACCCCGACGGCAGCAACATCAACGTCGGATCGGGGGCGACCGCGCCCGCCTCGCTGGCCGCGGCGGTCCTCGCGGCCGGTGCCGACGCCGGCTTCGCGCTGGATGGCGACGCCGACCGGCTGATCGCGGTCGATGCCGCGGGTCGCGTGGTCGATGGCGACCAGGTGCTGGGGATCCTGGCGCTCGACCGCCTCAGTCGCGACGAGCTGCCGGGCGGCGGCCTCGTCGTCTCAGTCCTCTCGAATGGCGGGTTGCAGGAGGTCGTCGAGGCGGCCGGCGGCCAAGTCGTCCGGACCCCGGTCGGCGACAAGTACATCCTCGAGGGGATGCAGGTCTCGGGCGCGGTCCTGGGTGGTGAGAAGAGCGGTCATGTCATCGTCCTCGAGCACACGACCTCGGGCGATGGCATCGTGACGGCGCTCGAGGTGCTACGGGTGATGACGCGTCGATCGGCCGGGTTGGGCGAGCTCGCCGCGGCGATCCCGATGCTGCCCCAGCAACAGCGGGCCGTGAAGGCGCGTCACAAGGACCAGTGGGAGGGCGATCTCGTACTCCAGCGAGCGATCACGGCGGCGACCGCCCGTCTGGGACCCGGTGGCCGCGTCCTCGTCCGGCCATCCGGTACGGAGCCCGCGCTCCGAGTGATGGTCGAGGGCTCGGACGCCGAGCTCGTCACCGAGCTGGCCGACTCGCTCGCGACCCTGGCCGGTGAGCGACTAGACTAGATCCGGTGCCCATCCATCGGAGTCACCACTATCCACCGACGAGGGCCGGCGGATACGAACGGAGGACCTGACGGCATGTGCGGCATCGTCGGATATACGGGTCCGCGGGAGGCCGGCCCCATCCTCATCGAGGGACTCAAGCGCCTCGAGTACCGCGGCTACGACTCGGCCGGGATCGCCCTGGTCGACGACGCCGGCCACCTCTTCGTCGAGAAGCGAGCCGGCAAGCTGGTCAACCTCCAGACCGCCCTCGCCGACCGGACGCCGCACGCGGCCATCGGGCTCGCGCACACGCGCTGGGCGACCCACGGCCGACCGAACGACCTCAACGCGCACCCGCATCGCGATTGCACGGGCCAGATCACGGTCATCCACAACGGGATCATCGAGAACTTCCGCGAGCTGCGGGCCGGCCTCGAGGCGCGCGGGCACACCCTGACCTCCGAGACTGATACCGAGGCGATCGCCCACCTGGTCGAGGAGGCCTATCGCGGCGACCTCGCCGACGCGGTCCGCGAGACGCTCGGGAAGCTCGAAGGCGCCTTCGCGATCGTGGTCATGCACATCGGCGAGGGCGACCGGCTGGTCGGTGCCCGCAAGGACGTCCCCCTGGTCGTCGGGCTTGGCGACGGCGAGAGCTTCCTCGCCTCGGACGTCGCGGCGATCCTGGCCCACACCGATCGGATCGTCTTCCTCGAGGATGGCGACGTCGCCGACCTGCGGCCGTGGGGCGTGACCATCACCGACCTCCACGGCGCACCGCTCGAACGTGCCGTCACGGTCATCGACTGGTCGCCGGAGGCCGCCGAGAAAGGCGGCTATGAGCACTTCATGCTCAAGGAGATCCACGAACAGCCGGAATCGCTGAGCCAGTCGATCGCCGGACGGGTCGACCGCGACGATCGGATCGAGGTCGAGGAGCTCGCCGGGCTCGAAGACGCGATCCGGACGGCCACGCGGGTCGAGCTCATCGCCTGCGGCAGCGCTTACTACGCGGCGATGATCGGGGCGTCCGCGATCTCCGACTGGGCTGGGATCCCGGCGCGGGCCAACATCGGCTCGGAATTCCGCTACAGCCCGCCGCCGCTCGACGAGCGGATGCTGGTGATCGCCGTCACCCAGTCAGGCGAGACGGCCGATACGATCGCCCCGACCCGCCTGGCGCGCGAGCGAGGCTGCGTGGTCATCGCGGTGACGAACACGGTCGGCTCGGCGATCACGCGCGAAGCCGATGCCGTCGTCTTCCTCCAGGCGGGTCCTGAGATCGCGGTCGCCGCCTCGAAGACCTTCGTCACCCAGGTGACGACGCTGGTCATCCTGGCGGCCGCGATCGCCAAGATCCGCGGCTCGCTGGCGGACGCGGACGAACTGGCGCTTGGGGCCGCCCTCCGCGCCCTCCCGGCGGCTGCCGCCCGGGCCCTCGAGGCCGCCGCGGCCACGACTCCCGATCTCGCCCGCCGCTACGTCAACTCGCGCGGCTTCATGTACGTCGGCCGCGGCGCGACCTATCCGGTCGCGCTCGAGGGCGCGCTCAAGCTCAAGGAGGTCAGCTACGTCCATGCCGAGGGCTACGCGGCCGGCGAGCTCAAGCATGGCCCCATCTCGCTGCTCGATGCCGAATGCCCGCTGGTCGCGATCGCGACCCGCTCGAAGGTCTACGAGAAGCTCATCAGCAACGTCATGGAGGGCCGCGCACGCGATGCGCGGGTCATCGCAGTGGCGACCGAGGGCGACGACTCGATCGAGCAGTCGGCCGACGACGTGTGCTGGGTCCCCGACACGCACGAGACGCTCAGCCCGGTCCTGGCGATCATCCCGCTCCAGCTGTTCGCCTATCACATCGCGGTCGCTCGGGGCACGGACGTGGACCAGCCGCGCAACCTGGCCAAGTCGGTCACGGTCGAGTAGCCTCGCCGATGACCGCCGCCGGTGCACCCGGGGCGCTCGACCCGCCCGCGGCCGTCGTTCCGGTCGGGACGACCGAGCTCGGGATCGACATCATCAAGGTCGAGCGGATCCGGGCCGCGCTCGCGCGTTTTGGTCCGCGCTTCTCGAAACGGGTCCTCACCGAGGCCGAACAGCGCTATGTCCGTGACCGCCCGGAGACGATGGCCGGCCGTTGGGCGGCCAAGGAGGCGGTCTCGAAGGTGCTCGGCCTGGGCGTTCGGGGGATCGGCTGGCGCGACATCGAGATCGAGCGGATGCCGACCGGCCAGCCCGCCGTCCGGCTCCACGGGAGGGCCGCAGCGCGCGCGGAGCAGCTCGGGATGGAACGGATCGCGGTCTCGATCACGCATGAATCGGAGTACGCGGTCGCGATCGCGTTCGGGATCAGGACAGCGGGCGGCCGCTACCTCTTCCCGCCCGACATCGAGGATCGCCTCGACGAGCGCGAACGACGGATCCTCGCCCGGATCGAGCGGATGCGTTCCGACGCCGGGGCGGCCCTTGACCCCCGGGACGGGCACACACCGGACGGGCCCCGTGCCTGAGCGCGGATCGGTCGGCTTCGGTCGGCGCGAGATCCCGCCGGCGGCGCCATCCGGCCCGGGACAGACCGCACCGTTGCCGCCGGGCGCCGTCAAGCTCGACGACGACATCGCGGCGGGGCTCATCCCCGAGCGGCCGGCACGCGGCCACAAGGGCTCGTTCGGCCGGCTCCTCGTCATCGCCGGTTCGCTCGACTATGCGGGTGCGGCCCTGCTCGTCTGCCGGGCGGCGGGCCGGAGCGGCGTCGGCCTGGTCACGCTGGCGGTCCCCGAATCGCTCCAGCCGATCTTCGCGGCCAAGGTCATCGAGGCGACCACGATGGCGCTCCCCGAGGATGATCTCGAGGAGGTCGACCCGGAACCCGCCCTCGCGCGGATTTTCGATCACGAGCACGACGCGATCGTGGTCGGCCCGGGACTGCGTCCAGGCCTCGCCACGACCGAGCTCGTCCGCTCACTGCTGCCCGTCTCGGGTGAGGCCGATATCGCGCCGATCGTCCTCGATGCCGAGGCGCTGCGCTCGATGGCGACGTTGGACGACTGGTGGGAAGGCGAGCGCCGGCCGGCGGTCCTGACCCCGCACGCCGGCGAGTTCGCACGGCTTCGAGCGGGAAGCGGGGACCACGCGGCCGACGACGGCGATCTCGAAGGTGACGATGCGGCACGGTTCGCGGCTGCGCTCGATGCCGCCGCGACGTGGGGCTCGGTCGTCGTCCTGAAGGGCGCCCGGACGATCATCGCCGACCCCGACGGCGCCGTGGCGATCGCCCCGTTCGAGAACCCGGCGCTCGCCACGGGCGGCACGGGCGACGTCCTGGCCGGCACGATCGGCTCGCTCCTCGCGCAGGGCTTGGCGCCCTTTGCGGCAGCCCGGCTCGGGGTCTACCTGCATGGGTTGGCGGGCGATGCCGGTCGCGAGCGGTTCGGCGATGCCGGCCTGCTCGCCTCGGACCTGCCCGACGGTCTGGCGATCGCGCGCAAGCGGCTGTCCGCGGTCGCAGAACGGCGGAGCGCGAGCAAGCGACTCGGGTTCGAACATCGGCTGAAGAACCCGGGCGACGGCCGGGAGGCCGAACCGGAGGCGGATCCCGCCACGGCCCCTCGTTGACCCGGGCGCTCCCGAGATGACCGACGTCCCGCCGCGCCCGCTCATCACGCCGCGCCCGCCGATCGAGCAGCGGCTCGCCGAGGCCGGGCTGCCGCCGCTCCCGCGCACCGCCTGGCTGGAGATCGACCTCGATGCGTTGCGCGACAACCTCGCCGTCCTGCGCGGTCTGGTCGGTCCGGGTGTCCCGGTCCGACCGGTGGTGAAAGCCGACGCCTATGGTCATGGGGCCGTCCCGGTCGCGCTCGCCCTCGAGACGGCCGGCGCCGACGGCTTCTGTGTCGCGACCATCGACGAGGCCCTCGAGCTGCGGGCCGGCGGCGTGACGCGCCCCATCCTCGTCCTCTACCCGGTAGCAGCCGCCTGGGTCGGCGAGGCTGCCCGGCTGGGCGTCGCGCTAGTCGCGGGCGATGGACCGGGTCTCGCCGCCACGCTCGGGGCCGCAGTCGGGCTGGATCCCGGGCGTCCGCTGATGCTCGAGCTCGAGGTGGAGACCGGCCTCGGCCGCGGCGGTCTCCATGTCGCCGATCTCGGGGCCGCGGCCCGGCGCGTCGCCTCCGCCCCGGGCGTCGTCCTGGCGGGTCTTTGGACCCACCTCCAGGCCGCGGAGGACCAGGCCCTGAGGGACGCCCAGGTCGCCCGGTTCGAAGCGGCTGCGACGGCCGTGACCGCGGCCGGGATCCAGCTGCCGAAGCGCCACCTTGCCGCGAGCGCGGGCCTGATCGGCGGGGGGATCCATGCTTACGAGGGCGTCCGACCCGGCCTGGCGGTCTACGGCCTCGTCCCCGACGAGCTCCATCCGTCCGACATCCCGGTGGAGATCACGGCCGGGTTGCGGCCGGTCATGTCGATGTTCGCTCGACCGGTCCGGGTCGCCGACCTGCCCGAAGGCTGGGGGATCAGCTACGGCCCGACCTTCCGGACGACCCAGCCGAGCCGCATCGCGACCCTTCCGCTCGGCTACGGCGACGGCTGGTCGCGAGCGCTGTCGAACCGAGCGAGCGCGATCGTCCGCGGTCGGCGAGTGCCCCTCGTCGGCAATGTAGCAATGGACGCGGTGATGGCCGACGTCACCGACCTGCCCGGGTCCCCGGTGGACGGGGACGACGAATTCATCCTGATCGGTGGTTCGCACGACCAGCGGATCACCGCCGGGGAGCTGGCGCGGTCGCGCACCACCAACTCGTGGGAACTGGTGACCGCGATGTCCCGCCGTATGCCTCGGGTGTACCATGCCGCGGCGGGGCCGGTCGGTCTGCGGACGCTCGCCGAGCGGAGTGGGTGAGAGTTGGCGCGCATCGAGCTGTGGAACGGGGACATCTGCGAGCTGGAGGTCGACGCGATCGTGAACGCGGCGAACCTTTCGCTGTGGATGTCGACCGGGGTCGGCGGAGCGCTCAAGCGCGCAGGCGGCGACGCGATCGAGTTCGCCGCGGTCCGCCAGGCTCCCGTCCCGCTCGGTGGGGCCATCGTCACGCCGGCCGGCAAGCTGGCAGCCAAGGCGGTCATCCATGCGGTCTCGCTCGATCGTGAGCGCCGAACGAGCGCACCCGTCATCGAGGCCGCCGTCCGGAGCGCGATGGCGCGAGCCCGTGAGATCGGCGCGACGAGCATCGCCTTCCCGGCCCTCGGGACCGGCGTCGGGGGCTTCCCGCTCGACGAAGCGGCCCGGATCACCATCGAGACCGTTCGTGACGAATTGCAGAACAGCCCGACCATCGCCCACGTCGTCTTCGCCCTGCGCGGAGCCGCCGCATACAAGGCCTTCAGCGAGGTCCTCCATGCCGCCCCCGAAGCGATCGGCGAGGCGAGCGCATGAACGTCCAGTACGAGGTTGAGGAACAGCGTGACGAGCTGGTCGAGCAGGTCGCGCGCGAGATCCAGCTACTCGGGCTGACCGGCCCCGCCGTTCATTTCCTCGAGGCGAGCCGGCCCTACCGCGCGCTTGGTGCGAACGCCATGCTCTTCTTCGATCCGGTCCTGCGCGGGGTCTTCGGTGGTGAGCTGGCCTCCGTCACCGAGATCCTGGCCGATGACACCGGCATCGAGCTCCTGATCGCCCGGCTCGAGGAGAGCGACGAAGAGGTCGTCTGGGACGCCTGAAACGGGTCGGGCCGGGTAGCATGGGCGGGTGACGAGCGAGCCGCGCGCCTTCCTGACCATCGATACGGGCGCCGCCACCATCGCCACGGCGCTCATCGGACGAGTCGGTGGGCGTTGGCGTCTCATCGGCTCGCTGTCGATGCCGGCCGGGGCCGATGTCGACGCGGTCGTGACCGCCCTCGGGGATCGCGTGGTCCGGGCCGATCCCATGATGGCCGCCGCGCTGGACGTGTACCTCGGCAGCGCCGCCGAATTGCCGCGGCTCGAGGTCGCAAGCCATCCACCACGCCGGATGGCGGTCGTGGCCGCTTCGGAACGGGCGCTCGGACCGCTCGTCGCGACCGCGTCGCGCAGCGGCTGGCGGACCGTCGCGGCGAGCGCCGAGTCGATGGACCCACTGGCGATGTCGACGCTCCTGCTCGATCACGGGGTGACGGGCATCCTCGTCGGGGCGGGGGATCCGCCCGCCGCCGACGAACGCCGGGCGCTGGGCGAGCTGGGCGCGTTGGTGGCGGCCGCGGCGGGGCGGCGGCCGGAGATCGCGGTCGTGCTGGCGGGCGGGATGGCCGAACACCTCGGCGCGTTCGGCGACGTCGCCACGCGTCCGGGCGAGGTCCTGCTCGGACCGGCCACGCAGCGGGGTACCCCCGGCGGGCCGCTGGCCGAATTGCTGATCGAGGTGGCGCTCCCTGTCGATGACGCCCGGCGGTCGCTCGGACCGGGCGCGATGGCCCTCGCCGAGGTCCTCGACCGGCGGATCGATGTCGTGGAGATCGGCTACGACGCCGGGACCCGCGCTGCCGCCACACCGAGCATCGGCGGCGGTCCGCCCGTCCTGGACCTCGCCATCGTCCCGACCGCCGCGCTGGCACCCGAGGACCCCGACGACGCCGTCGTCGATCGCGTCGGCCTGTGGTCCACCTGGGGCGGGGACCGGCATCGTCTCCGGGATCGGCTGCGCGAGTTGCGCATCGCACCGTGGGCCGACGCGACCGGCGAGGGCGTCACTCTTCGGATGGCGGCCGCCCGCGCGGCGCTCGGCCGGCTCGCGGAATGGACCCCCGAATGGGCCGATCGGCCGCCGGCCGACCTTGTCGTCGCCACGGGCGGGGCCTGGGCGGTCGCCGCGGCTCCGACCATCTCCCTGGCCCTCGTCGACGTCCTGCGCCGGCCCGGCGCCGGACAGTTCGCCCTTGACCACGCGCGCATCCTGGCGCCGCTCGGATCGATCCCGGACGAGGGTGAGCGGCGGGCGATGATCGCCGACCTCATCGATGACCTGCTCGCTCCACTGGGAACGATCGTGACGCCTGCGGGGATGCATGCCGGCCGCAGCGCGGGTTCGGTCGAGGTCCGCGGCGCCACCGGCTCGACCCGTCTCGACCTGATGCCAGGCGGGCTGGCCCTGATCGACCTGCCCCCGGGCACGTCGGCCGTCGCCGAGTTCCGCTTCCGCGATGCCGTCCGACTCGGCTCGCGCGGCCATCATTTCGCCATCGACGTCACGGGCGGGCTCGGCGGGCTCGTGGTCGATCTGCGCGACGTGCCGCTCAAGCTGCCCGACCGGGCCGACCTGCGAGGCGAACTGCTCGAGTCCTGGCAGACCGCCGTCGTGACCGGACGGGACGGGTGAGCGCGGCCGACGTCCGCCTCGTTCCAGCCAGGCGGCTCATCAGCGCGCCGATCGACGCGAGGTTCCGGCTCGCGCCGGGCGATCGCCCGGTCGTCGCGGCGGGCGATTCGGTCGTCGTCGGGGCCCCGATCGCCGAGCGGTTGCGCGACCCGCGTCTCGATGAACATGAGATCCCGCCCGGTATCGGCGCCCGCCCGGGTGGTCGCTGGGCCGCCGCCGCCAGAAGGGGCGATGAGCGCGACCACGGCGGCGAGTTCGTCTTCGAATGGAACGGCAGCTGGCGGGTCGCGGCCGGCGACATCAGCGACCCACTCGAGTCGCCGTTCGCGGGGATCGTCCGTGAGGTCCGGCCAGGGATCGGTATCACGATCCGCGCCGCCGGCCGAGGGATCCGTGGCGTCGTCGCCATCGGCGGGCCGACCCGTGGCCGCCTTCAGGCCGGAACCGACGGGGCGTTGCGCTCGGGCGGTCTCGATGTCGGTTCGGCGGGGACGATCCTGGTCGTCGGGTCGCGGGTCGACGCCGAGACGTTGACCCGGGCGCGGGCGATGGGTGTCCGGGGGATCGTGGTCGCCGGCCTGTCGAGCAAGGAGCGGCGGGACTACCTCGCCTCGGAGGCGCGCCAGCGAGCCGCCCTTCACCGCCTTCCGCCGTTCGCGGTCCTCGTCCTCGACGGTGCCTCGCGGCGGCCCCTGGCGGGCGCCGTCCAGGCCGTCCTGGCCGCACTGGCCGGCCACGAGGTCGCGCTCGTCGCGGATCCGCCGATGCTCATCTTCGACCAGCCCAACCTCGTCATCCCGGATCCACCGGTCGATCTCGTGCGGATCCGGGCCGGTTCGCTGGCGGGCCGCGAAGGGCGCTTCGTCGGATCGGTCGGGCCGCGCCGGTTCGCGGGCGGCGTCCACCTCGAGGCCGGGATCGTCCACCTGCCCGACGGGACGACCGCCGCAGTGCCGCTGGGCGACCTGGAGCGCTTCGTCTGAGGCCGACAGGCGGGACCGCCGACCGGCGGAGCCGCCGACCTTCGGCTACGCTCGGCTGACGATGACCTTGGCGACCCGAGACGAACGAGCCTTCCGGAGCCCCGACCCCGGCGCCACTACGGCGCTGGGCGCCGCGCTCGCTGTCGTCGCCCGCCCCGGCGACGTGATCTGCCTGTGGGGCGACCTCGGAGCGGGCAAGACGCACCTCGCCAAGGCGTTCGGAGCGGGCCTCGGCGTGACCGACACGATCACCTCGCCAAGCTTCGTCCTGATGGCCGAGTACGCTGGGCGGCTGCCGCTCTTCCATCTCGACCTCTATCGGCTCGCCGACGCCAGCGACGCGCTCGCGGGCGGCCTGATCGACGACCGTCAGGCGAGCGGCGTCACCCTCATCGAGTGGCCCGAGCGACTCGGCCCGGCCCTCCCCGCCGAGCGCCTCGACGTCGTCATCGACGGGATCGGCGAGGAGGAGCGGGCGATCACGATCCGGGCCGTGGGGCCGGGGCCACGCCGCTACCTGGACGTCGTCCCGTGACGGGCCCGCGTCCGGCCGACGCGCCGGCCAGGGTGATCCTGGCCATCGACAGCGCCACGACGCGGGTGGTCGTCGCCATCGGCACGACCGAGGGCGCCCTTCTCGAGGCGACCGACTGGCCCGCCGGCTACCGCCATGGCGAGAGCCTCCTGCCGGCCATCGACGCCACTCTGGAGCGCCTCGGGATCGAGCGCGGCCGGATCGCTGCGGTCGTGGTCGGGACAGGACCGGGCGCGTTCACGGGCTTGCGGGTCGGGATCGCGACGGCCAAGGGCCTGGCACACGGTCTCGGCCGGCCGATCATCGGCATCTCGACGGCGGACGCGCTCCTGTCCGGCGCCCCCGACCGGGCCGTCCTGCTCCTGCCGGCCGGACCATCGGACCGGCTCGTGGTCCGGCGTGGAGCGCCCGCGACGCTCGTCCCGGCCGGGACGGACCCCGGGCTCGAGCGTGGCCGGTCGCTCCTCGCCCTCGATCTCGACGGGCGGGCGCACGCCGACGCGCTCGAACTCGGGGAGGTCGCGCGGGCTCGACTGGGCGCCTCGCTCATCGCGCTCGGCGCGGCCAGGCTGGGCGCCGGCGACGTGGACGACCTCGCCCGGCTCGTCCCGGAATACGTGACCCTGCCACGAGGCGTCCAGGCGGAGGTCGGGGAGGTGTCATGGTCGCGCGACCGCCGATGATCCTGCGCATCGAGCCGATGCGCATCGAGGACCTGCCGGCGGTCCATGCCATCGAGCAGGCCAGCTTCGAGGCGCCCTGGCCACCGGAGGCCTATCGGAACGACCTCGAGACGAACCGGCTCGCGCAGTACCTCGTCGCCCGGATCGGCGATGAGGTCGCGGGCTACGGCGGGATGTGGCTGATGGTCGACGAGGGCCACATCATCACCTTCGCTGTCCACCCGGACTGGCGTCGCCAGCACATCGGCGAGCGGCTCCTCCTCGCATTTCTCGACCTGGCGCGCGACCGGGGCGCGCACGAGGCGACGCTCGAGGTTCGCCTCTCGAACCTGCCCGCCCGCCGGCTGTATGAGAAATTCGGCTTCCGGCCGGGGGGGGGGCGCCCCCGCGCCAAAACGGTCAAAAGCGAGGACGCGCGGGACAAGAAGACCACCCCCCACCCCCCCCCCGCGGGGCGCGGAACCCACCCCCCCCCACCCGCCGCCGCCCAA
>JBBQDL010000033.1:0-32913 GCA_038319665.1 Candidatus Limnocylindrales bacterium
CGGGGACGTGCCGTTGTCGATCCTCATCGACTACGACGGCACGATCTCGCTGACCGACGTCACCGACATCGTCATGTCCGAGCATGCCCCGAACATCTGGGAGGAGGCCGTCGCCCGCTACGACGCCGGGCTCATGGGGTCGCGCCGGCTGATGGCCTGGGAGATCGATTACGTCGAGGCCGACCTCGACGCGCTGCTCGCCACCGCGGCCGCGCAGCCCCACGACCCGGGTTTCGTGGCGTTCGTTCGTCGAACGCAGGCGGCCGGGATCCCGATCGAGGTCGTGTCCGATGGGTTCGGGTTCTTCATCCGCCCCGCGCTCGAGGCACTCGGGGTCGGCGACATCCCGGTGGTGACGGCGCGGACCGCGGTGACCGCCGGTCGGACCACGATCGAATTCCCCAACGGCCATCCGCGCTGTCGCGTGTGCGGGACGTGCAAGCGCGAGCGGGTGCTGGCCCACCGCGCGACCGGGCGACAGGTCGTGTTCATCGGCGACGGCGAGAGCGATCGATACGCGGCCGGCTACAGCGATATCGTCTTCGCCAAGCGCTCCCTCGAGCGGATCTGTATCGAGGCCGGCTGGCGATTCCAGCGCTGGACGGCGTTCTCCGAGATCGACCGATGGCTGGCTGGGACGCTGGAGGCGTGGGCGGCCACGCCCGGATCGCTCGCCCGCGTCCCGCAGGGCGCCGCGCCACCGACCCCGTTCTTCTGCGGCCCCGAAGCCTGGGGCGACGACCTCGAGGATCCACCGCCGGGAGCGTGGCCGCCTGATGCCGGCCCGTCCGTGAGCCCGTCGCCCGCGCCGGATCTCCCCGCACCTGGAACATGACTTGTTCCGAGCGGCGGCTGAGCCGACTCGATCGGCCACCTCAGCCGCGAATCGGAACCTCGGTGAGTTCCAAACCGCAACTGAGCTCGCGCCCAGCCTCCGGACGGAACATGTGAGGTTCCAGTGGCCAGGATCGGACAGGAGGCGGGCCGAAAAGTGGCCCGGATCGTGCCCGGGCCGAAGCGGGCCGGAAGCGGGCCCGGCTTGCCGTGGCCCGCTTCCTCCGGGATCAGCGTCCTGGGCGGGACCTCCGTGCTGCCGGCAGTGCCTGCGTGATGGCCTGCGCCCGAGCCGCACGACCGGGCGCCACGCCACTCGCCCCCGACGCACCACTCGCCCCCGACGCACCACTCAGCGCGGCCCCCGCCGCACCCGGCACCGCGCACAACCCCGCATCGGGGAACGGCCCGGCGACGCTGCCCAGGTACTGCGGCTGAGCCCGCTTCCCGAGTGCCTGCTCCAGGTCGTAGGCGAGGCGGATGAGCTTCGGCTCGTCGAGGAACCGGCCCGACATCCAGACGCAGCCGGGTCGCCCGTCGTCGGCGAGGCCGGCCGGCACCGAGATGCTGGCGTAGCCGGCGACGGCCGCCGCCGAGTACCCGATCGAGTAGGCCGGCGACACGAGCACGTCGAGATCGTGATCGTCGAGCACCCGGTCGAGGCCGTTCGGGCCGGCCAGGTCGACGCTCGCGGCGCGCGCCGCGAGGTAGTCGGGGTCGTCGAGGTCGCCACTCATCGCCTCGGCCATCTCGAAGACCTCCTGGCCGAAGTAGCGCATCTCCTCCGGACAGTGATCGAGGTTGAACTGGATCAGGTCGGCGAGGCTCCGGATCGACGTCCCGCGCAGCTCCGAGAGGTACACCCGGATGTCGTGCTTGAACTCGTTGAGCAGGACTGTGAACTCCGGGTCGAACCAGGTATTCGGGTCGGGGCACTCGGCGGGATCGATGTCGACGATCGTCGCCCCGCGATCGGCCATCACATCGAGGGCGCGCTCGGTGACCATGTTGAGCACTGGGTCGGCGAAGTAGTCCTCCTGGAAATTGAGGCGATCGACCCCGATGCGCGCGCCGCGCAACCCGCCGCGGCGCAGGAACTTCGTGTAGTCCTTCGGCAGCTTCTTGCCCTTGACCGGCCCGAACGGGCTGCGCATGACGTTGAGCAGGATCGCGGCGTCGGTCACCGTCCGGGTGATCGGGCCCGCGGTGTCCTGTGAGTGCGCGATCGGGATGATGCCGCGCTGAGCGACGAGCCCGAGTGTCGGCTTGAGCCCGACGACGTTGTTGTTCCCGGCCGGGCACAGGATCGAGCCGTCGGTCTCGGTCCCGACCGTCGCCGCGGCGAGGTTCGCCGCGGCCGCGACTGCCGACCCCGAGCTCGACCCGCACGGATCCCAATCGAGGACGTACGGATTTCTCGTGAAGCCGCCGCGGGCGCTCCATCCGTTCGGGAAGCCGGGTGCGATGAAGCCGCGGAAGTTGGCCCATTCGGACAGGTTGGTCTTGCCGAGGATGACCGCCCCGGAGCGGCGCAGCTTCGTGACGATCGTCGCATCGCGCGGGACCCGGCTGCCGACGAGGGCCAGCGACCCTGCGGTCGTCGCCATCCGGTCGTTCGTCGCGATGTTGTCCTTGAGCAGGATCGGGATCCCGTGCAGCGGTCCGCGGACCTTGCCGCGACGGCGCTCCTTGTCGCGTTGACGCGCGATCGACATCGCCTTCGGGTTCGTCTCGATCACCGCCCCGAGCAGCGGGTCGAGCTCGGCGATCCGGCGCAGGTACGCCGCGGTCAGCCCGGCGCTCGAGAGCTCCCGCTTGCGCATGAGCCGCTGGAGCGTCGGGATCGACGCCTCGAACCAGGCACGGTCGTCATCGTCGCGATGGCGTGGTCGATCGTCGTCGTCATCGTCATCGTCGTCGGTCGGGTCGGCCGCGAGGACCGATGCCCCCGATCCGCCCAACAACAGGGCCGCCCCGCCCGCTGCGCTTGCGCCCAGGAAGTGCCGTCGGCTGAGTCGCCGATCCAGGATCGCTGACACGTCGTCCCTCCACGCTGCCACGCCATCGCCGGGATACCGCGGGGGGCGATATCCCGCCCGGCCGCGCAGGGATATCACGGGGCCGTCGCGCCAGCGTTTGGTGGCGCGCGGGGCGCTACCGCCCCCGGCCCCGAACCCCCCGCCACGCCCCCCGGATTCGCGCCGGGGGTCGGTTTCCGATAGCATCAGAAAAACCCCGGAGGAACCTCGACCTATGGCGAAGTATGTCTTCGTGACCGGCGGCGTCGCGAGCAGTCTCGGCAAGGGCATCACCGCCGCCAGCGTCGGGAGGATCCTCAAGGCCCGAGGCCTGCGCGTCTCCATCCTCAAGCTCGATCCGTACATCAACGTGGATCCGGGCACGATGAGCCCCTACCAGCACGGCGAGGTCTTCGTCACCGACGACGGCGCCGAGACCGACCTCGACCTCGGTCATTACGAGCGGTTCATCGACGAGAACCTCAGCCAGCTGAGCAACGTCACGACCGGCCGCATCTACCAGGCGGTCATCGCGAAGGAGCGTCGCGGCGACTACCTCGGCGGCACGGTCCAGGTCATCCCGCACATCACCAACGAGATCAAGGAGCGCATCGGTCGGGTCGCGCGCGACGGCGATCCGGATGTCGTCATCGTCGAGGTCGGCGGGACCGTCGGCGACATCGAGAGCCTGCCGTTCCTCGAGGCCATCCGCCAGATGCGCAAGGACGTCGGCCGGGCCAATGTCCTGTATGTCCACGTGACGCTGCTCCCCGCGCTGGCCGCTACGGGTGAGCTCAAGACCAAGCCCACGCAGCACTCGGTCAAGGAGCTGCGGGGCATCGGCATCCAGCCGGACGTCATCGTCCTGCGCTCGGATCATCCGGTCCCCGACGAGATCCGCGAGAAGATCGCCCTCTTCACCGACGTCGCGAGCGAGGCCGTCATCCCGGCCGAGACGGCCGACACGATCTACGAAGTCCCGCTCATGTTCGAGGAGGCAGGTCTGGGCCGGCTCGTCGTCCGCGAGCTGGGCCTCGGCGATCCCGATGTCGCGCCAGACCTCGACTCGTGGCGCGCCCTGGTCGCCCGGATCAAGGCGCCCAAGCCGGTCCTCGAGATCGCCCTGGTCGGCAAGTACATCGAGCTCCCGGATGCCTACCTGTCGGTCACCGAGGCGCTCCGCCATGCGGCCTGGGCGCACGAGGTCGACGCCAAGGTCCGCTGGGTCGATTCGGAAGCGCTGACGCACGAGAACCTGCACGACCGCCTCGACGGAGCGGCCGGGATCCTCGTTCCCGGCGGCTTCGGTCATCGCGGCATCGAGGGCAAAGTCCTCGCCGCCCACTACGCACGCGAACACCGCATCCCGTACCTCGGGCTGTGCCTCGGCCTCCAGTGCGCGGTCATCGAGTTCGCGCGCGAGGTCGTCGGCAGCGGCGACGCGAACTCGACCGAGTTCGACATGTTCACCAACCACCCCGTGATCGACTTCATGCCCGACCAGCGCGACATGGAGGACAAGGGCGGCACGATGCGGCTGGGTCTCTACCCCGCGAAGCTGACGCCCGGCTCCAAGGCCGCCGCGGTTTACGGCCAGGAGGTCATCTACGAGCGGCATCGCCACCGCTTCGAGGTCAATAATCGCTACCGCCAGACGCTCGAGGCGGCGGGCATGATCCTCTCGGGCCAGTCGCCCGATGGCCGCCTGGTCGAGATCGTCGAGCTCCAGGACCATCCATGGTTCGTCGCGAGCCAGTTCCACCCGGAGTTCAAGTCCCGACCGGAACGCCCGCACCCGCTCTTCGATGGCTTCGTCGCTGCATCGCTGGCGGTGCGCGACGGCCGTGAGCCGGTCTTCGCGGCGCGCCCGGGCGCGACCCCCGTCCAGGATCCCGCGCCGGTCGCCCGCGGCGTCGTCGGGTCCGCCCCGAGCGCCTGATCTCACTCCGGCGCCGAGGCGGGTAGAATCGCGGCGGACCATCCGTACCGGAGCCTGCCCGATGAAGATCTTCCTGGACACCGCCGACATCGAAGAGATCAAGACGGCCGCGCGATGGGGCGTTCTCGATGGCGTCACCACGAACCCGACGCTCTACGCCAAGGTCGGTGGCTCGTACGACGAGATCCTCAAGCAGGTCTGCAAGATCACGCCTGGCCCGGTGTCGGCCGAATGCGTCTCGGACGACGTCGATGGGATGCTCGAGGAAGGGCGCCATTACGCGACGCTCGCCCCGAACATCGTGGTCAAGGTCGCGATGTCGGAGAACGGCCTCGAGGCGATCAGCCGCTTCGCCGACGAAGGCATCAAGACCAACTGCACCTTGATCTTCACGGCCAACCAGGGCCTCCTGGCGGCCAAGGCCGGCGCCTCGCTCATCAGCCCGTTCGTCGGCCGTCTCGACGACATCAACCAGGACGGGATGATCGTCATCCGCGAGCTGGCCGAGATCTTCGCCATCCACGAGATCGAGTCCGAGGTGCTCGCCGCCTCGATCCGCAATCCGCTGCACATGACCCAGGCGGCCCTTGCCGGCGCGCACATCGCGACACTGCCGTTCAAGGTCCTCCAGCAGATGGTCCACCACCCCCTGACCGACAAGGGCATCGTCCAGTTCAGGGCGGACTGGGAGAAGGCGCACCAGGCGGCTGCGGCCAAGGCCTGATGTCGGCCCGGCGACCGTCGGGCAAGCACCCACAGGACTCGGAGGGGCGATGACCCTGAACCTCGACGGCCTGATCCCGGCGACCGTGCTGCCGATGCAGGCGGACGGGAGCATCGACGAAGGCGGTCTTCGCTCCTACATCGGCTGGATCGCCGGCCAGGGACCGGTCGCCCTGGCGATCAACGTCGACACCGGCGAGGGGCCGCATCTGACCCATGACGAGAAGGTGCGCGTCCTGCACGTCGTCCGGGAGGTGACCGACCTGCCGATCGTGGCCGGCCTGGCGGGTCCATCGACCGACGCCGCAGTGCGGCAGGCAAGGGACTTCAAGGCGGCCGGCGCCGACGCGCTGCTGGTCTTCCCGATCCCGGCCTATCTCAGCGAACCGCTCGACGTCCGCATCCCGGTCGGGTACCACGAGGCGATCGCCGACGTCGGCCTGCCGATGATCATGTTCCAACTCCAGCCAGCGCTCGGCGGGCTGAACTTCGAGCCGGACACCCTCCGGGCGATCGCGTCGGTCGAGGGTGTGGTCGCGATCAAGGAGGCCTCGTTCGACGCTCGCCGGTTCGTGGACACGGCGCGGATGTTGGCCGAGTTGCCGCGGCCGATCACGTTCCTGACCGGCAACGACAACTTCATCCTCGAGTCGTTCATGCTCGGGGCGACCGGGGCGCTCATCGGGTTCGGCGCGGTGATGACCCGCGAGCAGGCCGACATGATCGATGCGTGGAACGCCGGCCGGATCGACGACGCCATGGCGCTCGGCCGCCGGGTGCAGCGGCTCGCCGACGTCGTCTTCGCGAGGCCGGTCGGCGACTACCGGGTCCGGCTCAAGGAGTGCCTGCGGATCCTGGGTGTGCTCGACGCCGCGCACGTCCGCCGACCGCTGTTGCCGGTCGATGACGCCGAGCGTGCGCATTTGGCGGGCGTCCTGACCGAGGTCGGTCTGCTCGTCGAGTCGCCCGTCTGACCGTTCTGTGCCGGACCGGCGCGCAGCATAGAGAACGTTTGCTATATGCTCCGGAGCGTCGAATCCGCGTCGATCGGAAGGAGCCCCCCGTGGCCACCGAACCCGCAGATGTCCTGATCATCGGTGCCGGCGCGTCCGGCGGCGTCGTCGCCCGGCGGCTGGCCGAAGCCGGGTTCTCCGTCGTGTGCCTCGAGCAGGGTGGCTGGCTCGACCGCGCCGACTATCCGGGCAACAAGCTCGACTGGGAGCTGAAGGCCCGCAAGGACTGGGCGACCAGCCCGAACATCCGTGGACTCGCGCAGGACTACCCGATCGTCGACGACGACAGCCCGGTCTCGCCGCTCATGTACAACGCGGTCGGCGGTTCGACGATCATCTTCGCGGGTGCCTGGCCGCGGGCCCTCCCGTCCGACTTCCGTGTCCGCTCGCTCGACGGCGTCGCCGACGACTGGCCGATCGACTACTTCGAGCTGCTGCCCTACTTCTACCGGACCGACCGTGATTTCGGCGTGTCCGGCCTGCCGGGAGACCCGGCCTACCCGCCCGATACCGTCGACGCGCCGATGCCGCCGCTCCCCATCGGGTCGGCCGGGCTGAAGGTAGCCCGCGCCCACGCGAAGCTGGGCTGGCACTGGTGGCCGGAGTTCAATGCGATCAATTCGACGCCGTATGACGGCCGGCGACCGTGCGTCCAGCGAAGCACGTGCCAGTCAGGCTGCAACGAGGGCGCGAAGGCGTCGACCGATCTGACCCACTGGCCCAAGGCGATCGCGCTGGGTGCGCGGCTCGTGACCGGCGCCCGCGTCCGCCGGATCGAGACCGACGCACGAGGCCTCGCGACGGGCGCGACCTGGATCGACCAGGACGGCGGCGAACACTTCGAACCGGCGAGGGTGGTCGTCCTGGCGGCCAACGCGATCGGCACGGCGCGGCTGTTGTTGCTCTCCGCCAGCCCCCAGCACCCGGACGGGTTGGCGAACGCCTCCGGCCTCGTCGGGAAGCGGCTGATGATGCATCCCTTCGCCAATGTCGCCGGCTTGTTCGATGAGCCACTCATGAGCTGGCAGGGCCAGTTCGGCGACCTCATCGAGTCGCTCGAGTTCTACGAGACCGACGAGAAGCGTGGCTTCGTCCGGGGCGCCCGATGGGGTCTCGCGCCCACCGGCGGGCCGATCAACACCGCGCTCCCAAGCCGAGCCGGCGAGCAGGCCTGGGGCCCCGACCACCACACCCACGTCAAGACGCATCTCGGTCATGGCGCGAACTGGGGCCTCTTCGCCGAGGACCTGCCCGACGAGTCGAACCACATCACGCTCTCCGGCATGGTCAGTGACTCGTCCGGCATCCCGGCACCCGAGGTCCATTACCGGATGTCCGACAACTCGCGCCGGATGCTCGACTTCCATATCGAACGAGCGACGGAGTCGCTGCTCGCCGCCGGCGCCAACAAGATCGAGGTCGATCGCCTGATGCGCTACTCAGGCTGGCATCTGCTCGGCACCGCCCGGATGGGCGACGACCCGAAGACCTCGGTGCTCGATCGCTGGAACCGCACGCATGACGTCCCGAACCTGTACGTCGTCGACGGCTCGTGCTTCGTCACATCGACGGCTGTCAACCCGACGTCGACCATCGTCGCGATCGCACTCCGCGCGGCCGACCGCATGATCGAGACCCGCTTCGAGCAGCAGGTCCCGGCATGACCGCCGGTCAGCGCCCCGCCACGACCCCGGCCGACCCGCTCGCGAGCCTCGACGCCACCGAGCGGGCGACGCTCGGCGCGATCGCCGAGCGGCTCATCCCAGCTGCGGGTGGGATGCCATCGGCGGCCGATGTCCTCGGTCACGATCGGCTGCGGTTCGTCCTGAACGCCCGTCCGGACCTCATCGAGCCGCTCCGAGCGGCGCTGCGAGGCGAGCTCGGTGACGACGTCGAAGCGCGCCTCGACGCGCTCGGCCGGGACGAGCCATCGACCCTCGGGGCGTTGCAGCTGGTGATCGTCGCCGGCTATTACACCGACCGAGGCGTCCGGGAGCTGATCGGGTATCCGGGGCAGATGGCGCTCGAGCTCCGGTCCTGGGAGTACCCCATCTATCTCGAGGAAGGATTGATCGACGCCGTGCTCGCTCGCGGGCCGGTGTGGCGGGACCCGGCGACCGGGCGGCGGGCCGTCGCCGTTGGTGCGCCGCGCACCTATGCGGAGCGCTGGGCGACCGACGCTGGGTCGCCCGAAGGAGGACACGATGGCCGCGATCGCACCTGACACCGCGGAGTCCGCGGCAGCCGGCTGGCTCGGGTCCTTCGTCGAGACGTGGGAACCGGGGACGGGTGCCCCGATCGAGGACCGCGAGCCGGCAACGGGTCGGCCCATCGCGACCATCCAGGGCTCCACGCCCAACGACGTGGCGCGCGCGGCCGCGGCGGCTGCAGCCGCCCAGCCCGCCTGGGCCGCAACGAGCTACCAGGAACGCGCCCGCATCATGCGCCGCGCGGCGGAGATCTACGAAGCCCACCGCGACGAGTTCGGCGAATGGACGCAGCGGGAGACCGGCGCCTCCCACAGCAAGATGCACCATGAGTCGACCTTCGCGTACCACGAGATCCTGAACGCGGCGACCCTGCCGTCGAAGGCGTATGGCTCGCTCATGCCGACCGCCGTCAAGGGCCGCCTCTCGTTGGTCCGAAGGGTCCCGGTCGGGGTCGTCGGTGCGATCACCCCGTGGAACTCACCGAGCGTGCTGGGCATGCGCGTGGTCGCGCCGGCCTTGGCCCTCGGCAACGCGGTCGTGCTCAAGCCCGATCCCCAGACGCCCGTCGTCGGCGGCGCGATGTTCGCGGCGGTCTTCGCCGAGGCGGGCCTGCCAGAAGGCTTGCTCCAGGTCGTGGTCGGTGGGGCCGATGTCGGTGAGGCCCTCGTGACGGACCCGGCCATCCCGGTCGTGTCGTTCACTGGATCCACGGCGGTCGGGCGTCGCGTGGGCCAGCTCGCCGGCGGCATGCTCAAGAAGGTCTCGCTCGAGCTCGGCGGCAACAACGCGTTCATCGTCCTCGACGACGCCGACCTCGATGCGGCCGCCGCGGCCGGGGCGTTCTCCGCGTTCCAGTTCCAGGGCCAGGTCTGCTTCGCGGCCGGCCGCCACCTCATCCATCGCGACCTGTCCCGGGCGTACACGTCGAAGCTCGCCGAGAAGGCGAAGCGACTGCGCACGGGCGACCCGTTCCGCGAGGATGTCCAGCTCGGCCCGATCGTCAACCAGAAGCAGCTGGCGCGGGTCGCCGACATCGTGGATCGCTCGATCTCGAGCGGCGCGACGCTGCTCGAGGGTGGTACGCACGAGGGCCTGTTCTATCGACCGACGGTGCTGACCGATGTCACTATCGACTCGCCGGCGTGGACAGACGAGATCTTCGGGCCGGTCGCGCCGATCACGGTGTTCGACACCGATGACGAAGCCATCGCGTTGGCCAACGCCAGCCGATACGGTCTCGTGGCCTCGATCTACACGCGCTCCCTGGGCCGTGGCCTGGCCATCGCCGACCGGATCAAGACGGGCATGGTCCATATCAACGACGGGACGCTCAATGACGAGGCGATCGTGCCGTTCGGCGGGATGGGCGACTCCGGCAACGGCAGTCGATACGGCGGCGAGGCCAGCCTCGACACGTTCACCGAGTGGCAGTGGGTCACGGTGCGCGACGAGCCGCCGAGCTTCCCGTTCTGATGGCGTCGATCACGGAGGTCGCGAGGCTGGCTGGCGTTTCGGCGGCGACCGCCTCGCGCGTCGTCTCGGGATCGGACTACCCAGTCAGCGCGGCCACCCGGGAACGCGTGCTCGAGGTGGCCCGGGCGCTCGATTACGTCCCCAACGCCCTGGCTCGCGGGCGGCTCAAGGGCCGCGTTCCGGTCGTCGCGGTCATCGTCCACGACATCACCGACCCGTATTTCGCGGAAGTCGTCCGGGGGGTCGAGGACGCCGCCTCGGCGGCCGGCTTCCTCGTCATCACCTGTAGCTCCGAGCGTGACGCCGAACGCGAGCGGTCGTACGTCCGCCTGCTGCGCTCGATCCGGGCAGCGGCCGTCGTCTTCGCCGGCAGCGGCCTCGACGATCCGGCCTTGACCGAGGAGATGGACCGCCACCTGGCAGCGATGCGGGCCGATGGCGCTGCGGTCGTCCACCTCTCGCCACACGCGCTCGGTGAGCCGGACGTCGGCGTCGACAACCCCGCCGGGATCGCGGCCATGATCGCGGCTCTCGTCGCGCTCGGCCACCGCCGGATCGCGTTCCTGGCCGGACCGAGATCGCTCTATGTGGCGCGGGAGCGCCTTGCAGGATACCGACTCGGACTCGAGGCGGCCGAGATCGGGTACGACGAGCGCCTCGTCGTGCGGACGAGCTTCGACGCTGACGGCGGCGCACTCGGCGTCGAGACGCTACTGGCGACCGGTGTCCCCTTCACCGCCCTTTCCTGCGCCAATGACCTGCTCGCGCTCGGGGCGCTCGGGCGCCTGGCCGCGCTCGGCATCGCCGTCCCGGGGTCGGTCTCGGTCGCGGGCTTCGACGACATCCCGACCGCGGCACTCGTGGCGCCGGGCCTCTCGACCGTCCGATTGCCGCTGCGTGAGATGGGCCGGCGCGGGTTCGGGCACGCCGAGGGCATCCTCGCCGGCGGCGAACCGAGTCCCCAGACCCTGCCGACCGAGGTCGTGCTCCGCGATTCGACCGGTGCCCCGGCCGCGGCGGCGGCCCACATCGGGTCGGTCGCCTGATGGGCGACGCACTGGGCGGGCGGGTCGTGCTCGTCACGGGCAGCAGCCGTGGGATCGGCGCCGAGATCGTCGCCAAGGCCGCCGCACAGGGAGCCATCGTGGCGGTCCATTACCGCGAGTCGGCCCAAGGTGCCGCGCAGGTCGTGGCGCGGGCTCGCGGACTTGGCGCCGAAGCCGAGAGCTTCGCGGCCGATGTCGGTGACGGCCGCCAGGCGGAGGCTCTGGTCGAGCAGGTCATCGGTCGGTTCGGGCGCGTGGACGCCCTGGTCAACAACGCCGGGCTCACGATGGTCAGCCCGTTCCTCGAGATCGATCCGGCCGACTGGGACGCCGTCATCCGGACCGACCTGACCGCGGCCTTCCACACGTGTCGTGCTGTCCTGCCGTCGATGGTCGAGCGAGGCAGTGGGACCATCGTCAACATCGCGTCGCGGCTCGGCCAGGTCGGTGTCGCGGAGACGGCGGCCTATTCCGCCGCGAAGGCCGGGCTGATCGGCCTGACCCGGTCGCTGGCCCGCGAGTTCGGGCCGCGCGGGATCCGTGTCAATGCCGTCGCGCCGGGGGTGACCGAGACAGAGATGACGACCGACCTGGTCGCGAGCGAGGAGGGGAAGCGGCGGCTGCGCGACATGGCGCTCGGACGGTTCGGGCGTCCCGAGGAGGTCGCCGATGCCGTGATCTTCCTGCTCTCGGACGCGTCCGCCCTGTTCCTCGGCCAGACCCTCAACCCGAACGCCGGCGGCTACATGCCGTGAGCAAGGTGATCGACGTCCGCGAGGCCGTGGGACTCGTCCGCGACGGCAGCACGCTGCTCATCGGCGGCTCCGGTGCGGGGCACGCGGTCCCGCAGCGCTTCATCGACGAGCTGGCGGCCGTCTTCGTCGCCGAGGGCCGGCCGCGCGACCTGACGACGGTCCGCATCGTCGGCATCGGCGACTTCGCCGACCGTGGCTTCTCGCAGCTGGGCTTGCCCGGGCTGATGCGCCGGACGATCGGCAGCAACATCGGCAACGAGCCGCGACTCGGCGCGCTTGTCGAGGCGAACCAGATCGAATCGTATTCCTTCCCCCAGGGCGTCCTCTCGCAGCTGACCCGCGAGATCGCCGCGGGACGGCCGGGGCTCGTCACCCAGGTCGGGCTCGGGACGTACGTGGACCCGCGCCAGAGCGGTGGCAAGCAGAATGCGTCGACCACCGAGGATCTCGTCGAGGTCGTCACGCTGCGCGACCGGGAATGGCTGCTCTTCCACGCCTTTCCCATCGACATCGCTGTCATCCGCGGCACGACCGCCGACGAGGACGGCAACCTGACCATGGAGGGCGAGGCCGTCCAGGGGGAGATGCTCTCGATGGCGATGGCCGCGCACAACAGCGGC
Source organism: Candidatus Limnocylindrales bacterium (assembly GCA_038319665.1). Lineage (GTDB taxonomy): Bacteria > Chloroflexota > Limnocylindria > Limnocylindrales > CSP1-4 > SPCO01. Next base: position 12,632 of record JBBQDL010000033.1, read on the forward strand.
GGGATCGTCATCGCGCAGGTCCGTCGCCTCGCGAGGCGGGGCACCCTCCCGCTCCGCGACGTGAAAGTCCCGGCGGCGCTGGTGGACCATATCTATGTCGACCCGGAGCAGTGGCAGACCTACATCACCCAGGACTCGCCCTACTACGCCGGTGCGCTGCGCAAGCCGGTCACCCCCGAGCCACCGCTGCCACTCGACGTCCGCAAGATCATCGCCCGGCGCTCGCTGCTCGAGTTCCCGCCCGGCGCGATCTGCAACCTCGGCTTCGGCATCAGCCAGCTGATCGGGCGCGTGGCGTGGGAGGAGGGGATCACCGACCAGCTCGTCCTGACCGTCGAGCAGGGCATCTTCGGTGGCGTGCCGGTGGCCGGCAACGAAGGCGGCGCCGGGTTCAACTACCAGGCGATGATCGACCAGCCGAACATGTTCGACTTCTACGACGGCGGCGGTCTCGATATCGCGAGCCTCTCGTTCGCGGAGGTGGACGCCGAAGGCAACGTCAACGTCCATGCCTTCGAGGGCCGGGTGCGGGGCCCGGGCGGTTTCCCGAACATCAGCGCGCGGACGGGCAGGATCAATTTCGTCGGGACGCTCACCGCGCAGGGCCTTGAGATCGCCATCGAGGACGGCGTGCGCGTCGTCCACGAGGGCAGCCTCCACAAGTTCGTGCCCACCGTCCGCCAGATCTCGTTCAACGGGCAGCTGGCGCGGCAGCGCGGGCAGCAGGTCCGCTACATCACCGACCGCGCCGTCTTCGCCCTCGCCGACGACGGCCTGGTGCTGATCGAGGTCGCGCCCGGGATCGACATCGAGCGTGACGTGCTGGGCCAGATGGGTTTCCGACCCCGCGTAGCCCAGCCCGTCGTCACGATGGATCGGCGGCTCTACGCCAACGGTCCGATGGGCCTCGCGGCCGATTTCGCGGCGGCCGACCGTGAGGGCGAGCGATGAGCGAGCCCATCTCGCTCGAGCTCGGTCGGGTGGCGCACCTCGAACTCGTCAACCCGCCGCTCAACCTCATCACCCGCGAGTTGCTCGAGGCGCTGAGCGAAGCGCTCACGACCCTCGCCGCCGCGGCGCCAGGCGACGTCCGAGCAGTGGTGGTTTCGGGCCGTGGCGAGCGGGCCTTTTCGGCCGGCTCGCACGTCGGCGAGTTCGAGGACCAGCGTGGTGCGGACAGCAGGAAGCGGCTCGCCTTCGAGGCGAGCGTCTCCCGGCGCCTGGCCGATCTGCCCATGCCGACCATCGCCGCCATCGAAGGCCACGCGCTCGGTGGCGGGCTGGAGCTCGCCCTGTGCTGTGACCTGCGGATCGCATCGGAGCGCGCGACACTCGGCCTGCCCGAGGTGCACCTGGCGGTCATCCCCGGCGCCGGCGGCACGCAGCGGCTGCCGCGCGTCGTCGGCCAGGCCCGGGCGAGGGAGATGATCCTGACCGGCCGCGTCGTCAACGCCGACGAAGCCGCGCGGATCGGTCTCGTGCACGAGGTCGTGCCGCCGGGGGAGGCCGTCGCGCGCGCCATCGCCATCGGGGAGGAGATCGCCGCCCGCGGCCCGCTGGCCGTGCGAGAAGCGAAGCGGCTGATCGACGCCGCGAGCGACCTGGACCTCGACGCGGGCCTGGCCGCTGAGCTCGACGCCTCGGAACGGATCTTCGCCAGCGACGACATGCTCGAGGGCGCGAAGGCCTTCTTCGCGAAGCGCGACCCAGACTACCGCGGCCGGTAGGCCGCCCACCATGAGGAACGAACGCGTATGAGTGAGGTCGGTCGCTTCGGGGTCTTCCTGCCCTCCTACATCTGGGAGGGCGACGGGCCCGAGCGCGCGCGTGGCATCAAGACCTTCGCGCGGACGGTGGAGGACTTCGGCTTCGACTCACTGTTCATCACCGATCACCTGCTCGCGGCGAAGCGGTTCTACTCGGTGTCGTTCCTCGAACCGCTGTCGGCGCTCGCGGTGGCCGCCGGCGTGACCGAGCGCGTCCGGCTCGGGACGTCGATCCTGATCATGCCGCTGCGCAACCCGGTCATGCTGGCCAAGGAGCTGGCCACGCTCCAGTTCCTCTCCGAGAACCGCGTGATCCTGGGCGCCGGCGTGGGCTGGAACGACCCCGAATATGAAGCGGTCGGTGTCCACAAGTCGGAGCGTGGCAAGCGGACCGACGAGATGCTCGACATCATCATGCCGTTGCTCGAGGGCGAGACGGTCACGTATCATGGCCGCTTCTACTCGGTCGACGACCTCTTCATCGAGCCGATCTCGTCACAGCGCCCGGAGATCTGGATCGGCGGCGGATCCCAGCTCGCGGACGAGAAGTCGCCCGATCTGCCGCGCTTCGTCGAATCGGTCAAGGCGCGCGTGCTGCGCACCGACGGCTGGATCCCGCGGCCGACCTGCCCGCCCGACGACATAGCGCGCGACTGGGTCGAGCTGCAGGCCTATTACCGCGAGCACGGCCGCGACCCCGCGGGATGCGTGGTCGCCCACGAGAACTTCCTGCACCTGGTGCTGACGAACGACCCGGCGAAGGCGCGCGAGGAGCAGCACCGCGCCTTCCTCAAGGTGATGAGCTCGGAGCGAGGCGAGCGCTACCTCGAGTCGGTCTACCTGTTCGGGATACCGGACGAGGTGATCGCCTCGCTCCAGGCTCGCGTCGATGCCGGCGTGGAGTACTTCGTGCTGCATACGATGACGCCCGATCCGGCCCAACTCCAGCAGTGGGTCGACGAGATCATCCCGGCCGTCGTCTTCCCGGCCAGGGCCGGTCCGGTGCGTCGGATGGCGCCCGCGCTGCGGTGACCCAATGGGTCGCGCTGATCGGCAAGCCCCTGCGACGTCGCCATTCGCAGGTCATGCACGATGCCGCCTTCGCGGCAGCCGGGATCGACGGACGGTACGAGCTGCTCGAGCTCGAGCCCGACGCGGTCGGGGGCGCCGTCAACGCGGCGCGCGGACCAGACTGGCTGGGGCTCGGCGTGACGGCCCCGTACAAACGCGTCGTCGCGGGCCTGTGCGACGAGGTCGAGTTCGACGCGGAGCGGATCGGGGCGGTCAACAACGTCGCGAAGACGCCGGATGGGCGACTGGTCGGCTTCAACAGCGACGCACCCGGGTTCGTGGCCGGAGCCGAGATAGCGATCGGGGGCTCGCTGGCCGGCGCCGATGTCGTCGTTGCCGGGGCGGGCGGTGCGGCCCACGCGGTCGTGTTCGCCTGCCTCAGCCGCGGCGCTCGGCGCGTGACGATCGGCAATCGGACGGCCGCGGGTGGGCGAGCCCTTGCCGAACGCTTCGGCGACATCGGCGGTGGGATCGCGGCGGTGGCGCTCGACGATCCCGCGTTCGCCGAGGCGCTCCGGTCGGCGAACCTCGCCGTCAACGCGACCACGGTCGGCATGGTCGATCCGGGGATGACGATCGACGTGTCGCTCCTGCCGGCGGCCGCGACCGTCTTCGACCTCGTCTACGTGCCTGCGGAAACCCCGTTGCTCGCGGCGGCCCGCGCTCGGGGCCTCGGGGCTTCGAACGGCTCGGAGATGCTCATCGCCCAGGCCGCCATCGCCTTCGAGCGCTGGACAGGCGTGGGCGGGATGGCCGACGTCATGCGCACGGCCGTCGCGCCGTTGCTGGCCGACGCCACGGCGCGCGCCTGACCGATGCGGTTCGCCACGATCCTCGAGGACGGGCGCGCGGCGGCCGCGGTGGTGCGCGATGGGCGATTCCTTCCGCTGGCCGTTGGAGATCCCGGGCTGGATTCGCTGTCTGGCATCGCAGCGAGCGGCGCTGGTGGGTTGGCGCGCGTGCGCGCATGGGTGCGTGACCAGCCCGAGCGGGCATATCGGTCGCTCGATGGCATCGAGCTCGGGCCGGCCGTCCCGGACCCGGGCGCCATTTACACGATCGGGCTCAACTACGCCTCCGCGGGCGACGCGGACGACGACGTTCCGCAGCGGCCGATGGTCTACGGCAAGGTCCCGACCTCGGTGACGGGACATGGCTCGGTGGTGACCTGGGATCGCGCCCTGACCGCCAACGTCGATGCCGAATGCGAGCTCGGGGTCGTGATCGGCGAGCCGGCCACGGCGGTCGCGCCCGAGGACGCGATGCGCCACGTCTTCGGCTACACGTGCGTGAACGACATGAGCTCACGCGATCCGTGGCTCGACGGCGACCAGTGGCTGCTCGGCAAGTCGATGGCCGGCTTCTGTCCGGTCGGGCCATGGGTCGTCACCCCCGACGAGGTGGCACCCGAGGACCTGCGACTGGGCTGCACCGTCAACGGCGTCGCCATCCAGGACGGAACCACGTCGCAGATGCGCTTCTCGATCGCCGAATTGATCTCGCACCTCAGCCGCCACGTCACGCTACGGCCGGGCGACCTGATCGCGACCGGCACGCCGGCGCGCCTGGCCGGGCCGCTCGGACCCGATCGCCATCTCGAGACCGGCGACGTCGTCACGGTCTGGATCGAGCACATCGGCGAGCTCACCACCACCATCGCCTGACCCGAGGCAAGGAGGACGCCGCGATGAAACCGCCGACCGTATTCCTGGGGCAGATGACGAACCCCGAGGTCGAGGCGTTCCTGGTGGACCACCAGACCGTGATCGTCCCCACGGGCTCGACCGAACAGCATGGTCCGCACGGCCCGCTCCTGACCGACGTCCTCATCCCGCAGGAGGTCGCCCGCCGCGTCGCGCCGCGGGTCGGTGCCCTTGTGGCGCCCACGATCAACTACTCGCTGTCGTATCCGCACGCGGGCTTCACCGGCGTCGTCCACATCCGGATCCCGACCTTCATGGCGCTCATCGAGGACCTATGCCTCTCGCTCGCGGCGGTCGGGTTCCGGCGCATCGTCTTCCTCAACGGCCACTACGACAACACGTACGCCATCGCCTACGCCTGCGCCACGGCGGCCGACCGGATGCCCACCAGCGCCCGCGCCTTCCCGATCAACTACTGGGACGGTATGTCGCCGGCGGAGGCGGGGGAGTTCTTCGACCCGTCCAATGGCCTGCACGCGAACCGCGGCGAGACGTCCGCCGTGCTCGCCATCAACCCCGACCTCGTGGACATGGACCGTGCGAACATCGAGTTCCCGCCATTCCCCGAGATCACGAGCCCGGCTCCGGTGCACACGGCGTTCTTCTTCTCCGCACCGGGCTCGGTCCATCGCGCGACCCGGTCGGGTACGTGGGGTGACGCGCGCCAGTCGACCGCCGAGTTCGGCGAGCGCTATCTCGAGGTTGTCGTGGCGTCCACGATCCGGATGCTCGATGACATCGAGCGGACGTTCGAGGCGATGCCCGAGCAGCCCTAGCCGTCAAGCGGCCTCGCCCGGGAACCAGGTGCCGCCGCGCATGACCCGGCGGACCCGGAGCTCGCGGTCGAGCTCGACGAGATCGGCGCACTGGCCCGGTGCGATCCGACCGCGGTCGGCGATGCCCAGCATCGACAGCGGAACCCGGCCAGCGGCGGCGACGGCGGCCGGCAACGGCGCGCCCGACGCGACCAGGTTCCGGACGGCCGCGTCAAGGGTGAGGACCGAACCCGCCAGCGTCTTCGTCCCGAGGAGCGTGACCCGCCGCCCCACCACTTCGACCTCGAGACCGCCGATCGTCCCGTGGCCGTCGCCCATCCCCGCCATCGACATCGCATCGCTCACGAGCATCAGCCGGTCGTCCGGTTTCGTGCGGGTGATGATCGGCCACAGCGACGGGTGGACGTGCTCGCCGTCGGCGATCAGCTCGACGTAAACCGAATCGTCGCCGAGTGCCGCGACTGCGAGGCCCGGGGCATGGTGATCGACGCCGGTCATCGCGTTGAACAGGTGCGTCGTCGACCGCGCCCCCGCGGCAAACCCGGCGTTCGCCTCGTCGAGGGTCGCCGCCGAATGACCGAGCGACGTCGCGACACCCCGTTCGCGAAGCCAGGCGATCAACTCGATGGCGCCCGGCAGCTCGGGGGCGATCGTCGTCAGCCGGAGCCCGTCGAGGAACGGCTCCAGGTCCTCGTGTCCGACCTCTGCCGGGATCCGGAGGGCCGCCGGGTCGTGTGCGCCGCGACGCGATGGGGCGAGGAATGGACCCTCGAGGCCGAATCCGAGCGGGCCCGCGCCGTCCGCTGGCGCCATCGGCATCCACGCGCGGACATCCTCGACAAACCGGACGAGCCGCGGCAGCGGCGCCGAGACCGCTGTCGGCAGGAACGAGGTGACGCCGTGGCGGAGGAGGTACCGGGCCATCCCGTCGAGGTCCGGGCTGCCGCCCATGGCGTCGTGGCCTCCGCCGCCGTGGACGTGGACGTCGACGAAGCCCGGCGCGATGAACGGGTCCCCCGGCGCCGACGGTCCCCGAGGGCTCGAGGGCTCGTCGAGCTCCACGCCGACGATCAACCCGTCTTCGATGGAGATCCGTCCCTGGGCCAGCCGGTCGTCAAGGATGAGCCGGCCCGCGACGTGCCCGGCGTTCGTCACGCGACACCACGGGCGGGGATCGTCGCGCCGACCGTGCCGGCGTCGGCCGCACCGGCCGCCGCTGCGGTCTCGGCGCCGTGGATGGCCGCCCCGATCGCTCCGGCCCAGGTGCCCAGTTCGGCGGTCACGATCTCCGTCTCGTCGAGCGAGGTGGTATGGACCCGCCGGTGCAGTTCCTCGCGGATCGGCCCGAGCAGCAGGTCGGCCGCGGCTGAGATCCCGCCGCCGATCACGACCCGGTCGGGCGAGATGACGGTGACCATGTTGGCGATCCCGATGCCGAGGTACCGCCCGACCTCGGCGAGGCCGGCCACCGCCCGGGCGTCGCCCGCCCGGGCCAGCGCGACCGCCTCATCGGCCGTCGACGTCCCACAGGCGGCCGCGATCCGGTCGGCACGCGCGAAGGCTTCCAGGCAACCGCGGTTCCCGCAGCCACACAACGGCCCGTCGGGTTCGAGCGTCTGGTGTCCGATCTCGCCGGCCGTGCCATCGTGGCCCTGGTGTACATGGCCATCGACCGCGATGACGCCACCCACCCCGGTCCCGAGCGTGAGCCCGATCATCGACGAGGCGCCGCGTCCGGCGCCCAGGCGCAGCTCGGCGAGACCGAACGCGCGGGCGTCGTTGATCAGCGTCGCGGGCAGCCCCAGCGCATCACCGACCGGACCCGCTACGGGCTTGCCGGCCCAGTCCCCAGGGAAGTTGACGAGGAAGCGCGTCGTGCCGGCCGCCGGGTCGTAGAGGCCCGGCACGCCGATCCCGACCGTGGAGACGCCCTCGCAGCGGTCCATCGCCTCGGCGCCCACGGTCGAGAGGCGCGACACGACGGCGTCCGGGCCGTCCTCGATCGGCGTCGCGACCTGATCGCGATCGAGCACGCGCCACTCGTCGGCGTCATGCTCGATGACCACCCATTTGATGTTCGTGCCCCCGAGGTCGAGGCCGAGATGTCGACTGGTGGGCGGGCCGTCGCTCACGGTCGGTCAGGTCTCGCCGGTGACCCGGGTGTAGGCGGCGGCCACGACCACGATGATCGCCCCGAAGACGATCTGACGCGTCGGTTCAGGCAGACCCACGGCGGTCAGGAGAGCCGTCAGGACGCTCAGGATGAGCGCGCCGACGAGCGTGCCACCGTACCCGCCCCGGCCACCGAGGATCGAGGTCCCGCCGATCACGGCCGCGGCGACCGAGGGCAAGACCAATGAGTCCGCGAGGGAGACGCTGGCGGTGTTCGTCAGCCCCGACAGCAGCAAGCCGCCGACCCCGGCGAGCAGCGCGGAGATCACGTACAGGGCGATCAGCACCTGCCACGAGCGAGTGCCCGACAGCCGCGCGGCGACCGGGTTGTCGCCGATCGCATAGAGGAGCCGGCCGTACCCGGTGCGACGGAGGCCGATCAGGATGAGTAGCACCACCGGGACCAGGACCAGCAGGCTCTCGGGGATGAACCCAAGGAGCGTCGCGCTGCCGAGCGTCGTCAGCACGTCCGGGACGCCCGACCCCGTCTGGACGGATTGCAGTTGCCAGACGTTGGCGAGCCCGAGGACGACGAAGCTCATGCCCAGGGTCATGATCAGCGGATGGACCCGGAACACGCCTACGCCGATGCCGGTCAGGAGGCCGGCAAGCATGGCAACCACGAGCGATACGAGGATCGCCTCCGGCACGCCCCCCGGGCTGTGGACGAGCGTTGCCGTGACGAAGCCGGTCATCGACGCCACGGCGCCGACCGACAGGTCGATGCCGCCGGTGAGCATGGTGATCGTCTGGCAGCCGGCCAGGATCGCCAATGGCACCGTGGTCCGGACGATGATGTTCGCCCATGACGGGCTGACGATGCCCGGGTCGACGACGTCGATCACCGCGATGAGGACGGCCAGCAGCCCGATGAGCGGGACGATCGGTTGATCCCGGAACAGGCCCCGCCAGGCGTCGGCGCCGCGCCTGCGATCGAAGGTCACGGCAGCGCTCATCCGCGGCTCCGCCGAATCTCGATGACGCTGCCGACCATGACCACGCCGATGAGGATGACGCCTTGCGCGACGAGGGCAAGGTTCGAATCGATGCTCAGGAAGGTCATGTCGGTCTGGATCAACTGCAGGACGACGACGCCGACCATGGGCCCGAACACGCCGCCGCGGCCGCCGGCCAGGCTGACGCCGCCTAGCACGACCGCGGCGACGCTCAGGAGCGTGTACGGTCCCGGGACCGGGGTCCCGATCCCGGTGCTGGCGGTGAGGGAGAGACCGCCCAATGCCGCGAACAGGCCCGTGATGGCGTAGGCGAAGAACTTCGTGCGTCCGACGGGAACCCCGCTCCGGAACGCCGCGAGACGGTTGCTGCCGATCGCGTACATCGACAGCCCGAGCCTCGACCGCACCAGCGGGAACCAGATGACCGAGACCACGATGACCAGGACGACGGACGCCCGCGGGATCCACTCGTTGCCGAGCGGCCCGACCGCCAGGCCCTTGAGCCAGCTCGCAGCGTCGCCGCCCGGCGAGGAACGGACGAGCAGCGCGAAGCCCGCCCACACGAACGACATGGCCAGGGTGACGACGATGTCGGGCACGCGCGTGCCGACGACGACCGCCCCGTTGATCCCGCCGAGCACGAGACCCAGGCCCAGCACGCCCACGACGACTACGACCCCAGTCGTATCCGACTGGCCATCCATGAGGGAGGCGGCCACGACGCTGGTGAGCGCCATCGTCGACCCGATCGACAGGTCGATCCCGCCGCTGATGACGACGACCGCTTGAGCGACAGCCGCCAGCGCGAGCGGGAGGATCGACGTCCCGAGGCCCTGGACGGGGATCGGCCCGTACCTCGGCTGGATCAGCTTGGTGAAGACCAGCAGGCCGACGAGCAGCGCGAGGAGGCTGAGCATCCACGCATTCCGGCGCGCCCAGGCGGCGATCGCGTCGGCCGGTCGCGTGCCTGCGCCCTCGATCGGGGCCGCCGTCGCGCTCATGTCTCGCTCTCGGGGGTCGCACCAGCCGAGTCGGCCGGGCTGCTCGCCACGCCGTCATCCGTGGCCGCGGGCTGCGACCCACCCGCCTCGGCCTGGGCCATCGACTCCTCGATCGCGGCCCCGGCGGTGTCCTCCGGCAGCTCCGCGTCGGCGCGAAGGTTGTAGGCGGCTCGCAGCAGCGATGCCTCGTCGGCGTCCGCGCCGGCGAGTTCGGCCACGATCTCGCCCCCGAAGATCACGATCGCGCGATCGCAGACGAGCTGGACCTCCTTCAGCTCGGACGTATAGATGAGCACGGCGGCCCCGGCCTCCGCCAGGTCGCGCAGCAGGAGGTAGATCTGCTGCTTCGTGCCGATGTCGATCCCGCGCGTCGGGTCGAAGCACAGCATCGTCCGGACGCCGCCGGCGACCCACCGCGCGATCGTGACCTTCTGCTGGTTGCCGCCCGATAGCCGACGCACCTCGCCGGCCGCCCGCGCGTCGATCTGCAGCCGCGCGACCGCGTCGTCGACCATCCGACGCTCGCCGCCGAGGTCGATCAAGCCCCAATGCCGGAGTCCCGCGATCATCGGCAGCGCGATGTTCTCCCGGATGGACCGCTGCATGAGCAGCGCCTCCGCGCGGTCGGCGGCCACGTAGACGAGGCCGGCCCTGATGGCATCGGCCGGATGCCGGAACGTCACGGCGCGACCATCCACGAGCAGCTGGCCGCTCACCGGACGGGCGGAACCAGCGAGGATGTCGAACAGTTCGTCCTGTCCCTGCCCCTCGAGGGCGACGACGCCGAGTACCTCGCCCGGGTAGAGGTCGAAGGTCACGTCGTTTAGGTTCGATCGCGCCGTCAGCCCGCGCGCAGAGATGCGCGGCTTCGTCTCCGCTGTCCGCGCCGCCGCTGTCGTCCTATGCTCAGCGGCGGTCATGTCCTTGATGATCTCGCCGAGCATGAGCTCGACGATCCTGTCCTCGGAGCCCTTCGTCACCTCGACGACCCCGACCGTCGCCCCTTCGCGCAGGACGGTGGCTCGGTCGCAGATGGCCGCGATCTCGATCATCCGGTGGGAGATGAAGATCACGGAACGGTCGCCGCCCCGGAGCCGCCCGACGACCTCGAGGACTCTCTCGGTGAGGTTCGCGGGAAGGGCCGCGGTCATCTCGTCGAGCATCAGCACATCGGGCTCGGCCGCGAGGGCGCGCGCGAGGTCGATGATCCGCAGCGTGGCGAGCGGCAGACGCCGAGCGTGGCCGGAGAGGTCGAGACCGCCGAGACCGAGCTCGCCGAGCCAGTGGCGAAATGGATCGAGTGGTGTCTCTGTCAGCCGCAGGTTCTGCCGGATGTCGAGGTCCGGGATCAGCGACGGCTCCTGATAGACGGAGATGAGTCCGCCGCGACGGGCCTCGGCCGGCGACTGGACGGTGCGCGCCTTGCCATGCACCGAGATGGTGCCGGCGTCCGGACTGACCGCGCCGGTCAGGATCTTGACGAGCGTGCTCTTGCCGGCGCCGTTGGCGCCCATCAACGCATGGACCTCGCCCGGCCGGACTGCCAGAGACGCGGAGCGCAGGGCGACCACCGCTCCGTAGGTCTTCGAGACGCCGGTGGCCTCGAGCAGGAGGTCGGTCGTGGTGGGAGTCATGCGGCTCCGCGGATCAGTCGGAGGGCGACGGCGCAGCCGTCGCCCTCCTCTGGATGGACCGGTACGAGAGCTATGCGCCCTTGCAGCCGGCGGGAACGGTGTTCGGATCGTAGGTCGTCCAGCCGTCGAGGGCGAGGCTGAGCGGCCACAGCGGATCCATGCCCGGCACGGACTGCCATGCCTTGAGCTTCGCCTGACCGTCAGGCGTGAGGTTGTCGACCACGACCGGATCCAGCAGAACGGTGTTCGGCTGAGTCGCGGCGGGGTCCGCCGTGACCGTCTCACCGTTGAGCAACTTGAGAGCGAGCGTGATGCCCGCACCACCGACCGCTGCCGTGTTGGTCACGGCCGCGCCCTTGAGGCCCGGGAACCCGACTGGATCGAGGAGCTGGGTGACGAACCCGCCGACGTCGGCGTCCGCGATCGGGACGAACTTCTTGTTGTTCGCCTTGATCACGTCGACGATCTGCTTGCCCATGCCTGACGCCCAGATCCCGTTGATCTTGTCGTACCCGCCGCTCGCGATGAATTCGCTCGTCAGCTTCGTGGCCGTGGCCGGATCCCAGCCGGTGGCGACGCCATCGGGACTCGGGACGACCTTGATATTCGGATAGCTCTTGAGGATGTTCTTGAACCCGACGTCGCGGTCGGAATCGGCGGAGTTACCGGCGATCCCTCGCGTATACCAGACGGTGCCCGTGCCACCGAGCTGATCGAACAGCCACTTGGCGCCGAGCTCCGCGTACTTCACCTGGTTGTTGTAGAGGTTCCAGGTGTTCGGGTCGGTGACGTAGCTGTCGACCGCGACGGTCTTGATCCCTGCGGCGTTGGCCTCGGCGAGTGCCGGGTTGAGGGCCTTCGGGTCGTTGGGGTTGAAGACGATGGCGTCGACGCCCTTGGCGATCAGCGTCCGGATGTCGGCCAGCTGACCGGCGGCATCCGTGTTGCGGTGGATGACGGTGAGATCGGTGGCCGCGATGCCCGACGCCTTGGCCTGCGCCTTGGCGGTGCAGACCTGCTCCTCGCGGAAGCCGTTGCCGACGCCGCCGCCGTTTGAGTACCCGATCTTGTACGCCTTGGCCGCGCCCGAGGGTGCGGCCGAGCCGCCGCTCGATGCGGCGGTGGTGGGTGCAGTGGTCGCTGCGGTGCTGGGCGCGGTCGATGCGCCTGGACTCGAACAGGCCGTTGCCACGATCGCCAGGGCGGCGATGCCGACGCCCAATCGTGTGCGAGCGGATGCCATGGTCATGTGTACTCCTCCTCGTGCGAACGACGCGCCGACGTGGTCGCGTCGCTGGACTTGATCCTCCCCTTTTACGGGGAGCCGATCGGTGCGATCTATCTGTCACACCTCCTGCGCGGGATGCCGTTGGCCATCAACCCTCCCGGGCGATGGCGCGTGCGATCCGCCGCGCGTGCTCTCGATAGGCGTCATCGAACAGGTTCCGCGAGCGCTCGGCGCCTACGACCGACGCTCGGGTGAGGACGGGTGGCAGGGCATCCCTCTCCATGAGGAGTTGGGCGGTCCGAACCTTGATGCAGTTGACGATGGCGATGGCGGTGATCGTCGAGCCCGGACCGACCGGGGTCTCGAGCCCGTCGATGGTACACAGCGCGTCAGCGTGCGGCGTACAGAGATCGATGACGAGATCCGCCTCGTCGAGCAGGCGCCCCATCACGGTCGCGTCCGGCTCGCCGGACATCGATTGCTCGACGGAGGTTACCGCGATGACCCGCAGCCCACGGCGGCGGGCGCCGCGCGCCATCTCGACCGGCACGGCCGAGGTTCCGCTGGCCGAGAAGACCATGAGCACGTCGTGCGGGCCGAACGTGAAGTTCGAGAGGATGACCTCGGCCAGGCCCGGCGTCCGCTCGATGAACATCGCCTGACGCTGACCGTTCGCGCCGACGACCTGGGTATGGAACGTCATCGACAGCTCGACGATCGGGTTGAAGCCGGGGTACGAGCCGTAGCGCGGGAACATCTCCTCGACCGGGATGCGCGAGTGGCCGGTCCCGAACATGTGGACCAGACCGTCCGCGGCGATCGCCTCGGCGCACCACTGGCTGGCGGTCTCGATCGCGTCGGCCTGGGTCGCGGCCAACCGCTCGAGGAGAGCGGTCGCCGCGGTCAGCCAGACGAGGGCCGCGGGGACGCCGTGCGACGACCCGCGCGTCCCGACGGGGATCTGGCCGGACATCAGTAGTCGCCCTCCCCCGGACCGGGCGCGGCGGGGCGCGCGGTGACCGGATCATGGCTCGCCTTGCGAGCCCGGAAGTCATCGATGATGGCCGCGGTCGCCGTCGCCCCGACGCGGGTCACGCCGAGCGCCATGACGTCGAGCAGCGCGTCCAGCGTGCGGACCCCGCCGGCGGCCTTGACCCCGATGTGCGGCGAAGTATTGGCCCGCATCAGACGCAGGTCGTCGTGGGTGGCGCCGCTCGGAGCGAAGCCGGTCGAGGTCTTGACGAAGTCGGCGCCGGCGGCCTCGGTGAGATGACACGCCCGGATCTTCTCGTCATCGGTCAGGTAGGCGTTCTCGAAGATGACCTTGACGATCGCGCCGGCCGAGTGGGCGACCCCGACGACCGCGGCGATATCGGCCTGGACGTCGGCATCGCGGCCGGACTTGAGGGCCCCGATCTGGAGGACCATGTCCAGCTCGGTCGCGCGGTCGCCAAGGGCGCGTACCGCCTCGAAGACCTTCGTCTCGGTCCGGTGATTGCCGTGCGGGAAGCCGATGGTCGTCCCGACCGCCACGTCCGTCCCGTCGAGGATGGCCCTCGCCCGGAGGACATCCGCCGGGCGGACACAGACCGAGGCGACGTTGTAGCGGGCCGCCAGCCGGCAGCCCTCCTCGACGGCGGCGTCATCGAGCTCCGGGCGCAGGAGCGAATGGTCGATGGTCTTGGCGATGTCGCGCTCGGTCAGGGAATCGATGCTCAGGGTCACGGTCATCACTTGCAGTACGGTCGGAGGATGTCGCGGGCCAGCAGGAACCCGCGCTTGATCAGTACGTCAGTCTTCTCGAAACCTCGATCCTCGTGCTCGATGATCACGTCGCCGTCGTAGCCGGCCCGATAGAGCGCCGAGAACAGCCCGCCCCAGTCCACGTCGCCGAGGCCGGGCAGCCGCGGGACCTGCCAGCCGATCCCGGCCGACAGTGTGCCTCGTTCGTAGAGACCGTCTCGATCGATCATCAGGTCCTTCGCCTGGACGTGCAGGAAATGCGGGCCGAACTCGCGGATGAAGCGCTCCTGGTCGATCATCAGCCAGACCAGGTGGGACGGGTCGAAATTGACCCCGATCGTGTCGCTCCACTGCTCCAGGATCCGGCGCCAGATGTACGGCGACCAGGCGATGTTGTGGCCGCCCGGCCATTCGTCCTTGCTGAAGATCATCGGGCAGTTCTCGATCGTCAGCCGGACCCCGTTGTCCTGGGCGTGACGCACGATGTCCGGCCAGATCTCGAGGGCCCGCTCCCAGTTCTCGTCCTGGGTCTTGGCCGCATCGCCACCCATGAAGGTATTGACGAACGGAACGCCCATCCGGCCGGCCGCCACGATGACATGCCGCAGGTGACCGATGACCTGCTCGCGGTGCGCAGGGTCCGGGTGGAGCGGGTTCGGGTAGTAGCCGAGGCCGGAGATGTGCAGGCCCTTCGACTCGATCTCAGCCCGCAGGTCCCTCGCCCGGTCGGCGGACAGGTTGACGACATCGATGTGCGAGGTGCCCGCATACCGACGGGTGGGGCCCGTCGAGCGGGGCCAGCATGCGATCTCGATGCTCTCGAAGCCGTTGGCTGCGGTCCACTCGGCCACGTCCATCAAAGGCGTCTCGGGGAACGGAGCGCTCAGCAGGCCGAGCCTCATGTCGCGACCTCCGTCGTGGCTGGCTGTGCGATCGCGGAGCCCCGATCGACCGGGACCCATCGACCCTCATGGGCGCTGCGGGCGATGGCGTCCCCGACCAGCATCTCGTCGTGACCATCGGCGAACGTCGGATACCCGGGATGAGTGGAGCGGGATCCGGCGACCACGTCCGCGTAGATGGCCCGGAAATGGGCGCAGAAGGTGTCGAAGAATCCTTCCACATGTCCGCCCGGCAGGGCCGACGCCGCCTGCCCGGCCGGACCCATCAGGGCGGGGTTCCGGATGAGGATCTCGTTGGGTCGATCCCGATGGCCGATCCACGCCTGGTCGGGCTGCTCGGAATCCCACGCGAGCGCCGCCTCGGACCCGTCGATCTCGTACTGGAGCGAATTCTTCCGACCCGGGCTGATCTGGGAGATGCTCACCGCACCGCGGGCGCCGCCCTCGAAGCGGAGCAGGATCATCGCGGTGTCCTCGGTGGCGATCGGCCGTGCGACCGTGTCGGCCGACCGTTCCGTGGCGAACGACGCGACCGGGCCCGCCGGCTGCTGGCGGCTCGGGATGAACGTCGTCAGGTCCGCCATGACCTCCACGATCCGTTGGCCGGTGACGTACGTCATCAGGTCCATCCAGTGCGACCCGATGTCGCCGACCGCGCGCAGCGCCCCACCGCGATCCGGCTGGAGGCGCCAGTTCCAGTCGCTCTCGTGCAGCAGCCAGTCCTGGAAGTAGCGTCCCGTGACCAGGCGGACCTTGCCCAGCTCGCCGGCGGCCACGCTCTCGCGCGCCTGCTGGTTGAGCGGGTAGTAGCGGATGTTGAAGTTGGTCGCGTTGACGAGGCCGCTCGCCGCCGCCAGGGCGACCAGCTCCGCGGAGCCCGCCGCCTCCATCGCGAGGGGCTTCTCGCAGATGACCTGTCGACCTGCGGTGAGCGCCGCCTTCGTCTGGCTCACGTGCAGGTCATTCGGGGAGGTGACGTGCACGACCTGGACCGCCGGGTCCGCCAGCAGGTCGTCGAGCGAATCGTAGGCGCGTGGGACGCCGAGGTCGTCCGCTCGCTTGGCGCCACGTTCCGGCGTGCTGCCCAGGACGCCTCGGACCTGCACGCCGATCCGGCGTAGTGCCTCCACGTGGACCGTGCCGATGAAGCCCGTCCCGATGACGGCCGCACCGACGTCCGCGATCCGAGTCATGCCTTCCTCAACCACCCTGCGGTGTGGCGGTGAGCTTGTCCCAGAGCGAGCCGGCGTTGAGCGTCTGGATGTGATCCATCATGTAGCCCTGCCCGATGTCGACCGGGTAACGCTCGGCGAAGTTGACTCGTTCGATCGTCTCGGCGCGTGACCAGCCCTTCGCGACCGCGGCCGCCACGGCGGCCTTCCAGTCGAGCAGGTTCGAGCGCTGGACAGCGAGATAGGCGCGCGTGGTCACCGGACCGTGACCGGGGATGACGTGATCCACGTCGAGCGAACCGATCCGGTCGAGGGCGGCGATCCACTGGTCGATGTTCGAGGTCATCAGCCACGTCTGGCATTCGCAGAAGACCGTGTCGCCGGTGAACACGACGCGTTCCTCGGGGACGTGGACCGCGACCTGGCCGGGCGTGTGGCCGGGCGTGTGCAGGATCCGGAAGGTCCGGTCGCCGACCGACAGGGTGAGATCGCCGGTGAAGACGATCGAGCCCTTGTTCGGATCCGCGTAGTAGGTCTCCCGGTCGGGGAAGATCGCAGCCCCCGCCGGGTCATCCGTGGGGATCGCCTCCTTGGCGTAATCGTAGGGATCGAGATCGGGCGTGACGACCATGAAGTTGTCGTAGACGCCGCGATGTTCGACGACCGGACAGGCACCCTTGAAGAAGTAGTTCCCGAAGATGTGGTCGACGTGGTGCTCGGTGTTGATCAGGTAGCGGAGCGGACCGTGCGACTCGGCTTCGGTCCGCATCGCGACCGCTCGCGTCGGGAGCTGTGGCGTGTCGATCACGACGACCCCATCGGACGTGACCACGAAGCTCGGGTTGCAGCCCCGCAGCGTCGTGTCGGTGAAGACCGTCGGGGTCACTTGCTCCATTCGGGTGTCGCTCCTCGTGTCAGACTGACCGGATCCGGTCACTGGGTCGCGGTCAGTCCGCCATCGATCGTCAGGATCTGGCCCGTGACGAACGCGCCCGCCGCGGAACAGAACAGCAGGCTCGGACCGATCAGGTCGTCCGTCCCGCCGACGCGGCCGAGCGGGATCCTGCTGAGGAGACCGGCCTTGAAGACAGGATCGCCGAGCAGCGTCGCGACCTGCGGGGTGTCGACGAAGGTCGGTGCGATGGCGTTGACGGTGATCCCGTGTTTGGCCCATTCCGTCGCCCACTGCCGGGTCAGCGAGTTGATCGCCCCCTTCGCCGCGACGTAGGCCGAGTAGCCGGCGTCGATCCCGAGCAGGCCGCGAACCGAGGAGATGTTGAGGACCCGTCCACCACGACCACCCCCGATCATCGCCTTGACCGCGGCCTGGGTCGGGTAGAGCGTGCTCCGGACGTTCAGATCGTAGATCCAGTCCCACGCCTCGACCGGGTATTCCTCGGCGGCGAAGAGGACCTTCCCCGCGCCACCACCGACCGCGTTGACGATGATGTCCAGCCGTCCGAACCGTTCGACCGTCTGGGCGACCATCCGCTCGGCGGCCGCCTGATCGCTCGCGTCGGCGACGATCGACATCGCGTCTGCACCGGTCTCGCCGACCCGCGCCATCGCGGCGTCGAGCGCCGGGGCCGTCCGGCCGGCCACCGCGACGGTCGCGCCGGCGCCTCCGAGGGCGACCGCCAGGGCCGATCCGATGGCGCCGCCACCACCGACGACGAGGGCGACCCGACCCTCGAGACCGAAGATGGCGAGCTGCCGCATGACGTCCGCCCGGTGCGGGGCAGGGGGGGTAATCATCGATTATCGATGATAGACACGGGCCTGAGGTGGGTCAATGGCCGCTCGACGCCCTCGGATCCGACGGCCCGGGCCTCACCGGTCGGCGTCCCGTCGTGGGGCCAGCGACGAGCCATGTTGTCACTTGCCGCCACGAAATGCTGCGTCAATGCCGCCACGGCTGCCTCCGTGTCGCGACGCTCGAGCGCAGCCAGGATCGGGCCGTGCAGGTCGGCCGACCACTGCGGATCGGCGCCCGGGACCACCAGCGTGATGTACGTCCGGAGGAAGGGCTCGAGCGCGCGCCACACGGTGTGGAGAGTCTCGTTGTCGCCGATCTCGAGGAGCCGTTCATGGAATCGGGCATCGGCCTCGGCGACGCCGTGGGCGTCCCCGGCGCGCGCGGCGGTCTGCATCGCGTCGCAGTAGCCCGCGAGCTCGGCCAGGTCTGCATCGGTCAGGCGGGGCACGGCCAGCTGGGCACCCAGGGACTCGAGGGCCGACCGCACGGCGTAGGCCTCGAGGATCTCCCGTCGCGCCGGGCGACGCACCCTGGCGCCCTTGAACGGGGTGATCTCGACGACGCCCAGCGCCTCGAGCGCACGCAACGCCTCGCGCACCGGGGCCTGGCTGGTGTTGAGCTCGCGCGCGATCTGCGTTTCGACGATCCGCGAGTCGGGCAGGTATTCGCCGCTGAGGATCCCCTCGAGCAGACGATCCTTGACCTGGTCGGCCAGGAGGTTGCGTGACAGCGTTCGGGTGGTGGCCAAGGTGCCTCCTTCAGACCCCGATCGGGGTCGCGGGCCGGACCGCCCCGTCGGCGGGCTCCTCGCGGATGATCTGGACCAGCCCCGTCGAGCCGTCGACCTTGAGCCTGTCACCGGTGGCGATCCGTTGCGTCGCCACCGATGTGCCGATGACGGCCGGGATCCCGAATTCGCGAGCGAGGACGGCCGGATGGGAGGTCGTGCCGCCGGTATCGGTCACCAGGCCGGCGATCTTCGTGAACAGCACGACCCAGGCCGGGTTCGTCATCTGGCAGACCAGGATGTCGCCGTCGCGGACCTGGTCGAATTCCTCGACGGTCCGTACGACCCGGGCGATCCCCTCGACCACGCCCGGCGAGGCGCCCAGGCCGGTGACGGTCGCCTCGTCGGTCGACTGCTGTTGGTAGAACCGGTCCGGGTAGCCCCAGTTGACGAGGTACGGAAAGGCCAGCTGGGCCGGCGTGACCGTGCCGATCCAGTCGCGCGGGCGCAGCCGCTCGGCGGCGGTCCGTTTCGCGCGCTGGGCGGCGACGATGCCCCGCGCATCGAGCGCGGCGGCATCCCCGATGAGCGCTCGTAGCTCGTTGTAGCGCAGGAACATCACGTCGTCCGGCTGGTCGAGCCGATTCAGTCCGACGAGCTTCCGGCCGATCGCCATCAGCACGAGGCGCAGGTGGGCATTGGCGCCCTGGTCGATGTAGAAATGATGGTCCGGCGTGAGCGGCGCCATCCGCAGGTTCACGGCGTTCGCGGCTCGCATCGCCTCGAGCGCTTCGGCGGTCAGGCCTTCGAGGATCTCGTTCGAGGCCGCCTCGATGTCAAGGCGCATCGCCTCCATCGCGGACGGGTAGTCGTAGTCGGTGTCCAGGTACCCGCGCACGAGTTCGACGACGGGCCCCATCTGTTCGCGGACGGTCGGGAAGATGAACTCGTGGCTCCAGACGGCGTGCCAGCCGAATTCCCGCTGGTACGGCTCGATCCGGTCGCTGATGAACCGCCGACCGCGGTCGCTCTCACGCAGCGCATCGAGGATGCCGGCCGAATGCGTGGCCGCGAACGCCTTGCGCAGCGCCTGATCGTCGCGGACCTCATTCTTCATCGTCCAGAGCGCCTCGATGGAGTCCCAGTTCCGGTCGGAGGCGGAGTTCTGGAGCCGGCCGAGCAGGGTCTCGTCGACGGCGCCGCGGGTCTTCTCCATCACTGCGCGCAGGTCCAGGGTCGCCGACAGCTGCGCGAAGTTGAGCATCCAGTGGATCTTCCAGTGGCGATCGTGGATGTCGATGGCATCCTCGAGCAGGCAAGCCAGCTCGCCGAGTGACAGCTGCCCTTCCTCGTCGAGGCGGGCCTCCAGATACGCGAAGTTGCGCTCCATCTCCGGGCGCAGGCGGTCGCGCCACCAGTCGGCGAACTGCTCGCCGTAGACCGGCAGGACCGTGTCGAGGTAGGCGCCCATCGTGGTCGCGAAGGCTGCGTCGCGAGGCACCCGGGCGCCGTACCGCGCGCTGTATTCGGTCGCATCGATCCGCAGGGCCGGGTCCGGCGGGACGGGGGTCGTGTAAACATAGCCATTGACGTTCTTCGCCAGCCAGTCGACCGCGAACGGGGTCCCGAACCGCCGGAACATGTGATCGCAGCTCAGCCAACAGCCCCCGATGTC
>JBBQDL010000034.1:0-32514 GCA_038319665.1 Candidatus Limnocylindrales bacterium
GCGGCGAACGCGCTCGATGCGCAGGCGGCCTACGAGTCGGTCTTCTCGTTGTGGGGCGCGATCATGGGGGGCGTCAATCTGTTGATGCACGGGGCGGGCTGGATGGAGGGCGGCCTCCACGCGAGCTACGAGAAGATGATCCTCGACGCCGAGCTGCTGGGGATGGTCGAGGCCTTCCTCGACCCGGTCGTGGTCGACCAGGAGACCCTCGCCTTCGACGCGATGAAGGAGGTCGGCCCGGGCGGTCACTTCTTCGGGGCGGAGCACACGCAGTCGCGTTACCGGACCGCCTTCCACAAGCCGATGCTCAGCGATTGGCGCAACTACGAGACCTGGGAGGAGGCCGGTTCGCCGCAGGTCCCCGAGAAGGCCAACCGGATCTGGAAGGAACTGCTCGCGGCGTATGAGCCACCGCCCATGGATCCCGCCATCGCCGAGGAGCTGGAGGCGTTCGTCGCCCGGCGCGTCGCCGAGGGCGGCGTCCCGACCGACTACTGAGAGGGCCATCGATGAAGAACGAGTTCCAGGCTGTCGTCATCGGCGGCGGCGTCGTCGGCGCGAGTGTCCTGTACCACCTGACGAAGGCCGGCTGGAAGGATGTCGTGCTGCTCGAGCGCCGCGAGCTCACAGCGGGTTCGACCTGGCACGCCGCAGGCGGCATGCACACACTGAACGGCGATCCGAACGTCGCGCGTCTCCAGCAGTACACGATCAACCTCTACCAGGAGATCGAGAAGGTCTCCGGGCAGAGCTGCTCGATCCACCTATGCGGCGGGCTGATGCTGGCCGACACCGAGGACCGCATGGACTTCCTCCGGATGGCTGTCGCTCGGGGCCGCTACCTCGGGATGGACCTCGAGATGATCACCCCGTCCGAAGCCCGGGACATCTTTCCGGTGATGGACCCCGAGTACTTCGTGGGTGCGCTGTACGACCGGGTCGAGGGCCACGTCGACCCGACCGGCGTCACGCGGGCCTACGTGAAGTGCGCCCAGCTGGCCGGCGCGGAGGTCCGCCTGCACACCCTGGTCACCGGGCTGTCACAACGTCCCGACGAGACGTGGGATGTCCAGATCGAGGATGGCGACCCGATCCACGCGGAGCACGTCGTCAACGCCGGCGGCCTGTGGGCCCGTGAAGTCGGCCGGATGGTGGGTCTCGAGCTGCCCGTCCTGGCCATGGAGCACCAATACGTCATCACCGCCGACGTGCCGGAGATCAAGGCCTTCAACGAGTCGACCGGCCGCGAGCTACCGATGACGATCGACTTCGGCGGGGAGATCTACGTCCGTCAGGAAGGCGGTGGCATGCTCCTGGGCACGTACGAGCAGGCGGCGAAGCCGTGGTCGCCAAAGGTGACGCCATGGGATTTCGGCTCGCAGCTCCTCAAGCCTGACCTGGATCGGATCACGCCCGAGATGTCAGTCGCGTCGAAGCACGTCCCCTCGATGGCGACGACCGGGATCAAGCAGGTGGTCAACGGGCCATTCACCTTCGCTCCGGACGGCAATCCCCTCGTCGGTCCGATCCGCGGGCTTCGGAACTATTGGCTCGCCTGTGGGGTGATGGCGGGGCTGTCGCAGGGGGGCGGCGTCGGGCTGGCGCTGGCGGCCTGGATGTCGGCCGGCGACGCGGGTGATTCGGGGATGGACATCTTCGGCATGGATATCGCCCGGTTCGGGGACTACGCGCGATTGGCGTACACGAACGCGAAGGTGCAGGAAAACTACCGGCGCCGCTTCCATATCACGTTCCCGAACGAGGAGCTGCCTGCCGGCCGCCCGCTCCGGACGACGCCGATCTACGACCGTCTGACGGCCGCGAACGCCGTCTGGGGCGCTTCGCTCGGCCTGGAGCACGCGCTCTGGTTCCAGGAGGCCGGCCTCGAACCAAAGGAAGACGTGACCTTCCGACGCTCGAACGCCTGGGACTGCGTGGCCGGCGAGGTCGCGGCTGTGCGCGAGCGGGTGGGCGTCACGGAGATCTCGAACTACGCCAAGTACCGGGTCACCGGGCGGGCCGCAGAAGCGTGGCTGTCGACCCTGCTGACGGCCCGGATGCCCCAGCCCGGCCGGATCACCCTGACGGCCATGCTCAACGATGCCGGCCGGATCGTCGGCGAGTTCACCGTCGCCCGGCCCACCGCTGCCAACGAGTACTTCCTCTTCGGCTCGCTTGCCGCCGAGGCCCACCACGAGCGCTGGTTCGGCGCCCACCTGCCGGCCGACGGGTCCGTGTCGTTCGAGGTACTCGGCCTGTCGCTGGTCGGCCTGTCGATCGCCGGACCACACGCTCGGGACACGCTTGCGAAGGTCACCGACGAGGACCTGTCCACCCCGGCCTTTCGGTTCATGGACTTCCGACGGATCGACCTCGGGATGATCCCGGCGCTCGTCGGCCGGATCAACTACAGCGGGGAGCTCGGCTATGAGCTGTGGGTCGCTCCCGAGTACCAGCGTGCCCTCTTCGACCAGCTCATGGCCGCGGGCCAGGAGCATGGGATCCGGTTGTTCGGGTTCCGGGCGCTGATGTCGCTGCGGCTCGAGAAGAGCTACGGCACGTGGTATCGCGAATATCGCCCGATCTACACGCTTCACGAGGCCGGCCTGCAGCGTTACGTGAAGCTCGACCACGAGTTCATCGGCCGCCCGGCATATGAGAAGGAAGCCGAATCGGGGCCCGATCGCCGCCTCGTCGCGTTCGTTGTCGAGCCGGACCCGAACGAGCCCGCAGATGTCATCGGGGACGAACCGATCTGGCACGACGGTGCGGTCATCGGCTGGGTCACCTCCGGCAGTTATGGCCACCACGTGCGCCAGTCGATCGCCCTCGGCTACGTCCCGGCCGAGCTCGCGACGCCGGACGGCCCGGGCGGCCGCGGCTTCGAGATCGAGATCATCGGCCGGCGGCGCCCGGCCCGGCTCCAGCCCGAGCCGCTGTTCGACCCCGAGGGACTCCGGATGCGCCAATGACCGAGCGGTCGGTGCCGGCCGATGCGGCGCCGGCGGTCGCGGCCGGGCGGATCATCGTCGACGGGCGGCCGGTCGTGTTTCAGGCCGGCGATTCAGTGGCGATGGCGATCCTGCGCGGTGGCGAGGTCCCCGGGCGTGGCGGGACGCTGTGCCTGGCGGGGGACTGCGGGAATTGCCTGGCGGAGGTCGATGGCACGGCGTACGTCCGCACCTGCCAGACCGCGGCACGACCTGGCCTGCGGGTAGAGCGACATCCGGACGGGGCGATGCCGGAACTCCCCGTGGTGGCCGCCATGGACCTCACGGCGACCCCACTCCCGGCCACCGTCGAGGTCCACCATGTCGAGGTGGACGTCGTCGTCCTCGGTGGCGGATCGAGTGGCCGGGCAGCCGCGGCCGAGGCGCAGCGTGCCGGACGCTCGGTTCTGGTCCTCGACGCCGGGGCGGGCGAGGAGATCGTCGCCGTGTACGCCGGGCCATTGGTCGTGGTTCGGACGCTGACCGGGATGCTGCACGTCCACGCGCACGAGATCGTCGTAGCGACCGGCGCCGCCGAGATCCATCCGGTCTGCCCGGGGAACCGGCTCGCCGGGATCGTGACCGCTCGCGCGGCGGAGCGGCTCCAGGCGGCTGGCGTGGACCTCGGTCGCATCGTCTCGGTGGGGAGTCCGCCGGCCGGCGTGCCGGTCACTTCGGTCGATGGGCGCCTCGTCCGCTTCGACGGCGAGGGGGGGCGGGTCCGGGCGGTCGTCACGGCCGACACGACGGGTGCCGAGACCTCGATGCCGGCCGATACCGTCGCGGTCGGCCTGGGGCTGACGCCGCGCGACCTCCTCGCCCGGATGGCCGGGGCCGTGCCCGTTCGCGTGGTCGGCGAGGCGGCCGCCGACCTGCCGTTCCCCCCGGTCCCGACCGAGGGCGTGGTCTGCGGCTGCATGGGCACGACCGTCGCGGACCTCGCAGACGCCTGGGACCGCGGCTTCACCGAGCTCGAGCTGCTCAAGCGCGCGAGCCAGGCGTGTCTCGGCACGTGCCAGGGTGGCGCCTGCCTGCCCAACGTCCGCTCGTGGATCGCCGCGCGGACCGGCGAGCTGCCGGACCCCTTCACGGCGCGGCCCGCCTCGCGCCAGATCACGCTCGCCGAGGCCGCGGCCGACAGCTATGTCGATGCCTTCCGGCGGACCCCGCTCCACGACGAACACCTCGCCGCGGGCGCGCGGATGGATCGGTTCGGCGGCTGGTGGCGGCCGTGGCATTACGGCGACACAGTCGCCGAATACTGGGCGGTCCGCGAGGGCGTCTCGATCGGCGACGTCAGCACGCTGGGCAAGCTCGTCGTCTCCGGGCCGGACGTCGTCGAACTGCTCGAGCGTCTCTACCCCTGCCACGTCGCCGACATCAAGCCGGGCCGCTCGCGATATGCGCTCCTGCTCAACGAGCGCGGCCACGTCATGGACGACGGCATGATCCTGCGGGAGACCGAGACCCGGTTCGTGCTCTCGTTCACCTCGGGCGGCGCGGCGAATGCGGAGATGTGGGTCCGCGACTGGATCGACACATGGGGCCTGCGCGTCCACGTCCTCGATCGGACGATGTCGCTTGCCGCGATCAATGTCACCGGGCCGCTTGCCCGGACCCTCATGACCCGTGCCGGACTGGCCGATCCGCCGCGCTTCCTCGGCCACGTCCATGCCGATGTCGCCGGCATCCCCTGCCATGTCATGCGCCTCTCGTTCACCGGCGAGGCCGCCTTCGAGCTTCACCACCCGGTCGATCGCTCGGTCGAGCTCTGGCGGGCGCTGCTCGAGCTCGGACACGACCTCGGGATCCAGCCGCACGGTCTTCAGGCGCTGTTCGGGCTGCGGCTCGAGAAGGGCCACGTCATCGTCGGGATGGACACCGAGCTCGACACGACCCCGCGCCGGCTCGGGATGGACTGGGCGGTCAGGATGGAGAAGCCCCGCTTCATCGGCCGGGGTTCACTCGAACGCACGGCGAAGCTGCCCGATCACCGACGCTGGCTGGGGTTCACCATGCCGGGTCCAGCCCCGACCGAGGGATCGCCCATCTGGTCCGATGGCGAGGTCGTCGGGAACGTGACCGGGAGTTGGACCTCCCCGCTCCTGGGCAAGGCCTTGATGCTCGGCTGGCTGCGGCGGACGTCGTTCCCCGACCGCGTCGAGATCGACGGTCGGGAGGCTGTCGTCACCCCGACGCCGTTCTACGACCCGGAGGGCCACCGTGCGCGCGCTTGAGCGGCTACGCGGGCTGCGCGTCGTCGCGGACCCGGTCGCGCTCGATGCCGCGCGCTGGCACGGGGACGACGTGACCGTCCTGCGCATCGCGCCCGACGATGCCTTCGCCATCGGGGCCGAAGGGGTCGACGTCGACGATCCGGACGCCATCGTCGAATCGGAGGCGGGTTTCGTCGGCGCCTGGCTCCCGGTCTCGGCCCTCCTCGCGCACATCGAATGGCCGCTTCCGACCGATCGCCCTGCGCTCGCCCAGGGCTCGGTCGCCAACGTCCCTGCGAAGCTGTGGCTGCCCGCCGAGGATGGTGACGGGCTCCTGTTGACCGCGGCGTCCTACGCCGACGATCTCACGAGCCGGCTCCGATGAGCGCGTACACCGACACGCTGCCCGAGATCCGATGGCATGAGCCGAAGTCGAGCTATGACGTCGTGATCATCGGCGGCGGCGGGCACGGCCTCTCGACCGCGTACTACCTTGCGACTCGACATGGCCTGACCAACGTCGCGGTCCTCGAGGCCGACTACATCGCCTCGGGCAACACCGGCCGCAACACGACCATCATCCGCGCCAACTACGGCATCCCCGAGGCGGTCCGCTTCTATCAGCACTCGCTCGAGATGTACCAGGGCCTCGAGGAGGAGACCGGCGCCGAGATCCTCCACCAGACCAAGGGAATCTTCTGGATCGCTCATACCGAGATGGCGATGCGCACGGAGCGCGCTCGCGCGCTCATGAACACGGCCTGCGGCGCCAAGACGTTCATGGTGACCCCGGCCGAGCTCAAGGAACTCGTCCCGCAGGTGGACCTCACGGGCGGCGGCCGCTATCCCGTGCTTGGCGCGTCACACCACGTCGAAGGCGCGACCGCCCGGCATGACCGAGTCGCCTGGGCGTTCGCCGCGGGCGCTTCCCAGCGCGGCGTCCACGTCGTCCCGCATACGCCGGTGACCGGCCTCTTGCGCGACGGCGATCGCGTGGTCGGCGTGGACACCCCCCGGGGGCCCATCGCGGCCGGTGTCGTGCTGTCGGCAGTAGGCGGCCGGGTCACGGCGATGGCAGCGAAGGCCGGCGTCCGGCTCCCGGTCCGGACTCATCCGCTCCACGCCTTCGTAACCAACGACTATGCCCAGGGCTTCGGGCCGATCCTGGCCAGTACGGAGCTCGCCTGCTACGTCTCGCAGACCGAGCGCGGCCAGATGCTGATCGGCGCCGAGTTCGACTCGCAGCCCTCGTATTCGCGCCAGTCGTCGTTCGCGGCCCTGCGCAGCTACTCGTACAAGATCACGCGACTACTGCCGTTCCTGCGCGACCTGCGCATCCTGCGGACGTGGGCCGGGATCTGCGACATCTCCGCCGACTACTCCCCGATCATGGGCGCCACCGGCGTCGACGGCTTCCTCGTCACGACGGGCTGGGGGACGTGGGGCTTCAAGGCGATCCCGGCTGGCGGCGAAGGGATGGCCGAGCTGATCGCCACGGGCCGGCCGTCCGCGCTGATCGCGCCGTTCGGGCTCGATCGCTTCCGGCGCGACCATGTTCTGGCCGATCAGGGCTCGGCGGGGACGCGCTGATGCTATGGCTCGATTGTCCGCGTTGCGGCCGCCGCCCCCTCGACGAGTTCACCTTCGGTGGCGAGCGACGCCCGGTCCCGGATCGGATCACCGACCCGGACGAGCGCGACTTCGACGAAGTCTGGGTCTTCGAGAACCCTGACCGCGTCACGACCGAGCGCTGGTTCCATTCGGCCGGCTGTCGGCGCTGGCTCACGGTCCGACGCGATACCGACGTCGACGTCGTGCTCGAGGTCCGCTGATGGGCACGCTCGCGGACCGGAGGTTCGAGATGACGCTGCGCAACCGGGTCCTGTTCGGGGTCGGTGAGATCGGGCGGCTCCCCGAGCTGGTCGCTTCGCTCGGTGGCTCGCGGGTCTTCCTGGTGTCCGATCCGGGCGTCCAGCGTTCGGGCGTCATCGACGTCGTGCGTGCCGTCCTCGAGCTCGGGCACCTCGAGACCGGGGTCTTCGCCGAGGTCGAGCCCAACCCTGGCGCTTCGACGGTCGAGCGGGGCGCGGCGGCGCTCCAGGCATTCGGCCTCGACGGCACGATCGTCGTGCCCGTCGGCGGCGGCTCATCGATGGACACCGCCAAGGCCCTCGACCTTCGCGCCGTGAACGACGTCGGCGTCTGGGAGCTCGAATACGACGGCCCCGACCTCGCCGCCGGCCGCCCGCTCGTCGCGGTCCCGACCACGGCGGGCACGGGCGCCGAGACCAACAGCTTCGGCGTCATCACCGACGAGACCGCGGGCCGCAAGGGTTACATCGGCCATCCCTCGCTCCTGCCGGCGGCGACGATCCTCGACCCGACGCTGACCGTGGGCCTCCCGCCGGCGGCCACCGCCGCGACCGGGATCGACGCGATGACCCATTCGCTCGAGTCGCTCCTCTCGGCCAACCCGAACCCGTTCGCCGAAACGATGGCGCTGGGCGTGATCCGGACGGTCGGGACTTGGCTGCGCCGCGCCGTCGCAGACGGCACCGACGTCGAGGCACGCTCGCAGATGCTGGTCGCCTCGCACTTGGCCGGGGTCGGCCAGGCGAGCGGAACGGGGGTCGGCCTGGTCCACGCCCTTGGGCACTCGATCGGGACGCGCGGGAGGGTCGCCCACGGGACCGCGCTCGCGGCGGTCCTGCCCGAGGTCCTGCGCTTCTACCGCGGAACCCGCGACCACGAGCTTGCCCTGGTCGGGATCGCGCTGGGCGTGGCGTCAACAGCCGAGACGGAGGCGACCGCCGCGGGTGCCGCCATCGGCGCCATCGAGAAGCTGCTGCGCGACGTCGACCAGCGGCCCTCGCTCCGCCGTCTCGGCCTGGCCGACGATGCGGCGATCGATCAGCTCGTCAGCGATACCCTCGATGACGCGGCCATCCGGAATGCGCCGCGGGTGCCGACTCCCGAGGAGGCCCGCCAGATCCTCGTGGCCGTCGCGGGCTGAACGACGATCGAACGCCGGCGAGCCCGCGATGCGGCGAACCGGTGATTGGCACGCACAAGTCGAACGACGGGAACCGGGCCTCGGGGCCTGACACCAGCCTGAGCGGGGCCTGCCAGTCCCACGGAGAGGCCGAACGACGGCCGCCGGGCCCTGGCGCCCCGACACCGGCCTGAACGGGGACTACCAGTCCCCACGGACGGACCGAACTACGGGAACCTGGCGTCCGCGCCTGTCCACGAGCCCGAGTGTTGACTACCAGCCACGGTTGCGAGTCGAGCGACGGCCGGGCGAGCCACGATCGAGTCTTCGGGCCGCCAGTGGGGACTGACAGCCACCGCTCCCGTCTCGGGCCGCCGCGCCCGCGACGGATCGCCTCCTCTCAGCCATTGTCGATCAGCGGCTTGACCTCGCCGATCAGGCGCTCGAGCGTCTCGACGTCGTAGGGCGCCGGCTGCTCCGAGATGACGGTCCGGAAGCCGAGGTCGACATAGGGTCGCAGCCGGTCGGCGAGCTGTTCGGCGGTGCCATTCCAGAACGTCATGTCATCGGCGACATCGGCCAGCGGCGTCAGGTTGTGCTCCATGGCGGCCTTCCAGACGCGGACGGCTTCCGCCTCCGTGTCGCGGATCGTCGCCTTGATGCCGAGCGTGAATTCGATCTCGGCGATGTCGCGCCCGACGGCGTCGCAATGCCCGCGCAGGACCTCGATCTTGTGGGCCATGACCTCGGGCGTCCCCATGGCGTTCCACATGTCGGCGTAGTGGGCGACGGTCCGCAGGGTCTTCTTCTCGCCGCTTCCGCCGATCAGG
Source organism: Candidatus Limnocylindrales bacterium (assembly GCA_038319665.1). Lineage (GTDB taxonomy): Bacteria > Chloroflexota > Limnocylindria > Limnocylindrales > CSP1-4 > SPCO01. The sequence goes on from JBBQDL010000034.1 coordinate 9,029, forward strand.
ATCGGCAGGTGCTTCTGGACGGGCGACGGGCTGTGGTGAAGGTCCTGGAACGCGTAATGACCGCCCGGCTCCGAGGTGACCTTCTCGCCATCGAGCACGCGCCGGATCGCGCCGACCGATTCATCGAGCCAGTCGAGCCGCTGGCCGAAGCCGCTCCCGAAATCGATGCCATGAGCCCGGTGTTCGAGTTCCATCCACGCTCCGCCGATACCGACGATGGCCCGGCCGTCACTGCCGTGATCGAGCGTGGCCGCCGCCTTCGCGACAAGGCCCGGATTTCGGAAGGTGTTGGCGCCGACGAGGAGGCCGAGCCGTGTCCGCTCGGTCTCGCGCGCCCAGGCGTTGAGCAGCGACCAACCCTCGAAGATCGGCTGGTGCGGGTCGCCGAAGATCGCGTACAGGTGATCCCATGTCCAGAGGTGGGCGTAGCCGAGACGATCGACCCGTTTGGCCGCATCGAGCATCTCCGACCAGGTCGCGGCCTGGCTCCAGAGCAGGATCCCGAGCTTGAGCTCTGACATGCCCCGATTGTAGGAGTCCTGCCCACCGGCGGGGCGGCGCCGCATCTCGGGGCGCCGATCAATCACCAAGGGCGACGAGCAGCGGGCGAAGATCCGCCGGCACATCGTGCTGCTCGTTGTTGACGAACATGGCGATGACGATCTGCCGTTTGGGCAGGATGGCGAGGACGGCCGCGTATCCCGGCAGGCTGCCCGTGTGGCCGTAGATGACGTCCGGCCGATACTCGTCGAAGCGATCGACACCGAGACCGAACGTGGTCATCGTCGCGAGCGACTCTGCATCGATGATCCGGCCGGCGAACAGCTGCCAGCCCCAGCGGACAAGGCTTGGCGCGTCGGCCGCCATCGCAGAGGCCCCCAACGACAGGCTCGAGAAGCCGAGACATGGCAGGGTCCCGCCAGTCCCGAACAGGCCGATGTCCAGGCTGCCGGTCCGGCCATCGATCGGGAGCGCCCACGGCTTGGGTGGGTGGCCGGTCCCTGGAGAAGGATCCGGTCCGCGCCGACCGGGTCGAGGATCTCGGTCCTCAGGGCCGGGGCCAGCGGCCGACCGGACGCGCGTTCGACCGCGTACCCGAGGAGCTTGTAGGTCGGATTCGAATAGTGGTAGTCCGTGCCGGGCGACGCATACGGCTTCGGGACCGACGCGAGCACCTCGTCGGTCGAAAACGCGTGACCGCAATGGGCCAAAGAGGCGTCGAGGGCGCTCGCGATGGTGTCGCCCAAACCGGACTCCATGGCGAGCGCCTGGCGGACGGTGGCGCCGTTGGCGTCCACGGCCATCGTGCCTAGATACGACGCGAGGGGCGCGTCGAGATCCATCTTGCCCTGCTCGACGAGGCGCATCACCAGCGTTCCGAGGAGCAGCTTGTTGACACTGGCGATGGCGAACTCGTCGCCCGGCTTGGCGGCCCGACCCTTGGGACCATCGACGCCAGCCGCGCCCGCCCAGGCGCCCCGGTTCGTGATGACGGCGGCGATCGCGTCCGGCGCGCCGTACCGGACGCGGTTGTCGAGAACACGTTGGAGTCGCGCGGCGGTCGCCGCATCGAGCGCCCGGGTCGGCAGGTCGCCGAGCAGCGTCACGGGCACGACCACGGGCGTCGGCGACGGCGTCGCGGGCGCGTTGGAGGCCAGCCCACCCGATGGCGACGCGGATGTCGAGGGCACTCCCTGAGAGGTCGCGGCCGTTGGACCGATCGCGATCGCCGACGGCGAGACGGCAGCTCCGCAGCCGAAGGTCGTGACAGCCATGACGGTACCGGTGAGCGCTACCCGAATGATCCGCTCGGCGATTCGACCTGACATCGAAGCCCCTCCGTGTGGCTGAACTCAGCCTCCGACGCGATTCGCGACATCAGGTATGGCGTCCGTTGGGACCGAAACGTTCAGGGCAGCGTCGCGAGGTCGCCCTCGATGAGGTCGCGGTCGTCCTTGTCGGCGATGTCGTCGAGCGCGGCGGTCGCCTTGGCCTTCCAGGCCGCGAGCTGTGCCGCATCGCCAGCCGCCAGATGAGCGCGGGTCGGACGGCGTCGGTCTCGGCCTCTGGTCTCAGGCGAAGTCGAGCTCGCGGTCGATCGCCCGCATGATGAACCGCGCCGCCTCGGCGCTCTTGCCGCCGAGCTTCTGGTCGTCGTCCTGCTCGAGCGCGCGCATCAGGTCCTCGAGGTAGGTGTCCATGTCCGGCGTCCGGACGAGATCGCCCGCGTCGAACGCTTCGCGGAGCCGTGCCACGACGGCCCGGGCGTTGTCCACTGAGTGGCCCTTGGCCGCGATGAGCTCGCGGACGTTGGCCCGTGCCGCGTCCGCTGCGGCGCCCTGGCTGGTCATCGCCACTTCCCCAGTGTTCGCCGCGATCGGTCCGGCGTGCCGGCCGCGACCGGTTCCCCGGCTTCGGCATCGAGCGGCCCCTCGGGTACCGAGCCATCGACGACGCGCGCCGCCTCCTCGCGCCGCTTCCGCCAATCCGACTCGAGGACGCTCATCCCCATCTCGTCCCACCACCGGCCGTCGCGCCAGATCGACTCACGCGAGCGACCCTCGACCACGAACCCGCAGCGCTGGTACGCGCGGATGGCGCGCTCGTTGAACTCGAAGACGAACAGCGCGATGCGATGCAACCCGAGCGTCCCGAAGGCATGGTCCAGCATCAGTTGCGTCGCCTCGGTCCCATATCCATGACCCCAGGCGTCCTGCTCGCCGATCGTGATGTGGTACAGCGCCGAGCCGTTCTCGCCGTCGAGCTGGCTGAAGGCGCACGTCCCGACCAGCCGGTCGGTCGCCTTCTCGTGGACCGCCATGGCGAGCGCATCGGGCCCCACCACCCGGGCCGTGAAGAAGCGCTCGATCTCCTCGGGCCGCATCGGCGTCGCCTGGTACCGTGCCAGCCGGGCGATCTCGGGGTCGGCGTACCAGCGCTGGAAGGCCGCGACGTTCCCCGCCGAGTGCCGACGCAGGACGACCTTGGCGCCTGTCAATACCCCCGGGAACCACGTCCGCTGCGCCATTCCCGGCACGGTATACCATCGCCCCATGCGTCGCTGGAGCGAGCTCGCCGAGCGCCTGGCGGCGACCTCGCGGACCTCCGAGAAGACCGGCCTGCTGGCCGACTATCTGCGGACCCTGACCCCCGAGGAGCTGCCGATCGCGGCCGTCTTCCTGACCGGGCGACCATTCGCCGAGGCGGACCAGCGTGCCGCCGGGCTCGGCTGGTCGGCGATCGCGTCGACCGTCACCGGTCTTGTCGACGTCCCGCGCGCCGCACTCGGTGAGGCGTACGACCGGTCGTCCGACCTCGGGATCGCCGTGGCTGACGTCCTCAAGACCGCCGGTCACGAGCCGCCGCCCGAGATCAGCCCGACGCTCCCCGAGGTGGCCGCCGCGTTCGCCGAGATCGAGCAGGCGTCGGGTCCGGCCCGCAAGTCGGCCGTCCTGCGCACGCTCCTCGAGCGGTCGGACCCGTTGACCGCCAAGTACATCGTCAAGGTCCTCGGCGGCGACCTCAGGATCGGCCTGCGCGAGGGTCTCGTCGAGGCCGCCATCGCGCGCGCCTTCGACCACCCGCTCGATGACGTCAAATCGGCCGGGATGCTGGTCGGCGACGTGGGCCGGCTGGCCAGTCTCGCCCGCGACGACGCGCTCGCCGGGGCGTCGCTCGCGCTCTTCCATCCGCTCAAGTTCATGCTCGCCTCGCCGGTCGAGGACGCGGTCGAGATCGTGACCCGCCTCGGCCCAGAGGTCTGGGTCGAGGACAAGTACGACGGCATCCGGGCGCAACTCCACAAGAAGGGAGCGGAGGTCCGGCTCTACTCGCGCGACCTGCATGACATCAGCGACGGCTATCCGGAGATCGTGGCGGCCGCCGCACCGTTGCCTTGGGAGGGGATCCTCGACGGGGAGATCCTCGCCTGGCGCGACGGGACGGTCCTCCCGTTCATCACCCTCCAGGGCCGGCTCGGTCGAAAGGCGCCGTCGGAGGCGATCCTCGCGGAGGTCCCGGTCATCTACGTCGCCTTCGATGCACTCGCGCTCGGTCCGGGCGGCGGCCGACCCGTCGAGCCGCTCCTCCGCCAGCCGCTCACCGAGCGCCGGGCGCGGCTGGACGCGCTCGAGCTGCCACTGGCGGACGACGGCGGTCGGTTCGCCCGCTCACACCTGATGGCGGCGGCCGATGCCGACGCGGTCGAAGCGGCGTTCACCGACGCCCGCGCCCGTCGCAACGAGGGGCTGATGGTCAAGGATCCGGGGAGCATCTACGCACCCGGCCGACGCGGTCTCGGCTGGCTCAAGATGAAGAAGGCGCTGGCGACCATCGATTGCGTCGTCGTCGGTGTCGAGGTCGGGCATGGCAAGCGCCACGGCGTCCTGTCCGACTACACGTTCGCCGTCCGCGACACGGATCGCGACAAGCTGGTCAATATCGGCAAGGCGTACAGCGGTCTGACCGACGCGGAGATCGCCGAGATGACGCGCTGGTTCGAGGCCCACACGATCGCCCGCTTCGGGCGGTTCTACCAGGTCGAGCCGACGGTCGTCGTCGAGATCGCCTTCGACGTCATCGTCCGCTCGGCGCGGCATGGTTCGGGCTTCTCACTTCGATTCCCGCGCATCGTGCGGCTTCGACCCGACAAGACCCCCGACGAGATCGACACGGTCGAGACGGTCACCGCGCTGTACGAGGGTCTCCAGCACGGCGCAGAGCATCTCGTCACGGCGGGTTCGAAGTCGCACCCGAGCGCAGCGGCGGGCTGACCCGCGGCGATCAGCGATCGACCGGCAGGTCGAGCCGATTCCCCCAGTCCGCCCAACCGCCGTCGTAGACCGCGACGTCCTCGTGGCCCAGGAGGGTCAGCACGAACGCGAGCTTGGCCGCGGCGACCCCCGATCCGTCGTAGCAGACCATCCGCCGGCCGCGCGTGACGTTGGCGTGGTGGAGGATGTCGCGCAGCTCGGCGCCGTCGCGCAACCGCTGCCCGCCGGGCTCGCTGGTCGACCCGACCGGGACGTTGACCGCACCCGGGATGTGGCCGAGGCGCTTGGTGTTGCCCTCGAACCCGTGGTATTCGGCGGGGGCGCGGGCATCGAGGAGCGAGACGTCGGGCGAACCGAGCAGACCGCGGACGTCCGCCGTCGTCAGGCGCATCCGGTTCGGTCCCCGTACGGTGAAACCGGCTGTCCCTGCTGCGACCCGTGCGTTCGAGACCTCGCGTCCCTCGCTCACCCAGGTCGGGAAGCCACCGTCCAGGACTCGGACGGACTCGAGGCCGTAGGCTCGCAGGCTCCACCAGGCGCGTGCTGCGAAGAGGCCCTGCGTGTCGTCGTAGACCACGACCGTGGTGTCGTCGGTGATGCCGGTCCGCGCCGCGAAGGCGGCCATCCGGTCCGGACCGACGAGGGTGATCGTCTCGCCGTTGTCCCCGTCCTCGACGAGGTCGACCCGCCAGTCGACGAGGGCCGCGCCCGGGATATGACCGCCGGCGTGGATGGCCGGTGCGCTGCCGTCCGGCCGCCAGCGAAGGTCCAGGACACGGATCCCGAACCGTCCGATGTTCTCGGACAGCCATTCCGTCGTGGCCAGGAATTCCGGTCGGGCCAGGCCACTCATCGTCGGTATCATACGGCCGTGGTCGCCCCCTTCATGCCCGACCCGGAGAAGCTGGCGGCCGTTCGAGCGGCGCTGCCGGCCCTCTCCGCCGGGATCTACCTGAACACAGGGTCGGTCGGTCCGCTGCCGGCGGAAACGGCCGCCGCGATGGCCGAGATGGAGGCCCGCGAGCGCGATGTCGGGCGCGCCCATCCCGACGACTTCACTGAATTCCTGGCCCGGATGGCCGAAGCTCGGGCGGGTGTCGCGGCCGTCGTCGGGACCGATGTCGCCGCGGTCGCCCTGGCCCATTCGACCACCGACGCCATGAACGCGGCCACACTCCTGCCCGACTGGCGGCAGGGCGGCCGGGTCGTCACGAGCGCGGACGAGCACGCCGGCGGCCTCGGGCCGCTGTATGCGCTGCGCGACCGGGCGGGGATCGAGGTCGAGTTCGTCGATGCCGGCGCCGACGGCGACGACGAGCGGACGGTGGCCGCCTTCGACGCCGCGATCGGCCGGGAGACGCGCCTCGTCTCGATCTCGCATGTGACCTGGACGACGGGGGCGGTGATGCCGGTCGCCCGGATCGCCGCGCTGGCTCACGAGCGCGGCGCGCTCGTCGTCGTGGACGGCGCCCAGGCGATCGGCGCGATCCCGTTCCGCTTCGAGGACCTCGGGGCGGATCTGTATGCCGTCCCGGCCCAGAAGTGGCTCATGGGTCCGGAGGGGATGGGCGCGCTGGTGGTCGATCCGGGCGCGGTGGAGCGCCTGGTGCCGGCACTCGGTGGCTGGTTCAGCTTCGAGCGGATGGACAGCAACAAGGACGTCGCATGGTGGGCCGATGCGCGGCGGTTCGAGGCCACCGGCTTCCACCGCCCGTCGGTGGTCGGGATGGCCCGCTCCATCGGCTGGCTCTCGATGTACGTCGGGCTCGAGTTCGTCCACCGGCGCGGGATGGCGATGGCGGCTGCGGCCGCGGACCGGCTCGCGTGGATCCCGGGCGTGACCGTGCTGACACCAAGGCATGCCATGGCGACCCTGGTGACCTTCACGATCTCGGACTGGCCCGCCGAGGCCGCGCTCGACGAGCTAGGTTCGCGCGTCTTCGCCATCGCGCGAACGGTCCCTAGCCTGGATGCGATCCGGATCAGTGTCGGCTTCTTCAACGCCGAGGAGGAGATCGAACGCTTCGCACAGACGGTCGAGCTGCTCGCGGCGCACACCCCGGGGACGCTCCCGCCGCGGCGTCTCCTGGCCATCCTGGGCGACCGATGACGGACCGACGCGCTCCGGCCGTCGTCCCGCCGCAACGATCGTGGCTCGAGGTCCGCTGGCGTCAGTTCCGTCGGGCGCCCCGACCGGTGGTGCGGGCCGTCGCCTCCAGCCTGAGCGTGGCGATCGTCCTGGCGGTTGCCTACCTGGCCTACGACGTTGCGCTCAGCCGTGGCGCCACGCTCCCCGGCGGCGACCTGCGAACGCTGGCCGTCGCCATCTACATCGCCGTCGTCCTGATCGCCGGCAGCGTCGTGACGTACCTGGTCGTGCCCCAGCCGACAGGCTCGGGAGGCGTCGTCCGGCGCAGTGCCTGGAGCGCAGCGCTCGGCTTCTTCGCCGCGGTCCCGATCGCCTACCTGGTCATGGTCGCGGCCGTCCAGATCGTGCGTCCGCTCCTCGGCTGAGCGGCCATCGGCGAACGCGGTGTCCGGACGCACCATTTCGCTCGCTTGGCTGCACAGCCTACTAGCCCATCCGTACCATTCCGCGGTACCCTCGGCGGGCTTACATCCCCGGGGTATCCCGGGATAGGTTCATCGGGTCGTGCCGTTCCCGTTTCGAGGATCTCCGCGCGTGTCCATCGACGAACAGCAACACATCGCACTGCCGCATCTGTATGGCGCACCCGCGTACGCTCGCCCGCCGACCGTAGCCGAGATCGCGCCGCGGCCGTTCGACCCCGACGAGCTCCCGATCGAAGCGGACCAGAGCGACGAGGAACGCGAATTCAGCACGACCCTCTCCGCACGGGCGTACGCGCCCGGGGGCGTCCTCCTCGGTCGGGGCGCCGGGACCGGATCGGATGCCGGCGATCCGCTGCGCCCGCGGTCACTGAGTCTGCGCGGGATCGCCGGCCGGTTGCTCGGCGGCAGCTGACACCTGGCGACATCTGTCGCCCTGACGATCGGGCGCAAGCCGGGTCGGGTGTAGCATCCCTCGACGGGGGAGTAGCTCAATCGGTCAGAGCGGCGGGCTTATATCCCGCTGGTTCCAGGTTCGAGTCCTGGCTCCCCTACCAGCTCGATCCCGGACGGCGCTCGCGGCGGCGGCCTCGCTGACGCGTGCCAGCAGGTGGTGCCGCCGGCCGGCGCTGAGACTCCGCTGCCGTGGGAGGGCCTCGATCCAGGCCGGGATCTGTTCGGCGGTGATGACCGCGCACGTCGCCGAGCGCGGGATCGACAGATCGTCGGTGACGAGGGCTGCGTAGACCCGCACGACATAGTCGAGGTCCCCGTTGGCCAGCCAGTGGCGGACGCGCTCCGCGTCGCGGGCGACGGTATCGAGCGGGAACTCGGTCGGAGCCCAGCCGTCCATCGTTCGCGTCTCCCAGGACTGACCGACCCGACGGATCGAGTCGGACGATCCCATCTCATGGACCACTGCGATCCCGAACGGTCCGATCGCCACTTCCGGGATCGGCCGGCCCTCGTTCGGCACGAGATCGGTCGCGACGACCACTTCGTCGGGGAGACCCTGCATCATCCGGATCATCGGTGAGCGACGAGCGGCCCGCGCCCGGACCGAGGCGACCATCGCCGCTAGGTGGTTGGTGCCCGCGACCGCCAACGCGGCGGCGGCGACGACCGCGCAGAGCCACGCGAGCATCGAGACGCCGAGCCCGCTCGAGCCCGGATAGGCAGCCGGCACGAGCCGGCTGACAAGGGGGGTCTCGATGGCCATGTAGGCGAGCCCGAGACCCGTCGCCACGAGACCCGCGCCCAACAACGTACTGCCGACCAGCGGACCGATGCGTCGGGCCGGTCGGGTAGGGGAGATCAACTGCATGACTCCACGGTGAGGCCGGGCAAGCGAGCCGCCAATGAGCCTTCCGGGTCATCCGCCGGCGGCGGTCGGACCAGTCGCCGATCTGGACCGCACCGGACCGGCCACGTTCGGTGGCTGGACGCAACGGGAACGTTCCAGGTCCCGCCTGACGGCTGACCGAACCCGAACCCCCGTACCATTGCCCGCCGCTCCAGACGCGGACATCCTCGACATCGCATCGGGCGGCCGCCGGGGCCGGGAGGCTGATCTTGCTCGTCTGGAACCACCGAAGAGCGGCGCACGCGGCGCGACCCAGGGCGCACGCGGCGCGGCCGTGGCTCGGCGCGCTGGCCGTCGCCGCCGTGCTGCTCATGGCCTACGCCGCGCCGATGACCGCCGCGTCCAAGACCGTGTTGTCCAACGCGACCGTTTCGCCGCGGACCGGGACGACGGCGACGACGGTCGCCCTCACCGTCATGTACCAGAACGCCTCGGGGGCACGAGCCGAGGTCGTCACCGCGATGGTCGGCGGCGTGGCCCATGCCATGACCCGCCAGACCGATGGCGCGTGGGGCCGTGGGGTGACCTTCGGCTGGAAGGGCACCTTGCCGGTCGGGACCCATGCCGTCGATTTCACAGCGCGTGCCAAGGATCACAGCGTGGCCAGCCTCGCGGCCGGCGACGTCACGATCAGCGCGCTCCCCAAACCGACGCCCGCGCCGACCCCGACCCCCAAACCCACGCCGAAGCCGACGCCCAGCCCGACTCCGACGCCGCGGCCGACACCGCGGCCAACCCCCGCCCCGACCCCGCGGCCGACGCCACGACCCACTCCGGCCCCCACGCCAAAGGCCACGACCACGCCGGCCGCGACGCCAACGCCCGCGACGCCCACGCCCGACCCGACGGCGAACGGCGTCACCCTTCCGACCGCCGAGCCGACGCCGACCCCGGCTCCGACCGTCGGACCCACGCTCGCCCCGACACCCGCACCGACAGCGGCGGCTACGCCGACCGGCCTTCCGCTCATCGCGGTCCTCAGCGGCACTGGGTCAGGCGGCACGGGTTCGGGCGGTCCCAGCCAGCCCGGTCCGGGGGTGCCAACGCTGCCCGCCGGCACGCTCGACGGCGGATCCGGCGATGGGAACCCGGGCGGCCATGGACCCGTTGCCAGCCTCATGGCGATCGCCGGTCTCCGGGCCCCCGTCTTCGGTGGCTTCAGCCTGGGTCCCACCCTCGTCACGACGACCGGCATCGTGGCCGCCGCGATGGCATTCGGGCTCTTCGGCCGCCGCCGGCGTGACGACGACCCGCTCGACGACCTCGTCGGTGCAGCCGCCGCGCGAGGCGTCGGGATCGTGCCGCTCGATCTCGTTCCCGCGAGCGCCAACGCCGTCGACGGCGTCGCCGCGGCGTCAGGGGCGGTCCTTGATGCCGCCGAGATGGAGGCTCTCCTGCCGCGCTGGCGGCGGCCCTCGCTCCTCATGGCCCGCAAGGCCGATCCCATCCGCGACGCGACACCCGCGCCTCGACTGACCTTTGACGAGGGGCTGGTCGGGTCCCTCGACGGCCACGAGCGACGGGTCATCCGCTTCCGGGTCGTTCGGCTGCTCGATGCGCCCGACGAACTGCGTGGGTCGGAGATCGGCTACCTGGACCAGGGGGACGAGGTCCAGCTGCTCGAGCGGTACGGCGCCTACTGCCTGGTCCTGAGTCCGGACGGCCAGCAGGGCTGGCTCCACAAGATGGTCCTCGGCGATATCGTCGACGACGAGGCCCCGTCGCAGGAAGGGCCCGTCGCGACGATGCCGATCGGGGCCGAGAGCTGGACGATGGGCGAGGACGACGAGATCGACAGCGACGTCTTCACCGCCTACCTCGAGTCGCGCCGCCGGACCGGTTGACGGGCTGGTTCGTTGCGCAGCACGAGGATGTGCTGGTGGACGATGTTCGGCACGAATGCATGGGGATAGCCGTACGGTCGTAGCCGTGTCCCCGCCTGGTACCAGATGAGATCGCCCTTCGGGACGAGCCCGACGGTCGCGGCCCGGGCGGCCAGGTCCGATCCGGTGAAGAGGTACCGGCCGTCCTGGTACGCGTCACGCACGATGACGACCGCATATCCGCCATCGCGCAGGACCCGGCGCAGCTCTCCGAAGACCAGCCCCATCCGCTCGAGATAGGCCGGATAGTCCGCCGCATTCGCGAGGTCGTCGGGCGAATCCGTGACCATCGCGTAGTCGGTCCGCCGGTTGGCGTGCGTCTCGGCCAGCGTGCCCCCGGCCATCGTCATCGGCAACTGCAGGTTGTATGGCGGGTCGCTGGCGACCATCGCGACCGACCCGTCGGCGATCCCGGGCAGGATGGCCAGCGCATCGCCCACGCGCATGCGGATCCCGCTCGGGTCGAACCCCCGACGGCCGCCTGGATCGGCCGTCCCGAGGTCGGCGAGGTCGGGTCCCGCCCCATCGCGCTCGTTCGAGAGTTCCTGCACGACCCCCTCGAAGATCGCCGCCCAGCGCGGCTCGAGCTCGATCCCGATCGCCCGCCGCGGTCCGCGCGAGATGGCCGCCCCGAGGAGCGTCCCGCCGACGCCGGCGAACGGGTCGAGGACGAGGTCGTCGGTCCGGCTGAAGAACTCGATGAGTCGGGCCATCAGGCGAGGCGGCTTGTTCGCCCCGTGCGCTCGCCGCGCCGTGTGCCCAAGCTCGGACGAGTAGGCCGTCGTCATCAGCGACTTGGTGAAATAGAGCCACTCCTCGCCGTTCAGCTCATTGAGCGTGTTGGCGGGATGCGGCTCGCGCCGGCCATCGGTCATCGCGGCCAGCCTAGCCCACGCCGGGTTGTCGGATACGCGGCACCGCGCGCCTCGCACTGCGCTCGGGGCGCCAGTTCGGCACTCGTGCACGGACCGTAGAATGCCGGCATGCCCGCCAGGTACACGAGCGAGCAGTTCGTCGGGCGCGATGCGGCCTTTGCGCAGCTTGCCGCCGTGCTCGATGACGCCGCGCACGGGCGCAGCAGGACGCTGCTCATCGAGGGGACGGCCGGGGTCGGCGTCACGCGCTTCGTCGACGAAGCGATCGCCCGCATGCGGGCCCTGCGCGAGCCCATGACTGTCCTGCGGGCGACGGCCTGGCCCGCGATCGCTGAGGAGCCCTACGGGCCGACCCTGCGCGCGATCGGGCCGACCCTCCGCGAACTGCCCGCCGACGTCCTCGCCGAGCTGCTCGGCCCGGCCACCTCCGAGGTCGTCCGCCTCCTACCCGACCTCCGACCCCGGCTGGTCGAGATCGGCGCGGCGACCGATGGCGCTGGCACGACGGCGCCCGAACGGCGGCAGGCCCGCACGCTCGAAGGCATCCTTGGGCTGCTCGGTCGCCTCGGTGAGCGGCACCCGGTGGTCCTGGTCCTGGAGGATCTCCACCTCGCCGATGCCGCGACCCGGGCGCTGGTCACGTTCCTTGCCCGGATCTCACGCGATCAGCGGCTCGCCATCGTCGGCAGCCATCAACCCGACATCGTCTCCCGGGACGATCCCTGGACGGCCGACCTCGACGCGATCCTGGCCGGCTCACGGCCCGAACGCTTGGCCCTCGCGCCACTCGATCGCGACGAGCTCGCGACCCTGATCGAGGGGATCGAGGGTGAACGCGCCTCGGCCAGCCTGCTGCTCCTCGTGGCCGAGCGTTCGGGCGGCCTGCCCCTCGTCGCAGAGGAGTTACTGGCCGCCCGACGCGAGTTGCCGAGCGCCTCGCTGACGGGCTCGTTCGATGAGCTCGTGATCGCCCGCCTGGCCGTTCGCTCGCAGGAATGCCGTCGCGTGCTGCGCCTCATGGCGCTCGCCGAACGGCCGCTCTCGAAGGAGCAATTGGCCGCGGCCGCAATGGCCTTCGACGTTGACACGAGCCGGGCCGCGCCGAGGTCCGTGACCGGGCCGCGCCAGGGCGCCGGGGTCCTCGACGCGGACCTGTGGGCCGGCCGCTCCGAGGCGCTCGACAACGGCTTCCTGGTCGAGACCGACGGATCGGTCGCCTTCCGACACGGTTCGATCGGGCGGGCGGTCGCCCGCGATCTCCTGCCGATCGCCCGGACCCGGCATCACGCGGCGCTGGCCGTGAGCCTGGGAGGCCCACCATCCGCGGTCGCGGCGCAGTGGCTGGCGGCCTTCGATCCCCACGCGGCCCGGGCGGCCGCCATCGAGGCCGCTGCCTTCGCGGCGAGCCGGCACGCCGCGGCCGACGAGCTGGCCGCGCTCGAGACGGCCCTGTCGCTCCCGGAGGGACCGCCACCGGGCGCCTCCGGCCGGCGCCGGGCGACGCCCGCCTCCGACCGGGTCGACCTCCAGGTCCGTGCCGCCGACGCGGCCTTCTCGGTCGGCGGGATGTCGCGCGCGACGGCCTTCCTCGAATCCGCGATCGGTGGCCTTGACGGGCGCCGCGACCGGGTCCGCCTGGGCCTCCTCCACGAGCGCCTGGCGCACGTCCGGCGCGCCGCCGGCGACCCGGCCGGGGCGATGCTCGCGGCGCGCCGCGCGGTCGAGTTGGTCCCTCGCGAGCCAAGTCCCGAACGGGCGACCGTCCTGGCCGCATTCGCCCAGCTCAAGATGCTCGATGGCATCTTCTCCGAGGCGCAGCGGCTGGCCCGCGATGCGATCAGGATCGCCCGCGCCTGCGACCCGGTCGCCCGCTCGCAGGAGGTCCACGCGCTGACGACGCTGGCCGTGGCGCTGGCCTGGGGGAGCGATCCGGCAGCCTCGATCGAGCTCCTGCGCGAGGCCGAGGGAGCGGCCCGCGAACTTGATGACCCCGACGCTCTCTTCCGGATCCGGGCCAACCTGACGACCGTCCTCGACCTCGTCAGCCGCCGGACCGAGGCGGTCGAGGTGGCCTACGAGGGGATCGAGGACGCGAAGCGCGCCGGGCTCGAGGCGGTCTACGGCAACTTCCTGGCGGGCAACGTCGCAGACACGCTCTTCCTGCTCGGCCGGTGGCCGGAAGCGCGGGCCCTCAGCGAGCGGGCGATGCGCTGGCTGCCGGTCGGCGTCGTCTACCAGGCGGCCGTCCTCCAGCTCGCGATCGTCGAGATCGAGACCGATGCGGGCGAGGAGGCGGCGCGCCTGCTGGGCCAGACGATCCTCGAATTCGATGCCGTGCGCGAACCGCAGCTGGCAGGCCCCTACTACCTCGCGGCGGCGTCGTTCGCGCTCTGGCGCGGCGACATCGCCGACGCGAGTCGGTCGGTCGACCGCGGCTGGGCCAGCGTCCGGGCGACCGAGGAATGGCTGCTTGTCGCGCGGATGGCCTCGATGGTCGCCCAGGTCGACGCCGCCGTGGCCGATGAGGCACGCCAGCACCGCCAGCTCGCGCCGTTGGCGGCGGCCCGGCAGCGGACGACGGCCGTGATCGACACCGCGGCCAGGCTCGTTCGCGCGGCCGGTGCCCCCACCTCGGCCGGGTCGCGGCGGGTGGCCGAAGCGTCGCTCGCGACAGCCCGAGGCTTCCAGCGCCGACTCGAGGGCGATGACGCTGCCGGCGTCTGGAAGCGCGTCGCCCGGGAATGGTCCGCGCTGGAGGCACCCTACGACGTCGCCCTCGCCCGCTGGCGCCAGGCCGAGGCGATGCTCGGGTCAGGTGCCGGGCGCTCGGGTCGTGCCGACGCCCATGCGCCGCTGCTCGGCGCCGTCGAGATCGGGCTGACACTGGGCGCGAAGCCGCTCCTGCGCGAGTTGCGCGAGCTGGCCGGCCGCGCGCGGATCGTCCTGCCCCTGGAAGTGGGCGCCCTCCTCTATGGCGCGAGTCCAGCCGCTCCCGGCACGGAGCGACCGGTCGACGGCCACGCCTCGACGGTGCCCGGTCATTCGAACGGGCGCTCGGACCTCGTCAAGGCCATCGCGGGTGACCAGCCGATCGCAGCGCGGCGGCCGAACACGTTCGGGCTCAGTGGCCGCGAACGCGAGGTCCTCATGCTGGTCGCCCAGGGCCGGACGAACCGGGAGATCGGGGAGCGACTGTTCATCAGCCAGAAGACCGTCGGCGTCCACGTCGGGAACATCCTGTCCAAGCTGGAGGTCTCGGGCCGGGTGGAGGCCGCCGCGGTCGCGATCCGGTTGGGCCTCACCGAGGATCGCTGAAGACGCCGGACACCGAGAGACCCGGAGGGAGGTCTCCGGGTCTCGGTCGGATCGCGATTCACCTCGCCGGGGCACCGGCAAGGCGGCGAGTCATGAGTTGGTCAGTTCAGCGCCACTTGAGGCCGGCGGCCAGCGAGAGGGCGATCGCAACGAGGGGACCGATGGTGACGGCGAGCCGCCAGGTGCGATGGACGAGTTCTTTGGTCATGACGGTCTGGGCTCCGGCTTCGGGTGACGGGCGATCCCACCTCCGACTCGAGATGGACCGTGAGCCTAGGGGAGGGCTTCCGGCACCACAACCGGGCCGATGGTCCTGGTGACGGATAGTCCTCCGGTACCAGAACCCCCCACATTTCCGCACCGGACGCGACCGTTCTGCCCTCGCGACGCGAGGCCCGCTCGCGCGGTAGATTCCATCCGCACCACCAGAACGCGGTCCGCGACCACGAAAGGCCCCACCCTCCATGCGTCTTGCGCGCCTCATGCTCGCCGCGGTCGTGTGCCTCGCCGCCCTCTCGGCGTGCACGGCCGCCAGTGCCGGCTGGACCTACGCACCCGCACCATCGCTGACCCCGCCGCCCAGTGGTGCGGCCTCCGCGGGCGCGAGTGCCGGGGCCTCGGCGAACCCGAACCTGGTGATGATCAGCGCCCTCGGCGTCAAGTACGAACAGACCGATGTGACCGCCCCGGCCGGCAAGCCGTTCCAGATCGACTTCGAGAACAAGGACCCGGGGACCCCGCACAACGTCTCGATCCACCAGGGCAGCCCGACCGGCAACGAGGTGTTCAAGGGCGATGTCTTCCCGGGCGTGGCAGGCAAGACCTACGATGTACCGGCGCTTGCCGCGGGAACGTACGCCTTCGTGTGCACCGTCCACCCAACCATGATCGGGACCCTCAACGTCCAGTGATCGGGTAGGGCCGAGGTGACCCGGGGGGCGCCGCGATGAGTCCGACCGGCGAGCAGCTCGCCTATACGGATGCCTACGCCCGGTCCATCGAGGCCCGCGTCGCGGCGGTCGAGCCGGGCGACGCCCCCACCCTTGTGCTCGATCGGACGGTCTTCTATCCGGGCGGCGGCGGCCAGCCGGCCGACCGGGGTCTGATCCTCAGGACCTCCGACGGCCGCTCATGGACGGTCCGCGGCGCGCGCAAGTCCAGGGGTGAGATCGTGCACGAGCTCGAGCCGGGCGATGGCCCCCCGCCGGCCCCGGGCGACCTCGTCCGGGTGGATCTCGACTGGACCCGGCGGTTGGCCCTCATGCGCACCCACACCGCCCTCCATGCCCTGTGCGGTGTCGTGTGGCGCGACTACGGCGCGCTTGTCACGGGCGGCAACATGGAACCCGGGTCGGGCCGGATGGACTTCGAATTCGAGCGGATGTCGGGCGACCTCGTCGACGCCATCGAGGCGACCGTCAATGCGGAGCTCGCCGCCGACCACGACGTCCGGGTCAACGTCCTGCCGCGCGCAGAGGCGTTCGCGATCCCGGATCTGATCCGGACCAGGATCAACCTGCTGCCCGAGGGGATCGAGCAGATCCGCACCATCGAGATCGTCGGGCTCGACCTCCAGGCGGACGGCGGGACCCACGTCGCCAATACGCGCGAAGTCGGCCAGATCCATGTCACCGGCTACGAGTCGAAGGGCCGCATCAACAAGCGCATCCGGATCGAGCTGGTCGATCCGGTCGCGTGAGCGAGCCCACGCCCGCCATCGAAGCCCTCGAACGTGCCGGGATCCCGTTCCGTGTCGTGCGCACGGAGCGAGCCCACAGCGCCGAGCAGAGCGCGACCCTCCAGGGCATCTCACTCGCGGCGCTCCTGCGGACGATCGTCGTCCGGCGTGGCGAAGACGACTATATCTTCGTGCTCGTCCCGGGTGGTCGTCGGTTCGACTGGCCCAAGGTCCGGGCGCATCTCGGGGTCAAGCGTCTCTCCCTGCCGGACGCGGACGAGGCGCACGCCGTGACCGGCTACGAGCGGGGAGCGATCACGCCGTTCGGGGCGACGCGTGCCTGGCCGGTGATCGTCGACGCGTCGGCCGCCGACCAGCCCGCGGTCGCTATCGGGGGCGGCGCGCACGGCGTCAACCTCCACCTGGCGCCGGGCGACCTCGTGCGCGCCCTCGGGGCCGACCTCGTGGATGTGACCGTGCCGGATGTGGCACGATCGGACTGAGATGCCGAAGCTCGCCTTCCCGATCCTGTCAAGCCCGATCATCCGGCGGGTCGCGTGGCACATCCGCCGGGTCGGCGGTCAGCTCGACCGGCGTTTCTTCCTCTCGCTGGCGGAAGGGATCCTCGCGGTCGTCGCCATCGCGGCCGTGCTCATCACCCTGCTCGAGAAGAATCCGACCGCCGAGAACCTCTTCGACTCGTTCAACTGGGGGATCGCGACCGTCCTCGGACAGGGCAACGCGGACTTCGTGACCTCGCCCGGCGGACGCGTGGTCGGCTGGTTGCTTATCCTGTTCGGCGTCGCCATGCTCGGGATGATCACCGGCGCGCTCGTCGCGATGGTCATCGATTTCCTGCTCAAGGAGGGCCAGGGTTTGGGCGTTTCCGGCCACCGTGACCACATCGTCGTGTGCGGCTGGAACAGCACGGCGCGCGACCTCATCGACGAGCTCCGCGGCGACGACTACAAGCAGAAGATCGTCGTCCTCGCCGACCTCGAGAAGAACCCGGCCGGCTCCGGCGTCTACTTCGTCCGCGGCGACGCGACCGATGCGGGCGACCTCGAGCGGGCGGGCATCGTCGACGCCTCGGCGGCGCTCATCTTCCCGGTCGACGGGTCGGACGAGGCTGACATGCACTCGATCCTGACGATCATGGCGATCTCGTCCATCGCTCCGACGGTCCGCACCGTATCCGAGGTCAACAACCCGCGTCACGAACCGCATTTCCGCCGCGCCGACGTCGATGAGCTGCTCGTGACCTCGAAGCTCTCCGCGCGCCTGCTCGCCCGTTCAGCCCTCTATCCGGGGCTGTCCGCCATCGTCACGGACATGGTCTCCGGCGGCGAGGGCTCCGAGCTCTACCGCATCACCCTTCCGGACGAGTACATCGGGCTCTCGATTGACGAGGTCGCCGCTCGACTGCGGAGCGACCACAAGGCGACACTCCTGTCGGTCAATCGCGGCGGCCGCGCGTTCGTCAACCCGCCGACCGAATTCACGCTCCAGCGGGGCGACGACGCGATCGTCGTCGCCGAGTCTTTGGGCCGCCTCGCTCCACTGAAGATGCACGACATCAACACCGTGCCGAAGACCGCAGCGCCGGTCCCAACCGCCTGAGGTTTGCCGGGGCAGGGTCCGCTACAGCGCCTTGACGGCGGCGGTCAGCGCCGCGAGCCCGTCCTTCGCGTCGGCGAAGAGCATCCCGGTCTTGGGGTTGCTGTACAGCTCGTTGTCGATGCCGGCGTAACCCTTGCCCATCGAGCGCTTGATGACGACGATCGACTTGGCGTGGTCGACGTCGAGGATGGGCATCCCCGAGACCGGCGAGCCGGGCCGACGCGCGGCCGGGTTCGTGACGTCGTTCGCGCCGATGACCAGGGCGACGTCGGCGCGTTCGAACTCGGGGTTGATCTCGTCCATCTCCTTGAGCTGCGGGTAGGGCACGTTCGCCTCGGCGAGGAGGACATTCATGTGCCCCGGCATCCGGCCGGCGACGGGATGGATCGCGTACTTGACGTCGACACCCTTGGATTCCAGCAACTCGGCGAGCTCGCGGACGGCGTGCTGGGCCTGGGCTACGGCGAGCCCGTAACCGGGGACGATGATCACCGACTGCGCATAGGCGAGCTGGATCGCCACGTCGTCGGCGCCGATCTCGCGGACCGTCCCGCCGGGACCTGCCACGGCACCGGCCGCCTCGTCCCCGCCGCCGAAGCCACCGACCATGATGTTGAGCACCGACCGGTTCATCGCGTCGGCCATCAGCTTGGTCAGGATCGCGCCCGACGCGCCTACGAGGGCGCCCGAGATGATGAGCACCGGATTGCCCAGCACGAAACCGGCCATCGCCGCGGCCGTGCCGGTGAACGAGTTGAGCAGGCTGATGACGACGGGCATGTCCGCCCCGCCGATCGGCAGGACCATCGTGACGCCGAAGGTGAGGCCGGCCAGCACGACCAGGAAGAGGAGGGCAAGCGTGGCCGCGCTGCCGAGCGAGAAGACCCCGGCCGCGCCCAGGATGAGGGCCACGGTGCCGATGACCGCGACGAGCGCGATGGCGATCGTGACCACTTGTCCGCCCGGAACGTAGATCGGCTTGCCCGCGATAAGGCCCTGGAGCTTGCCTCCCGCGATGAGTGAGCCGGTGAAGGTGACCGAGCCGATGAGCGCGCCGAGGACGACGAAGATCGTCGTATCGACGGGGGCGCCCGAATTGAGCCGGATGAAGTCGTCGATGGCGACCAGCGCCGCGGCGCCGCCGCCGACCGCGTTGAAGAGCGACACCAGCTGCGGCATCGCGGTCATCTTCACGGTCCGGGCGGTGTAGAGACCGGCGCCGCCACCGATGGCGAAGCCGACAAGGATGATCACGAGCGCGACCCCGCTCAGGCCGCCTTCACGGGTGATGAGATAGATGAGCGTGGCGACGACCGCGACGGCCATCCCGGCGGCGCTCAGGCGGTTGCCATCGCGCGCCGTGGCGGGCGAGTTCATCCGATGAAGGCCGAGCACGAAGCAGGCTGCCCCCACCAGCCAGGCGAGGTAGACGATGGTGTAGATCCACTGCTGTGACATCGACGGGCTCTTCGGCTAGGCGCCGGGGGCGCCGTCGGCGCCCTCGGTCGTGGCCTTGGGGACCGTCGGCTTCTTGCGGAACATCTGGAGCATCCGGTCGGTGACGACGTAGCCGCCGACCACGTTCATCGCCCCGAACACCATCGCCACGAAGGCAAGGAGGTAGCTGACCGGGTTGTCCGCCTCGGCCGCGATGATCATCGCGCCGACCAGGACGATGCCGTGGATCGAGTTGGCGCCCGACATCAGCGGCGTATGGAGGGTCGCGGGGACCTTGCTGATGACCTCGAAGCCGACGAGGATCGCCAGCGCGAAGATGGCGAGGGATGTGAGGAGTTCGTTGCTCACCCGGGTCCTCCAGCGGCCGGCGCGGCCGGCTCGAGCAGCTTCCTGACCGGTTCGGAGACGATCGCCCCGCCGTGGCTGATGACCGTCGACTTGGTGACCTCGTCCTCGAAATCGAGGTCGAGGTTCCCGTCCTTCACCATCCCCAGCAGGAGCGCCGAGATGTTGCGAGCGTAGAACGCTGACGCGCCGGCCGGCATCGAGGCCGGCAGGTTGTCCGGGGCGATGATCGTGACGCCGTTAGGCGATTCGATCGTCTCGCCGGCCTTGCTGAGCTCGACGTTCCCACCGAGTGCCGAGGCCGCCATGTCCACGATGACCGAGCCGGGCTTCATCAGGCCGACCGCCTCGGCTGTCACGAGGAGCGGCGGCTTCCGACCGGGGACCTGCGCCGTCGTGATGACGATGTCCATCCCGCCGATGACCTCGTTGAGCTCGGCCTGCTGCGCGGCGCGCTCTTCGGGCGTCAGTTCGCGGGCGTAGCCGCCGGCGCCCGTCGCATCGATGGTCGTCTTGAGCTTGACGAACTGGGCGCCCAGGCTCTCGGCCTGCTCGCGTGTCTCAGGCCGGACGTCGTACGCCTTGACCACGGCGCCCAGGCGGCGCGCCGTCCCGATGGCCTGGAGCCCGGCGACGCCGATCCCCAGGACGAGCAGGTTCGCGGGCTTGGCCGTGCCGGCGGCCGTCGTGAGGAGCGGGAAATAGCGACCGTAGGCGTTGGCCGCGATCAGGACCGCCTTGTAGCCACCGACGTTGGCCTGTGACGAGAGCGCATCCATCGTTTGTGCGCGTGACAGGGTCCGCGGGATCGCATCGAGGCTGATCGCCGTCACGCCGCGATCGGCGAGCGCCTTCGCGGTCTTGGGATCGATGAGCGGGGCCAGCAGGCCCAGGACGGCCTGCCCTTCGCGCGACTTGCCGACCTCCTTCTCGGACGGCTTGGCGACGCGCAGGATCGCGTCGGCGTCGCGATACAGGTCGTCGGTCGAGACGATCGTCGCGCCGGCCTCTTCATACGCGGCGTCGGGGATCGACGAGCCCGCACCGGCGCCGCGCTCGACGAGCACTTCGAGCCCGGCCGCCTTGAGCTTGCCGAGCACCTCGGGTACCAGGGCGACCCGCCGTTCTCCGGGCGCGGTCTCCTTGGCGACACCGACCTTCATGGGCACCACCTTGACTCGGATCACGGACGGGGGGCCGCGAACGAGCACGTCCGCGGGGAATGCTGGGGTCGGTCGTCAGGATAGCGCGTGCGCGACTGGCAGGGCGCCCGTCACCGGGTTGCAGGTCGGGGTCAGTCCTTGGGGCGGATCCGGATGAGGAGCATCGCGGCGCCGTCCGCGTCGCCGATGACTTCGGCGTCGTGCGGGATCGTGCCGTCCCAGCGGAGGTAATCGCCCGGCCCGAGTTCGATCGAGTGCTCGCCCTGACTCAGTCGGAAGCGTCCGCGCAGGACGATATGGTGCTCGTCGCCGATATGGCTGTGGACACCGACCCGTTCGCCGGCTCCCGCCGCGGTCACCTCGATGATCGAGACGTCGCGCGACCCGCGCCCGTCGACGTGCTCGACCCGCCCGAGATCCGTCACCGTTACCGGCCGCTCCGACGCCCGAACCACGACGGGCGGCGCGACCTCATCGATGAAGAACCAGGCGATCGGGACGTCCAGGGCATCGCCGATCGAGGCCAGGCACGTCAGCGACGGCGATGCCTTGTCGTTCTCGATCTGCGAGAGATAGCCGATATTCAGACTGGCCCGCTCGGCCACCTTGGCGAGGGTCATCCCACGCTCCAGGCGCCAGCGCTTGACCTGGGCGCCGACGGCCGGACGCCGCCGCTCCTCGACCGTCATGTTTGTCCTCCGAAAACTGGTATTGACACGGCCACAATCGGTGGTGTACTGTTGTGTCTACAACAAAGTCTGCTTGACAGAGGCCAACTCGTCAAGCCAACGCAGGAGATCCCCCTCATGGATATCGCCATCATCGGTGCGGGCAACGTCGGCCGCTCACTCGCCGGAGCCTTCGTGCGTGCCGGCCATTCGGTGACCGTCGCGTCGCGCGAGCCGGAGGACGCCGGCGGCGTCGCCGCCGCGACCGGTGCGGTGCGCGCCGACTCGAATGCGGCCGCGGTGGTCGCCGCCGAGATCGTCGTGCTCGCCACTCCGTTCTCGAGCGCCCCGGAGATCGCCGAACAGATCGGCGACGCCGTCAGCGGCAAGATCGTGGTCGATGTGAGCAACCGCATGTCGTTCAGTGCGGCCGGCCCGGACATCGATACGACGACCTCGAACGCCGAGGAGCTCGCGACGCTCCTGCCGGGCGCGAGCGTGGTCAAGGCGTTCAACACGCTCTTCGCCTCGAACCAGGATGACCCGGTGACCGACGGCGTCCAGCTCGACGGCTACGTCGCGGCCGACGACGACGCGGCCAGGGCGGCGGTCCTCGACCTCGTGGCCTCGATCGGGCTCAACCCGGTGGATGTCGGTCCGCTCAGCCGGGCGCGGCAGCTCGAAGGCCTCGCGTTCCTGAACATCACCCTGAACATGGCCAACGCCGGAAGCTGGCAGTCCGGCTGGAAGCTGGTCGGAGCGCCGGCCACGTTCCCGGTCGCCGCCTGACGATCCACGCCTGACGGCGGTCTGAGCCGTCCTCGCACGTCATCCGTCCGCAAGTCGCCCCGGTCACCAGACCGGGGCGACTTTGATGTGTCGGCTTGACCGGCGACTGAAGATGGTCCCCGATGACAGCATTCCCTGCCGACGGGATGGAACTCACCCACATCCTGGTCGTGGCCGACATCGATCGCGCGCGGTCGTTCTATCGCGACGTGCTCGGGGCCGAGGTCTATCGGGAGTACGGCGGCTCATCGTGCGTCCTGCGTGCCTTCGGCACGTGGCTGCTCCTGGTGACCGGCGGCGGTCCGACCGTGGACAAGCCGACGGTCACCTTCGCGTCGCCGGCCGAACCGGATCGCGTGAGCCATTCGATGACGATCCGCGTCCCCGACTGCCGGGCCACGCATGGGACCCTCGTCGCCCGCGGCGCGGCATTCCTGACCGAGCCGGTCGAGTCCGACTGGGAGATCCGGGCCTTCTTCCGCGACCCGGACGGCCACTTGATCGAGATCAGCGAGGCGAAAGCCCGGTCATAGGCGATCGGTCGGGCCAAGCGCTGCGGTCCGAGGTCAGTTGATCTCGAAGATGACCGTCACCGTCGCGCTCAGGTCCTGGGTTCCCGGCTGGACCGGCGTCGCCGTGTCGGCGACCGGTGCTGCCTTCTGCGCGCCGTAGCCATAGAAGATCGGCGAGGGCGGCGTCGAGTCGGTGATCGAGACGACGGCACCGAGGTTCACGTTGGCGGCTCCGGCCATCGCCTGCGCGCTGGCTCGAGCGGCGGTAACCGCCGATGCGCGGGCGTCGTTCTGTGCCTTGACCGGGTCGGCGAGCTCGAACGAGATCCCGTTGACGTCGGTCGCGCCCTTGGCGGTCGCGGTGTCGACCACGTCACCGGCCTTGTCGAGGTCGCGGACCGTGATCTGGACCTGTTCGCTGATCTGGTAGCCGACGACCCTGGGGGTCGACCCGCTGCCGTACTGCGGGTAGAG
>JBBQDL010000035.1:0-32361 GCA_038319665.1 Candidatus Limnocylindrales bacterium
GTCCTGACCGGCGGCACCGTCATCAGCGAGGAGATCGGGCGCAAGCTCGACTCCGTCACCCCCGAGGACTTCGGGTCGGCCCGTCGCGTCGTCGCGACCAAGGACGACACGACGATCATCGACGGGGCCGGCAAGCCCGACCAGATCAAGGCCCGCATGGGGCAGATCAAGGCGCAGATCGAGGACACCACCTCGGACTACGACCGTGAGAAGCTCCAGGAGCGCCTCGCCAAGCTATCCGGTGGCGTCGCGGTCATCAAGGTCGGCGCGGCCACCGAGGTCGAGCTCAAGGAGAAGAAGCACCGCATCGAGGATGCGCTCTCGACGACCCGTGCGGCCGTCGAAGAGGGCCTCGTCGCCGGCGGCGGCACCACCCTCCTGCAGGCCATCCCGGTGCTTGACTCGATCAAGCTCCAGGGCGACGCCCAGATCGGCGTCGACATCGTGCGCAAGGCCCTCGAGGCCCCTGCTCGCCAGATCGCCGACAACGCCGGCGCCCACGGCGAAGTGGTCGTCGAGCACGTCAAGACGCTCAAGGCAGGCCACGGGTACGACGCCCTCAACGGCGAGTACGGCGACCTCTTCAAGAAGGGGATCGTCGATGCCGCCAAGGTGACCCGCTCGGCGCTGCAGAACGCGGCCTCCATCGCGGCCATGGTCCTGACGACGGAAACGTTGATCACGGACATGCCCGACAAGGAAAAGGCCGGGAACGGCGGCGGCCACGAGCACGGCGGAGGGATGGACTTCTAGGCAGTTCGTCATCGGCCGCTGGCGTGCGCGCCAGTCGGTCCCACGCTCAGAAACGGCATGGAGCCGGGTCATCCCTCAGCGGATGCCCGGCTCTCATGTTGCCAGGATCGTCACCGGATGCGAGACCCGACCCCGGGTCGCGATCGCCGACAGACGGCTAGCCCGAGCCGCGACGCGGTCCGCCTGGGTGCCGTGTGGATCCCGTGGCCCCTCGCTCTAGAACCTGGACCACGATCGGGACCGGCATCCTCCGCGCTGAAGGCTTCGGGGCGGCGGGACGGTGTCGCGTGCCGGCCCGCCGAGCGGCAAGGTACTGCTCCATGATCTCGCGGACGTCCACCTCAGCGAGCGTTTCATCGGAACGCAAGGCATATTCGACCTCGGCCTGTCGTGATCTCGAGCTGCCCGGCCTCAGCTCGTCCAGCATGGCGGCCGACTCGGACACGCCGAGCGCGTGCGCGAGGGACGTCACCGTCCGGAGTGACGGGATCCGGTGTCCCCGGACCAGCCGCGAGATCGTCGAATGATGGATGCCGGCCTTGTCGGCCAGCTGCCGCTGGGTCAACCGACTGGTCTCCAGCCTGTGCCGGAGCCATGCATTGAAGGTGCCGGAGCCAGCAACCCTCGGCTTCGACGAAGAGCCCAGCCCGTGGTCCTGCGGTCGCACGATGTCGATGAACCCCACAGCTCAGCACTCGAGTGGCACGCGCGGCTCGCGGGCATGTCTCGCATCTCCGGGAGCGCTCATCACAACGTCCAGGAACGGAGGATGTTAGGGCCGTCGAGGGTGACCGAACCGTACGCCTCTGGCAGCGTCCTGGGCTTCGCGGATCAGTGCCGTTCAGCCACGGCCGGCCAGGAGTCCGGGCTGGACATGGTTTTGTGCCTGCACGCCGGGAACGGCGTCGCGGCAACCGAAGCCGACCGCGGCGTTATGTAGGCGCTGTGCCGATGGAGCCCCTAGACCGAAGAGCCCACCGTGCTGAGGATCCCGCTGACCTGGGTGCCCAGAAAGATGAGCGCGATGATCGCGACGATCGCGATGAGCGCAAGGATCAGGGCGTATTCGGCGAGACCCTGGCCGGCTTCGTCGCCGCGTGTCGACTTGATGTGGTTCGTCATCTTGTGTCCCCATCGATGAGCTGGCGCGAAACCGCGTGCGTCAGGACAACGACCGATGGGCCGTCGCGTTACGACGATGGGTGTCTCCGCGCACCATGTTCTGAGGCGCGCAGACGCCCCGGCGACCGAAGCCTCCGGGGCGTCACGTGGCAAAGATCGAACAGGTGCCAAGCCGTGACGGGCTCCCCGGACGGCTCGACGTGCCAGGCGCAAGGATCGAACCCCCCGGCGCCGCCGGGGGGTCGAGATCCCGTTCACTTCTGCGGGCCACCACCACCGGGGTGGATGCCCGTCCGGCCCATCTGGATGGTGGGTCGCGTCTCCTTGGCCGACGCACCCGCCTTGGCCGGGGCCCGTGTGCCGGCCTGATAGGGATCGCCCTCGAGGCGGGTGTTCGCCGCGTTGCCGCCGATCCCCTTGGCCACGGCTCCCGTGGTCGGGTTCGCACTGCAACCGGCCAGGACGACCACGAGGGCCGTGACGGTGGCCAGGCTGGCGAGCCGACCATTCCGTGCCATGTGATCCAACATCGGACTACCTCCTGCGTGTCCCTGACCCCTGGGTCGGGGTCGTTGCCGACACGCTAGGAGCGCGCACGGCGGCCGCCATCGACAGGTCTCGGTATCCGATGGCGGCGGGACCGTTCATTTCGTGCACACGCGACGGGCCTGGGTCTTTACGGCGGTCAAGTGGCGATGTTCGTCACGGTTGACAGGGTCCGTGCGTCACCCCGACCCTGTCGGTGGCCGTCGCAGGGTCAGCCCATGATCGAACGCCGCCCTCGAGGAACTTCATGACCCGCCGATCCCCAGTCGTTCTCGCATCGCTCACCACCCTCGCGATCCTCGTCTCCGCGTGCCAGGGCGTCACCCCGGGTCCAGCCCTGACCGACCCGAAGGCGATCGTCACGGCGGCCTTGACATCGACCGAGGCGGCGAAGAGCGCCCACATCGATATCGCCGTCGCCGGCTCGGCGACCGTCGTCGTGCCGGGCAGCACGGTCAAGACCCCGATCGATCTCAGCGGGACGACCGCCGCAGCCGATGTGGACCTCGCCGGGAGCGCGGCCAGGGCCACGTTCAAGGTCGCCTCGGTCATCAGCGTCTCGGGCGAGTTCATCGCTGTGGCAGGAAAGGTCTATGCCAAGACGAGCTTTAGTGGGCCGCTGTACGTCGAATCGGCCTCGAGCACCGCCCCGATCGATCCCTCCAGGATGAAGGCGATGATCGAAACCCTCGGGAACCTGCTCCTGAAGGACGGCGTGACCCTGGTCAAGGGCGACGATGTCTCGTGCGGCTCGAAGCAGTGCTACACCGTCACCGCCGACCTGACCGCGGCGGAGCTCGGGACCACGGGCTCCTCGGCCGCGGCCGGCCTGCCGATCGACCTGACCGGCGCGACGCTCAACCTCGCCGTCCGGGTCGAGAAGGACCTGCCCTCCCATCTGGCGGGCATCGCGGCCACGCTCATGGCCCCGAACGCCACCTCCATCAGGGTCGATCTGACCGCCTCGAAATGGGATGAGCCGGTCTCCATCGCGGCCCCGCCGGCCGACCAGGTGAAGCCCGCCTCCTGACCGAGAGACCGGTCGGCGCCCGTCCGTTCGAGAGTCGGGTGAGCGGCCCGACCTACAATGGCCCCGTGAGTCCCACCCGACGACGCCGGACCGGCGAGGCCACGCTCGACGAGGCCGCGGCGACCGCCGCCGGGACCGTCTTCACCGACCTGTCCGAGTCGCCGTCGGCTGTCCCGGACGAGCCGGCCTGGATGCGCGACGCTCCGACCGAGACGAAGGACCCGACCGCTCCCATCAAGGCGCCTGATCCGGCCGCGCGGGCCGCCGCCATCAGGGCCCGGGAAGAGCAGATCGTCCGGGCGCTCAACCCGGAGCAGGCCCGGGCCGTGACGACCACGGAGGGTCCGCTGCTGATCCTGGCCGGCGCGGGGTCGGGCAAGACACGCGTCCTCGCCCACCGGATCGCCTACCTGGTCGGCATCAAGGACGTCGCCCCGTGGCGGATCCTG
Organism: Candidatus Limnocylindrales bacterium; assembly: GCA_038319665.1. Classification (GTDB taxonomy): domain Bacteria; phylum Chloroflexota; class Limnocylindria; order Limnocylindrales; family CSP1-4; genus SPCO01. Next base: position 3,901 of record JBBQDL010000035.1, read on the forward strand.
GCGGTGACCTTCACCAACCGGGCGGCGGCCGAACTCCGCGAGCGGATCATCAGCCTCGTCGGCGAGGGCGGCCGCGACGTTGTGGCGGGCACGTTCCATTCGCTCGCCGCGCGGGTGCTCCGCGCCGACGGCGAGGCCATCGGGATCGGCCGCCGTTTCGTCATCTACGACACCGACGACCAGACGTCATTGATGAAGCAGATCCTGCGCGAAGAGGACATGCCGCTCACCGGCGAGTTCCGGCCGAGCGTCGTCCTCGGTGCGATCAGCCGGGCCAAGAACGAGATGCTCGACCCGACCCTCCTCTCCGAGCACGCCGCGAACCACCGCGAACGCACGATCGCCCGCCTCGCGATGCGCTACCGCGAGCGCCTGCGCAAGGCCAACGCCCTCGACTTCGACGACCTCCTGCTCGAAGCCGTCCGGCTCTTCGACGAGGCACCCGATGTCCTTGCGAAGTACCAGGAGCGCTGGCGCTACCTTCACGTGGACGAATACCAGGACACCAATCGCGCGCAGTACCTGTGGGTCCGCGCGCTTGCCCTCAAGCACCGAAACCTGTGCGTCGTAGGCGACGACGACCAGTCGATCTATTCGTGGCGCGGCGCCGATCTTCGCAACATCCTCGATTTCGAGCGCGACTGGCCCGACACGGCCGTTGTCAAGCTCGAGCAGAACTACCGTTCCACGCAGCTCATCCTCGACGCCGCCCATGCGGTCGTCTCGCGCAACAACGCGCGCAAGGAGAAGAAGCTCTGGACCGACAACGCGGGTGGGGTCCGGATCCAGCGCTTCGAGGCGTACAACGAGGAGGAGGAGGCCGAGTGGATCGCCCGCCAGGTCGAGGGCCTGGTCCGGGGGCGCGGGACGGCCTTGACCCGCCGCGCCGATGCCGAGGACGTGAGCTACCGGGCTCGCGACATCGCCGTCATGTACCGGATGAACGCGCAGTCCCGGGCGATCGAGGAATCGTTCCTGCGCTACGGGATCCGCTACCAGCTCGTCGGTGGGACGCGCTTCTATTCGCGGCGCGAGGTCAAGGACGCCCTGGCCTACCTGCGCATCCTTCGGTCGGACACGGACAGCGTCAGTTTCGAGCGGATCGTCAACATCCCGGCGCGTGGCATCGGCGAGAAGACGATCGAGACGCTTCGCTCGGCCGCCGCCCGCGAGGACGGGACGACGTGGGGCGCCATCGAGGCGGCCGCCGCAGGCGACCTCCCGGGGCTGGCGCCGCGGACGCGCAACGCGCTCGCCGAGTTCGCCGTCCTGATCCGGCGTCTGCGGGCCAGAGTGGGGCTGGTCGCGCTCCCCGAACTGCTGGACGAGGCCCTCGAAGCGTCCGGCTACCGGGCGATGCTCGCCGACGGCTCCGAGGACGGCGAGGAGCGCTGGGCGAACCTGCTCGAGCTGCGGGCGGTGACGACGCGCTACGACGACCTGGCGCCCGACGACGCGCTCGACCGGTTGCTCGAGGAGACCGCCCTTGTCGCCGACCAGGATTCGTACGAAGGCGACGCCGATGCCGCGACGCTCATCACGCTCCACGCCGCCAAGGGCCTGGAGTTCCCGGTCGTCTTCATGGCCGGACTCGAGGAAGGCCTCTTCCCGCACAGTCGGGCGCTCGACGACGAAAAGGAGCTCGAGGAGGAGCGCCGTCTCGCGTACGTCGGGATCACGCGGGCCAAGCAGCGGCTCTTCCTCTCGCACGCCTGGCGTCGCGCGACGTGGGGGATGGGCCAGGCCTCGGTCCCTTCGCGGTTCCTGATGGAGATCCCGGCCGAGTTGATGGACGGGCCGCAGCTCGGCGGCTCGGACGATCGCGACCTCGATCTCGACCTCGTGTTCGGGGCGCGGCGGACGAGCCGGTTCGGGACGCCCGTCCGGGGCGGAGGAGTCGGCGCGGCCTTCCGGCAGGGGAGCGGGCGCCCGGGCGCGCCGCCGGCCGGTGAACCGTTTCGGCCCGGGCGCGACCTGGCCGCCAAGCGCGAGGCATACACGGAGGGTGCGCCCTCCGGTTCCCTCAGGCGACCCGTCCGTGCCTGGGACGACGGTCTGGACCGCCCGAGCCCCGCCGCGGGCGCCGAGGCTCCGTCCTCGACGAGGAAGCGTCCGATCATCCCCGGCGAACGCCAGTTCCGCGACGGCGACCGTGTCCGCCACGCCCGCTGGGGCGACGGCATCGTGGTCACCAGCAAGCTGACCCGTAGTGATGAGGAGGTGACCGTCGCGTTCAAGGACGCCGCGGTCGGGCGCAAGACGATGCTGGTCAGCCTGGCCAACCTCAACCTCGTCGGATGACCGGTCGGGACCGCGCTGGCAGCCTCGACGGCGCCGGAGGCCGCCGACAGGACGCGGGTCTCGACGCCCTGGCGGGGATCGTTCGCCTCGCGGACTTCGAGCCACTGGCGCGGGCCGTCATGGATCCTGCGTCGTTCGACTACGTCGCGGGGGGCGCCTGGGACGAGATCACCCTCGCGGAAAACGAAGTGGCCTGGCGGCGTCGACGCTTCCGGCCCCGCGTCCTCGTCGACGTGTCGACCGTGGATCCATCGACGACCCTGCTCGGAACCCCGTCCGCGCTACCACTCGCGATCGCGCCGATGGCGGTCCACGGCCTGGCGCACGAGGACGCTGAGATCGCCACGGCCCGCGGAGCCGCCGCGGCAGGGGTCCCATTCATCCTCTCGACGACGGCGTCGCGCTCCATCGAGGCGGTCGCGGCGGCGACCCCGGGTGCCACGCGATGGTTCCAGCTCTACGGCCAGGAGGACGTGGCGATCACGCATTCCCTGGTGGATCGGGCTGCCGCCGCGGGCTACGGCGCGATCGTCCTGACCGCCGACTTGCCCGTCCTGGGCTACCGCGAGCGCGACCGGCGGTCGGGGTTCCGGCTTCCGCCGCTGGGCAACTTTGCCGACACCCCCGCCACACATGGCGCCCACGCGGCCGATCTCGGCGCCGACCTGGCGGTCCGGACCACGAGCAGCCTGACCTGGCGCGACATCGCGACGATCCGGGGCTGGTCCGACCTGCCGCTGGCCCTCAAGGGGGTCCTCACCGCCGAGGATGCGCTCCTGGCCGTCGAGCACGGCGTCGATGCGGTCGTGGTCAGCAACCACGGGGCGCGTCAGCTGGATCGGGTACCCGCCTCGCTCGACGTTCTCGCCGAGGTGGTCGCCGCGGTCGATGGCCGAGCCGAGGTCTGGGTCGATGGCGGTGTCCGGCGCGGCCTCGACCTCGCCATCGCGCTCGCGCTCGGTGCTCGCGGGGTCCTGGTCGGCCGGCCGATCCTGTGGGCACTCGCCGCCGGCGGTCAAGCGGGCGTCGAGCGAGCCCTGGCGATCCTGCGCGAGGAGTTCGAGATCACGCTCCGGCTGCTCGGCACCCCGACGCCTGCCGACATCGGGTCCAAGCACGTGGAGGGCTGAACGGCCCCTTCTTTGGTGCCGAACGGCGACCTCGGCGTGACCTTCGCGCCATGGACCGTGATCGTCATCTGAGGCACACTACGACTATCGGCGCGAGGCTTCGGTCCCGCCGGGCCCTGATAACCCGACCCGAAGGATCTTCACCATGTTCGACAACACTGAGATGCTCGACCTCGTCGAGCGCGCTCTGGACGACGACCGCGTCTGCCCCGTCTGTTCGGCACCCACCACGATCGAGGAAGAGCACGGTCGCCTCTGGCTCGTCTGTTCGGCGACGCCTGCGCCGGCCGGCATCCTCGCCCGGATGACCCATGCCATCCTGCCGCACGAGCGCCGGCTGGTCGCCGACCTGGCGGACCATCGCGCCGCCTGAGGCGTGACCGGCGCCGACGATCGGCGCCAGCTCCGGGGTGCGCGGGACCGCCTCGTTCGGTACCCTCGCATCGATGGCGATCCAGCTCCCGCCGGTCGATCCCGCGCTCGTCGATGCCGCTGCGCGGCTCGACATCGCGGCGGCCACCGCGCGCCATGCTGAGCTCGCCGCGCAGATCGAGCGTGCGAACGAGCTCTACTACGCACAAGACACACCGGAACTCAGCGACGCCGAATACGACGCCCTCTTCCGCGAGCTTGTCGCGCTCGAGACCGCCTGCCCCGAACTGACGACCTCCGATTCCCCGACCCAGCGGGTCGGTGGCACGCCCACCGGCACCTTTGACAAGGTCCGGCATGCCCGGCCGATGCTGTCGCTGGCCAACGCGTTCAGTCACGACGAGCTGCGGGCGTTCGATGCCCGTGTGCGCAAGGGGCTCGGCTTCCCGCCCGCGCCCGAGACGGCCTCCGACCTCCACTACGTCGCGGAGCTGAAGATCGACGGGCTCGCGATCAGCCTGCGCGACGAGCGTGGCCGGTTCGTCCAGGGTGCGACACGCGGCGACGGCACGACCGGCGAGGACGTGACCGCCAACCTGCGGACCATCTCGGTCATCCCGGCACGGCTCACCGAACCCGCCACGCTCGAGGCGCGAGGCGAGGTCTTCATGCCCAAGGCGGAGTTCAAGCGAATCAACGAGGCCCGCGAGGAGGCCGGGCTCCCGCTCTACGCCAACCCGCGCAACAGCGGGGCTGGCTCGCTCCGCCAGATCGACCCGACCGTGACGGCCGGGCGCAAGCTGTCGGCCTGGTTCTACCAACTCGTGGAGGACGACGACACGGTCACGACCCAGACCGAGGCGCTCGCCCGGCTCGCGAAGCTCGGCTTCCCGGTCAACCCGGATCACGGGTCAGGCCTCGACATCGAGGCCGTCATCGACTTCACAGAGCGCTGGCGCGAGGCGCGTCACGCCCTGCCGTACGAGACCGACGGCGTCGTCGTCAAGGTCGACCGCTACGACCAGCAGGCGAGGCTCGGGATGGTCAGCCGCGCGCCGCGCTGGGCGATCGCCTTCAAGTTCCCGCCCGAGCAGGTCGAGGCGTTCGTCGAGGACATCGTCCCGTACGTCGGCCGGACCGGGACGTTGACGCCAGTGGCGCACATGACGCCGGTCAAGGTCGCCGGCTCGACGGTCTCGCGGGCGACGCTCCACAACCTCGACGAAGTCAGGCGCAAGGACATCCGGATCGGCGACTCGGTCGTCCTCCAGAAGGCCGGCGATGTCATCCCCGAGGTCGTCCGGCCGATCGTCGAGCGGCGGACCGGCGCCGAGCGCGAGTTCGTGATGCCCGAGCGCTGCCCCGTGTGCGGCACGCCGGTCGTCCAGGACGAGGGGGCGGTCCGGGTCTACTGCCCCAATCCCACCTGCCCGGCGCGACTGGCGCAGGAATTCGGCCACTTCGTGGGGCGTGGCGGGATGGACATCGAGGGCGCGGGCTGGGCCGTCCTCTCGCAGCTCCTCGAGCGCGGGATGATCCACACGCGTGCCGACTTCTTCCGGCTGACCGTGGAGCAACTCGAGTCGCTCGAGCGGTTCGCGCGCAAGAGTGCCGAGAACCTGGCGGGCCGGATCGCGCGGGCACGGGTCGGGCGGCCGATGGCGCGGGTGCTCAACGGCCTCGGGATGCCACAGGTCGGCGAGCAGACCGCGATCGACCTCGCCAACTGGCTCGCCGAGCGCGTCCGTCCGGACGCCTACCCGCCGCCCGACGGTAAGGTCGTGCCCGACCCATGGTTCGCGGCGGTCGAGGCGGACCTGCGCCGGATCGGGACCGAGGAACCCGAGACGTTCACCGAGGTGCCCGGGATCGGCCCGACCGTTGCTGCCGCCCTGGGTCGCTGGTTCGCCGACGACGCCACGCGGGACATCCTGCGCGAGCTGCTCGATGTCGGCGTCGTCCCGGAGCGCCCGACCGTCCGACCGGCCGGGGAGGGGAGCGCCGGTCCGCTCGATGGCAAGACGCTGGTCGTGACCGGAACGCTCGAGGGGTTCAGCCGCGAGGAGGCGGAGGAGGCGGTCCGCGCTGCCGGCGGCAAGGTCGCCGGCGCGGTCTCGAAGAAGACGGACTACCTGGTGGCGGGTGAAAAGGCCGGCTCGAAGCTGGCGAAGGCGCAGGAGCTCGCCGTCCCCGTCCTCGACGAGGCAGGATTCCGGAGGCTCATCGCCGGCGAGGCGGCTCCGACGTGACGGAGCGGCCCTTGCGCGATGGATCCCCGGCACCGGCAGCTCCGCCACGCGAGCTCGCAGAGACCGAAATTCGCCTCTCGTCGACCGGCCGCGTCGAAGCGTTCAGCGACGGCGTCATGGCGATCGCGATCACCCTCCTCGTCCTGAACCTCAAGGTGCCACCGGTCGCTGACGTGACGCCCGGCGGTCTCGCGAAGGTCCTCGGGGACGCGTGGCCGTCCTACGTCGCGTACCTTGCGGCGTTCGTGACGATCGGGATCATCTGGCTCAATCATCGGACGCTCATCGAAGGGATCGCACGCTTCGACGTCCGCCTGCATTGGCTGAACCTGATGCTCCTGCTCGGCGTCGCGACCCTCCCCTGGCCGACCGCGCTCGTCGCCGAGTACGTCCAGCGTGGTGGAGCGGACGCGTCGATCGCGGCAGCGCTCTACGGCCTCACGGCGACGCTCATGGCCACACCCTGGGGGTTCATCCTTCGCCACCTGGCGGACCGGCCGGAGCTCCTGGAGCCGGGCTACGACGTGGCCTACGTCCGCGCCGAGTCGCGGCGCGGCTTCGTGGGGCTGCCCGTGTACGCGACGGCCACGCTCGTCGCGCTCGTCGCGCCACTGGCCGCGCTCGTGGCCTACCTCGCGATCGCGATCCTCTACGCGTATACCAGCCAGGGTGCACCGATCCCAAGGAACCCCGGCGGCGGCCGGGAGACGGCCTAGGCGCGACCGCGCCCGTAGCGTTCCATCATCTGGACGACGGCCTCCCGAGCGGCTTTCCAGTCGGGGAGGTCCCCGAAGATGTCGCCGGTGGCGCCCCAGCGCTTGAGCTGGGTCATCGCGTTCACGATCGCATCGTGCGCGAGCGCACGGTTGCGGCCGGCCACGACCTGTCCAGTGACCAGGTAGCGGCGGACCGTCTCGAATGGCGCAGCCCACGGCCCGATCCGGATCTGGTCGCCGAATCGCAGCGATTCGAGCCAGTCATCGTCGCCGACGGGATGGCGGTCGTGCTCGGCCTGGTGGCGGACGAGATCGACCCGGAGGCCGGCTCGGTCGAGGCTGGGCAGCCGCCCATCGTCATCGACGATCGTGTAGCAGATGGGACAGGAGGGGAGCTCGGCGGTTGCGCGCGGAGGCTCGCCGTAGGGGAGTCCACAGCGCCGGCAGAAGGTGCCGCGACCGTGGTCCGACGGCGTGCCGCACTGGAGGCAGACGACCCCGATCATGTCGCGAACCGCCCGGTGCGACCCGCGTCGCGAACGGCGGCCCCGGTCGCCCGGTCCACACCGTCGAGATGGATCTCCCAGGATTCGGGTGTCGAGACCGCGGCCGGCCGGCGGAGGACCCAGGGCCTGCCGGGCGACCCACGCTCCTGGAGCAGGAGCGAGATCGCACGTTCGATCCGGGCGGGCGAATCGGGCCGCTCGACCGTGTCGCCGAGAACGGCCTGGAGCGCCGCCCGAACATGATCGAGCTCCAGGCGGCCGAGGACGATCACAACGTCCTCGACGCGGCGCGGCGTCGGAGCGGGCTGGGGCGTGCTCGATCGTTCGGTGGGCTCAGGGTTGCCGCTGAGGCGACGGCGTGCTCGATCGATCGTTGGCCACATCGTCGCACGAGGATGCACCGGGCTCAAGCCCGGGCGCCATCACACCTTCGGTCAGGCCTGACCGGACCGTATGGGCCATGGAACCCGTCGAAGGTCAGCCCAGGCCGAAGTTGAACTGGCCCCAGATCGCCTCGGGCTGCCAGTGCAGCGGGTCGCCCCGGATGAGTCGCGGGGCTCGCCACGACTCGGTCCAGCCGGTCGTCAGGAGCCGCTCCATACCCGCTTCGTTCTCGGCGAGGAGACCGGCCCGAACGCGTTGCTCGGGGCCGCGGCCGACCCGCCGTGCCCGCAGGATCGCCTCTGCCGCGTCCAGCCGCGGCGCGATCGTCGAGGCACCGCCCCAGGGCGCCCGCACGACGAACCCGCCCAGGGTCCCGTCGTCGCGAGCCAGGGACATGGCGGTCTCCGGTGATGCGAGGGCCGCCAGGAGGTGCATCCGGTCCTCGCCCGTGGCCGCGGTCGACAGCTCGGACATCACGGGCAGGTCGCTCGGACGGTAGGGTCGGATCCGTGGATCGGCTGGCTCGTCGCCCAGGCCCGGCGCCTCGAGGATCCGGTACCAGGTCTGGACTTCGAACCCGAGCGACTCGTAGAGGGGTCAGCCGACCTCGGTGGCGACCAGGAGGAGCGTTCGGCAGCCCGCGTCTTCTGCCGTCTCGATGGTGGCGCGAGTGAGCGCTCGGCCCACGCCTCGACGGCGCCATCCGGGCTCGACCCAGATTGTCCCGATCCAGCCGACCGGCCCGTTGAGGGTCACGAGACCCGTCCCCACCACCGTCCCGCCGTCGTCCGCGACGAACGGGTGCGACCCCGGGTTGTGGGTCATGAACTCGAGGTTGAGCCGGCGGTCGCCCCAGCCCTCGCGCATGAAGGCGGCGGCGACGGGATCGACATCGGCGGGCGTCATCGGGCGGATCCGCGGCGGCTGCACCGACCGATCGTAGCGGGCGCGTCGGCTATCATCGAGCCCATGCCCACGCTCAGCCGATCCGATGTCGAGCACGTCGCGCACCTCGCCCGGCTGGGCCTGACCGACGCCGAGCTGACCCGTCTCGAGGGCGAGCTCAACCACATCCTCGACCAGTACGCGATCCTTGCCGAGCTGCCGACCGACGACATCCCGCCCACCGCGCAGACCATCGAGCTCGAGAACATCCTGCGCGAGGACGTCGTCAAGCCGTCGCTCCCGGTCGAGGCTGTCCTGGCCAATGCCCCCGCGCGCGACGGCGACTTCATCGTGGTCCCCGCCATCCTCGACGAGCGCTGAACGTTCGTGACCGACCTGACACGGCTGCTCGCTCATGAGATGGCGGCACGCCTGCGCAGCCGCGAGGTGTCGTCGCGCGAGTTGACCACGGCGCACCTCGACGCGGCGGAGCGCGACAACCGCGCGCTCAACGCATGGCTCACGATCGATCGCGAGCGCGCGCTCGCGGAGGCCGATGCCGCCGACACCCGCCTGGCTGCGTCCCGGACGGATCCGGCCCACGCGCTCGACCAGCTGCGGCCGCTGCTCGGGGTCCCGGTCGCGCTCAAGGACCTCGTCTCGCTCAAGGGCGGCCAGTGCACCGCGGGATCGCGCATCCTCGAGGGCTACCGCGCCCCATACGACGCGCACATCACCGAACGCCTGCGCGAGGCCGGTGCGGTCATCCTCGGCAAGACGAACATGGACGAGTTCGCGATGGGCTCCTCGACCGAGCATTCGGCCTATGGCCCGACGGCCAACCCGTGGGCGCTCGACCGCGTCCCGGGCGGGAGCAGTGGGGGATCGGCGGCGGTGGTGGCGGCCTACCACGCCCCGCTGTCGATCGGCACGGACACGGGCGGCTCGATCCGCCAGCCGGCGGCCCTATGCGGGATCGTCGGGATGAAGCCGACCTACGGCCGGGTCAGTCGTTACGGGATCGTGGCCTTCGCCAGCTCGCTCGACCAGATCGGGCCGTTCGCCCGCGACGTCCGCGATGCGGCCGCCCTGCTCCACGCGGTCGCCGGCCGGGACGATCGCGATTCGACGTCGTCGCCCGAGCGGGTCCCGGCGATGTTGACGGCGCTGCCCACCAGCGACGACGAGGCCGCCGCGACGCTCCGTGGCAAGCGCCTGGGCCTCCCTCGCGAATACTTCGTGGAGGGGATGGAGCCGGGCGTCGAGGCACGCGTCCGCGAGGCCGTTGCGGCGCTCGAAGCCGCCGGGGCGATCGTCGAGGAGGTCAGCCTCCCGCACACCGCCTACGGCCTCGCGACCTACTACATCGTGGCCCCGTCCGAGGCGTCCGCGAACCTGGCCCGTTACGACGGGATCCGCTACGGGCCGCGGCTCGGCGATGGCGATGTCCTGGCCAACTACCTCGCCACGCGCGGCCAGGGCTTCGGCCCCGAGGTGAAGCGCCGGGTCATGCTCGGGACCTACGCGCTGTCGGCCGGTTACTACGACGCCTACTACCTGAAAGCCCAGAAGGTCAGGACGCTCATCAAGGGCGACTTCGACGCTCTCTGGGCGCAGGGCTACGACGCGCTGGTCGCACCGACCTCGCCGACCGTCGCGTTCCGCCTCGGCGACCGGCTCGCCGACCCGGTCTCGATGTACCTCTCCGATGCCTGCACGCTGCCTGTCAACATGGCCGGGCTGCCTGGGGTTTCGATCCCGTGCGGGCTGTCGGACGGCCTCCCGGTCGGGCTCCAGCTCATCGGTGCGGCCTGGTCCGAGGCTGAGCTCTTCGGGCTGGCGCGCGGCTACGAGGCGATCACCGCGGACGCGTCCTGGCGCGGCCTGGAACCGGCCGCGCTCGGCGCTGCGGCCGATCCCGCCACGCCGACCCCGGCCGAGCGGATGGCCGCGCTCGTCGGGGCCGCGGCGGTAGCCGGCTGATGGAAACCGAGCTCCGCCGACCGCTCGCCGAGCGCGCCCTTGCCGAACGCGTCCGCGCCGTGCCTCCATCGGGGATCCGCAGGTTCTTCGATATCGTGGCGACGATGGACGACGTCATCAGCCTGGGCGTCGGGGAGCCCGACTTCGATACCCCGCGGGTCATCGTCGAAGCAGGCGTGGAGAGCCTGCGCGAGGGCCGGACCCACTACACCAGCAACTTCGGAACGCTCGAGTTGCGCCGTGCGCTGTCCCGTCATCTCGAGACGCGCTACGGCGTCCACTACGACCCCGCGAACGAGATCCTGATCACGGTCGGCGCTTCGGAGGCGGTCGATCTGGCCCTGCGGGCGACCTGCGATCCGGGCGACGAGGTCATCCTCCACGAGCCGTCGTACGTCGCCTACGTGCCCGCCATCGTCTTCGCCGGCGGCGTCGTCCGGCACGTCGCGACGCGCTTCGAGGACGACTTCGCGCTCGACCCGGAGGCCGTCGAGGCCGCCATCACGCCACGGACGAAGGCGCTCTTTCTCGGCTACCCATGCAACCCGACCGGGGCCGTCCTGCCCGACGATGTCCAGGACGCCCTCGCCGAGATCGCGATCCGCCACGACCTGCTCGTTTACAGCGACGAGATCTACGATCGCCTGGCATACGGCACCTACCGGCACCGGGCGATGAGCTCGCTGCCCTCGATGCGCGAACGGACGATCCTGATGGGCGGCTTCTCGAAGGCCTACGCGATGACCGGCTGGCGCGTCGGCTATGTGGCCGGGCCGGCGGCGATCCTCGAGGGAATGGTCAAGGTTCACCAGTACACGATCATGTCCGCGCCGACGACCGCACAGGACGCGGCACTCGCCGCGGTGGTCGAGGGCGAAGCCGACGTCGCGCGGATGCTGGCGGAATACGACCGCCGCCGGCGGCTCCTGGTGGACGGGCTCAACGCCCTCGGCCTCGAGACCTTCGAGCCCCGTGGGGCGTTCTACGCCTTTCCCCGGATCACCTCGACCGGGCTCGACGACGAAGTGTTCGCCGAACGCCTCCTGACCGAGGAGCGCGTGGCGGCCGTGCCCGGCAGCGCGTTCGGGCCATCGGGGAGCGGCCACCTCCGGATGTGCTATGCGACCTCATACGAGAAACTCGAGGAGGCGCTCCGGCGCATCGGGCGCTTCGTCCAGGGCGTACGGAGCGACCCGTCATGACGACCGAGGCCGCGGTGGGCCGGTATGAGGCCGTCATCGGGATCGAGGTCCACTGCCAGCTTCGGACGCCCTCGAAGATGTTCTGCAGCTGCTCGACCGACTACGACGGCGCGCCACCGAACACCCACGTCTGCCCGGTCTGCCTCGGGCTCCCGGGCGCCCTCCCGACGATCAACCGGCGGGCCGTGGAGCACGTCCTCACGACGGGCGCCGCGATCGAGGCGACGGCGCCTGCCGCGACGCGCTGGGATCGCAAGAATTACTTCTACCCGGACCTGCCGAAGGGCTACCAGATCAGCCAGTACGACCTGCCGCTCGCCTCGCTCGGCAGGTTGACGTTCGAGACCTCGGATGGGCCGTTCAACGTCACGATCACCCGAGCCCATCTCGAGGAGGACACCGCCAAGCTCGTCCATTCGACCGGCGACGACGGTCGCAAGGTGAGCCTGGTCGACTTCAACCGATCGGGCGCGCCGCTGATGGAGATCGTCACCGAGCCCGACATCCGGACGGCCGAACAGGCGCGCCGCTACGCCGAGGAGCTCCAGCTGCTACTCCGATCGATCGGCGCCTCGGACGCCGACATGGAGCGTGGCCAGTTGCGGGTCGAGGCCAACGTCTCGCTCCGTCCCCGTGGGACCGAACCGTTCGGGACACGGGTCGAGGTCAAGAACATGAACTCGTTCCGCGCCGTGGAGCGGGCGATCGCCTTCGAGATCGAGCGCCAGGCGGCCGCCCTCGATGCCGGCGAGACCCTGCTCCAGGAGACCCGTGGCTGGTCGGAGCCGCGCGGGGAGACGTATCGGATGCGGGTCAAGGAGACATCCGACGACTATCGGTACTTCCCGGAACCCGACCTGCCGCCGCTCCATCTCGGTGCCGCCTGGCTCGAGGAGATCCGGGCGGGCCTGCCGGAGCTGCCCGCGGCGCGCCGTGCGCGCTATCGGGACGCGATGGGGCTGAGCGCCTACGACGCGGCGGTCCTCGTCGCCGACCCCGACGCGACGGCACTCTTCGACGCGACCCTGGCGGCGATGCCCGCGCTCGAGCCGAAGCCCGTCGCGAACTGGGTGACCGGGGAGTACCTGCGCTTGCGTCGGACGACGGACAGCCCGGTCACGGTCTCGGCCGGGGAGTTCGGAGCGATCGTAGCCGCCGTGGTCGACGGGTCGATCTCGCGCGCGCAGGGCCGCGAGGTCCTCGAGGCGCACGCGGCCACGGGCGAGGGCGCCACGGTGATCGTCGCGGCGCGCGGGTTCCATCAGATCTCGGACAGCAGGGCGGTCGCGACCGCGGTAGACGAGGCCCTGGCGGCGAACCCGGCGGCCGTCGCCGACTATCGCGCGGGCAAGGCACAAGCGATCGGATTCCTGGTCGGGCAGGTCATGAAGGCCACCGGCGGCCACGCCAACGCGGCGCTCGTCCAGGCCGCGGTCCGCGACCGACTCGAGGCAGATCGAACAGGGGAGGGCTGACCGGGTGGCGCCGTTGAACATCGCAGGCTGGCTGATCGGGATCGCCCTGATCGCCATCGGGTATTCGCGGGCGCGTGGTCCGTGGGCGCGCTATCGGGCGCTCAAGGCGCAGGACGCGAACGCCGCCCGCTACGGGGCGTGGCGCGGCGGCATCCGCGACGACAGTACGACCGGCGCCTCGGTGGCGATGGCGATCCTCCGCCGCCAGGTCCAGACCGGCGCCGCGATCGCTGTCGTCGGGGTCGTACTCGTCTTCCTGGGGTTCCTCAACCGCTGAGTCCGCGCACCCGCGGCCATTCGATGGCGGTGCAGCGATCCATCACGACCTCGAGTCCGGCGTCGTGGGCGATCGCGGCCGCTTCCCAGCTGACCACGCCAAGCTGGAGCCACAGGACCCGGGCGCCGACGGTCACCGCTTCGCGTGCGTGAGCCACGCACAGCTCGGAGCGTCGGAAGACGCCGATCATGTCGAACGGGCCGGTCGCCGCAACGGCCTCGGCCAGCGACGGGAAGGCGGCCACGCCCATGACCTCCCGCTCGTTCGGGTTGACCGGGACGCATTCGAAGCCCGCCTCGACCAGGTAGCGAAAGACGCCGAACGACGCTCGCGCAGGGTTCGAGGACGCCCCCACGACCGCGATCCGACGGGTGGCCCGCATCGCGCGCTCGATCCCCGCTTCGTCGAGGATCGGGACGGGTCCGCGCCCCGCTTCGAGGTCCAGGAATGCCGCCGCACGGTCGCGCTCCTCGCGCGTCAGCTCGCGGCCTCGCGCTCGTAGGGCTGCCCGTCGGCGGCGGGCGGGATGCTCCGGCCGACGAAGCCGGCCAGGACGATGATCGTCACGAGGTAGGGCAGCGCGTCGTAGAACTGGCCCGGGACCGAGAGCATCAAGTCGCCGAGGTTGCCGCTCGGTGAGGCGAACTTGATGATCTGGCCGAGGGCCTGCGACGACGAGAAGAGGAGGGCCGCCCCGAACGCGCCGAGCGGCGTCCAACGACCGACGATCATCGCCGCCAACCCGATGAACCCGCGGCCCCCGGTGATCCCGGCGTTGAACGAGTTGCTCGCCTCCATCGACAGATAGGCACCGGCCAGTCCGGCCAGGACACCGCCGTACAGGACGTTGCGATAACGGACCCGGATGACGTCGATGCCGACCGTCTCGGCGGCCTTGGGGTGCTCGCCGACGGCCCGCGACCGGAGTCCCCAGCGGGACCGGAAGAGCCAGATCTGGAAGCCGATGACGATGACGATGACCGACATCGCGATCGGCCCCTGGTTGAGGAACATCGCCAGGACCCAACCGATCACCGGCAGGTTCGTCAGATCGGCCGGTGGCACGAACGCCGCGAACGCCCCGGCGCTCTCGGGCGAGTTCCGCGAGACGATGGTGTAGATATAGGCGGTCAGGCCGGCCGCGAGGATGTTGATGATCGTGCCGCTGATGATCTGGTCGGCCCGCACCGAGATCGAGAGCCAGGCGTGGAGCAGGGCGACCAGGACGGCCGACAGGACGGCGACGACGAAGGCGATGAGGAGCGCCGGCGTCACCCCGAAGAATGGTGACGGATCCGCTGGCAGGAGCGGGGCGAGGACGATGCCGACGATCCAGCCGACGAAGGCGGCCGTCAGCATCATCCCCTCGATGCCGATGTTGACGACCCCGGAGCGCTCGCACATCACCCCGCACAGGGCGGCGAGGACGATCGGGGTGGCCGACTGCCAGATGATCGCCGCGTTGAGCGGCAGGACCTCGATGAGGTAGCCCGCGAACTGGAACAGGTAGCCGGCGAGGGGGATGGCATACAGGGCGCCGATCAGCTGGTCCATCAGGGCGCCGATTCGCTGGCGTACGACTTGGTGATCGTCTCGGTCGCGCCCAGGCTGCCGCTGACGCCGCGGAGCTTGAAGATCCGGGTGAGGACCGGCCCGATCACGAGGAAGAGCAGGATCAGCGCCTGGATGACGTCGATCAGCTCGGGCGGGATCTTGGCGTTGATCTGCATCAGGCCCGCCCCGGCCCGCATCGCGCCGAAGAGCAGGCCGGAGAAGACGATGCCGACGGGGTTCGAACGAGCGAGCAGCGCGACTGCGATGGCATCGAAGCCGACCGTCGTCCCGAATGCGCTCGTCATCGAATGCGTCACGCCCAGAACGATGCACGCACCGGCCAGCCCGGCCAGCAGGCCGCACATCGACATCGTCAGGACGATCAGGACCTTGGGCCGCATCCCGGCGTAGCGAGCGGCGTCTGGGTTGGCACCGACCGTCCGGATCTCGAAGCCGAGAGTCGTCCGGTACAGCAGCCAGCGGACGGCCACGACCATGATGAGCGCGATGAAGATGCCCAGGTGGCCGGTCGTGCCGATGAGGATCGGGAATGCCGCGTTGCCGACGTCGTGGGTGATCGGGGAAGGGGACCCCGCCACCTTCAGCGGCCCGCTCACGGCCCACGCCAGGAGCGAGATCGCGACGTAGTTGAGCATGATCGTGGTGACCACCTCATGGGCACCCGAGACCGCCTTGAGGATGCCCGGGATGAAGCCCCACGCGGCACCGGCGAGCAAGCCCGCGAGGACCGCCATGGGGATGGCCACCAGCCCCGGGGCCTGGGCGAATGCGACGCCGACCGTGACCGCGCCAAGAGCGCCGACGAGGAACTGCCCTTGCGCACCGATATTGAACAGGCCGGCCTTGAAGCCGAGGGCGACCGACAATCCGGCGAGGACCAGCGGGACGCTCGCGACGAAGGTCTTGATGATGTTGTCGGGGCTCCCCAGCGACCCCTCGATGAGGGCCAGGTACGCGGTGATCGGCAGGGTCCAGTCGAAGACATGGTCCGGGAGGAGGACCTCCGAACCGAGGATCACGATGGCGCCGACCACGAGGGCGAGCACGATCGAGATGAACGGCAGGCCGCCGATCGCCCAGATCCGCCTGGGCAGGCTGCGCCGGGCCTCCGCGACCGTGGTCATGCGCCCAGGCCTGCCGTGCCCGCCGTGTTGGTGGTCGCGTCCGCATCGGACGCGTCGCGGGCCTCGCCGCCGGTCGCCATCAGCAGTCCGACCCGGTTCTTGTCCGCCGTCCGGCCATCGACCGTCGCGACGATCCGGCCGCGGTACATGACCGCGATCCGATCCGACATCTCGAGGACCTCGTCGAGCTCCGCCGAGACGAGGAGGATGGCGGTCCCCCCATCGCGCATCCGGATCGCCTGGCGATGGATGAACTCGATGCTCCCGACGTCGAGGCCGCGCGTCGGCTGGTCGAGGATCGCCAGCTTGAGCGGGCGGTCGAACTCGCGAGCCACGACCAGCTTCTGCTGGTTGCCACCCGAGAGGGTGCCCGCCGGCATGAGCGGCGACGGGGCGCGGACGTCGTACTTGGCGATGCCCTCCGCCGCGGCCTTCTCGATGGCGTCGAATTCGCGCAGCACGCCCCGCGCGAACGGAGACCGGTAGTAGCTCGTCAGGACCATGTTGTCCGCCAGGGAGAACGGCAGGACCAGTCCGAACCGGTGCCGGTCGGCCGGGACGTACGCGACGCCCGCCTCGTTCATCTCCCGCGGCGCGTTCGAGGTCACGTCCTCGCCCGACAGCTCGATCCGGCCGTCGGCGACCTTGCGCAGGCCGATGATCGCCTCGACCAGCTCATCCTGGCCGTTGCCGGCGACCCCCGCGATGCCGAGGATCTCGCCCGCCTTGACCTCGAGGTCCACGCCGCGAACGGCCGGATTGCCTCGATCGTCGGCGACCTGGAGGCCCGAGACCCGCAGGACGGTCTCGCCCGGATGCGACTCGCCGCGGTCGACGGTCAGCTCGACCGAGCGACCGACCATCATCGCCGCGAGCTCCGCCTCATCGGTCTCGGACGGGATCCGCTGACCGACGACCTTGCCCCGCCGGATGACCGTGATCCGGTCGGCGATCTCGAGGACCTCGTACAGCTTGTGGCTGATGAACAGGATGCTGTGGCCCTGCTGGGCGAGGCGCCGCAGCACGCTGAAGATCTCCTCGGTCTCCTGCGGGGTCAGGACCGCGGTCGGCTCGTCGAGGACGAGGATCCGCGCGTCGCGATAGAGCGCCTTGAGGATCTCGACCCGCTGCTGCCAGCCGACCGAGAGCGAGCCGACCTTCGCGTCGGGGTCGATCTCGAAGCCGAACCGCGCGCCGAGCTCGCGGATGCGCCGGCTCGCCTCCTTGCGGTCGAGGAAGATGGGATCGGCCATCGTCTCCTCGCCGAGCAGGATGTTCTCGGCGACCGTGAAGACGGGGACCAGCATGAAGTGCTGGTGGACCATGTTGATGCCACGCGCGATGGCATCCGATGGACCGGCGATCCGGACGGGCTCGCCGTCGAGCAGGATCTCGCCATCGTCCGGCCGCGCCAGGCCGTAGAGGATGTTCATGAGCGTCGTCTTGCCGGCGCCGTTCTCGCCAAGAAGAGCGTGGATCTCGCCCGGTCGGACGTCGAGGTCGATGCCGTCGTTGGCGACGACGCCGGGATACCGCTTCGTGATGCCGCGCATCTCGAGAGCCGGCGCTCGAACCGCTTCGACCGGGCTGGTCATCGCCGCTGCGACCCCTCGGTTCGGGTTGTGGTGAGCGGGCCGGCCGACGATCGGCCGGCCCGCTCGGAACCTGACGTTGCGGAAGGTTACTTGGAGTAGACGCCGCAGCCGGTATCGGGGCAGGTCTTGAGCGTGCCAGCGACCATCGCCGCCATCGCCGCGTCGACCTTGGACTGGATGTCCGGGGTGATGAGCGACGCGAGATTGTGGCCCGGCGAGACGCCGATGCCGTTCGTCTTGGCGTCGAACAACACGTCACCGGCGATCTTCTGGCCGGAGGCGAGCTCCTGGATCACCTGCCCGGTCGCCACCTGGAGGTGCTTCTCCGCGCTGGTCACGATGCACGCGGCTGCATTCGGATAGGAGATTGCCTGGTCGACGTCGACACCGACGCCGTAGATATTGGCCGCGCAGGCGGCGTCGAGAACGCCGTTGCCGGTCTTGCCGGCCACCTGAAAGAGGACGTCCACCTTGTTGGTCGTGATGAACGACTGGGCGAACTTCTTGCCACCGACCGGGTCGTTGAACGCGGCGTTGGAGAAGTCGCTGGTCACGTACGCCGTCTTGACGACGATCGACGGGTTGACCGACTTCGCGCCCAGCCCGAAGCCCTGGATGTAGCGCACGCACGGAGCGCACAGCGTGGTGCCGCCGATCGCCCCGATCGTCCCGCTCTTGCTGACGGACGCCGCGATGATCCCGGCGAGATAGCCGGCCTGGTCTTCCTGGAACTCGATGGAGACGTAATTCGGCGCGACCGTCTTCGGGTCATTGGGGCACGGGAACGTGAAGTCCGCCTTGCCGTCGGGCGTCAGGCAGATCGGCGACTGGTCGATGCCGATGAACTGGATGCCCTTGTTCTTGACCGCGGCCGCACCGGTCGCCGCTGCCAGGTTGAAGCCGACCGTGACGATCATCTCGAACTTCTGGTCGACGAAGGCCTGGATCAGGGTGGCGTATTCCGACGCGTCCTTGGGGACGACGGCCGGCGGGACGGGAGCCCCGAGCGCGGCGGCCGCCGCGAGGACGCCCCTGTCGGTGTATTGGTTGTAGTTCTTGTCGTCGAGCGTGCCGATGTCGGTCACGACGCCGATCTTGAGACTCGACTTCGGCGCCACCGAGGCCGGCGCGGTCGAGGGCTCCGTCGAGGCGCCCGTCGATGAGGCCGCCGTCGGGGTGGTCGTTGCTGCGGTCGATGGGGCGGTGCTCGCCCCACTGCTACAGGCGGCGACCAGGATGGACAGGCCCATGAACAGGGTCAGTCCAGTGCTGCGGATTCGCATCTGTCCTCCTCCAATTCCAAGACCGAATCGTCCGCGACGGTCAGCTGACCAGGGATCGCGTTCGGCCGGGAAACAGCCGACCCTCCAGGTCGACCGCTGGCGCACATCGTAGCGACCGCAGGCGCCGGGCGGCAAGCGGAAGCCTTTCGGTTCGTACGCGCCTCTCGCGGCCGCTGCGATAAGCTCCGCCGGTGGCCAGCATCCCGCTCATCCTCGATTGCGATCCGGGCCACGACGATGCCCTCGCGATCGTCCTGGCCCTCGCCCGACCCGAGCTCCGGCCCCTGGCGATCACGACCGTGGCCGGCAACGCTCCGCTCGATCGGACCACCCGCAATGCTCTCCGCGTCCTGACCCTCCTGGGCCGATCCGACGTCCCGGTGGCGGCCGGCGCGGCCTTGCCGATCCTGCGCGAGGCGTGGGTCCCGGTCGGCGTCCACGGCGCCTCGGGCCTCGATGGCGCCGACCTTCCCGAGCCCGCGTTCGGCCCGGTCGAACGGACGGCGCTCGAGCTCGCTACTGCGCTCCTGCGCGAAGCCGAGGACCCCATCACGCTCGTGGCGACCGGTCCGCTGACCAACATCGCGCTACTGCTGCGGGCCGCACCGGCGCTCCACGAGCGGATCGCCGGGATCTGGCTGATGGGCGGCTCGCTCGGCGAGGGCAACACCACGCCATCCGCGGAGTTCAACATCTGGGCCGACCCCGAGGCCGCGGCGATCGTCTTCGGGTCGGGGATCGGGATCCGGATGGCCGGGCTCGACGTCACCCACCAGGCGCTCGTGCTTCCCGACGACATCGCCCGGCTCGACGAGCTCGGCACGAGGGCCGGACGCGTCTTTGCCGACCTGATGCGGTTCTTCGGGATCCACCATCGCGACCGCTATGGCTGGGACGGTCCGCCGATCCACGACGCGGTCGCGGTGGCCTGGTTGGCGCAGCCGGACCTGGTCCGCTCCGAGCCGATGCGGATCGACGTCGAGACGGCCGGCCTCGAGACGCGTGGCCGCACGGTCGCCGACAGGCACGAGACGACCGGCCGCTCGTCGAACGCGGAGGTCGCTCTCGAGATCGACCGTTCGCGGCTGATGGATGTCGTGGTCGATGCCGTCGGGAGCTTCGGGTGACCGGCTCGGCGATCGACCCACGCGCCGTCACGCCGACCGAGCTCGGCTTCGACCCGGCCGATCCGGCGTTCATCGCCGATCCGTATCCCGTCTACCGACGGCTCCGCGAGGATCACCCGATCCTGTGGAACCCGGCGACCAACCAGTGGCTCCTGTCGCGGCATGCGGACGTCAACCGGCTGCTGCGCGACCGGCGACTCGGGCGGACGTATCTCCATCAGTCGACTCATGCCGAGATGGGCCGCCCGGACCCGCCCGCATGGCACGCGCCCTTTCATGAGCTCAATGACGCGGGCATCCTCGACCTGGAACCGCCCGACCACACGCGGCTCCGGCGGCTCGTGCTCAAGGCCTTCACGCCACGGATCGTGGAAGCGATGCGCCAGCGCATCGGGGCGATCGTGGATGGCCTCATCGATGACTTCGGGGGCGCGGGCGAGGTCGATCTGATCGCCCAATTCGCCGAGCCGCTCCCAGTCACGGTCATCGCCGAGCTGCTGGGCGTCCCCGAGGCGGACCGTCATCTCCTGCGCCCTTGGTCGGCTGACATCTGCCTGATGTACGAGCTCGACCCGCCCGAGGCGTCGGCGAGAAAGGCGGTGCGCGCGAGCGTCGAGTTCGGGGCCTATCTGCGCGACCTGTTGGCCGAGCGTCGACAGCGGCCCGGCGACGATCTCATCAGCGCGCTGGCGGCGGTCGTCGACGATGGCGACACGCTGACCGAGACCGAACTGATCGGCACGTGCGTCCTCCTCCTCAACGCCGGCCACGAGGCATCGGTGAACGGCGCTGGCAACGGCTGGTGGACGCTCTTCCGGCACCCCGACGCCCTCGCCCAGCTGCGCGCCGACCCGTCGTTGCTGCCCAGCGCGATCGAGGAGCTGCTCCGCTACGACACGCCGCTCTCGCTCTTCGAGCGCTGGGTGCTCGAGCCGATCGAGGTCGAAGGAGTAGCCATCCCGCGGGGCGACGAGGTCGCGCTCCTGTTCGGTTCGGCCAACCGGGACCCGGCCGTCTTCGATCAGGCGGACACGCTCGACCTCGCGCGCGATCCGAACCCGTACCTCTCGTTCGGCGCCGGGATCCACTATTGCCTCGGCGCGCCGCTGGCCAAGCTCGAGCTCGGGATCGCCTTCGAGTCGCTGCTCCGGCGAGTGCCGAAGATGGAGCTGGTCGAGGCGCCGCGCTGGAAGCCGACCTTTGTGCTGCGCGGTCTCGACACCTTGAGGGTGCGGGTCTGACCACGGATCTGCGCTATGTCGCACTCGGGGACTCGTACACCATCGGGACCTCGGTGCGGCCGAGCGAACGCTGGCCGGACCAGTTGGTCGTGGCGCTCGGGGCCGATGGCGCGGCCGGGCCGGCGGGCGCCACCCTCCGGCTGGTCGCCAACCTCGGCGTGAACGGCTATACCTCGGCCGATCTCATCCGTCACGCATTGCCGGCGCTCGAGGGACTGCAGCCGGAGTTCGTCACGGTCCTCATCGGCGTGAACGACGTCGTGCGGCGTGTCTCCGCGGCGACCTACGCGCAGAACGCGGTCACGATCCTCGATGCCCTGCTCGACCGCCTGCCGGCCGGACGCATCGTGACGGTAGCGACGCCGGACTATACGGTCACCCCTGCCGGTGCCGACTACGGCAACCCGCGCGCCCAGCGCGAAGCGATCGTGGCCATCAACGCGACGATGGCGCGCCTCGCGACGGAACGTGGGATCAGCTTCGTCGACATCTTCGATCTCTCGCGGCAGGCAGCCGAGGATCGGGGACTGGTCGCTGGCGATGGGCTCCACCCGAGCGGCGTGCAATACGGCCGTTGGGTGGAGCGGGTCGTCCCGGTCGTCAGGGGACTGCTCGGCCCCTGATCAGATCGCGCCCGTCTTGAGGCGGAAGATGGGGCTCGCGCCCGATGCGCGACTGACCGCCTTATCTCGACCGTCGACTCGACCGGACCACCCGGGCCGGAAGAACGACGGAGTTCAACGTGACGAACAACGACCCGACGCGATCGCCCGAGACGGCGACCGGCCCGATCGAGACGCTCTACCTCGCCCACGCCGCCCCACTTCGCGGCCGGATGGTGGTCCTGACCCGGGATCCTTCGCTCGCCGACGATCTCGTGAGCGAAGCCTTCCTTCGCCTGATCATCGAGATCCGAGCCGGCCGCGCGCCGCTGGATCCGGCCGCGTGGCTCTACCGCGTCGGCTCGAACCTGGCCATCAGCCGCGCCCGACGGGCGACGGTCGCACGGCGGGCGATGCCCGGGCTCTTCGAACGCGGAGTCGCGCCTTCGCCCGCGGACGAGGTCGTGACCCGCGAGCGCGACCTCGTCGTGCGGGATGCACTCGCCTCGCTGCCGGCCGCCGACCGCGCGGTCGTGGTCCTCGCCGCGCGCGGATACCCCTCGGTCGAGATCGCCCAGATGATCGGGTCCTCGGGGGCCGCGATCCGGACCCGACTGTGCCGCGCCCGCGGCCGGCTGCGTGAGCGACTGGTACTGGCCGGCATGACGGCATGAATGTCCGGCTCCGGCGCGTGCTCCGGGTGATGGGACGCGGCCGTCGTCGACGCGCCTATCATCGCCGGGTCGTGGAAGGCGCCCGCGGTCAGGCGTTCATCGGGCGGACGGTCGAGCTCGATCGACTGGCCGAGGCATGGCGCCGCGCCACCGCCGGCGAGTCGACGCTGGTCGTCATCGCCGGCGAGGCCGGGATCGGCAAGAGTCGCCTGGTCGATATCGTCGCTGCTCGGGCGTCGGGTTCGGGCGCGCGGGTCCTGCGCGGCGGCTGCCTCCCGCTCGGGACGGGCGGGCTCCCGTACGCGCCGTTCGTGGAGGCGTTCCGGATCCTCCTGCGTGGGATCGACCCGGCATGCTCCCGGCCTTGCTCGGTCCCAACCGCGCGGAGCTGGCGCGGCTGATGCCCGAGATCGGGAGCCGGCCGGAGCGGCCCGGCGCTGGCGCGACAGGTGCGGTGCCGGTGGAACTCGGCGGGGAGGACCGCTTCGCGCAGGGACGACTCTTCGAGCTCGTGCTCGGCGTCGTCCAGCGACTGGCACGCATGACCTCGGTCCTGCTGTTGATCGAGGACCTCCAGTGGGCCGATCCATCGACGCGGGACCTGCTCGCCTTCCTGGTCCGGAACCTCCGCGCCGAGCCGGTGCTCGTGGTCGCGACCGTCCGGACCGACGAGACCGATCCCCGGGGTGCCTTCCGCACGTATCTCGCCGAACTCGAACGTGGGGACCTCGTCGATCGGGTGGACCTCGCCCGCTTCGACCGGCAAGACCTGGCGCGGCTCGTCGCCGACGAGCTCGGTCGATCGCCCGAACCGGCCCTCGTCGACCGGATGATGGAGCGGACCGGCGGGAACCCCTTCTACGCGGAGCAGGTCCTGGCCGCCACCCGGGAGACGGCCGATGGCGAGCTCCCGGCGAGACTCCGCGATGTGGTGCTGGCCCGTGTCGCTGCCTGCTCCGACGCCGGGCAGGAGCTGCTGCGCGTCGCCTCGGCATCCGGGACGAGGATCGACGACGAACTCCTGGCGACCGTCTCCGAGTTGCCGCCGCGAGCGGTTCGCGCGGCCCTTCGCGAGGTGGTCGACCGGCGAATCCTGATGCCCGCCGGCGGCTCGAGCGACCCACATTTCATCTTCCACCACGCCCTCCTCCAGGAAGTCGTCCATGGCGATCTTTTCCCCGGCGAGCGCGCCCGACTCCATGCTGCCTATGCCGCTGCACTCGAGGCGCGGGCCGCCCCTCGTGTCGCCGGTCGACCCACCGCTGGCCCGGCGCCCTCGGTCGCCGAGCTCGCCTACCACTGGGATGCCGCGGGTGACGCGCGACGCGCGCTGGTGGCGACGATCGAGGCCGCTCAAGCCGCCGAGCGCGGCTACGCTTTCGCCGAGGCCCATCGCTTCTACCGGCGAGCGCTCGAACTCTGGGAGCGGATCGGTGACGGAGGCGCGCTCGACCCGACGGACCCGACGGACGTCGGTGGGCTGCGCTGGGACCACGTCGCGATCCTCATGCGCGCCGCTGAGACGGCCGTCCTGATCGGGGCGTACCGCGATGCGGTCGAGCTCGGCCGCGGTGCGATCGCTCTGGTCGATCCCGCGGCGGACCCCACGCGGGCGGCAGCGCTCCAGGAACGGCAGCGTTGGTATCTCTGGGAGGCCGGGGACCGCGAGGCGGCGGCCGCCGCCGTCGCCGAGGCGGAGCGACTCATCCCCGTCGACCCGCCGTCGGCGACGCGGGCCCGTATCCTGGCCCACCACGCCGGCATCCTCATGTTGAGCGGCCGGTTCGCTGAATCGGTGCCGTTCGCCGAGGAGGCGCTGGCGGTCGCCCGGTCGGTCGGGGCCGCGCCCGATGAGGCTCTCGCGCTCGGCGTGCTCGGCTGGGATCTGGCGCTCATCGGTCGCACCGATGAGGGGATCGAGCGGGTCCGGGCGGGCCTCGCGATCGCCAGCGAGCTCGGTGGGGCCGAAGGGATCGCCCTCGGCACGACGAACCTGGCGACCCTGCTCGATCGCGTCGGCCGCACCGCCGAAGCGCTCGAAACCGCTGTGGGGGGCTTCGATCGGGCTCGCGCCCTTGGCGTGGAACGCACCTACGGTGGCCTGCAGCTTGCGATCGCGGCCAAGGCAACCATCGCGCTCGGCCACTGGGATGCGGCGGACGGCTTCCTGCGGACGGGACTCGCCAGGGCCCCGGCGGGCCGCCGGGGATCAGGCTTCGGATCCAGCGCGGGCGGCTCGACACGTTCCGTGGCGACCTTGCAGCGGCGACTGCGATCCTCGGAGAGGCGCGAGCCGCCGACGAGGCGCTCGGTGGCACGGAGGACCGACCGGCGCTCCTGGGCGCCTTGGCCGAGCTCGCGGCCGTGGCGGGCCGGCCGGTCGAAGCGCGTGCCGCCGTGGCCGAAGGTCTGCGCATGGCAACGGCCGGGCCGCCCGACCCGGCGCTCGCCTCGCTCGCGGCCGCGGGGTTGCGCGTCGAAGCGGACGCGGCGGACCGGGCGCGGGCCCGGTACGACGAGCCGGCGCTCGGGGACGCCCGGCGGCGGAGCCGGTCGCTCATCGGCGAGGTCGAACGCCTCGCAGCACAGTTCGGGATCCCGCTCGACGGCGCGTCGGGCGGCGCGGTGCCCTCGCGCAGTCGGGCATTGGCCGCCCTCTGCCGCGCCGAGGCTCGTCGACTGGAGCAACGCGACGATGCAGCCACGTGGCTGGCCGTCGCCGGTGAGTTCGATGCGATCGGCCGACCGTATCCGGCAGCCTACGCGCGATTCCGCGCCGGAGCCACCACCCTCCGCGACCGCGGATCACGCGTGGAGGCGACGACCATCCTGGCCGCCGCCCGCGTCACCGCATCAGAGCTCGGCGCCGGTCCGCTCCTCGGGGAGATCGACCTCCTGGCTCGCCATGCCAGGCTCGAGATCGCCCCTTCGGCCGCGACGACCCGAAACGAGTCGGTCGACGGCGTCGCCACCACCATCGACCTGACGCCGCGCGAGGTGGAGGTCCTCCGGCTCATCGCGGCGGGCTGGTCGAACCAGCAGATCGCACAGTCGCTCTTCATCACGCGCAAGACCGCCAGCGTCCACGCGTCGCACATCTTCGACAAGCTCGGCGCCGCCAACCGTGTCGAGGCAGCGGCCATCGCGCACCGGATCGGCCTCGATGTCGGTGCCCCGCCGCCGGGGTCCGACGCGCCGGGCGTCTAGGCCAGCGCTCACGATCAGGGCTCGCCCCGTTCCAGCTCGTGGAGCCGATCGTCCGAGATCCCGAAATGGTGGGCGATCTCGTGGTAGACCGTCTCGGCCACGGCGGCCGCCAGCCGCTCCGGGCTCCGGTTCGATCGGACGAGCGGGCCTCGGAAGATCGTGATCTTGCTGGGCGAAGGCGCGCCGTCGGCCGACCAGCGCGTGCGTGGGATGCCCTGGTAGAGCCCGTACAGCCCGGGCGCCCCGACGAGCGCCAGCTGGGCGGGAGTCGCCTCCTCCTCGATGACGATCGCGACGCTGCCGAGCTGGTCGCGAAAGGGCGCCGGGAGCGCCTCGATGGCGTCGACCACCATCCCCTCGATGTCCTCGTCGGTCGGATCGGGCGGAAGCATCCCGAAGACGATAGCCGGTCTCCCGTTGTCGGACCGTTGGCGCGCTTCGCACGATATCGGCACCACCTGGCGCTACCTACGCCGACAGACCGACCGGGTATTCGCGCGTCTCGACGATCTCCGTCCGTCCGCCGATCTCGACGGTGCCGTCCTCATGCGGCAGGACTGCGATCTCCATCCGATCCCCTGTCGGATCGTCAGCGGCCTCCGGAGTAGATCGCCCATGAATACGGACGCGGCGCCACTGGCCTCGTCCTCGAGCAGCCCGAAGTTGGTCGGGAAGGCGCGGGCGCGGAGCCGCCCGGCCGCTTCGTCTTCCCAAGCCCAGATGTACAGCCAGGGTTCACCCATGGCCTGGCCGGGGTGCGCATCGACCTCCGCGGCAGAACCGAGCTCGATCACCCGGATCGCGCCGGGCATCCAGGCCGCGCGGGCTCGGATCCACGTCCGTTCCCCGTCGTAGCGGACGGGGACGTCCCCTGCAGGTGGACGGAGGACGTCGACTGGATTACCGATCTCGCTGAGCAGCCAGGCCGTCCCGACGGTGGGGTGGCCGGCAAACGCCGCCTCCTGCGTCGGCAGGAAGATGTGGATGACCCCGCGCGCGACGTCATCGACGAAGACCGTTTCCGCGAACCCGAGCTCGACCGTGACGGCCTGCCGGCGCTCCGCGTCGATGGCGGCACCATCGAGGAAGACCCCGAGCGGATTGCCACCGCGGCCGTCGTGACCCACGAAGACACGGAGGACGTGCAGCGTCGTCATGAGATCTCCTTGCTCCCCCGCCACGGGACCTTGCGCGAGTCTAATTCCCCGGGGTCGAGCTGGGGCAGGATGACCTGATGAACATACGTCCTCGGCGGACGGTCTGGGATGAGGCAGCCGGATCGAGATCGATTGCATCGCCGCGGTCGAGTGATGGCCTCAAGGCTCGTGTCGTAGGACCTGCGACATCCACCGCAGCGCGACCTGGTAGCGCTCGTTGGCGCGGCCCCCGTGGTTGCCCGAGTTCTCCGTGGCCTCGTGGGCGATGCCGGCGCTCGTCAGGTGGTGACTCAGCAGCCGGTGGCCCCAGTGGAGATTGTAGTCGTCGTGGGATCCGGCATCGAGCATGATGCCGGCCAGCTTCCGGAGGTTGTCCAGCCGGTCGTGGACGTTGACGACGGGGTCGAAGGCGAGCCAGCGATCCCAGACGTCCTGGAGCAGCTCGCCGCTGGGCCAGGCCACGGGCAGGTCCACGTAGAAGGGAGGGTTATCCGGATTGGGTGAATAGGTCGCAGAGTAGTCATACACGAGCTCCGACCAGATGTTGCCCTCGATCGGGCCGTTGGGCGGCTCCGGCCAGATGCTGTCGAAGAACTTGTACGGCATGAACTTGTGGGTCATGTCCAGGAACGAGTCGCCCGAGAGCATGGCCAGCGCGCCAAAGACATCGGGATTGCGGGAGCCAAGATTCCAGGCGCCGAACCCGCCCGAGGAGAAGCCGAAGACGCCCCGACTCTGCGCCGTCGGGATGGTCCGATAGTTCTCGTCGACCGTTCGAATCACATCGCGCAGCACGTACTGCTCGAAGTTGCCCGTCACGGGCGAATCGACCCATTGGCCACAGCCCCAGCGCGACCAGCCGTCCGGGATGGCGACGATCATGGGTGGCACACCCATGCGCCGGAAGACGGGTTCGAGGACGTCCTCGATCGGCGGCCTCCAGCGCTCTCCGTCGGTCGCCGGGTTCACCTCCTCCGCGGCGGTCGTTCCGTACGCCTGCAGCAGGTAGGCCGTCGGATACCGCCGCTCCGACTCCTCGTACCCGGGCGGCAGGTACACGAACAGGTCGCGTTCGCTGGGATCCCCCAGCAAGTTGCCGGCAAGGTGGGCACTTTCGAGCCGCCTGTGAACGATCATGTCGAACCCCTGGCGTCGGCTGGGTGGTCATCGCCCAGCGGACGATGGAGTCCTCGCCGAACACGATACGACCCATGGGCGGGAGGCGTGGGTCTCTTTCGCCCCGGGATCCCCTCGCCGCCGTGCCACTCGGTCGCCTGGCTGGAGGTCCGCCGGATGGCTCGATGGTGTCGCGCGGCCTGCGCCGGACTACCATTGATCTCCCGATGACGATCGCCCCGAACGACTTCACGCACCTCCACGTCCATTCCGAGTTCAG